>CAZJRB010000059.1:0-45355 GCA_964547995.1 uncultured Planctomycetaceae bacterium | reverse complement strand
CCGCATTTTCAGAAATAGCAAAATCGCCCTAAAAAGTGCAAAACTCGAACTAAGCACACATCATGGGCTGTTTGCTAACGCTTGTATTTTTTGCGTTGTGCGGAATCTTCGGCTATGTCATCCTGGAACCGGTGATCCGTGCGGGCGGAAAGGTGCGCTGTCCTCCACAGTTCTTTCTGAGCGACCTTTTCTGGTTGATGTTGCTGTTGCAGTTGCCGTTGTGGTTTCTTTCGTGCGCGGTGAAGTGGTGCGACGCGTGGCAAATATCGATAGGTGCGCCGGCACTGCTGCTGGTGTGTGTGATTGTCTGGTTTCGCGGCGCTTCGAGGCTCACCCGGCTCGGCATTCTCGACGCCCGGCGACGCGGAGTCTTCCTGGTCGTCATTTTGCCGATGGCGATAGCCGGGTCGCTCGCCGCCGGAGTGAGCACTGCCATTGCCCTGATGGCGTCGCATGAGAGCAACGGAGTTTCTCTTCTTCTGCTGATTCCCATTGCTCCTGTCTGCTACGCCGGGCGGCTGCTTACCTTGTGGGTGCTATCCGGATCACCCGATACGGGCCCTTCGGCCGGCAAGGAATCCCCTGCCACTTCCCAACCGCCCCCGACACGGCCGGATGAGCCGGCCGCCTGATTTCCGGGCATGCTTGACATTCTCCGGCGCCTTGCCGAGAATTACCCCTGGAGGTCCGGTTGCCGCCTCGAACGGAGCGGGCGTACCGGCCTGGACCGCGCCGTTGACACTTCAGAAAACGAGGAGAAACGATCATGGGAGCAACACATAACCATTCACATTCCGGCTCGTGTTATGATTGTGGCTGTTGCCGTTCGATAGGCCGGCGGGATTTCATGACCACGGTGGGGCTCTCGGCACTGGCAGCCAACTCGGCATTGACCGGTCTCGCGTCGTCGGCCGCGACCGCCGCCGAGCCCAAGCCGGGAGCCAAGCCGCGGGTCCGCGCCGTCTTCACCCACCCCAACAAGGACAAGTACTGGATGGGTTGGCCGGGGGCCTCCTACGACATCAAGGCACACCAGGCCGACTACACCCGCGTGATGACCGAAGCGGCCAAAAAGGAAGGCGTCGATCTGCAAGTGCAAAACGAGCCGATCGCTAACGCCGCCGCGATGAACGCGTTCCTCGAAGAGTGCAAGAAGTCGCCCCCGCACGGGGTTATCGTCACCGTGATGTGCCTCAATTCCGGCTGGAAGGAGACGAACCGGTTCGTGGCCGAGCGGCCGCCGGAGATCCCCACGATCGTTTTCAGCCCGATGGGTACGTCGTTCACCGGCCATTTGCAGAAGACCCGCAACAAGCCGAAGACACTGGTCGCCGCCACGCAAGACGTCAACTGGCTTGCCCGGGGAGTACACATGCTGAAGACCATCTGGGACATGAAGACCAGCCGGCTGCTGATCGTCAACGGCACCAAGACCGAAGATAAACCGCTCGATGTGATCGGCACCACGTTGCACTACATCCCGCTGAACCGGTGGACGGAAGAGGTGGCCAAGGTCGGGACCACCGACGAGATGAAGAAGCTGGCCGACCAGTTCACTAAGACCGCCAAAAAAATCGTCGAGCCGAGCGCCCAGGATATCCTCAACTCGGCGAGGACCTACGTGGTGGCCAAACGGCTGATGGCCGACGAGAAGTGCGACGGGATCTCGCTGAACTGCCTGGGACTGATGGGCAGCCGGAAGATCAAGTGCCCGCCCTGCATGGCCTGGCTGAAGCTCAACGATGAGGGCAGCGTGGGCTGTTGCGAGTGCGATTGGAATGCGGCCATCTCGCTGCGTTTGTGTGCCTTGCTGACCGGCCGGCCCGGTTTCATGCAGGACCCTTGCCCGAACACGGTCAACAACACGCTCATGGGAGCCCACTGCTCGTCGCCCACCAAGCTCCGCGGGTTCGACAAGGATCCCGAGCCGGTGATCCTTCGCAGCCACAGCGAATCGGCGCTGGGTGTTTCGCCCCAGGTGATCTGGCCGCTGGGCGAGCCGGCCACCGTGATGAAGTTCATGGGGCCGCAGCGCATCATCGTGGGAACCGGCAAGGTGGTCGCGAACATCGACACGCCGCCCTCGGGTGGGTGCCGCACTTCCGTCGAGCTGGAAATGGACGTCAAAGAGGACCCGCGCGACAGTGCCGGCTTCCACCAGTTGTTCATCTACGGCAAGCTCGACAAGCTGTTCAAGGACTACTGCGAGCTGGCCGGCATCGAGGTCGCGCCGGTGTGAGGACGTGTTTTGAATTCAATGTACGATGGCCCTCCGAGGCCGTCGCGTGTGTCGAACCGCTGGCAATCGACGGCCTCGGAGGGCCGTCGTATCGGCCGGACGAATCGAGGATCGAATGCACCGTTGACGACGTTGCCTTGGAAGGGTACAATCAAATCAAATGTACCCTTGTAAAGGAGTCCATCATGCTCAAATCCGTCGAAGGCATTTACCGAAACGGCAAGGTCGAGCTGACCGAGCCGGTCTCCGAGCAGCCGGAGACGCGTGTGATCGTCACGTTTCTTTGCGGCAGCGAAGCCGTCGAGCTGGCCGAGCGCGGCATCGATCCGCAGCAAGCGGCCGATCTGCGCGGGCGATTGAGCGCCTTTGTCGAGGATTGGCAGCAACCCGAAATGGACGTTTATGATGCCCCCGAATCGCGGTGACGTGGTACTCGTTCTCTTTCCCGACTCCAATCTGGTGACCGCGAAACGTCGCCCGGCATTGGTAATTCAACGGGACGATCTCCAATCGGGGCTGTCGCAAACCATCGTAGCAATGGTCACAACTCAGTACGCGGTGCTCGGTACTCAATACTCCGTACTCAGTACGGAGTACGGTTGTCTTTTCACAACCGCACGCGTCGCCGCCAGATGAGCCGGTAGCCGGCAAGACGGATGAGGGCGAGGGAACCGACAAGCCAGAACATTGCGCTGCCGCAGAAAAGGAGCAACTCCCAAACGTTCGGGCCGTAGCCAGGGGCGAGGAATGCATTCAGCAACAGCAGGACTCCGATTGCGCCCGCCCCGGCTGCGCCGAGAACCACGTAACGCATTAGCGTCCACCGCGTGCCCAGTGTGATCCACATTGCGCCGAAGCCGATCAGCGCGACGCTGAAAAGCAGGATGGCAGCGATCACCCAACCCCTAGCGTCGCCACTGACCCTACGGACCAAATCTTCCGGCAGGTAGTGGAAGCTGGCCAGGAGCGCGGCGATCGCGGTAGTCCATGACATCACGGCCCACAACGAGAACTGCATCCATGGGCGTTCCGTCTCTTCTGCGGGAAGCGAATCGAGGCCAGCCCCGTCGGTTGCCGGCGCGCAATCAGCGGCCGGCTCGCCGGTCAACTCGACCCCGAAAAACCGGCCCAGCGTCAACAGAGTCGCCATGAACAACGACTGCAAGAGCAGAATAAAGAGAATCTCTTGCACGTCCGGATGTCGGCACAACCACATCAGCGCGACCAAAGCGGCAACCACCGCGACCAGTCGCCAAAGCGTCGGTCTACCGCCCAGGGCCGCCCAAATCGCCAGTAGCACGCCGTGACTCAGCGACATGGTGAAGAGACACATTTCGAGCCACGTTGCGTAAACGTGTTCGATCAGAAAGACCATTATCAGTTCGCCTAGGACGACGAACGCAACAACCAGGCCGATGTATATCCAACGTTTTGGCATGACATGAGTCCTCAAAACGCCCGCGGCACTTCAACCGTCTCGCCGATCGCCGGCGGGGTGAACGGGACGTAGCCGTCCCTGGTCAGTTGGAACCATCGCAACGACGGGTCCTCCAGCGGCACCCGGAACCGGAATGTGATTTCCGCCGGGCGGTTGTCTTCCGTCAGGTCGGTTACTTCAAGGGTGACCACCGTCAGTTCAATCGTTTCGCCCAACGCCATCGGGCGGTCGGCCCTGCGGACCAGCAGGTCGAGGTACTGAAGGGAATAGACGGGCGAGACGGCGGGCAACCGGTCGTCGTCGGGCGAGAAACCGGGCGGCGGAAGGTAACCGCCGCTGGGACGAACGACGATCGTCCCGGCATCACGCCGGGTAACCGTCACCGACTTGCAGGAAGAACTCAGGCTGAGAACCCGCCCCGGCACCGGCCGGTCGGCGTAGTCCAACGTGTAAAGCAACGCGATGTCGGTCAGCAGACAGGCCGAGTTCACAAAGATCGCCGTCTGGTCTTCCAATTCCGGATCGGCGGGAATTGTGCTCACCACGTCGTTGAAGCCGTTTCGGACAAGCCTCAGCAAGTTGCCGAGGAAGAGAAACCCCAAAGGGGCGATTACCAGGTGGATCACCACGAAGAAGCACACGAAGACCCTCGCCAGCCACTTCCATGCCGACCGGCGCGGCACCCAGGAAGCGCCTTCCTTCCAGCCGCCGAGAAACTCCGCCAGCAGGCCCATCCCACCGAGCCCGGCGAACATCAACAACCGGTCACTGGGAAAGGCCACACACGCCGGAATCAGCGAAAGAATCATCCCGGTGGCCCAAAACCGGGCGATGCGGCTTCGCGCAAGAAGCGGCCACAACAACACGCCCACCAGCACCAGAAAGACCACCGCCCAAAGCCAAAGGAACCCAAACACCTCGGCCGACAGGCTCCCGGCGAGGTCCGAGCCCGGGTATCCCCATTGGCCTAGCAGCAAGAGCGGCGCCCGCACGGCAACTTGATACGCGAACTCCGCCGGATTGCTGCCGGGATCGACGTAGACCCCCGACCCCGAAAGGCCGAACCCCATCGCCCGGTAGACGACATACCAGACGACCCCGACCAAAAAGCAGGGCAACAACGAAGCGAGCCGCCACGGCCGGCGGCCTTGCTCGATAAACAGTGCGTAGCCGAGCAGATAGGCCCCGGCGCAGACGGCCGCCTCCTTCGAGAGCAGTGCAACCAGCAGAGCCAGCGGCGCCAACACGGCCCCCGGCCGCCAGCCGTCGCGCCGCCACCGGTCGTGGGCTATGAGCGCCAAGACGCCGAAGAAAGCGGCTATCAGCGTGTTGCGGTTGGCAACCCATACGACCGGCATGGCGTGGGCGTCGTCGATCGTAAACAACAGTGCCGCCAGTGCGGCAACCCACGCCGCAAGCGTCGGGGCCATCATCCGGCGATAGAGAACCGCCACCGCCCAGATCAACAACGCAAACCACGCCAGGCTCTGAACGTGCATCAGCCAGGGCCAACCGCCCCAGAGACGATGGTCGGCGACGTGGGTCAGCGTGGTCACCGGCCGCAGAAACGCGATCCGGCACTCCGGGTCGGTCCACCAGGGCAGCAACCCGCGGTCGATCAGGGCGTGCCGACGCCCGCGGTCCTCCGCGAGAAACGAAAACGGCAGCCACGGGTTGGGCCCCGGGCCTTCGATGGGGTGACAGTCCAGGACGGTCGCCCGGATGATGAAATCATCGAACAGCAATCCGCCCCGCAAGGACGGCAACGCCAGCAGCAACCCCAGAACGATCAGCACCGCCACGTAGTGCCGGAGCATCCATTGCTTCAGTCGTTTCATTTATCCGAGATAGTCCCACTCGATCGGAGTTCGGCGTAAGGCGTAGGCCAATTCGCGGCGGTAGTCGCCGTAGGCGAGCATCCAGTGGAAGCCGGGCATCCGCTCGGCGACCACATCGTCGTCGGCCTCGTACCGGACGTCGATTTGCGAGCGGCAGATGGGATGGAACGGGTGGTCCTCGATCACACCCAACAGCCCCATCCATCGCTCGGCCTTGAAGTCGGGCGCGATCATGGTCACCTGTTGTCCCTTGTGCATGTCGACCTTGGGGGCCGCCCCGTAGTCCGACTCGAAATGGGTTACGATCCGCGCCGGCTCGAGCGTCTTGCCGTCCATTTTGCGCGGGGCCGTGCAATGGGCCAGGGTGATGATCCCGTCGTGCGGGTAGGTCGGGTCCTGGAGAAACACCGGTTTGCCCGAAATGTGCGCCAGCAGAATCCCCGACGGGATGACGACGAAGTCCGATTCGCAAAAGGCGAGGTAGCCGTCGTCGTTGAGCGTGGAAAGGGGCAGGCAGGCCGTCGTTTGGGACATCGGCATGATCGTGGCCATGCAGCCGTTGATCGTGAGTGCCCCACAATTTGCCTTCTTCATGAGGTTGCGAAATATCTGGTCGAGCAGGAAGGCATTGTCGACGAAGGATCGTTTGGTTTCCAACGGGGTGTTGGGCAGTTTCAGGTACTTGTCCGCCCTCTGCTTCGCCCGCTTGACGGCCGCTTCATCGGCCATAGCGGCTTTAATCAACTCGCCGAGGTCCTTGTACGTGACGGTGTGGATGTCGAGCTTGAACTGTTCGCGCGCCAGATCGGGGGCCTGACGGCATGACCAGCCGCTTGGGCCTCCCACCGCGACGATCCCCGAGCCGGTCGCGTTGCGCAGCCCGCACAGCGACCGCAGCCGCCAGAGGATCTCGTCCTGGTCGTCGATCACCACGTCGCCGAAGTCCAGGTCTTCGAAGGCGAGCTTATCGCTGTGCTGTCGCAGGAACCGGGGGCTGATGATCTCGTACCAGAGGTAGACGGGCCCCGACTTGTACCGGCAGAAGAAGATCGTGTCCTTTTTCAGTTTCGCGATGGCGTTCAAGTCGCCGTTTGCGGCGTAGACGAGCAGGGTATCGGCCTTGTCGATGTCGTCGACCTTTGCGAGGTCGCCCCCGCCGCGGATCGCAGCGACCGGGAGAAACTCGATGGGGAAATCGGCCGTTTCCTTCAGTTTTTTTAGTTCGCCCTGAATGCGGACGAGTTCCTCGTCGGCCCGCTGCTGGTTCTCGATTCCACCCCAGGATCGCCAGCTCCTCTGCGGCCGGCGGGAATAGGTGCGGTAGGTGAAGATCGGCTTGACGACCAGCGGGCGGCGCTTCGGCGCTGATTCTTCCTCGGCTTCGGCGGCCGAGAGGACCGACCACGAGAGGCCGGTCAGGGCCACGCCCCCCAGCGCGGCACCGCTGAGGAACCTGCGCCGCGATATCCCGTCATCGCCGGTCTCCAAGTGGTCGCAGCAAGGACAACAGTGCGGCCGGACGGCCGGAACGTGGTTGTGTTCGGGTGCGGACATGACGAAACTCCTTATTGTGCGGGTTCTATCAAGGACAGCCAACGCACCCACGATACAGGATATGGCGGCACAACGCAAGAAGTTGACAATCCGGGGGCGGCGTAGGATAATAGGGAGTCGCAGCCCTGAATCACAGTAGCTACGGTCGTCAGACCGTGGTCTGAACATATCCTCCACGGTCTGGCGACCGTGGCCACCTGATTTTGCCGTTTCATGCCCACCTGAAGGAGCTTCCTGTGACTGCCCCATGGATTACCTATCGCCCCGAACTGAAGGTCCTGGATTGCACGATCCGGGACGGCGGCCTGGTCAACAATCACCAATTCGGCGACGAATTCGTCCGGGCCATTTACGACGCCTGTGTCGAAGCCGGCATCGACTATATGGAAATCGGCTACAAGAACTCGATGAAGCTGTTTCCCCGCGACAAGTTCGGTCCCTGGAAGCATTGCGACGAGGATGACATCCGGCGAGTCGTCGGCGACAACGATACGCCGTTGAAGCTGGCAACGATGTGCGACGCCACCAAGTCCGACTGGAAGAACCAGGTCATTCCCAAGCAGGACAGCGTGCTCGACATGATCCGCGTGGCCTTCTATGCCCACCAGACTTCCGAGGCCGTCGACATGATCAACGACGCGGCCGAGAAGGGATACGAGGTCTCGGCCAACCTGATGGCGGTCTCCACCAACACGGAGCAGGAGGTCGACCAGGTGTGGGAAGTTATCGCGCAAACGCCCGCCGAGGTCTTCGTCGTCGTCGACAGCTTCGGGTCGTTGTACGCCGAACAGGTCGAGATTCTCGTAAAGAAGTATATCGAGTTCGGCAGCCCGAAGGGCACGGTCGTCGGGATGCACGCCCACAACAACCAGCAGCTTGCCTTCGCCAACACGATCGAGTCGATCATCCACGGCGCGAACCGGGTCGACGCCTCGATGGCCGGGCTGGGACGCGGGGCCGGAAACTGCCCCATGGAGCTGATGATCGGTTTCCTGCGAAACCCCAAATTCAAAATCCGACCGATCTACAAGGTCATCCAGGATCAACTCCTACCGCTCAGCAAGGAGCACGATTGGGGACCGCACATCCAGTACAACATCACCGGGCAATTCAACCAGCACCCCCGCGACGCCATCGCCGCCCGGGCCGACGACGGCCAGCGCGAAAGATACGTCGATTTCTACGACAAAATTGTCAGCGACATCTGAACCGGAACCCCCCGCCGCGTTCGGCCGGTAGCTACGGTCGCCAGACCGTGGGCAACGCAGACGTCCACGGTCTGGCGACCGTAGCTACCACGATTTCCGTTCGCACCCCTCCTCAGAGGCGCTCATTCGCTTGACCTATCCAACCGCAGGCGTTTACAATCTCCATAGCGGCTACCCCGGGGCCGCCCAGGGTTCGAGCCGCACCCCCGCTTAGCGGCTCAGTTCAACCTGAGTTTATCCGCCATGGCTGCGCCACGACGGAGCTGCAAGAGTGGACCGGGAGTCATTGTGAACGACGAAAGAGGGTTTTCGATGAACGTCAAAATCGCCATGGTTTCGATCTCGTTGTCTTTCGCGGCAGTTCTGTTTTCCAGGCCTGACGAAGGAGCGGGCGAAGAACAAGTTTCCGGGTCTCAACGTAGACCTCACGCTCCACGTGACGTAATCCGTTACGGGGACCCTGACGACTGCGGTAAGCTATGCCTCGGTCCGGGGCCCCCCGAACCGTTCTCGAAGAAGGTTGCGGACGGATCGACGTTGGCTGTTGAGAAGAAGACAAGTCACAAGACAATACCGCCCCCCAAAGAAAGGCCACCTGGGACTCCTGCGGACGCTCGCTTCGTGACGAGGAAAGTTGTCATCAAGGACTATCGATTGACTAAGAAGACAGATAAAGCGGAGGAACTGGTTTGGCAGAAGACGATCACCTTTACCGCAGGTGTTATAGCTAGTAGCCCGCGCTTCATGTTCTGGGACGCAGAGCTTGAGGGAGAGAAGATATACGTGCTGTACACTGAAAAGGATTATGCCCGACTTGACGTGATGGGGAGAGACTCCGGAAAGTGGACTACCGTGAAGTCGCAGACGTTCGACGATAGCCCGCGATCCCTCCGCATCGGTCGATTCTTCCGCGATGCCGGCGGACTCGGGATCCGCTATGTGGGTGTGGGCCACCGTGAAGAAAAATGGGACGTTCGGGACGATGTGGTCACGCCAAGGAAGAAGAAGGAGCGCCCGAAATGACTCTTTGGAGCCGTTGCACCAGGACTCTCGCGGTGCGTGCCACCATGGCATCTCTGCTGCTGCCAGGAGTACCCAGGAATCGCGGAACTGCGGGTGGTACTTCGGCACGAAGATACCGCAGAGGTAGTAAAGAGACAATTACGGAATGACACCACAGCCAACCAATAATTAAATTACACTCGGACGGCTACGCCGCCGGTGAATTAAGACGTTCGATGAAAAGAAAGGATGCAGATGAAAAGATTAGTCTTCACACTCATGTTCGTTTCGATGATTCCGGGCATCACCGGATCGCCGGCCGCCAGGGCCGCCGTCAATATCCCCAGCGTAAGCAAAAAGGATCGCATCTGCTTTGCACTCTACACGGTCCATGACAATGTCCTCAAAATGACCGTGCAGCTCTATCCCTTGGATAAGGACGAGAGCCGGACTGCAATCCTGAATATCAAGAAAGACGGAAAATGGGAGAAAGTCGCGGAGACCCGGATTACTGAGGACGACTACGGCAACAAGGCCAAAGACAAGACGTGGACGGCCCATTTCCGGGTCGAAAACTGGGACGCGACTCGGGACCGGCCCTACCGGGTGACCGCGCTCGACGGGGCCGCCGTGTACGAGGGGCTCGTTCGACGCGACCCCGTCGAGAAAAATGAGATCGTGATCGCCGCGTTTACCGGCAATTCAATCTATGCGGGGCACGGAGGCGATATCCCGCGCACAGATCTCGTCGAAAACATCAAAAAGCTGAATCCCGATCTGCTTTTCTTCTCCGGCGACCAGGTCTACGACCATACCCATCATCTCGGCTACTGGCTCAGGTTCGGGCGCGATTTCGGCGACGTGATCCGCAATACGCCCACCATCACCATCCCGGACGATCACGATGTCGGGCATGCAAACCTCTGGGGCGCTTCGGGCAAGAAGTCGAAAACCCCGGCCGGGCACGACGGCGGCTACTTTATGCCGGTCGGTTACGTCAAAGCAGTCGAACGGGCACAAACATGGCACCTGCCGGATCCCTACGACCCAACGCCCATTCAACAAGGGATTGGCGTGTACTACACCGCCCTGACGCTCGGCCGCATCGGTTTCGCGGTGATCGAAGACCGCAAATTCAAATCCGGCCCCTTCGGCCTCGTCCCCCAACAGGGACCGCGCCCGGACCATATCCGGAACCCGGACTACGACCCCAAGAGCGTCGATGTGGAGGGCGCAGTCCTTCTCGGCAAACGACAACTGTCATTCCTGAACGAATGGGGGAAGGACTGGCAGGGAGCCGACATGAAAGCCGTCTTGTCGCAAACCATCTTCTGCGGCGGAGCGCATATCCACGGCAGAATTGGAGGACGGATGCACGCAGACCTGGATTCCAACGGCTGGCCGCAGACGGGGCGCAACAAGGCACTGGCCGAAATCCGGCGGTGTTTTGCCGTCCATATCGCCGGCGATCAGCATCTGGCCACGATCTTTCATCATGGAATCGAAGATTGGGAAGACGCCGGCTACTCGTTCTGCGTGCCCTCCATCGCGAATCTGTACCTGCGCTGGTGGGCCCCCGAGAAGCCCGGTGAGAATCGCCGGCCCGGCATGCCCGAATACACGGGCCGCCATCTCGACGGCTTTGGCAACCGGCTCACCTGCTGGGCTGCGGCAAATCCATCCGGCAAACGGAACGGCGGCAACAAGCTGACCGCAAGGGCGGCCGGGTTTGGCGTTGTCCGGTTCAACAAGCCGGCCCGAGAGATCACCTTCGAGTGCTGGCCGCGAAACGTCGATATACGGGATTCCAAGGCGAAGCAATATCCCGGCTGGCCCAAGACCATCAAGCAAGCCGACAACTACAACCGAAAAGCCGTTGCATATCTTCCAACGCTGAATCTCAAAGGACAGACAAACCCAGTCGTTCAGATCATTGATGAGTCGAACAATGAAGTCGTTTACACCATGCGCATTCTTGGAACGTCATTCCGTCCCAAGGTCTTTAAGGAGGGCGTCTATACGATCAAGGTCGGAGAAGGCGAGAATATCAAGACGCTAAACGGCGTGAAGTCATTACCATCCAAACAGGGCAAGGCGATCGATGTGACTCTTAGCTCGTCGTCATGACGATCTCTTTTTGCCGGCCGTGGGCGGAGACCAGGTGCGGCATCCACAGGGCCTTGTCGATCAACTCGATCAGCACTTCCGGGTCGAACGGCTTGCGGAGGTAGTAGGTGCCGCCGACCGCGTGGCTGCGGCGGATGATGTCGGGAATCTGGGCGCCCGAAAGGAACATCACCGGCACGTCGGCCGAGGCCTCGTGCCGCTTGATCTCCTCGCACATCTGCAACCCGCTGCGCCCGTGCAGGTTGATGTCGGAGATGATCAGGTCGAAGGTGGTCTCCTTGGCCTTTTCGAGGGCCTCTTCGGCGGTCGTGCAGCACCGGCAGGCAAAGCCCGCCCGTGCCAGAACCTCGGCCACCTCGTCCAACACGTGCTGCTCGTCGTCGACGACCAGGATCAACGGCGGTTGCTTTGGGAGTGGGTTCATGGGGTCTTCCCGCTAGTAGTTGGTTGGAGGAAAACTCGTCGGTGGGGTGCGGCCGGCAGCCGGGTTCCCCCCTATCTTTTCCTTCGACCATCAAGGGATCGCCATTTACCAAGGTTTTCCCGAATCGCCTTATTGGGAGAATCGGCACAACCAACCCCCCGCGCGTGCGGTCGCACTCGGTTGAAACGAAGGGTTCTGCCGGGTACGATCTACTAACCTGGGAACGGGTTTCAGCCGGCAGAAAACGGGCCACCGTAGCTGCCAGCCCAATGCGGCCATGAAAATCGTTCACGGCGTTGCCCGTGGGGGCGTATTTTTCGCTGCGCGATGCCCTGCGTTTCTCGAAAAAGGGGCCGTTGGAGAAGATTCATGGAGTGGCAAGATTACCTGGTTCTGGTTGTCTATTTCCTCGTGATGGCCACGATCGGCGTCCTGTCGATGCTCCGGATCAAGCGGCAGGAAGACTATTTCATGGGCGGCCGGACGTTCGGCAAGCTGCTCCAGACGTTCGCGGCGTTCGGGGCCGGCACCGGCTCGAGCGACCCGATCAACACCGCACGCACCACCTTCACCAGCGGCCTGAGCGGCATGTGGAGCATCATGTCGTGGTTGTTTGTCACGCCCTTCTACTGGATCGCCGGCGTCTGGTATCGGCGAATGCGATTGCTCACACTGGGCGACTGGTTCGTCGAACGGTACGAATCGAAAGGGCTCGGCGTCGCTTATACGATTTTCGGCCTGCTGTTTTTTATCCTCTACATGGCAATGCTCTTCACGGCAATCGCCAAGTACGCGGCGCCGATGATCGGCGGCGACGAGGTCGTGCTGGCCGGCACGGCCGTCAAGATGGAATACGTGCTGGTGCCGATCATCGCGGTGATCGTGATCGTCTACGGCGTGCTGGGCGGGCTGACGGCCGCCTACTGGACCGATCTGATCCAGGGCCTTTGCATCATCGCGCTTTCGGTCCTGTTGATCCCGTTCGGGCTCAGCGCCCTGGTCGAGAAGTTCGGCGACCCGGCCTCGCAAGGGCTGTTCGACGGTTTCCGGATCATGCACGAGCGGTTACCCGACGCGATGTTCACGATTGTCGGCACGACCAGGGCGAGCGAATTCCCAATCCACTACGTCGCGATTGTGGCGTTGACTCTCCTGTTGGGGGCGGTGGTGATGCCGCACTTCATCGCGACCGGCGGCGGATCGGCCAAGAGCGAGACGAACGCCCGTGTGGGGCTGGTCACCGGCAACTTCTTCAAGCGGTTTTGTACGATCGGCTGGGCACTGACCGCACTGATCGTCCTGGCCCTGATGGCCGACAATCCCGTCTTAAAGGCCGATCCCGACAAGGTCTGGGGCGTTGCGTCGCTCGAGCTCTTCGGCGCCGGGTTGCGCGGGTTGATGCTCGCTTGCCTGCTGGCGGCCCTGATGAGTTCGGTTGATTGCTACATGCTCGTCTGTTCCGCGCTGGTGGTTCGCAACGTCTACGCGGCATACGTCAAGGAAGACGCTTCGGAAAAGGAATACATCACGCTGGCGCGGATCACCGGTGCGGTGATCATTGCCGGGACGGTGCTCATGTCGTGGGTGCAGATGAACGTCTTCAAACAATTGCAGTTGACGTGGATATTTCCGACGCTCGTGGCGGCGCCGTTCTGGGTGGGGATGTACTGGCGCAGGGCGACCCGGGTGGCCGCATGGTGGACCGTCGGTTTTTCCGCAACGGTCTTTTTCATCCTCCCGCTGTTGCTGCCCGTCGTTGTGCCGGGCCTTCGCGACCGGCCCGGTTTGCTGGCCGCTAACCAAATCGTCAGGACCACCGTCACGCGGCAGGCCGTGGCAATCGACGTGGCCGGGCGGGAGGCGGAAATTGCCGTTTGGCACGACAAGGTCCGCGAGTGGGTCGAGAACGAGGGGCCCCAATCCGAACAATCCGCGATCGAGAAGTTCGGCCCCTGCCCCGAACCGCTCCAACAACGCGATATGGTTTCCAACGAAGAAACCACCGGAGGAACGGCCGTCTTCTGGTCCGGCGGCGTCAAACCGGTCGATGCCGACGGCGAACCCGTCAACAATGTCAAACCGCAACCGGCCGGCCCGCCCCGACAAGTCGACGAATCGACGACCGAGGTCGTGCTGCAATATCCCGAGGGCACGCGGCTTCGCGGGTTCGGGATGTTCAAGCTCGACTTCCTGGTCTACCGGCTGTTCGGCATGGACTTCACCACCAAGTCGAACGCCATGTTCGCCACGCTGGATTTTCCGGTGAAGATCGTTGCCCCGTTCGTGTTGATGATCCTCTTGAGCCTGATCACTCGCCGTAACAGCAAGGAGGTGCTCGACCGGCTCTACGTGCGGATGAAGACGCCGGTCGATCCCGATCCGGAGATCGACAAGCGGGAGGTCGAGAAGTCGTACGCCGACCCGTCGCGGTTCGATCACCGGAAGTTGTTGCCGGGCACGGATTTCGAGGCCCAGAGACCGACGGTTACCGACGCGGCCGGGTTCATCACCTGCTTTGTCGTTTGTTTTCTCATCATCTTGCTGGCGATCGGCGTGGCGATGATCGGGCGCTAAGTTCCGGCTCGCTCCACCCGCTCGAAATCACGCCGGCTTGTCCGGCGGATCGTTCGGTTTCCAGCCAAGTTGTTGAGTAACCGCTTCCCTACAGCTTGGCGGGGTGGAGAGTGAAGCTGACGAGTTCCTCGCCTTTTTTATTCTTGTAAACGTACTTCATGGCAATGTCGTGTTTCACGTATGGGCGAAGGGACCCGATATTTGCCTTCAGTCCCTGAGCCACACCCTGCTTGAGCGTAGCGGCGTTCGACTTGATATTACTGTCGGCGATGCCCGATACTTCATAAACGTAGATAATTTCAAGATCACCGGCGCGTATCTCTTTGCAGGTCGTGTACTCATCCACTTTCCACGGTAACCGTTTCTGAAGATCTTTGACCGCCTTTTCCAGTTCCGTCTGCGGATCACTTACTTGGGGACACCCGGAGAGCACGAGAACCGCCAACAAGGCAACGACGGGTGAAACTGTCTTCATCATCCTTTTTCTCCTCTTAGGGGCAATCGAACAGCGTCGGATACGCTGAAATCGTGAAACAGATTCTGCCATTGTAGTGCAAGCGTTGGCACGAGGGAAGCTGCTGCTGGCCGGTTTTGCGTGGTTATTTCGCGTGTTTTACCGGCTTGTTTCCACGAAATACCCTTCCCGCGGCTCCCAGGCGGAGAACTCCCTTGCCCAGGGATCGTGCGGACCGGGGTTCAAGCCGACACGGACATTGCGAAATGCCAAAGGGACCGTCTTGTCCCGATGCCACAGCGCGACGTGCAAGTGCGGGGTGCGGCTGAAACCCGAGTTGCCGACCAGGCCGATCCCCTGCCCCACCCGGACTCGATCGCCCCGCTTGACCTTCAAGCTGCCTTGCTTCAGGTGCAGCAGATTCAAGCCGTACCTTTCGCCCGCGTCGATCAAGACTTCGTTCGGCGGGGCACCGGATCGAGGGGGCTCTCCCGCAGGAACGTCCTCCGCGTCCGAACGTACACGGTGGATGAGGCCGGCAACCGGTGTGCTCACCGGTTGCTCCCACGCGTAGTAGTCGGCGTTTTTCTTGCTGTCCGGCGGTTTCGATTGGCGCCCGGTTTCATCAACGATAACCAGGTCGTACGCCCAGATATCCTGATGGCTGAAGCGGCCGAAGGCGGCCTGGCTAACGAACCATTCCCCGCGAACCGGCAGGTCGACCGCCCACGGCTTGTACGGCCTCTGCGGCAAGGCAACGTCCAGCGGATATGGCGTCTGGATCAGCCGGAAACCGGCAACCGCCGGCCCGAAGTCGGCCCACTGTTGCGATTCGGCATTCCAGGTCTGTGCCTGCACCCGCACCCACGGTCTCGCCTTCGGTCCGTTGACCAGCTCCGCCTGATCCTCCGGCAGCGCGGCGGCGATCTCGCGATAGGGTACTCGCAACTCCAGCACGTCGCGAGCGGCCACCTTGGCGTCGAGCAGCTTCCGCGGTTCGCCGAGTTGCATGTCGGGATCGAACAGACGAATGCCGGGTGCGCGTTGCGGGGATTCCACCTCGATCCGGAAGTCGTTATCCGTCGTCCCGAACATGTCGACCTGGAAGTAGAAGACCCACCGCTCGGTGGACGGCTCGGCGGCGGTCCGCAGCAGCAGGGCGAGATGGTCCTTCGTCAGCGCAATGGCGACGGCCACGATGTCTCGCCGGCTGTCCTCGCCCGCATCGCCGCGCACGTCGCCGAATTTCGGCACCCCGCGCCAATCGCGGTCCCGGCCGTCGATCCGCAGTCCGGCGGTGGCCCGACGCAGTTCATCAATTTTACGGTAGACGACGGCGTCGTCCCTCTTGAGAGGGATAGCGTCTGTCGCAAATTGTGCCCAACACGGCACCGCGCCCGTACAGATCAGCAGCGAGAGAACTCGGCAGAACATCCGCAGCTTTCCGGTCGTTCTTCGTCTCACCCTCAGCCTATTCTCGCTCAAGCAAGGCCCGGTAGCAAGCGATTCGCACTGGTGGCAATTGCCTGGCAACGTTTGGGGTTGACGCAAATAGCCGTCCAGTGGACAATCCCAACCGAAAATCCCCCGCACAGAGGGGGCAGGCACTCACCCCGACGGCGAATTTTTTCTGGATTTTTCGGAATAAGCCCTTGCAACAAGCGCCTCTTGGGTTAACATAAATGTTTCCTACCGGTCCTGTGCGGCCACTAAGACCTACCGGGGTTTTTTCCTCCCTCCCACCTTTGCCCCAGATACAGGAACAGAATTACCATGTACGGCAAGTACGGTAAATTAGAGCCCGTCCGGGGTGGCGATCCAATCCCCCTGCGGAGAAACGTCTTGCTTATCGGGCGGCGCGAATGTTGCGATATCGTCTTGCGGTTTCGGAACGTTTCGGCCTCTCACGCCCAGTTGCGGGTAATCGACGGCTACTGGTATGTCTGCGACCTGAAGAGCACCAACGGCGTCAAGGTCAACGGAAAACGGGTACAAGAGAAACGGCTCGATCCGGGCGATGTCGTGTCGTTCGCGAAACACGCATACAAGATCGACTACGCTCCCGTCGAACTGGGTGCGGTGGGGTCGCTCCCTCCCGACATTTTCCAAGCCGACGTGTTCGACAAGTCGCTGATGCAGCAGGCAGGTTTGGACCAGGAGCGCCTGGCCAAAGTCAAGCAGCACCGCGCCTTCGAATCGGAGCGAAGGTACAAGGTCAACATCGACGGCGAGGATTCCGGCATCATGCGTATGCGGAAGAGACCCACGTAACGCATGCCGGCCACGAGACCCCCCAAGGGCCCGCCACAAGGGTTCGCATCGGTCGTCAAGGAAGTGGACCAACGCGAACATTTGGCGTCGGGCCCTTTCTTTGTGCGCAAAGCCCTAACCCGGATTATTGGGGGTGAGGCCGTTTAGCGGGCGGGTTTGCCCGCCGTTGCCATAGTGTCACCGATTGGCATCCAGTCGCAACGGCGGGCAAACCCGCCCGCTAAACGTGGCATAGTGTGCTCGTGAATAATCCGGGCTAATCGAAGATTAGGTATCCAAACCCCTCCGGCATCACTGCGGTCGACGCCGGCCGGGTCCAGGACTGAAAACCGGCGCCCGGTACGGTGCGTTGGATGCCGATTGCCCAGACGTGCCCGCTCTTGGGATAGCGGCCGGTGAGTTGATCCAAGGGGATGGCGGCCTCGGCGGTCCAGGCGCCGTCGGTCGTTTCGGCGGCGACGAACCAGGTCGGGTTCCAGGTCGTGTCGCCCCAGCAGTCTTCGCCCGTCCATCCGCGATGGTCGATCGTCAGCCGATAGTACGTGGCGAAATCCCGGTCCAGGTCGATGAGCAGACACACCCGGTCTTGCCCGTGCAGGTCCCCGTCGCGCGGCCGCGGACCGTCCGTCGTCTCGTACTTGGCGCCCTTGGCCATGCGACACTGCACGGCCACGTAGAGGAATTCGCCGTCATAGGCGGTCATGACCGCCCCGGGCCATGCGTCGTCGTCGTGCTGGTCGCTCTTCAGCGTGGCCGCTTTCGCGCGCTGCCATACCTCGTCGTCGAGCCGCCCGTCCAGCCTGGGTTTTGCCCGGGCAACGGCACATCGCAGGGTGGGCTTGGGACCGGGCCCTTTGGGCTCGGCTAGCCACTTCTCGGCCTTGGCACACGTCCACCACGCGTCGTGCGTGGCAACACGGCTCTGGAACAGGTAGAACCGCTCGGCCGACCGCGGGAACCCCTGCTTGCGGTGCGCGACCGCCAAGGAGAACCGGAGCGACGGTTCTGCAAAAAAATCGGGCCACGTCTGCCGGACGTGCTTGCCGAGATCCGCTGCCCGCTGCGAACGGTCCTCTTGTTTCGACAGGTCGATCGAGAGGGCCGAGGCATGCCGCACGGCAAAGCGTTGCTTGCCCTGCTCGCGCCATGCGGGTTCGCTCCCGGCATAGTATTGCACCAACCACAACACGGCTGGCCGGCAGAGCGGATGGTCGGGATACCGGTCGATCAACATCTCAAACGTCTCGGCTGCAAGCGGCCATTGGCCGGAGCGGAAGTACTGCCGGGCGAGCTGGTAGAGCAGCCTCGCGGCGACGTCGCCGTCGAGCCCTTTGACGAGCGTTCCGGCCTGGGCCAGTAACTGCGAACCCGCTTGCGGCTGCGTCTCTGCTTGTTCAAGGATTGCCGACACATTACGGCTCCGCTGCGAGTTGCGGCGGAGCCTGTCCATGTTTTCAGGCGAAGGTTCGAGCAATTTGCGTCGCGCGTCGCCGCCGGGGTAAAGGTCGATTCCGGTGAAAAAGTCCCGCCGGCGCCGCTGCGACGCCTGGGCGTGCGGGAAACGATTGATTATGAGTTGGAATCCCAACGACGCAAGCGGGGGGCGGAATCCGTCTTCGAGCAGCCCCCTCGGCCCGGCGGCCAATTCCGCCAGCGAACGCCCCAGACGCACGGCGAGACTGGCGGTTGTCAACTCGACCGAACCCCGCGAAGGCGGCGCCAACGCGGCGTAGACCTTCTTTACCTTCCACGGCCGCAAGCCCGCCTGGGTAATCTGCGGGGTGAACCGGGTCGGATCCGACGCGTTTTCGACCGCCGCCAACACCACCTGGTTGATCACGTGTTCCAAGGGATCATCGCCCTGCGGGCTGGCGTCGTGGGTGACAATCACGTCCGGCCGCCACGTGCGGATCTGGCGCACAACGTGCCGCTGAAACTCGTCGAGCCCGCGGCCGTCATTCACCCGGTCCCAAACGTTGATGATTTGCGGCGCCTGGAGTTCCAACCCGGCTTGGCGCAAGGGGAATTGCCAGGTGGTGTGCGCGTCGCTCGCACCGACGGCGGCCATCGCTTCGCGAATGCGGTCATCGGCATCGATGATGTCCGTCCTTGGCACTTCGACGTGACGGCGGCCCAAGATCTCGACGACGCCGAGGTATCCTTCGTTGCCGGAAAGTCGGGCGAACAGTTCGAGCGGTACGTGTTCGGGTTGATCGAGAATGGCCATCACCGCGGCCCGGGCGCCGCCGGCCCGCTGCCGCCGCCAGCTTTGCCCGCCGTCGTCGGTGGCGAGGATGGTTCCCAGGGCCCCGACCGCCCAGCCGTGGTTATCATCGACGAAGGCCAGCCCATGGACCGGCAGAGTGGTGCCGGTGGGAAACGCCATCCAGGTGCGTCCGGCGTCGGTGGTGTGGAAGACATGCGTCCCGGGCGATCCGGCGATCCAGCATTTTTCCCCGCGAACGGCCAGGGCGGCGAAGTCGAATTGCCGGCTCATGCCGTCGGGGAGCCCTCCGGGCGGGGTCTGCCAGCTCGAACCGAGGTCGGCGGTCATCATCACCAGCCCACCGTCGCCGACCATCCAGCCGCGGGTCCGGTCGGCGAGTCTCATCTTGGTCAGGTTCCGCAGGCCGAATTGTCCAAATCGTGCCGGCTGCAGGCCGCCGCGCCGGACCATGGCGACCGTTCCGCTGCGGCCGGCCAGGGCGCCGGTGTGCGGATCGATGAAATCGCCCGTCAGCCACGCAGCCATCCGCTCGCCGGAGATCGGCCGCCAGTCTCGCCCCCCGCTGTCGGTCGTGAGCACGCCGGTAGGATACATGGCCGAGGGGTTGCCGAGAATCCAACCGTGCTTGGCATCGGCAAATCGGACCTGCTTCAGCGGTGGGAGAATCATCTTCGGGTTGTGGCGCCAGTGTCGCCCGCCGTCGCAAGTCGAGAGCAGAACGCCCGAACCCTGATGCGTATACGGGTGCGAAAACCGACCGGCGGCCCAACCGGTGTTCTCGTCGAGAAAGAAGACCGATTCCAGGACGCACGTCACGCCGGAGTGCTGTAACCGCCACTGCTTGCCGCCGTCGGCGGTGTGCCAGATTGCGCCGCGGTCGCCGACGGCCCAGCCGTGTTTCGCGTCGACGAAATAGACGTCGGCCAACCGGGCGTCGCTCCGCATGATCTCCGACGCCATGGGGTCATCGGACGTTTTCTGCGTGGGGGCGCGCGCAGCGATTGGCTGGTCGCGGTTGGAACCGGGATCGGGCCCCAACGGAACCGGTGTAAGCTGGCCCAACGGGAGCATCAAGACGGCTGCCAACATGGTCGATTGTATCACAATAGCACCTCTAGTGGGGGGCACGGTCTCATTTCCAGCGCGGCGATTGTAGCCGAAACGGCTCGGGGAACCTATGGGAATTGCTTCGTACGATGGCCCTCCGAGGCCGTCGAGAGATTGGATGTCACAACGACGGCCTCGGAGGGCCATATCTGAATTTCGGCGGGGTCTTGACATGCGACCGGTTCCTCGAAAAGCTAACGGGGGATGGTGTATAGGACGATATCCGCTACAGGAGGTGATCTAATGATAGACTTGGACACATGCCCCTGTAAGGGGGATACGCTCGACAAGCTGATCCAACCGGCGATCCTGGCCGTCCTGGCCGAAAAACCGCTCCACGGCTACAAGCTGGCCGAGCGGCTCGCCGAGATGCCGATCTGCGGCGGCCGCAAACCCGACCTCTCCGGCATCTACCGCGTTCTGAAATGGATGGAACAGAGAACGCTGGTGGTCTCGTCGTGGGACCTGTCCGAGGGAGGGCCAGCGAAGAAGTCTTTCCGCATCGCTCCCAATGGTCAGGAGTGCCTGGCCCATTGGATCGATACGTTGGAGAGATATCGCAAGGGGATCAATGGATTGTTGAAGACCGCACGGAAGGTGATTGCCAAGGAGTGCAGTGCTTGAGCCGTTGCAACCTCAGTGGCCGTCGTTCGAGTGTTTGTCCCTGTAGACCGAAAAGGAATTGCATCATGGCAATACCTGCACGACTTTCCCGAATTCTGGATGCCGCACTTGAGGGTCGCGGCCCGGACAAGGAGGAATGCGTCTACCTGTTGAGTTTCCCACCCCAGTCCTTGGAAGCTTCCATGACTTGTGCGGTAGCAGACGTGGCGTCCCGCGAACGATTCGGGAACCGGGGGGTGCTCTTGGCGCAGATCGGGATCGAGACTACCCCGTGTCCTGGAGGGTGCAAGTTTTGCGTGTTTGGGGAAGGGCATACGGCGTTCGATACAAGCGAGACGCCCGTGGACGACATCTTGCGGCAGGCGAGCGTGCTTGCCGGCGCGGGTGATTTGTACGCTTTGTTCCTGATGACCATGCACACCTATGGGTTCGATCGCGTGCTCGGAGTCGTCCGCGCCGTGCGCCGGGTGCTTCCCGGCCAAACCCAAATTGTGGTGAATCTCGGTGACTTCGATCTCGCTCAGGCGAGCGACTTAAAGGCCGCCGGCGTGAACGGGGCATATCACGTCTGCCGTCTCCGCGAAGGAGTAGACACGTCGCTTGACCCCGAGCAACGGAAAACCACCATCCGGGTCATTAAGGAAACAGGTCTGGATTGGTACTACTGTTGCGAGCCCATCGGCCCGGAACACTCGCCGGCCGAACTGGTGGAACAGATCTTTCTGGGCATCGAGTACGGTTGTTTTCAGCACGCCGCGATGCGTCGCGTATACATTCCGACTACACCCCTGAGCGTTCAAGGACAAATCGCCGAGCGGCGGTTGGCACAGGTGGTCGGCGTAGTGGCTCTTGCCACGTTGGCGAGTGCGGAGACCAAGAGCATCGCGGTCCATGAACCGAATTTGCTCGGCCTGGCCGCCGGCGCAAACGTCGTGTACGCCGAAGCCGGCGCCAATCCCAGAGACACCGAAAAAGATACGACGCGTAACCGGGGTCACGATATGCCGGCCTGCCGCAAGATGCTCTACGAGGCCGGATTCACGGCCATTGAATGTGGCGACGGCAAGAGTGTTGCACTCGACGTTGATTATCTGAACCGACAAGCATGACTCGCACGAGGAGAATGCCACATGACGAGGCGCAGCACAAAAACCCAATGCTGCTACGGACCATCGATCTACCTCTGGCTGGCGCTCTGTTGCCTTGCGGGGTTTTCTTGCCCTGGTTGTCGGAGCAAAACGGAGCCCGCCACGGACGCGAAGCCTGTAACCCTGACGGTCTTCGCGCCTTGGTCCATGGAAAAACGGATGCGCCGGATCTTCGAGAAGTACCAGTTGCAGCAGCCAAACGTTACTTTCAAGCTCGAAACGGGGACCCCCGGCAATCTGGTTAAGAGGATGAAAGCGGGAGAGCGGCCCGATGTGTACGTGTCCGCTGGACCCGTCGGCGTCGAGGTGCTCCGTAAGATGGGGATTGTCCGTGAAGGCAGCGAAAAGGAAATCCTTCGGCAACGGCTGATACTCGTTTGTTCCGACACGATGCAGGAGACTGTCAAGGACATCCGCGATCTGGCCAGGCCGGAAGTTCGGGCCGTGGGCCTCGGGCGGCCGACGCTCTCCGCCGGCACGTTCAGCCGCAAGGCCCTCCAGGAGGCCGGCGTCTTGGAGGCCGTCGAGGCGAAGGCCCGGCTCTCGCCGCTCCGCTCGTACATGGTGG
Organism: uncultured Planctomycetaceae bacterium; assembly: GCA_964547995.1. Lineage (GTDB taxonomy): Bacteria > Planctomycetota > Planctomycetia > Pirellulales > Thermoguttaceae > CAZJRB01. The sequence goes on along the minus strand of CAZJRB010000059.1, from coordinate 22,552 downwards.
GCATCGTCGATGCCGCCATCATCTTGGAAGAGTGCTGCTATGACGAAGATTTACTGTTGGGCCAGGTCGTCCCACGGCGGGACATCTGTGTCGTCCATCCGGTGCCGGAGGAGATCTGCCCGGCCTTTCCGGTGATTGCCGTAGCGGTCACCGGCTCGGCCCCGGCCGATGCGGCGACCGGCTTCGTCAACTTCCTGACCGGGGAGGCGCCGCAAGACACACTTCACCGGCGCGGCCCTGGGGCCTGTCCGCTCTGCGACGCGGAATAGGAGCGGTCCAATACTGGCACTATTGCCCGGAAAACGCCGAATCGAATAGAGAACGGGGCACCATCTGGTCGTTCGCGATTACGTCGGCGTCTCCTTCAAGTGGTTCGATATTCAGCAGCCGATAATGATGCGGCGGCAGATCCTTGGCGGGAATTCCAAGCTATTTCCGATAGGGATCGAAATCTTCAGACATGGGTAGGTCCTACACTCCCCCCCTACCCGCTTGCAGACTCGCGTTCTCACCCATCTCCCGTCCGCCGTTTTCCCTCACCTTCTCGCCTGCGTTCTCCTTCGCCTTCCCTTCTGCGCTCTCCCTCACCCTCTCTTCTGGGCGTCGGCGTCCGGAAAAACTCGCGTTCTCCCTCACCTTCGGTTCTAGGCGGTGGCAGGCGGAGGAAGACAATTCGCGTTGCCCTGCCGTCTGCGGTCGCGGTGACCTCGACTCGCCGGCCGGTTTTCACGTCGGTTTGTTTGGCCGCAGCCAACTTCGGCCGCTTGATTTCCCGGCCGCCTTCGCCACGCCCGACAACCTCGTACTGGTTGGTCTGGACGAGCACCTGCGTTTGTCGATCGACCGCAAAGGTTGTCGAACTGGCACCCCTGTCCCCGCGGCGCACGATTGTGAACTGGCCACGACCTATCTGCGAAAGTTCACCGGTCACCGTGTGGAGCCGCGGTTTTCCTTCTTCCCCCCCTTCTCCCCGGGACACTGGTGGACGAAAGAACTTGCGTTCACCTTCGCCTTCGCGTCTGCGCTCGCCCTCGCCTCCGATCCTGCGTTCCCCTTCGCCTTCACGTCTGCGCTCGCCCTCGCCTCCGATCCTGCGTTCCCCTTCGCCTTCGCGTCTGCGCTCGCCCTCGCCTCCGATCCTGCGTTCCCCTTCGCCTTCACGTCTGCGCTCGCCCTCGCCTCCGATCCTGCGTTCCCCTTCGCCTTCGCGTCTGCGCTCGCCCTCGCCTCCGATCCTGCGTTCCCCTTCGCCTTCTCGTCTCTGGTCGCCCTCTCGCCTTCGCTCTCCTTCGCCTTCGCGTCTCCGTTCTCCCCCGCCTTCCTTGCCTTGTGCCCCCACGATGACGTTGGCAACGGTCCGCCCGTCGGGCAACACGGCCAGTCGGACCGGTGTGCCAAGGCGAACATGGGCCAAGTTGCCGGCCCACCCGTTGATCAGTACCGTACCAAACCAAGCCATCTGGTAGGTCCTATCCGGTTCGACGGCTTTGCCTTCCCTCCTTCTGCCGGCGAGAGTAATAGTTCCTCTCTTGGCGTCCACGGCTTTGACATGGCCAGTAACAACCGTGCCCTTTCGCTCTCCTTCCTCCCCGAACACTTGTCCGTCACCACCGGTCAAGGTGTACTTTTTTCCGGCGACGTCCACTTGGACCATTCCCGAGAGGACAACCACCGCCATTAGTGCGGTCTTCGCTTTCATGTCTTCTTCTCCTTTTTCAGTAGAGTTAAGAGTTTCAGAATACTCGGAATCCAGGATCTGGACGGTGAATTCCGTGCCCAGCACCGTTACGCAACCGATAATCGTCTTGACTTCAAATAAGTCTTCTAAATCTTTTTGCTTCGTGACACGGAACGTACCCCCTCCTTCAACCAACTCGACCACCTGGCGTTTTCCGTCGGTACTTCCATGGAACACCGCTCGGCTGGCGGCGGCGAAACCGGCTTCCGATCCGTCGGAAAGACGAATCGTCGCCGGTCCCGCGTCGGAAACCTCAATCGTCGCCCCGTCCGCGAAGCTCTGCCTCGTTGCCCCATCCGCGTACACTTCGCCCGAGAGGACCGTGTGGGGTTTCCGGGCAATGACCTCCTTTTCGGGATCAGTTCCACGCCGAACGAAAAGCCACACCCCCACGGCCAACAGGACAACGGCCGCCGCGTAGGCCGCCGCCACTTTCCACGAAGGCACGGCACGTCGCCGGCGCGGACCTGTCGGGGTTTCGCGGACGTCTTCGACATGGCGGAACAGCCGCGTTACGTCGGTCGCCGCCGCACTCTCGCAGAGCAGCGCTTCAAGCCCCGCATCGAGACGTGTTGCCTGGGCAAACGCCTCGGCGGCATCGGGGTCGACGAGCCGCTGCTCCAACTCGGCCCATTCGTGTCCTTTCAGCCGCAAGTCAAGGTATCTCTCGATCAGTTCGCGGGTCCGACCGTCCATCTACGCACCTCCCGCACCCGCCGCGAGACGCGATCGGATACACTCCTCGAGCTTCGACCGGATGCGCGACAGGGCTTGATAGACGGCATCGAGGGTCCGCCCGGTTCGGCTCGCAATCTGCGGCGGCTTGAGATCGCGCTCGTATCGCATTGCCAGAAGCTCTCGCGATCGATCGGGCAAACGCTTCAGGCACTCAGCCAGGGCATCCGATCTTTCCGATGCGGACTCTTCCGTTCGATCGTAGGCATTGAGGACGGCCCTAATCGTATCGGGCGAGAATGCGACGGGAAACCGCTGATCGTTGTGGCGGCGCTGAAGGATTTTGTTGGCGGCGATTCCCCGTGCCCAGGCCCCGAACGGCCGGGCGGAATCATACCTCTCCAATTCCCGCCAGAGGGTTAATGCACATTCCTGGAACACGTCCTCCCGCGCATGGCGATCGAGCACCACCGAGCCGATAAAGGCCCGGAGGTCCGCCTCACATCGCAGAAACTGCAACAAGAATTCGTCCCGGGCCAGCATCCGGCATTCCCTCCTGCCATCTCTTTCACAGTCGCCCGGAAAATCTGACATGATTTCTCGAAGACACCGGCGAATCAAGCGTAAACCCAGGCGCCGCAACCGGTTTACGCCCGTTTTTCGAGCGTGTTTGCGCTATCCCCTTGTCGTCCCCAGAATCAGCAGAAACACGAGCCAGGCGGCCTCGAGACCGATCGTGGCCGCGAGGAACCATTTTCGCGGCCGCGGCGGGCGCACCTCGACGGCGGGCGGCTCGTCGCGAGGCGGCGGCGCAGTCTTCTTCGCTTTCTTGGATCGCTTCTTGCGGCGCGACATGAGGCCGTCCGTTGTGGGATGGCAAGCGTTTCACTCCGGTGGTGTGATCTCGAAGCCTTCACGAAACGTGGTTTCGAAATCGTACACGTCGTCGAAATCCTCGCGGCGATCATGGGCCGTCTTGCGCATCTGGCCGATGCGGATCAAGTTGAAGACGATCTCGCCGAAGTCGCCCGTGTTGTGAATCCCCCAGTTGTTCAAGACGGTTTTGGCCATGTAGCCGTATTGATCGAGCGCGAAGCGGCGGATGGCTTCGCAGAGTTCCTGGCCGGAGACATGGCGTTCGGGCGGTTCCTCTTCCCCGGTCGAGGGACCCGACGGTTCGCCCGGGCTTTCGGCACCCATTCCCAAGACGTCTTGCGCAAAGTTAAGGGCCTCGAAGACGAACACGTACGCCTCAAACGTGTAACGCTTGTCCTGTTCCAGGAGTTCTACAATTTCGGGAGGTTGAAACATCGGGACTTACGATTGGAGATTCTGTTCTTGCCGGTGCTCTTCCCCGGGGGAGTCGTCCTTTTCGGATGCACTGCCCGGCGCGGGTTTTGCGTCTTTGGCGTCCGTCAGAATGCGGCGGTGATCCCCGGTGATCACACATACTTGCTCGGCGAGGATTTCGTGGCCGATCACTTTGGCCTGTCCCTCGGGTGTGTCAACCGTGGAGCCCAGCGGCGGGAGTTTCCTCTGGATGTGTTCGTACGTTTCGTACTCGTATCGCAGACAGCACTTCAACCGGCCGCACCGCCCGGAAATCTTCGTGGGATCGAGCGTGGCCTTCTGCAATTTGGCCATTTTCATCGAGACGGGTGGCATTTCGACAAGGTGGCTGTTGCAGCAGACGGGTTTGCCGCAATCGCCGAAATCGGCGAGTAGCCTGGCTTCATCGCGGACGCCGATCTGGCGCATTTCAATCCGGGTTTGAAACTCGCCGGCGAGCATTCGGACCAGCTCGCGGAAATCGACCCGGTTCTCGGCCAGATAGTACACAACGATTCGTTCGCCGCCGAAAATATGCTCAATGTCGACGAGCTGCATCTGGAGGCCCAGCTTGTCAACACACCGCTGGGAGATGGCAATTTCCTCCCGTGCCTGTGCCCGGATCCGTTCGATTTCGTGACGGTCCTCATGGGTCATTTCGCGGAGGATCTGCCCGCCGGCGGCGTCGGGGAGTTCCGGTACGTGCTCGCCGGCCTCGGCAAGGACTTCGGCGGCCTCCAGCCCCCGGTCGGTCCGTACAATGACACATGCCCCCCGAGGGTACTCCACCTCGTTGGAGGTGAAAACCGCCAGAAATCGCATTTCCCCGTATCGAACAATGTAGTTGGGCATGGCATCAGCATGATAGGAGCAGGCGCAGCAGTATACCGCCTTGACAACCTCACGGGAAGGCGTTTCGGGCATCCCACCCGTTGACGGGGGTTAGCGGATGTAGCTGGCGCTAATCTCGTAGGGAACCCCCCCGAACGGGTGGGCAGCCTGGGCCTCATCGACCGTCAGCCGGCCCCCGACACCGGTCAACTCATCTTTGTAGTTGGTCTTCAGATCGCCTTCCAGCTTCACCCGGATCATCTCGGTCGATTTCAACTCGGTTTGGCAGAACTGGCAGTGGCCGACGGTGGGGACGAAGACGAATTCCGTCAGTCCCATGTATTTCCGGCCCGGGTAGATATAGCCCCAAATGAAGATTTTCTTCTTGTCTTCGTGAAGCTTCAAGGCGAGTTCGGGGACCACCTCGTTCTTCTCCTCGTCCGGTTGCAGCGCCTTGAACGAGACCACTTCGTACCCGAAAGGAACACCCTTGCGCTGCCCGATGAAGAAGAACGAGAATCCGAGGATTCCGAGGCCGATCGAGAGCCAGAACCCGACTAGTGCGAACTCGCGACCGATGCTTTCCTCCGGCCGTCGCTTGATTTGGTACAACGCCACGCACGCCAGCACAATACCCGTCAATGGAAATACGACCAGAATCCAACTGAAGGTAATGAGGATCGACAGGGCGCCGAAGACGACGCTGACGACGGCTAAGTGATTGAGTTCCTGGAACTTTGCGCGAACCGGCGGCATGAATTCTTCATCAGTCCAATCCTCTTGGTCGTGTTGCGGTTCGGCAATCGGCCGCGGATCGCTTTCCGGGTTCATCGCATTCTCTCCCCACACGGTTATCTGCTATTGTGTGGCGGTGAGCGACTTGGCCACATCGGTCTGATAGGCAGCAACCGCCGGCAAATACCCGACCGCCGTAGCCAGGATAATCAGTCCGGGTATCAGAATCAATTCCACCCACTTGAATTCTAGCGCCGAGACGACCACACCGGTTTCTTCATAGATAGTCGGGCTGAGGGCCCCGATCAGGCCGTGGCCCAGCAATACCCCAAGCACGCCGCCGCCGAGGGACAGCAGGATCGACTCCATCAGGATGACGACCATGATGATCCACCGGCTTGCCCCCAGCGCCCGCATAACCGCAATCTCGTGCCGCCGGTCGCTCATCGAGTTGTAGATGCTGACCATGATCCCGATTCCCGCCACGATCACGACCAGAACGGCGATCACCAAGAGCATCAGTTCGATGTTTCCCACGACGCTGCTGAGGAAATTGCTGATGACGCGGGCCGGCTTCACTGCCTGGGCGTCCTGGCCCTCATTGACCACTTCCGCCAGATTCATCGCCAACTGCGGGCGTTCCATGTCGGTGCAGACCAGGACGGCGGTGACCTCCTTGTGGTGCTCGTGATGTGCGTGTTTCTCGTGGCCGCTTTGTTGCTGGGGATCGCCGGTATGCTCTTCAGCGACCTGCTGCGCGGAAGGGTCGTCGGAGCCGGCTTCCGGGGCATCTTCATCGGCGCCGACGTTGCCGGTTTTTTCAGGGTTACCGGGCGCCGTTTTGTCCAATTGCAAGAGCCGCTTGGCGGGGGAATCGGGCTTTGTGTGGGCGGGGCAAAGGAAGAACCCCTCCATGTTGATGAAGATGGCGCTGTCGTTCGGCGTGCCGGTGTACTTGAGGACCCCCCGGATCGTAAACGGCTCATCCTCGTGATCGGCCGTGCCGTCCGGACTGACTCCGACCGGCTGGAATGTGTCCCCCACCTTCAACTCGGTTTTGCGGGCGGCTTCCCATCCGACAACGGCCCCGTAATGATCGTCGTAGGTGAAATTCCCCCCCTCCAGGAATTCGTACTTGTACTCTCCGAGATATTTCAACTTGTCGAACATCTCGGGCACGGTGGCCACCACGGGGGCTCCCTTGTATGCGTGTCCCATGCAGATGGGAATGGCGGCCTCGACCGCCGTCTCGAAACGCCCTATCGTGAACTCTTCATAATAGTCGTACGGGATGTTGTGGACCGGCGCACCCAGGTAGAAGACCGTATTGAGCACCAGCTCCAACTTTCCGCCCTTGGCGCCGACGATCAGGTCGTATCCCTGCGCACCGCGTCGGAAGGACTTTTCGACAACGCTATAGATCACCAGCACGGCAACGACCAGTGCCACGCCGAGCCCCATCGAGAAGGCCGTCAACGCGGAAGCCAGCGCCCGCTGCTGGATGCTCCGCCAAGCTACTTTCCAGAGACTCATTTCTTGGCCCTCACTCGGTTGAACTCTTCCAGATTGTCGATCCGGTCGAACTGCTCGGCCACCTGAGGCGTGTGGCTTACCACAATCAAGGCGACGTTTTCCTCGCGGCACGACTCGCGGAGCAAATCGAGCACCTGCTGCTGATGGCCCGTGTCGATGTTGGCCGTCGGTTCGTCGGCCAAGACGAGCTTGGGCTGGTTGGCCAGTGCGCGGGCCACCGCCACGCGCTGCTGCTCGCCGACGGACATCATGGGCGGCCGGTGGGTCATGCGCTCCCCGAGACCGACCCGCTCCAACAGGTGCCTTGCCCGATCCCTGTTGGGCCGGCGCCCGGTGAACCGCATCGCCAGCAGCACGTTTTCCAGCGCCGTGAAGCCGGACAGGAGATTGAAGGTCTGGAAGACGTAGCCGATCCGCTGCGCGCGGAACCGGTCGCACTCCGACTCCGACATCAGCGTGATTTCCCAATCGTCGACGCGAACGTTCCCCGAATCGGGGCGGCTGATTCCGGCAATCGTGTGCAGCAACGTTGACTTGCCGCACCCGCTCCGCCCCACCAGGGCCATCTCTTCGCCCGCAGCCACCTCAAACTCCGGGATGTTCAAGATGGGAAGCACCGAGCCGTCCGGTTCGGGATACGATTTCTTGACATTGATAAGTTCTAGCATCTGACAAGCATGGGGGTTTACGCCCCCTCCACCCTAGGGTTTGACAACGGACCGCGCGCAAGGCCACTTGGATATGCTTACGTCTTTCGTTTTGTTTGGGTTCATCAAAGGAGTCTCTTTTCTTGCGGTATTGTCGGGGCGGTCTCTGCTCGGCCGCTATTGCCGGCGCATCTGTTGTCGCATCATCTCGCGGCGAGCCTCGGCCGACTTCATGGCCTCGCGTTTGTCATGGCGCTGGCGGCCGCGGCAGATGCCCAATAGGACCTTCGCCCGGCCGCGCTTGAAGTACATCTTCAGGGGGACCAGGGTAAGACCCTTTTCGCGTGCCCGGTCGGCGAAGCGGCGGATTTCGCGGCGGTGCAGCAGCAGCTTGCGCGGCCGCCGGGGCTCGTGGTTGAAGCGGTTTGCCTCGGTATATTCCGGGATATCGCAGCCGACCAACCAGACCTCGCCCCCCTTGAGACGGCCGTACGCCTCGGCCAGCGAGACCTGGGCGTTACGCAGGCTCTTCACCTCGCTGCCGACCAGGGCGATGCCGCACTCGAGCGTATCAAGCACGATGTAGTTGTGCCTGGCCTTGCGATTTTGGGTGATGACCCGTTCGTTGGGGCCCGCGTCGGACCCGCGTTTCTTCCTTCTCTTCTTCGGCACCGGATTTCCCATCTGCCCGCGGAAAAATGTGGTCTTCCCCAGGTCGGCATTTCGTGGATAATCTTCTCTTTTACCCTTTCAGGAGCCGAAACTCAAGCGCACATGCCTTGCCACCCGGACGAAACTGAAACGCCGTCGCCGGCCGTCGAGACGCATCTGCTCGGGCGGATCGGCCTTCAGGGGTGCATCGACCTTCAGCGGCGGCTGATCGATCGGATCGGCCGTCGCGACGACGGGCAAATCGCCCTGCTGCTCTGCGAGCACGACCAGATCATCACCGTCGGCCGGGGCGGCTCGCCCGCCGACGTGGCGACCGAGAGCCGCCTGATCAGGACCCGGCAGATCGACGTCCAGTGGGTCAACCGCGGCGGTCCCTGCATGGTCCATTGCCCCGGCCAGTTGGCCGTCTACCCGGTGGCCCCCCTGCGCTGGCACGGTTTTTCGGTTGGCGAGTTCCTCGACCGGTTTCAGTCGGGCATCGTCGAGGCGCTGGACGATCTGAACATCCCGGCCAAAACACAGCCCGGCCGCCACGGCATCTGGGGCCGCACCGGACAGCTCGCCGCGGTGGGGATCGCCGTCCGCGATTGGGTCACCTACCACGGGGCCTTTCTGAATGTTTGCCCGCGGATGGGGCTCTTTAAGCTGGTCGAGACCGATCCGGTCGAACACACCAAAATGAGCTGCCTGGTGGCCGAACGCCAGGGAACTGTCAAGATGACGGCCGTACGCTCGACGCTCGTCCGCCGGCTGGCCGAGGCGCTGGGCTGCGACCGCTACCACCTCCACACCGGCCACCCCATGCTGCGAAGCACAAACAAAACGCGCCGGCGCGTGGAAGAGTAGCAGGCATTCTTTTCGGGTATCAACCCAAGTGCCTGACTATAAACGCTTTGCGGCTGCAAGTCTAGTAAAGGCCGCGATTTGCGTTTACGCAGCTGTTGTCGCCTGTTGTCACGGATACTCATCTGTTGTCATCTGTTTTGTCCCACTGGGACAAACGGACGGGCATCGGGTAGCGCAAAGGAAATTCCGATGCGCTCTTGGATGCTCGTTGGTCCGTTGCGGACGCCTCCAACCAACAAGGAGGTGTCCCGATGGCATCTTATTATTCAGAGCCACCGGTCGTGCCCAGGAACGGGCATACACTGGTGGTCGGCATTGTCGCGCGAATCAGTGGCTGTGCCTCACAAAAAGAATTGAGTCTAGATGATCAGGTTGATCACGCCAAGGAAGTGATCGATGAGATGTACGACGGGCCGGTCGAGTACCGCATAATTGCCACCAAAGGCAAGGGCGAGCGTCTCGATCGGCCCGAACTGGACGAGATTGAGCAGGCATACCGTAGCCGCGAGCTAGACGTGTGCGTTATGGAAGATGTTGGCCGAATGGTACGCGGTACAGAGGCGGTGAGGCTTTGGGGCATTGGCGTCGATCACGGCACACGTTCCATTGCACCGAACGACTGCTGCGACACGATCGACGAGACGTGGGAGGAGGACTTGATCTCCGCGTGCCGCGATCATGTGGGCCACAATACCCACACGTCGAGGCGGCTGAAGAAGAAGTTAATGAACCGCTTCAAGAAGTTTGGCGGGGCAATGGCCCGGCCAGTCGCCGGTTACATCAAGCCGGAGGACGCCAAGACCTATGCTGACTGGCTGAGGGACGATGCCGCAACGGAAATGATTCGGAAGGGTCTCCAAATGCTGGAGACTACACTGAATTGTTCCGCTGTGGCACACTTCTTCAACCGCGAGGGGTTCTCGACGGGACCTTATTGTCGGCGGAAGGAGTGGGATGGTCATATGGTGAGGCGGTACTACGAGAATCGCCTTCTCTCAGGCCATCCGGGGCGTGGCTTTCGGTCCACGATCAAGCATCATGAAACTGGTCGTCGCGTCTCCGTCAAGAACACGACCGGCGAGCCCATCTTCCTAGACTTCCCACATCTCGCTCACGTCGATTCCGCCGAACTGGATGAGGTGAACCGGCTGCTCGCCGAGAAGAACGCTCGCCTTGGGCGGAAGAAGGTCAACGGGGTCGACCCGTTTTGGCAGAAGCCCCGGACGCAGACGCGGTTTCCCGGTCAGCACGCCTGCTGTTGGTACTGCGGCTATCACTACGTATGGGGAGCCAACGGCGTTACGGACAACTTGATGTGCTCTAACTCTCGTGATTGGCATTGCTGGAACTCGATCGGATTTAGCGGCGAGATTGCCACAACCAGGATTGTCGACCTGGTCGTTCGTGAACTGCATGATCTTGATGGTTTCGCCGATCAGTTTGCGGACTTGGTCCGAACGGCCGACGCGAACCGCTCAAGCGGCGTTCCTGATCGCTGGCGCCGTCTTCAACTCAATGAGGAAGCCCTGGCTCGCGAGAAGGACAATCTGATGTCCGCCATCCTCCAGTACGGTGTGAGGCCAATGTTCGACGAGCGGTTGAAAGCGTTGGACTCGAAAGAAAAGGAGTTGCGGCAGGAGCGTCATTATCTCGAAATGCTCAACTCTCGCAAACTACAACTACCAAATTCAATCGGGACGCTCCGAGAACTGCTGGAGCGTGAATTCCGGACTTTGGCAGTCGACTCTGCCGAACTCGGAGCCCTTCTGCAGCAGGTTGTGCCGGAGTTCTACGTGTACAACGTGCGGCTCTGCGATGGAGGTCACTTATTGCCAAGGGCCAGGATCAGACTAGACTTGGCAGGTAGTATTCCGGATGCACAGTATGTGCCCGGACTGCAGAAAATGCTGTCCCGAGTGGTCACGCTGGATCTATTCGATCAGCCGCCCCAGCGGGAGCGGATCCGGGAGGAGGTTGTTCGTTTGCGTGCTGAGGGAGTTCCGAAACGACAGATTGCCCGACAACTCGAGGAGAAGCCCAAGCCTCCCGTCGTCGATCAGGCCATAGACTTGGATCGAAGGATGCGACAGTTGGGGTTAGAGACTCCCTATGTTCTCGTGCTGGAGCCGCCGGATGACTATCCCAAGCTCCGGCGCCACAAGAATCCGAAGTATTGCTTCAAGCCGTTGGAGGGTTATCAGCGTCCCGAACTCTGACGCGCTCAGGCACCAAGATGTAACGCTTTTTCTCTTGCGACCCTGGTGAAAACCGGGGTCGCTTTCTTTTGCGCACACCCAAAGGAGTAGAAGATGTCCAGACCAGACAACGACCCAAAACCACGCCGTACCGTCGTCGATCGACCCGTCAAACCCGGATCGGTACTCTACCGCATCTTGGAACTGGTCGCCATAAAGGTTGCCGAAAGGCTTGCATCCAAGACGTCTGCCACGAAGAAGGGCGATGTGCAACGTTAAGACGTCTCATTCTACACACACCTGTCCGGCGGAAGACGCGGTAGGCATTTCTCCCCTACCGCGAGAAAAGCCCGATGAGCGAGCAGCAGACCTGGCATAGCCAGATCTCGAAGCCCGTCTACATCGCCGACTCCGGCACAGTTGGCATTCCTGGTTCGCCCAGAACCTCTTTGTAGCCCCGTCTTCGGCCTGGGCCTGACTCGGGGCTTTCTTTGTGCGCGCTCCTGCGACGGTCGCGGGGTGCGGTGTTTTTCCACCGCCCCCGTGACGGGGGCACTTCAACTATCAGGAGCCCCAAAATGATCGCGAAACCCAAATCCAAGGTTACTGCAAAGCACCAAGAACAGTTCACCCAAATGCTTCCGACCATTACACGGATGGCCAGCATAGCCTTCCGAGACCTCGACCCCGAAGGCAAAGAAGAAGCCACCGCCGAAGTTGTTGCTCACGCCTTTGTCATGTTCGCCGGCTTAGTCGAACGCGGAAGAGAAGCCGTGGCGTATCCAAGCGTACTGGCGATGTACGGAATTCGACGCGTCCGGATTGGTCGCATGGCGGCAACAAAGCAAAACGTCCGGGACATCTCTTCGACGTTTTGCCAGCAACAGAAGGGCGTGACGCTCCAACGCCTCGACAAGTTCGATCGCGAAGAAGACGCTTGGCAAGAAGTCGTTGTCGAGGATCGTCATGCGGGGCCTGCCGAGATCGCCGCCACGAGGATCGACTTCCGCGACTGGCTCCAGGTCTTGTCCCTGAAGCAGAAGAAGGCTGCGGAAAAGCTGGCTGTCGGCGAGTCGACCAGCAAGGTGGCCAAGATGTTGGGCGTTTCTCCGGGCAGGATTTCACAGCTTCGCCGCGAGTTGCTTGAGAGTTGGAAGGCGTTTCAGAGTGAGAATCCTCTGGGCCTGATGCTTAGCGAAGCGACAGCGTAGGTGACTGGTGACCAGTATGTTTGACAAACCCATCAGCCTGACGAGTCCTGAGACGAGTCGCATGGTCAACGCTCTCAATCAAGGACGGACGTGTTGATTTACAGACCGTACAGGAGTCTGCAGATTGCAGGACATGACCTGCCCAGGAAATCCACGAAACTTAGACACTCTACTCAATACGGGAGTAACATCCGCATGAGTTCGTACCACTCGCATTCCGGCAGTTCCGGAATTGCGTTTATCATCTGCGGCGTGATCGTTGTGTCATTGTTGGATACGCTGATGACCGGCAGCTACCTTCATTGGATACCAGCCATCGCCGCGATCATTGTCGGTCTCTGGGCCATCGCGGCGATCGGTGGTCACTAAACAAGATCGCGACCCGCACGTAGCAGAGAAGGAGCATAACCACGGAACGCAAATCCACACACTGGCGGCGGCGGAAGTCCCGCCAGTGGCTACCTATCATCGGCTTGGTAATCAACCGCCTCTCAATCATGGCGGGGGTCAGCAGATTAGCAGGCAACATAGTTAACCTGACGCAGTCCTTATGACTACGAGATTCGTGGTCAAGGAAGCGGCAGAGGCTCTCTGCCAAGCGTCAAGCTCGGGAAGTTGTCTTACCAGCCCCATGCGACAGTACCACTCATGACCCTCGTTTCCTTGGCAAAGGTGTTCGACGAGTCGACGTACGATACCAGACCGCACGTTGCCAAGGTTGGCTACCTCTCGGCGCGTAATCAACTCCCGCCTTGCTCGGCCATGTTGGTCTTGAGTATCATCATAGTCGCGGACAGCCAACGGAGCACGGTGCTGATAAATTCGACCGGATTTTGCAGCGAGATAGACATTTGCCCGGTTGACCATGGCGGCCGCCAACGGGTCAAAGGGTACACCTGGCGGAAGGAGTATCGGGCTTTGAAGGAGCTGCCGCACCAATTCATAATCCTCGGGTGTTACCGTTGCCGCCCACGCCCCGTTGCGGGCAGATCTCAGCGCCCCTGCCCCAACCAGAAGGCCATGGAGAATCTGGGTATCCTCGAATCGGCGTTGCAGCTGGCTCGCTTCGTCATAATTCGGCGACAGAACGGCGGTTAGCCAGGAAGGGATTTCTACGTCGATCGTGTCGTTTGGGAACGTCTGATCTTCGTCGGTGTACGATTCCGCATGCAGCCAGCGGGCGATGGCGTTCGTTTCGTTGCTTGTGCAACGAACAACCAGCGTAGCACCTGGTGCCTCGTTCAAATCGTCCGGCACGAACCTGGAGAACATGGCTGGGCGTGATCTGCTTTCGGCATCTGGCAGCTCGGCAAGCTGAATGGACCAAGCTGTCGAAATCTGTAGGCGACCTGTGTGAACCAGAACAACGCGAACCTCGCTCATGCGGCCAACCAGTTGGTTGAGGTCCCGTTGGGTGTGAATATGAAGGACTGCTCCTGGCGGGAGTAGTTGGGTATAATATCGCCAGATTTGGCATAGGAGCGGCGCGGGGAAACCCTCGTAGCACAACGTCAATGGGAATCCGGCCATGCCCGCCGCTATCGCCAATTCCCCAAGGAGAATCGAGGGAGGCGTCGAAGAGTCCCCGTATGGGATTTGCAGTAGCGTTGTCATCAGCAAGCCTCCCTTCCCTGCTGGTGGCTCCTCGCAACCGTCAGAATTGGGGGGCCATTCCGACATTGTGCGAGGCTTTGCTGGGATTTCCTGAGGAAGAGCCGGAATAGCCGGAGATGAGCCGTGACATAACCCATTACGGCAGAAGAGGTTGCGACCGACAACACAAACAAGGCATTTTGAATGTTCTCTTCCGCGGGCGTACATAGTACCTTGATTACGTTGTTTTTCGGATCAGACCGTTGACGCTCAGATAAATTGACCCACCGGTGCTCAGTTCAGCTGACCCTTTCACTTGCAGCATGTGGTGCGGTGAGGGAACGTCGTCGGCATCTTCCGGGCGCAGTTGCGTGCTACTGGTGGGACGCGAGGGCGTCGTTCCAGTCGTGGGCGGGTGGCCGCAAGCGGGTGATTGCGGGGTGAAAGGCGATCATTCGGGCGGCCGCCGTGTCGCCGGGGGCGTCGGCGTCGAAGCCGCAGTGGACTTCGTAGCCGTGGGCGAGCAGTCCGCTGAGCCATCGAGGATTGGCTTGCACGCCGGAGGTGGAGATGCAGATCCGTTGCGGATGCATCTGAAAACAACTGATTGCGTCAATGGCGGACTCGCAGAGGACGATTTCGTGGGAACCTTGGGTGCCGATCCAGAAGTATCCCAAGTCCTTGCGGGTGCCGGGCGCCATGCCGCGCCAGACGCGCGGCCCGGTGCCGCGTAGTTCCGCGCCGACCGGCCGCTCGGCTTTTCCGGCCACCAAGAGAAAGACCGCATTGCCCCGGCGGTCTGCGTACAGCTTGCCGGATTGAACGAGTGGCTCAATGAGCGATGCCGAAAGACGTCGGCGCCTTGTGAGATACCGGCGTACTCGGTCCAGCATGCGATCATCCGGGACGGGCAACCGCAGCTTGCGGGCTCCCTGCGCCCCCTGCGGAACCGCGGGTTCCCTGCCAGAAGCGTGCGCGGTCGGTTTGGCGACGCCGAGATGGTTGGCCACAACGTGCTGTTCCAACCATTGGACCGCCGTGCAGAAATCGACGTCGGCCAGGTGCATCACCAGATCGATCGCCTTGCCGCCTCCTTGGCTCCGCTGCCAGTTCATGAACTTCGGGCCGGTGACCGACAGGCGTCGTCCCGCAGGCGATGCCCCTCATACCGCAGGTCCAAGGTCGACAGCTCCACGATTTCGCTCATCAGGCGCCTCCTACGGCGGGTGCCGGTGCAAATAGCCCAGAACGTAATCGATCTTTCGCCGGTGGGCGATGCTGTGTTGTCTCATTGCCTGTCGAAGCAGGTGGACAACCTCCCCGCAACTGAATTCGATGCCCTCGATCAGGCTCACGACCATCCGCACGTACGGCAGCACCGGGGAGTTCGCCAAGCTCGACTCGCAAAGCACCACCCCTTCCAGTTGCAACTCCGCTTTCCCAGGCAATTCGTCTGCGACTTCCCCCTGCGAGCCGCCTTCGACCGTCCCAGGTAATTCCTCCGGCGGTGGTCCGTTGGGCAAAGTGGCCTGGGAATCAGGATCTTCCTGCGGGCCGGCGGCGGAATCTCTGCTGCCGTTGCGGCGGGCATTGAGGCGTTTCTTCTTGCGTTTCCCGGTGGCCGTTTGGTAGTACGCCGTGCTACGTTGGCTGGAACACTGCCGACGATGGTGCTGACGGCACCCAAAGGGACAACGCAAATCCCGGCGACCCGCGTTTCGGGGATGCGTGAGAAACCGAATACCGCACTCAGTGCAGTGGACGACGCAACGCCGAAGCTCGCCGTGGGACTCCAAGACCGAGTCCAGGGCGGTCTGATACTGCCGGACAAGCGGCTTGGCGCGGTCGTCCTGGTGCCAATCCGCGCGAAACGAGAAAATCTTCTCGATGGCTATGGCAAAAAAGCCAGGTTCTCGGTTATGATATGGATCGTTTTTGGCACACCCTCGTCCTACCCCACCGACGCGAATGCTTCGAGGGGAAGGGCGAGGTTTTTCGTGCGCTACGGGGGGGAAACGAAAGACCCGCCAACACAGACACTCCGCCCCCTATTCTCCCCCCAGGCCGTTCCGCTCGCCCGGCCAACGCAGAGTCGCTGCGCACCGTATCTTCAAACGACTACTTGAAAGAAGGAGGCTTCTTCTTTCCAAGTAGTGGGGCAGTTTACCTGAGCACAGACGGGTCAATTCAGGTGAGCGTCATCGATCAGACTGACCCGGCGTCCCCCACCAGCCTTGAGCGATTCTCGCGCCTTCAATAACTTCAGCGGTGTGCGTCACCTGGAGCAGTTGTAGTGGGTGGTTCTGAAGCGAAAAGTGCCCGAGGAAATCCTCATGGCTCGCCCCGCTTGCGGTCCGTGATACGTCCTGCCATAATCAAACAGACCAGTCAGTCGGTTTGTTATGGAGAATCTCGTGAGAACGCTCAAACAGCCACGCGCGATCGAGACGCGTGACCGGATTCTACGCGAAGCGGCGCGACTTTTTGCGATCAAAGGCTTTCACGACACCAAGGTGGACGAGATTATCAAGGCCGCCGAGGTGACCAAGGGCGCGTTCTTCCATCACTTTCAAGGCAAGGAAGAACTGGGGTTCGCTGTGATCGACCGCCACATGGAGGAGCGTCGCCAGAAGCTGGACCGGATCGAAGAGCGTCTGCGCGGCGACTCTGGTGACGATCCGCTCCAGCACGTCTTTCGGCGTCTGGACGCCGTTTGTGAAATGGTCGCCGGGCGCCGCAAGAGGAAGGGAGGCTGCATTATCGGCAACCTCAGCACGTCGTTGAGCGATACACACTCCGCCTTTCGCGAGCGGCTGGCGAAGTGCTTTGATGAGATGGCGATGGAATTCGAGCCGCATCTGGAGGCGGCGGTCCAGGCACATCATCCTACGCGAGACGTGGATGTCCGACAGTTGGCTCGCTACATCGTGTCCGTTATCGAAGGTGCGATTATGCTCTCTCGAACGCACGGAGAATCGGACCTCGTGCATGGGCAGTTCCGGATGTTGAAGGAGTACTTGAAGCAGTCCGTCGAGGGCTGATGGGATGATGAAAGCGCAAGCGTTCGCTCATCTACGGAGAGACCGAAGCGAAGACCTTTAAGGGCTGGAATAATGAATAGACAACAACCCCAACTGGAGTACACGATGAACAAAGCGGTAATCATCCTGGCACTGTCCGGACTCCTCTTCTCGCCAATCGGAGCGACGGCGGCGCCCAAAGCCCCTAATGTCATTGTAATCCTGATTGATGACATGGGCTGGGCCGACTCCGCTCCGTATGGTTCGGAATACTATGACACTCCGAACCTAACGCGGTTGGCGGAAGAGGGCATGCTCTTTACCGACGCCTATGCGGCGAGCCCGCTCTGTTCGCCGACACGGGCGAGCATCATGTCCGGGCAGCATCCCGCCCGCATTCGCATGACCCAGGCGGTGACACCCAAGAACGTGCCGGAACCCAAGGCTCTACCGCCCAGGCCAGACGAATACAGCGGCCTTGTAGAAAACCGGAACAACATGCCGCTGGAGGTATTTACCCTGGCGGAGGCTCTTAAGGAGGCGGGATACTCAACCGCGCACATTGGGAAATGGCATTTGAGTCCCCCAGGCGCAAAGTTTGCAGAAGGAGATACGAGTTATCATGCGGAGAACCAGGGTTTCGATTTCGTGATTGGGGGCGCGCATCTGCCAGGCCCGCCCGACTACTATTCGCCCTATGCCCGCAACGGCAGGGGCATCCGAAACTTGAAACCCGGTCCGGAAGGAGAATACCTGAACGAGCGGTTGGCTGAGGAATCCATCAAGTGGATCGACTCGGTCAAGGACTCGGGAAAGCCCTTTTATCTGAACTTCTGGCACTACGCCGTGCATGGACCGATCATCCCCAAGAAGGATCTGCTGCCCAAATACAACCAACGCCGGGATCCCAACGCCGATCAACGCTGCCCCGAGATGGCAACGATGCTCGACAGCATGGACAACAGCATCGGTATCCTGCTCGACTGGCTGGACAAGCCCGCCAACCGTGAACTCAAGGAGAACACCCTGATAATCCTGACCTCCGACAATGGAGGCGTGATTCACAACCAGGTGGACGGTAATCCCTGGACCTCGAACCGTCCGCTGCGCGGCGGCAAAGGCAACACCTACGAGGGGGGCGTGCGAGAGCCATGGATCGTCCGGTGGCCCGGGAAGATCGAGGCAGGAACCGTCTGCGGCGAACCGGTGCAGTCTACGGACATTTATCCGACCGTTATGGAAATCGCCGGACTGAAGCTGCGCGACGGCATCCCCATGGATGGACGGAGCATTGTACCGCTGTTGAATGGCGAGGCGATGGAGCGCGGACCTATCTTCACCCACTTCCCGCACAACTTCGGCGCCCTGTGCGCGCCCTCCACCAGCGTGCGGGCCGGGGACTGGAAACTCATCCGGTTCTATCACGCCGGTAAGAATGCCGCCTCGCACGCCTACGAACTCTTCGACCTGAAACGTGATCCCTCCGAGGCAATCAATCTCGCCGCCTATTTCCCGGAAAAGGTCAGGGAACTCGACCAACTGATCGAATCCTTCCTAGAGGACACCGAAGCCCTGGTTCCCTTAGGCAATTCGAAGTACACAGGAGATCCACAGGCGACGCGTACGGCACAATCTCTGAACAAGGCCCCCAAACGTCCCCGAGCTCTTCGATTGCCTGCCCCCGCGATTAAGCCGGCCACGGCGGGCAATCGCCTCATCCAACTCGCAGATCAGGACGGAGCTCCCCGCTCCACGCACGCGCTCGTGCTGGAAGGATCGGAATGGGTTCGGGTCAGAAACAACGATGATGGCAGCGTAGAACTGAACTGGGATGCGGCGCCAAACAACGGGTCCGCCAAAGTTCTCTTTGGCTGGAAAGGCGGAGCCATTCCCCAGGAGATCAATGCCGCCACGATTCCCCCTTGTGAGCTGGAACTTAGCGCTCGCGGCTCCAAAATCACACATGAGTATGAGTTCACCATGCCATCGCCGTCACAGTCGGCCGCCAAGGCGCCTGCGCCGAAGCGCCGCTGGCAGGACCAGTTCTTCAAGAGCCGGGATCGGAACGGGGATGGATTTGTCACTCTGGAGGAATTCATCGGCGACCCGAAGAACCGCAACGTGCCGGTCCTGACAAAACGCTATCGACAGCTCGATTCAAACGGCGACGGCAAGCTGCTGCTCGAAGAATTGAAAAAACAAACCAGATGACAAAGCAAAAGGATAATTGACATGAATAGAGCAGTGATGAGTACGAGAGTAACAGTTCTGTCACTGATATTGGGCGCAAGTCTCTCTTTCGTGGGGGCGGAAGAGGAGCGCCAGCCCAATATTTTATTGATCATGGCCGACGATCTCGGTATCAGGGATCTGGAGTGCTACGGCAGCGACTATTACCGCACACCACATCTCGATGAACTGAGCGGGCAGGGCATGCGATTTACCCGTGCCTATGCGGCTTGCACAGTCTGTTCGCCGACCCGCGCTTCGCTTCTGACGGGTCGCTATCCGCATCGCGTGCGCCTGACGGATGCGTTGCCGTTTGACCGGCTTTTTGAGAATCCGAAAATGGTGCCGCCGGATCATCTCAAAGAGTTGCCGTCGGAATTGCCGACCTTTGCGAAAGCACTGCGGTCGGCCGGTTACCGAACGGCACTTTTCGGCAAATGGCATCTGGGCAATGAGTATCAGTTTTTCACAAAAGGCGGCCATGTGGCGTATGGCTTCGACGAGGCGTTTAAGCAAGGAAATGAAGAATGACTTGTAAGCGGAGGCGCGTTGTGCGATGAACTCTCGTACACAACAGGTCGAACGCCCTTTCAACCATCGGGAGACACCCTAATGACGAAACCTCTTTGCATCGGGATGCTCGGCTGTGGATTCATGGGCCGGACACACTCCAACGCCTACGCACAGGTTGGCCACTTCTTCGACCGCGAGCTTCAACCGGTGCTGAAGGCCTGCTACGGTCGCGAGGAGGACCGCGATAGACTCGAGGCCTTCGCCGAACGCTGGGGCTACGAGTCGATCGAGACCGACTGGCGCAAAGTCATCGAGCGCGACGATATCGACCTGGTCGACGTTTGCGCACCCAACTTCCTGCACCATGACATGGTGATCGCGGCCGCCGAGGCCGGCAAGATTGTCGTTTGCGAGAAACCCCTGGCGATGAACGTCGCCGAGGCCGAAGCGATGGTCGCCGCCGTGGAGTCCGCGGGCGTGGCCAACATGGTCTCGTTCAACTACCGCCGCGTGCCGGCCATCGCGCTGTTCAAGCAGGTCATCGACGAGGGACGTATCGGCCGGCCGTTCCACTATCGGGCGGTCTTCAACCAGGACTACACGATCGGCGCCGACGTGCCCCAAGGCGGCATGGCCATGTGGCGTCTCGACTCCAAGGTGGCCGGCTCCGGCGTCACCGGTGACCTGTTGGCCCACTCGATCGACACGGCCGAATGGCTCAACGGACCGATCAAGAAGGTCACGGCCCATACCGAGATCTTCATCAAGGAGCGTAAGCACGCGGATACCGGGCAGGTCGAGAAGGTCGACATCGACGACGCCTGCATGTTCCTGGCCGTCTTTGAGAACGGTTCGATGGGCACCTTCGAGAGCACCCGCTACGCCCGAGGCCGCAAGGCTTACAGTACGATGGAGATGAACGGCGAGAACGGGGCCATGTTCTTCGACCTCGAAGACCCGCACATCCTGCAGTACTTCCGCTACGCCGATCCGGACTCCGGCAAGAAGATCGAAGACCACCTGACCGGTTGGCAGCGGATCCACGTGACCAACTTCGAGCATCCTTACATGAAGAACTGGTGGGTGCCCGGCTGCACGATCGGCTACGAGCACACGTTCATCAACAGCTTCGCCGACTTTCTCGCCAGCTTGGAAGGGGGCGAGCCGTTCATGCCCAACATGAAGTGCGCCCTGCGAACCCAGAAGGTCTGCGAGGCGGTGCTCGACAGTGCCAAGCAAGGGGCCTGGGTGGAAATCTAGGGGCACTGCATGATCCCAATTATTGAAACCTGTTATGGCTTACGACGACACAATCTGACTGGTGCGGTTCCTGGGCCAGTCGCGCGAATGGAGAGCCTGAAGATGAAAAGAGATAAATCGATGCCGCCGCCGGCGCGGCCGTTGGACAAGGAGGAACTCACGTTCAAAGTGAAAGAGTTTCCCGTGAATTACGGGGCGACGATCGTCGGTATCACGACGGTAGAAACGTTGGCTGGTGGACCTCCCTCAACCGACCTTACCTACGTGCTCGAGGGAGCCCGATCCGCGGTGACCTTCGCTGTGCCCCTGGATGAGGATAAGACCCGCGCTTATCTGGGCAAGATCGATCGTGAGGGGCACCAAAAAGACTACACCAGAGCAAGCGTCATCGCCGATGGCATCGCTGCTCAATTGGCGAGCTTCATCCGGCAGTTTGGTCACCAGGCAGTGGCAGTCATGCAGAACCTGGTGTTCCGCAACGACAAACCAGGCGATTTGGACCATCGGACACCTCCCATTTCTCACAAATATCTGGCGGTTCGCGGTGGTGTTGGCTGGTTCGGTTTCTCTGGCAATGTGCTGACTCCCGACCATGGTCCCAACGTGATATTGGTATCCGTGGTGACGGCTGCCGAGTTGATTCCAACCGATCCGCTGCCGCCGGAGGACAATTACTGCGACGATTGCCAGGCCTGCAACGCGTCCTGCCCGCCCGGCTTCTTTCGAAACGGGAAGACGGACAGAGTTACGGTCACAATCGGTGGCGTCGATTTCACGTATGCCGAGTTTCGCTCGTATCACCGTTGTACTTATGCGTGCAACGGACACACGGGCCTGCATGCGTCGGGAAACTGGTCCACCTGGTCACCCGCTCGTTTTCCCATCCCGGCGGATGATGAAAACTTGGCGCCGATCAGAGAGGAAGCGTTTGAGGCTTGGAGCCAGCGCCCGGAATTGCCGGGCGGAGGGATGCAGAGCCCGATCACCTATGGCAAGACACAACGTGATGTGACCCTGACATGCGGGAATTGCATGCATGTTTGCCATCCGGATCCCGAGGAGCGCAAGCGTCGCTTGGAGCTACTAAAGCAAGGGGGAGTCATCATCCAGCATGAGGACGGAAGCCTGCAGGCTGTCTCGCCTGAAGAAGCGAAGAAGCACATAGCGGCAATGGAACCCGAGCGTCGCGTACTCTACGAGACTTCGCATCCAGAAGACTTTGACTCGAAGAAGTATTCCGGCATGAGACATCACGGCCAATATGACAAGGAGAAAACACAATGAAGTTAATCCGTTTCATTTCCACACTGGTCGTGGTGGTCTTTCTGATGGCCGCAATCGGTTCAAGCGCATGGGCGGCCGGAACCACACGCCCCAATATCATCTTTATTCTGACAGATGACATATCGCCGAAGGATTATGCGTTCTATGGCGGCAAGACGGCGTCGCCGGTACTGGAAACCATGGCGGAAGAAGGATTGTATTTCAAGACGGCGTGGGCCACGCCGAAGTGCGTGCCGACTCG
>CAZJRB010000058.1:0-46207 GCA_964547995.1 uncultured Planctomycetaceae bacterium | reverse complement strand
AGCCGGCCCACGACGGCGACACCGGCCCGAACACCGGCGGCATGGGCGCCTACTGCCCCGCACCGCTCGTGGACGACGAAATGCTCCACTGGGTCGAGGAACACGTCCTGGTGCCGACCGTCCATGCGATGAAGCGCGCCCGCCGGCCGTTCAAGGGCGTGCTCTATGCCGGGTTGATGATAACCAACCAGGGCCCCAAGGTCCTCGAATACAACGTCCGCTTCGGCGACCCCGAGTGCCAACCGCTTCTGATGCGCCTGAAGACCGACCTGTTGGATTTGCTCAATGCCGCGGTCGACGGCCGGCTCGGCGAGATCGACGGCCTCGAGTGGGACCCGCGGCCTACCGTCTGCGTGGTCATGGCAAGCGAAGGTTATCCCGGGAGCTACGAGAAGGGCCATCCGATTCGCGGGCTGGACGACGCGGCGAAGCTGCCCGATACCAAAGTCTTCCACGCCGGCACAAAGCTGGGCGACGACGGCCGGGTGCTGACCGCCGGCGGCCGCGTCCTGAACGTGACCGCCCTGGGCGACGGCATCGCCGCCGCCAAGCTCAATGCCTACACGGCCGTCAAGTGCATCCGCTGGGACGGCGCCTGGTGCCGCAAGGATATTTCCGACAAGGCATTGGCTTAGCTTAGGATCCACCGGTGATACAAAAATTCGACGACATTCGTTACAAAGCCGTTCCTCGCGTCGCTCGGCGCGACCAACGGTCGCGGCTTTATACTGTGTGGCATCCGTACTTGCCGAAGTTATTATTGCCCGATATGTTACGACTTGACAAGAAAGGGGACCCCAACCATGACCATTGACAGCCGCATCCTCCTGCTCGCACCGTTGCTCGTCCTCAGTCCGGTGCTTCTCGCGGAAGACGCCGTGCAGATTCCGGGCATCGGGCCCGTGGGCAAAGTAACGAAAGTGCACGGTGATTTTCAGTTTACGGAAGGTCCCGCCCCCGACGGCAAGGGAAACTTGTACTTCACCGATATCCCCGCCAACCGCATCTACAAGCTCGACAAGGCCGGGAAAGTCTCGGCCTTTCGGGATCCGTCCGGCCATTGCAACGGGTTGATGTTCAATGCGGCGGGGACGTTGTTTGCCTGCCAAATGGACGGGCGGCTGCTTTCGATCAATACCGCGACCGGGAAGGCGACCGTGCTGGCCGACAAGTACGAGGGCAAGCGGTTCAACGCCCCGAACGACCTGGTGATCGATCGCACCGGCGGCGTCTACTTCACCGACCCGCGGTTTCGTGCCCCCAAGCCGTGGCCGCAGGGTAAGGAAGCAGTCTACTATCGCGCCGCCGACGGCAAGCTCTCCCGGCTGATCGACGACCTGCCGGCGCCCAACGGCGTTATCATGTCGCCCGACGAGAAAACCCTTTACGTCGTTCCCAGCATGCAGAAGGAGATGTGGGCCTACCCGATCCGGTCGCCCGGCAAGCTTGGGAAGGGGCGAGTCCTGTGTACGCTCGTGCAGCCCGAAGGTGCGACCAACACCGGCGGCGACGGGCTGACCGTCGATACCCGCGGGAACCTCTACATCACGGCCCGCCTCGGCGTCCAGGTCTTCAGCCCCGAGGGCAAACTACTGGGCATGCTGAAATTCCCCGAGCAGCCCGCCAATGTGGCTTTCGGCGGCCCCGACATGAAGACCCTTTACGTCACCGCCCGGACGTCCTTGTACGCCGTGAAAATGGAATCCGCCGGCCACGTCTTTCTCGGCGAGAAGTAGCGCCAAGCCAACTGGGCGGCGACCTGCAAAACGGCTTTGTTGTCGAGTTGGCAAGGCAGGGAAAGGGCGGGAAGTAGTGAAACCCGGTCTGCAACCGTCCTTCAATTACCACCCCACGACTGCCAACCAGTCGATTCGCCCTTGCAGCCCGACCCTCGTTTCTGTAGGATTCGCCGCTTGCCTCTCGGCGGGAGCGACACGCCACCCGATCGAGGAGTTTTGCGATACCCGACGAAAACCAAGTTGCTGCACGGAAACGAGGATAAATCGAGTGCACGTTCATTGGCACCGGAATGCGGTTCCGCCCGAGGAACGGGAACATCTCGAGGGGCGCAAGTCCCTTCGGCGGGGATGTCTGTCCGTCGTTGTCCCCATATACAACGAGGAAGCGAACCTTCGCGAGTTGCAGCGGATGATGAGGGAAGCCGTCGATAGCATGGGTTTCGACTCTGCGGAGGTGCTGCTGATCAGCGATGGCAGCACCGATCGGTCCGAGTCGATTATCGCCGACATCGTCCGGGAGGACAGCCTGTTTCGTGGTATCGTTCTGACGCGCAACTTCGGCCACCAGGCGGCCGTTTCCGTGGGCCTCGAGCAATCGCGGGGATCGGTCATCGCCGTGATCGACGGCGATTTGCAGGACCCGCCCCACGAGATCGCCCGGCTGGTCGATGCCATAGAGCAGGGCGCCGATATTGCGTACGGGGTCCGCAAGAGGCGCAAGGAGGGCATTGCCAAACGGTTCGCCTACTTCTGTTTTTACCGCCTGCTTCGGTTGATTGCGAACATCGACATCCCACTGGACAGCGGCGATTTCTGTTGCATGACGCGCGAGGTGGTCGATGCACTGCTTCGCCTGCCCGAACGGAACCGGTTTATCCGGGGTTTGCGGGCGTGGGTGGGATACCGCCAGGTGGGTGTTGAATACGAACGGGCTGCGCGCTTCGCAGGCAAGCCGGCGTACACGCTGCCGAAGCTGATCGAGTTGGCATACGACGGTCTTTTTTCGTTTTCGCGCGTGCCGATTCGCCTGATACAGTTCATGGGCTTCGCGGTCTCTACAATCGCCCTGCTCGTCGCGTTGTTTTACTTCGGCTTGTACTTCCTCCGCCCCGAACTATATCCCCTCGGTTTTGCGACGCTTTCGGTCTCGATCTGGTTGCTCGCCGGAGTACAACTGTTGTTCATGGGCATCATTGGGGAGTACGTGGTTCGCACGTTCGACGAGGCGCGCAGACGTCCGACGGCGCTGATTCGCCAATACATCACCCACCCCGACGAGCAGGCGCCGTACGACGCGGCGCCGGCGTCGCAGGCGCCCCAAGTTCGGCGGCCGCCCATCTACTTGGCCCAAGGAGATCGAACACTGGACCGGTGATCCCCACCAACCGGCCGGCTTCGGCAGGCGATTGCACCCACATTCCGGGATCAAGCCATGGACGAATCTTACAGCGAGGAGTACGCCGACCTTTACCGCCGGCACTGGTGGTGGCGCTCGCGCGAGGAGATTTTGGTTCAGGTCATCCAGTCGTTCGAACTCGAACCCCCTCTCGAAATTCTCGACGTGGGTTGCGGCGACGGGCTCTTCTTCCCATCCCTCGGCAGATTTGGAGACGTACGCGGCATCGAAATCGACCGGTCGCTGTTGACCGATGACAATCCGTTTCGCGATCGCATTTGCACAATGCCGCTCGGTAACGCCGCCTATGCGCATTGTCAGTTCGATCTCATCACGGCGTTGGACGTCATTGAGCATATTGAAGACGACCGCAACGCCGTCGCACACATGTTCGACATGCTCCGGCCGGGCGGGGTTCTGCTAGCGACGATGCCGGCCTTCATGCAGCTTTGGGACCATCACGACGAGACCAACCGGCACCATCGCCGCTACACAAAGCAAACGGTAGTCGAGCTATTGCAGCCGCATTGCGAGGCGGTCGACGTGCGATACCTGTTTCACGCGATTTTTCTGCCGAAGCTTCTTCTAAAGATCGTCAATCTCGGGCGTCGAAAGAAGTTTTCTCAGCACAAGATTCCGCACGCGGCCGTCAACCGGTTCATGCTCGCGTTGTGCGTCGGCGAGTATCGCCTCCTGCGGCGGTTGCACGTTCCGTTTGGGACTTCCGTTCTTGCCGTGGCACGAAAACGGCGGGGCGAGACGCCCCGATGTGACTGCCGGACGAACCCGCTCTCATCCCGTGCTCAAGCCGCTTCGTGATCCCGGCGGCTGAGGATCTCCTCGCACGCCTCGCACACCGTCTCGACGCCGATGGCCTCCATGTACTTCGGCGATGCACGGCGTCGCTGGCGGGTGGAGCCGTCAAAGTGCATCTTTTGCAGGGCGATGTGCCCCGGGCCGTAAGGGGCGTGGCGCCGGGCGGGAAACGGACCGTGAAGACTCACACAAGGCGTATCGACCGCCGCGGCCAGGTGCAACGGGCCCGTGTCGCAGCTTACAAACAGCCGGGCACGCCGGGTAAGCGCCGCCAGTTGTGTCAGCGTAACGGGGGGAATCAATTGCGCGTGGCCGCCCGAGCCTGACCTGATCCGCTCGGCCAGGGCGCGCTCGGATGGACTTCCCCCAAGGACCATGGTCGGCAGCCGGCGATGCTCGCCGAGGTATTTTGCGACGGCGGCGAAGCGATCGGCGGGCCACAGTTTCGACGGCCAGGTGGCCCCGGCGTTGATGATCGCAAAACCATCGTCCATGCCGGCTTCGCGGATGATTCGTTCCGCCGCCAGACAGTCCGGCCGATGCTCCGGTACCCGGAACCGAACCGTCGGCGACTCGATCCCCAGCGGCCGGAGCAGGCCGAGATTGCGATCGACCGCGTGAGGGTCTCCGGTGTCGACGGTTTCGGTATTCAGCCAGGGGCTCAATTCGCGTCCCCAAATGCCGCCGACCCCGATTCTTCTTCGAGCCCCGGACAGCCACGCGACGATGGCCGCCTTGGTCAGGCCCTGGGCGTCGATGGCGATGTCGAACTTCATCGCCCGGAGCCGGCGGCGCAACTGCCACACGATTCTTGGCGATTTCAACCAGCCTCGCGGCAGGGCAACCAGTTCGTCGAGCGCCTCATGCCCCGCGAGCAGTTCGGCGCCCCGCTGGGCAACCCATGCCAGAAACGCCCCGGGGAAGTGTTCGCGAAGAGCGCAGGCAACGGGCATCGTCTGGACCACGTCGCCGATGGCGCTGAGCCGGGCAATGAGGATTCGAGGCGCTGGGCCGATGTCGGTCATGGCTGCCTGCCGTGCCAAGGGGCGGAGGGCCGATCTCGCGGGAACGAGAGGCCTCCGGCGGATGCGCGGGCGGCATTATATCCGTTGCCGGGGATTCTCCAATAGGCATTTTCTCTGCCCAAAACACCCGAAAACTCCCTAAGTACCGCTATTGCACGTCCTTGCGACTCTCGCTAACATACCCCCCCGCGACCATTAAGTTCAGTAACTTAGTGAAGATAGGGCAGGTGTGGAGCCCCCCGATTGTCTTCCGAAGGAATCGACATGAGTGACGAGCGTTCACAACTCCCCGGCGAAAGCGAGAATTCGCGGAGCGTCTTCTGCCACCTGCTCTTGCTGCTTGCCATTGTCGGCATCATTTACGGCGCCCGCATCGGCACGATGCCCGTACACGGCGAGGAAACGCGATGGGCTCGCGGCGGGGCGCTGATGATGGAGACGGGCGACTGGATCGTCCCTCGCCAACAGTACCAGGTCTATGCCGATCGGCCCCCTTTGAACAGTTGGGCGATGGCCGCCGCGAGCATGCTCCGAGGCAAATTGGACGCCGCCGCCGTCAGACTGCCCAGTGTCCTGGCCATCGTCGCGACCACCTTGCTCGTGTTTGTCTATGCGCGGATGTTCCTCGATTTGCTCGGGTCGATCGCCGCTGCCGCAGCTTTCGCCACGATGGGGCAAGTGTTGCAGATCGGCAGGCTCGGCGAGTCGGACGCGGTTTTCACCTTGTTCATTTCCGCATCCCTCTTGCTTTGGCATGCCGGATACGTGCGGCGGTGGCCCTCCGTCTGCATTTGGACGATCGGATACTCGTGCGCGGGCTTCGGGGCGCTAACGAAGGGCCTGCAGGCGCCCGTCTACTTTTGCGCGGCAGCCACGGTGTTCCTGATATGGAAACGGGATTGGCGAACCTTGTTCTCCTGGTCGCACGCGGCGGGGATCGCAGCGTTCGCCGCTATCGTCGGCGCCTGGCAGATACCCTTCTACCTGATGACGGACACGGAGACGGTTCTGATCACCTGGTTCGCCAGCCAGACCGACCGCGTCGGACTGTCCGGTCTGCCTTCCCACATGGCCAGCTATCCGCTGGAAACGCTTGCCTGTTTACTCCCCTGGTCGCTCCTGCTGATACAACTGGTCAACCGCCCGCTGCGCCAGTCGCTGCGTGACGAGACGGGCCACCTGGAGTTCCTGATCATTGCGATCGCGGTCGCGTATCCGACCGTCTGGCTGTCCGTCGGGGCGCGCGGCCGGTACTTCATGCCGCTCTACCCGTGCATCGCCGTTATCCTGGGGATCATCATCCAGCGCAGCGTCCAGGCACCCGTGGGCTCCTACGCCCGGCGGGGTTGGAACCGTTTTCTAGTGAGCTTGTCCCTCGTCTGTGCCGGTGCTGCGGTTTTCGTGGCATGCGCCGGACTGATCCCGTCCCTGAAGGACGTGGCCCAACCGCCTGTGATGGCCGCGATATTTGCCGTCGCCGGTCTGGCCGTCGCCGTCACGCTGCTCTGGGCACGGAAAGGGGCGGGCAACCTGCGCGCCGAAGTCGCCATCTATGCGTTGACGGCGTTCCTGGGGCTTGCGTATACCGGCGTAGTGATCAACGCGAACATGGCGACGCGAACCGATATAGCGCAACTTGTGGCTGAAGCCAAGGCAAAAGTGCCCGTTCCCGAAGACCTCGTCAGCCTCGGCCCGGTGTTCCACCGGTTCTGCTACTACTACGAAGACACCATCCCCGAGATTCCCTGGCCCGAACGGGTGGAGGACTTGCCCGGCGAGGTGGACTACTTCTGTTTCGAGCGTCACAGCGGCGACACGCCCGAGCAGCGGATTGACGGACGCGGCCGCACCCTTAGAACGACTTCGGGGACGCTGCCCTTCCCGTGGGAGAAGATTGTCGAAGTGGGCTGCGATTCGCGGGCCAAGGAGGTTCACGACCGCACGGTCATCATCGGCCGTGTTCTCAGGCCGCTTCCGCAAAACCCCGGCGACATTTCGCGCACTGTCAACTTGCCGACGATCCAACGGTGATCTTCTTTTGGAGAGGTTTCCGATGAACCATGGTCGAGAATACACCCTCACCTCGTGTCCCGCTTGCCGGTACAACGAGATCGTAGAACTCTTCAAAATGTCCGAACACGTTCTCATGCAGTGCCAACTGTGTGGGCACGGATTCGTGCGCGACGTTCCTTCCGATGAGGAGTTGTTCCGATGGTATGAGAACACGTGTGTGCAAGAAAGAGAATTCGTCCCGCGCAAGAGATTGGCCCGATCGTTGAAGTACTGGCTCTTTGGAAAGTACCTCAAGACCCTGTCTCCCAGGGGGCACTCGACCCGGCTGCTCGAAATCGGCTGCGGTCAGGGGGATTTGCTTCACGCCGTCCGCAACGATCCGGATATCGAAGCTGAGGGCATCGACTACGGCGCCGCAACGACCGAGTATGCCAGATCGCTCGGCCTTAGGGCTTATCGGCAACCCCTCAAGGATCGGCGTTACCCCGACAACCATTTTGACATTATCGTTGCCCTGCACGTAATCGAACACGTGCAGAACCTCGACGAGATCGCCGCCGAGATCCGCCGCATTCTCAAGCCCGACGGCTGTTTCTTCGCCGTTGTCCCCTGTCTCTCGCACATCAAGGCCCGGTTGGCCGGTACAAAGTGGAAGTACTGGGGACCACCGGGACATCTATGGTATTTCACGACGAAATCGTTTCGGGCTCTCCTGGAACGATTCCACTTCGACGTCGTCTATTCGTCCGCCTTGTACCATCGCGCACACATGCGAATCCTCGCCAAGAAAAAGAAGGTCGCCGGGACGTGCGTTGAAAAACGCAGGATGGCGAAAGTAGCGTAGGTATCCTTCGGCGGAAAAAGGGGATAGAATAGAAGGTTTGCAGTCCGCCATCCGACGACCTCTCATGTCCTCTCCGCCAAAACCCGGCTCCGCGCGCCTGTTGCCGACAACCCCCCGGGAAGTCGCCGACCGGGGTTGGGATGCGGTCGATGTCGTTTTCGTGACCGGCGACGCCTATGTCGATCATCCGAGCTTTGCGGCGGCCCTGCTCTCGCGGGTGTTGGAAGCGGAGGGCTTTCGGGTGGCCGTCCTCAGCCAGCCCGATTGGCATTCGGCCGATCCGTGGCGGACCTTCGGCCGGCCGCGGCTGTGCTTTGCCGTAAGCGCCGGCAACATGGATTCGATGCTCAATCACTACACGGCCAACCGTAAGGTCCGCAACGACGACGCCTACACCCCCGGCGGGAAGATCGGGCGCCGC
Organism: uncultured Planctomycetaceae bacterium; assembly: GCA_964547995.1. Lineage (GTDB taxonomy): Bacteria > Planctomycetota > Planctomycetia > Pirellulales > Thermoguttaceae > CAZJRB01. The sequence continues at coordinate 37,953 of CAZJRB010000058.1, read as the reverse complement.
CCGGACCGCGCGACGCTCGCCTACTGCCAACGGGCGCGCGAGGCCTATAAGGGCGTGCCGATCATCGCCGGCGGAATCGAGGCCAGCCTGCGACGCTTCGCACACTACGACTATTGGAGCGACAACGTCCGGCGCCCGATCATCCTCGACGCCAAGGCCGATCTGATCGTCTACGGGATGGGCGAACGACCGCTGGTGGAAATCGTCCGGCGACTTGACGCGGCCGCTAATACTGACTCGGTGGGTGCCACTGCCGGCTTGTCCAGCAGTGCGGCATCGGGTGAAGCCCTTCGCGATCTTCGCGACATCCGCGGCGTCGTCTATCGGCTCGGAGCGAGCGAAACGCCGCCAGAAGACGACACGCTTACGCTGCCGAGCTGTGAGGAAGTCGTCGCCGACAAGCGTGCGTTCGCCGAGATGACCCGGATCATCCACCGGGAAACGAATCCCCACAACGCCCGGCGGCTGGTCCAGTTCCACGGCCGCGAGGCGGTCGTGGCCAATCCGCCCGCATGGCCGCTTGACGAACGGGAGATGGACCGGATCTACGGCTTGCCGTTCACACGGCGGCCGCACCCGGGCTACGGCAACCGGGAGATCCCCGCGTTCGCGGTGGTGAAAGATTCGGTCCAGATCATGCGGGGCTGTTTCGGCGGCTGCACGTTCTGCTCGATTACCGCCCACGAGGGCCGGATCATCCAGAGCCGCAGCCGGGAGTCGGTCCTGGCCGAAATCCGCCGGATGGCCGGTCGGCCCGGCTTCCGGGGCACGATCAGCGACATCGGCGGGCCGACCGCCAATATGTACCGGATGGGCTGCTCGCGGCCGGAGATCCAGGCACGTTGCCGACGGCTCAGTTGCGTCCATCCGACGATCTGCCGGCTGCTTCAGACCGATCACGGCCCTCTGATCCGGCTGATGAAGGCCGCCCGGAAGGAAAAACGCGTCAAGCAGGTCTTCGTCGCGTCGGGTGTCCGCATGGACCTTGCACGGCGGAGCAAGGCATACATCAACCACCTTGTGCGGCACCACGTCGGCGGTCGTTTGAAAGTGGCCCCCGAGCACGCCGATCCCGAGGTGCTCCGGCTAATGAAGAAACCGCCGATCGGCGATTTCGAGGTGTTCGCCAAGAAGTTCCGCGAGGCCGCCCGCGCCGCCGGAAAGAAGCAATACCTCGAGCCGTACTTCATCGCGGGCCACCCGGGCTGTGATCTTGCGGCGACGATCGAGCTGGCCTTGTATCTGAAGCGTCACAAGATCCGGCCCGAAAAGGTCCAGGAGTTCATCCCTGGCCCGATGGACATCGCTACGTGTACGTACTACACGGGCGTCGACCCGCTGACCGGCCGGGAGGTCCACGTCCCCCGCGGCCGCGAGCGGCGATTGCAGAAAGCACTCCTGCACTACTACAAGCCGGAGAACTACGCGGACGTTCGCAAGGCCCTCGAAGAGGCCGGCCGCGAAGACCTCATCGGCCCCGGTCGCAATTGCCTGATCCGATCGCAGCCACCGAAGAATTCACGCAAGAAGAAGCGACCCGCGCGGCGGCGTTCCAAGAAGTCGCCCCAAAAAGGCTATCGCCCGGGCCGGAAGACGGCCAAGCGGAGGGAGTAAGCCCCGGTATCTCTTGGCGGTTGACTCCGGTCGCACGTTCCGGTATGATAATCGGTAGTACTGGAGAAACGTTATGTCAACAGCCAAAGTAGCCATCTCAATCGACGAAGATTTGCTGGCCGTGGTTGACCAGTTGGTGTCGCAAAACGTGTTTGCCAACCGCAGCCAGGCAATTCAGGCTGCCGTGCGGGAGAAGGTCGATCGGCTGAACCGCCACCGTCTGGCGGAGGAGTGTGCCAAGCTGGACCCGCAGGTCCACAAGGCCCTCGCCGAGGAAGGTATGTCGGAAGCGTTGGACCAATGGCCGGAGTACTGAGAGGCGACATCTATTGGGCCGATCTCAACCCAACTCGCGGCCACGAACAGCGCGGGCAGCGACCGGTCCTGGTCCTCAGTCACGACGTGTTTAACGACCGCTCGGAAACGGTCGTTGCGGTTGCAATTACCAGTCAAGTCCAACGGGCCGGGTTTCCTCTCTCGCTTCCGATCGAAAGTGTTGAACTCCCGAAGAAGTCTTGGGTGCTTATCAGCCAGATTCGTATCCTTGCAGCGGAACGTCTGGGCCGAAAGCTCGGCCGCATCTCTCCGGAAGAGCTTGCGAAAGTTATTGAAGGGCTCAACGAGATTGTTGCCGATTGATCGGCTCTATTCAGGCTTCCGGTATAACTCGCCGCGGGGTTGCTTCACCCATCGTCCTGCCATGGCGGCGTCGACGAGGTCGCCGACGATGACATCTTCCGGATCGCCTCGCCGAATCTTTCGCCAGCCGGAGGAAAGATAGAACAACCAGATCAGACCCAGCATGGGAATGACGAACAGGGCAGCCCCCCAAGGAAACGCCAAAACGGCGACCACGCCGCTGAGGGTCATCGCGGCAAGAACGCCCAAACAGCCGTATCCTGCCCGGGCGGTCGTCTGGAGAATCTCGTGTTCCGAGAGGAAGAGCCCGCCGAAGTCGAAAGGCGGCAACGACTGGGGATCGACGTTGAACTCCCGGGTGAACGCCTCGAAGAGATCGGTTACCTCGTCCCCGTTGATCCGAATGTCGAAGGCCAGCGACGTGCCGGGCGAGATTTTCCGCAACCGCGTATCCGTCTTCTTGGCGACCAGTTGCCTTACGCGCTCCACAAGGCCGGCATCGTACTCCGGCAATTCCCCGGCCGCGGCCGGTTCCCACTCTCGCGGCGATTCGTAGGGATTCTGATCCATGGGCGGCACCGAAGTCCATTGTAGACTCATACGCGCTAAAGGGTCGCTCAAAAATAAGGTTCGGCAATCGGGTCTATAAAGCCGCGACCGCTGAGGCTGTGACTTTTTGGCGTTTGACACGTTCAGTCTGTAGGGAACGCCCTCTGTGGCGTTCCGGGAAGCAGCAACGAGCGTGTTTTCCGGGTTTCGGAACGCCACAGAGGGCGTTCCCTACAAAAAGTCACAGCCTCGCTGGTCGCGCCCCGCGTTACCAAGAGCCGTTCCGAGCGTCGCTCGGCGCGACCAACGGTCGCGGCTTTATGCCGTGTGGCGCCCGTATTTGTCGAAGTTGTTTTTGAGCAATTCCTAAACCCAGGACTTTCCGAGTCAGCGCGGGCATTCGCGGCGGCAAAACGCGCGCAGGAAGCCCGCCAAACCCACCGCCTCGCCCAGGGCGAATAGCGGCCAGTTGAACGGATGCGGCCAGCCGCCGGCAGCGGTATGGCGGAAATCCCAGCAGAAGGCGACGATGACGATCAGTCCGCCGCCGAAGATCAAACACCAGTGAAGCCGGCCGAAGCGGATCGGCCGCCCGGCCGATTCCCGCCACAAAATCGCCGTGCCGGCGGCGATCATCGACACGGCAACCAGCACCGGTGCGATCACCGGTCCTACCCACGGCACCGGAATCAGAAACAAAATGTCCCAGGTCAACAGCGACTCGGGCCAATCGATCAAGAGCTTCAGGAAGACATAGTAGAAGATGTCCCAGACGCCGAAGGCGATCATAAAGCCGGCCAACCATTGCCGGAAGTTTTGCGCGGCCGGCAGCGCGACGGCGGCCAGCATGATCATCGTGGCGAATTCGCGGCCCAATTCGGTCCACAGAACGTGCATCTGCCCGGCTGCACCAAGATGCTCCAGTTGGAGCAACGGGAAGACCTCGTCGTGGCGCTCTTCCGGGAACACCTGCCGGCGGACCGGCCCGCAAATCGTCCGCAAGTATACCACCACCGCCGCTTCGACGTAACCGAACGCTGCGCCGAACAAGACCATCGCCACGAGCGTTCGCGTCAGCTTCATCGTATCCGGCCCTTCTGAAATCATGTATCCCTCACCGGTCCCGCAAGGATTGCACTGCTTTTCACGTCAGGCGAAACCGACGAACGTTCTTCCCCGGCGCGACACTTACCCGTTCCCTCCTGCAATGCGCAACAGTTCCCGTTCGGCTTTGCGAGTCCAACGGCCGCCGTCGAGCTTCCCGGCAACCGCCGGGAAACGTTCCGGTAACTCCGTCAGCGGGACCAGACCAACGTCGTGCAACATCGGGTAAACAATGATCTTTCCGGCCAGGGTGCGGTTCTCGACCGCGGCGATGCCGTCGATCGCCCCCGCCATGCCGCTGACCGCGTCGACCGATATGTCCGTATCGAAGTGATCGCGCTCGATCTTCCTCAACACGATGCGCATGTCCTCCAGGGTCGAACCGCTGGTGCCGAACATGAACATGCGTTTTTCGATGTACGCGTCGAGGTCGAGATCGTGCTTCGTGGGGGCCGGGATGCCGGCGAAGACGTTGACGATCGCCCCGTCGTCGGCCGTCCGGATCGCATCGGCCACCAGGGCTCCCAGCGGAGCCATCAACGCGAAATACGAGAACGTTTCGTCGAGCGGCTCGGTCTGCGGATTGAGCAGCCGCAGCGGCACGCCGCCGGCCTTCGCCAGCGGTTCGGCCTTGGGCCGCAGCGACTCGATCCGCGAATCGTCGAAATCGGTGCCGACGACGCTCACGCCCGGCAGCCCCAGACAGAGGCTGCGAATCACGTGCATCTGCCCCATCGGCCCGGCCGCACCTACGACAAGGATTTTTTCGTTTTCGCGAATCTCGCCGTTGGCCGGGATGTGCCGGTACGACTCGGCTGCATTGTCGCCGGTCGTACCGATCCATCGCGTCATGCCGTAGTGAACGCGTCCGACGCCGGCCGACACCGGACGGCCTATTCTCTCGCCGCCGAGGACGACGTTCATGATGCCCTTCGCGGCGAGCTTGTCGTTGAGCACGTCGATCGTCGCCTTGTCGGAACCGAAATAGACGATGTCGTCAAAACTCTCGTCAGGGAGATCGGTGACCGCGCCGGGCGAAACGGTTTGCACGTCGGCCGGTTTACCGTCCGGCGAGAAGCAGCCGGCCAGGCCTTTTGCCTCGCGGCCGTCGGCCACGACGACGAGCAACCGGCCGCCGGGTTTGATCGTGTTCCGCTCGCGCGTGACGTAGGAATCCTCGACGCACGCCCACGGCTCGACGAGCGCCACCGCCGAGGAGCTTTTTTCCTCGGTTACCGGGATCAGGAACCGCTCGCCACCCGGCTCGATGACGACACGTTCGTCAAACAACGTATACTCCTGCAGGCCGCCCTCAAAGTTGTATCCGAATGCCGCGTTGGAACCGCTCGCGGTCGGCATCCAGCGATAGTCGGTCTCCACAAGGCACCGCTCGCCGACCCGGTGATGCCGCACCCGATCGCCGACCACGACAATCCGGCAAACGACTTCGTGGCCCGGCACCGCGGGCATGTTGCCGGGAACGTAGCTCTGGATACCGTTGAGGACGTCCGGATCAATTCCGGCGACGACCTCGGTCTTGCGGGCGTGCTTGTGGTGCTGTTTGAGCAGCTTCAAGTCGGAAAAGCACAACCCGACCGCCTCGACCTTCGCCAATATCTCGTGCGGCTTGGGCGTCGGCACCGGCTTTGACGTGTTCAGCCTCAGCTCGCCGGGACCGACGAGCTGCACCGCGTATTGCGTCTCGGGTAATGTCCGTGTCTCGGAAGTCATTGATTCACAACGCCTTTCTGGGAGGAGCGATTTGGAGTAGTGGAATGGTGGAGTGTTGGGGGCGACCAATCCGCGATTCCATCACTCCATCACTCCATCCTCCCCCGCGCACTCACCTCAACATCACCTGCCCGCCCGTCACCGGCAGGGCCTGACCCGTTTCGTATTGCTGCTCGATCAGATAGCAGATCGCCGTGATGACGGCATCCGTGGTGCAACCCCGCCGCATCGGCACCTTGGCTTCGTAGGCGCGGCGCACGTCCCCGATGGTCTTCGCGCCGGTCACCTTGCCGGCCCGCAAGTACTGCACGAACAAGCCGCTCTCCGGATCGGACCATAGCGGGCCGTCGAAGAAATTGCCGGGGCAGATGGAATTGACCTTGATGCCGTCGTCGATCAGCTCCAGCGCGAACGACTGCGTCAGGCCGATCCCGCCGAACTTGCTGCCCGCGTACGCCGCGTTGCGGTTCGAACCGGCAAGCCCCGACTTCGAGTTGATCTGGATGATGTCGCTCGTGCAGGCCGGGTTCGCCTTGTGCTGGGTGGCGAGAACGGGCGCGGCATTCTGAACGCACAGGAAGTAGCCCTTGTAGTTCACGTCGGTAACAAACCCGAAATCCTTCGCCGATTGCGTCTTGACCGATTCGGCTTTCAATACGCCGGCATTCGAAATGAAAACGTCGAACCCCCCGTACGCGCGCACGGCCCGGTCGATGCACGCCGCGATGGACCCGCCATCGGTCACGTTGATCGGCAGACCGATCGCGCGCCCGACGCCGTGTTCCTCGCACAGGTCTTCGGCGGCACCGGCGGCGCCCTGTTCGTTGATGTCGGTCAGGACGACGTGGGCCCCTTCGCCGGCGAGACCCTGGGCGATTTCCAGCCCGACGCCCTGGGCGGCCCCGGTCACGACGGCCACTTTGCCCTTCAGCCGCCCGGCCCCGGCGGCCCCGGCCGCGGCAACCTTCTTGCGATAGGCCTCGACTTCCCAGTCTTCGATGAATCGGCGCTGGGCCTCGGCCAGGTAGCTTACGCCCCCGAGCCGCGTCGCGCCCCCCATGACCTTGATCGCGTCGAGGTACACTTCGCGCGCGATGTTGGCCGTCTTGAAATCGTCGCCGACCGCAAACAGTCCCACGCCCCGCACGAGCACGACCTTCGGCGGGAATCGCGTTTCCTGAACGTGCCCATCTATCGCGTCGCGCAGCCGGGCGATCAACGCATCCTCGTCTTCCCCGTCGTTCAGTTCGAACCAGAGGGGGAAGCTGTTGCAGTAGACGATCTGGTCCGGTGTCAACGGTCCGGCACACGCTGCCGGCTTGCCGGCTTCCGCTCCGGTCAAACCGAGCGCAATGTCCGAATCGTCGAACGTAACGACCTTCAACGGCCCGGCGGGATCTTCGGCCAGCAGAGCGCGCAGCGAGGGCCCCATCTTTCGCACGATCGCGCTTGCATCGCCGAGACGCGTGACTTCGCCGAACGATTTCATCTGCCAATCCTTGCCGAGCCGCGCGGCGATCTTGCCGAGAACCTCATCGGTGTTCGTGCGGATCGCTTCGGGGTCGTCACCGGTAACGATCAGGCCGTGGTTGGCCATCAGGATCGCCTTGGGCAGCTCGCGGCCCGTGCGTGCGGGGTAGTCTTCGATTGCCTGCTTCAATTCCCGTGCGAGCATGAACCCGGGATCGACGTACGGCACCCAGAGGATGTCGTCGCCGAAGATTTCCTCGGCGAGGGCCCGGCCGCCGGTGTGGCACGTGAGCGTTTCGGCCACCGTCGCGTGGCTGTGTATGACGTACTTGCCCGGCACGAGGTGGTGCAACAGCACCTCGACCGACGGGCGCTGGCCCTTCTCCGGCTCGCACCGCGCGCCGGTGATCGACTCCTTGTACTGGGCCTCGCGCGCGGTCGGATCCTCGTCGAGCGTTGCCCCGGCCAGCTCGCTCAGCTTGCCGCGGTCCATCTTCACAAAGCCGTCGCGGGTCATGGTCGCCAGCGAAGTGCCGCTGCCCTTCACGTACAACCGGTCCTCAATCTTGCACGACGTGTTGCCGCCGCCGGCCAGCACAATCGACGGATCGGAGCCATAAAAGCGCGAAAGCTTGACGATCACCTCGAGCGGATCGTCGTCCGTGGTAAAGGTTGGCCAGTCGGTAGTGGTCATCGCGGTCAAGGTCACCTCCTCAAGTCGTCAATCTGGAATCTGTATGCAAAGCCGCGACCAGTGGTCGCGGAGTGGTGGTGTAAGCCCAGCCACGTCGTTCTGTCTTGCACCAAAGAGTGCCATACTCAGGCTTCTCGTTCGCATTCTATGGCCCCGCTTCTCCGCGACCACTGGGGCTGTGACTTTTTGTAGGGAACGCCCTCTGTGGCGTTCCGAAACCCGGAAAACACGCTCGTTGCTGCTTCCCGGAACGCCACAGAGGGCGTTCCCTACAGACTGAACGTGTCAAACGCCCAAAAGTCACAGCCTCGCTGGTCGCGGCTTTGTAACACTCTGGTATTAGTCTACCGAACACCCCTCGTAATATTGCTGTATCACCGCGGCGCCGATTTTCGCGAACGCCCCGATACGTTCGTCCGCCGACGCGTAATTCGGATTTGGGTTCCCGCGGCCGTCGACAAACCCGCACTCGCCGTGCAGGGTCAGGAACTGGTGCCCCGCCACAAGGCAGGCGCCTTCCCAGAAGATCGCGCGGATATCGTCGGGTACCTCGCCGTCCTTGCAGAACGGGTCGAGCGGGACCAGGCTGAGCGAGTTGTGTTCCGTGCCCGCCGTGATGGCCAGTCCGGCGGCCCGCATCTTCCGGACGTAGTCGCACAGCACGCCGACCGTGTTGCGTGGCGGTATCCACTCCACGGCGTGCATGTTCCACTCCTTGACGGAGTCGATCAACGCATCCGGCGACCGTTCGAACTGAGAAATTGGCGATGCGCCGTCGGCAACCACCGCGTAGGCCGGAATACACCCGAGTTCGAGGATCAGTCGGTACGCGTCCTCGAAGCTGATGGACGTTTCTTCGACGAACGCCGGTTGGCCCGACTTCATCAGGTGCGAACGGATTTCGTTCTGGATCGCGACGGAGTCTTCGGGGTTTTTCAGTTTCGTCTCGGCCCCGATAATCGAACTGAGCCGTTCGAGCCGCTTTTCCGGCTCGACCTTTTTGAACAACGCCTCCTGAAAGGCCTGCGAAAGGTGCCGCTCCTGCAAATAGACGGCGTCCGGGTCGCTGCCGTGGCGGGCAACGATCATTTCGACGACCGCCTCTTCATCGACACCCGTCGCCAGACCGCGCTCGGTGAAGATTTGTTCCATCCGCTCGATCATCTTTGCCATGCGGACTGAATCGTTCCGGCGGATGACGCCGGTCAGCCGGGCCGCCTCGGGGGTCATTTCGTCGAAACGCGTGATCCCCTTGCCGCAGATGTAGATCTTGCCGGGATTGCCCGGGTCGTTCAGCTTGATCCCCGCGTCGCGCAGCGCGTTGTCCATGCAGATGATCTCCAGGCCGAACAGCGGAAAGATGCCCTTGCGGCGGGCAGACGCAACGAAATCGCCGTAAACCTCGAAGTCGTAGTAGTTGCTGACGCCGAGCACGCCGATTTGCTGCTCCGCCGCAAGGTTGACCGCCTCCTGCGTGCTCTGGAAGGCGGAGAAGTTCGGCGGCAAATGAATGTGGGCGTTGACTCGCGGCGGCGATTGCGGGCCGTAGCCCTGCCGGGCCAACGAACGCATCCCGTCCGGCGTTCCGAGCCTCCGCAGTGCGTCGAGCGCTTCAGCGACTTGTCGGCCCATTTCTGCTACCAACCCCCGATCCCCGCTTTTTCGCGACCACCGGTCGCGGCTTTATATGCTTACTTTCCACCCAACCCCCAACCCCTAACCCCTAGCCCCCAACCGTCGCCCGAATGATCTTCCGCGGCGGCAGGTGCAGGCCCATGCAGAGCGCATCCTCGGCCGACTCCTTGATCGCCTCGCTGATTGTCGGGTGTGCCCATACCGTTTCCGCAACGTCGTGCATCGATACCTTCTGGTGCAAGAGCGCCGTCGCCGCCGCGATGCACTCCGTGGCATTCTGACCGATCATGTGAGCGCCGATCAACTGGCCTGTCTCACGATGGCGAATCATCTTGACAAAACCGTCCGGGTGGCGCGCGGCCATGGCCTTGCCGAGGTGCCCGATCGGAAACCGCCCGATCGCGATCGGCAGCCCTTGTTCCTTTGCCTCCTGTTCGCTCAGCCCCACCGCAGCCACTTCGGGAAAGGTGTAAACGGCCGACGGTATCGGCGAGTCAAACGCCTTCGGGTGCCCGAGAGCATTCTCAACGGCAGCCACGCCGTGTGCCGACGCGGCATGGGCCAACATGCACCGGCCGTTCGCGTCGCCGATGCAATAGTGTCCCGGCACGTTCGTCTCCATCTGGTCGTTCACCGGAACGAACCCGTGGCTGTCTGTTTGAATTCCGGCGTTGTTCAGCCCCAACTCATTCGTGTTCGGACGCCGGCCGGTCGCGACCAGCACGCGATCGAACTGGAGCGATTCGCCGCCCCGCAGCCGCGTCTTGACGGCTCCGCTGCCGGAAGCAACGTCAACCTCCTCGACTTTCGTGTCGAGGTAGCACGTGATCCCGCGTTTCTTGAAGATCGCCATCAGCGCCTTGCCGAGATCGTGATCGAGCGTCGGCAACAGGTTCGGCAGCATCTCGACGACGGTCACGTCGACGCCGAAGGCCTGCATCATGCACGCGAACTCGCAGCCGATCACGCCCCCGCCGACAATCAGGAGCTTTTTCGGCAGGGTCGCCCAGTGAACCGCTTCGTCCGACGTGCAGACGGCCGGATCGTCCGGCCAGTCTGGAATCCGCATCGGGACGGACCCCGTCGCGACGATCACTTTGTCCGCGGTTACTGCCTGCGGCGTTCCGTCCTCCGGCGTCACCACGATGCGCCCGGCGGAATCGAAAGTGCCGCAGCCCTGCAAATGCGTGACGCAGCGTCCCTTGAACAAGCCGGCAATGCCGCCGCGAAGCTGGCGAAGGACCCTGTTCTTGTGTGTGGTGATTTTCTTCCAGTCGAAACCGATTTTGCCGTCGACGGTAACGCCCCACGTGCCGGCGTGCTGCACGTTGTGGAGCATTTCCGCGGACGACAACAGTGCCTTCGACGGGATGCAGCCGTAGTTCAAACACGTGCCGCCGAGGTGGTGTTTTTCGACGACGGCCGTCCGCGCGCCCATTTGTGCCGCTTTCAACGCGGCGATGTATCCGCCGGGGCCGGTTCCGATGACGAAGATGTCGAAGTGGTTATTAGTCATTGGTGCTCAACTCAACTCTTCGCTTGGATTCTCCAGAATCTCTTTCAGCCGCCCGAGGAACTTCGCGGCAAGCAGGCCATCGACGATACGGTGGTCGGCGCTGAGCGTCATCGTCATCACACGGCCGGGACGCACCGTGCCGTCATCGACGACCGCCGCTTCGCGCACGGCGCCTATCGCAAGGATGCCCGACTCGGGCGGGTTGATGATCGCACCGAATTCCTCGATGCCGAGCATGCCGAGGTTGGTGATGGTGAAGTTGCCCTGCCCAATGTTCTCCAGTTTGCCGTTGCGGCCGTTTTCGACGACTCGCTTCGTCTCGGTCGCAAGCTGAGCGAGCGTCAGCGTGTCGACGTTCCGCACCACGGGTACGACCAGCCCGTCCTCCACACCGATGGCGATGCCGATGTTTGCGTGCGGGAATTCGACAATCTCGTCACCGTCGATCTGGCTGCGCACGCCGGGGCATTCCGCCATCGCCCGGCCGACGGCCAGCACCACACAGTCGTTTACCGTGCAGTTCGTCTGCGGCTTCTGTTCGCGATAGTAAGCAAACAGCGGCCCGGCATCGATGGTCATGCGGATGTAGAAGTGCGGTATGCTCTGTTTCGATCTCTGCAGGTTCAACCCAATTGCGCGGCGCATCTTCGACATGGGGCGGCGAATCGCTTCGCCGTCGGCCGAGGCGGCCACTGCGGCCTTTGCCCCCTCGACGTCGGTCGAAAGGAGCCGCCCGCCGGGACCGCTGCCCGGGCCGATCGACGCGAGGTCCAATCCGCGCCGGGCCGCGATTTTTCGCGCCGCAGGCGAGGCCTTGATCCGGCCTTCGGCGGTGACCGGTGAGGGACCGCTGACAACGCGCGCTTCCTCCGCAACGGCCACGGCGCCGGCGGACGAGCCGGCACCGGCGCCCGCCGACGGGGCCGCCGCAACCGCCGCCGCTGTCCCCCTCTTCGCCAGATACGCATCGACGTCGCTATTGTTGTCCGCAAGGAAAGCAATCGGCTCCTTGACGGAAACTATTTCGCCTTCGGGGGCCACGATGCGGGCCAAACGCCCGGCTTCCGGCGATTCATAGTCGATCGTGGCCTTGTCGGTTTCGATCTCGCAAATGACCTGACCAACCTCGATCCGGTCGCCTTCGGTCACCTTCCACGACACCATGGTCCCCTCTTCCATTGTGTTGCCGGCCTGCGGCATCAGAATGGGCGTGACGGTTCCGGAGGTTCCGGGGATGGGGGCCTCGGGTGCGCCGGGAGGCAGTTGCGTCGCGGGCGTCTCCGGATTGGATTGCGGCGACGGCGTGCCGTCCACCTCCATTTGAGCCAGTTCGGCGCCAACACCGACCGTCTCGCGCGGCTGAGCAAGGACCCGCACAAGCGTGCCCGGTTGCGATGCTTCGAGGTACACCAGGGCATCCTCGATCTCCAATTCCACCAGCGCATCGCCCGCGGCAAACACATCACCGGGCTGTTTCAGCCAGCGGACAACGGTGGCGGCGATTACGCCGTCGGCCAACTGCGGCAAGGTGATTGGTTGCATGCTCATGTCCTCCGACCGCGCCACGTCCGTCATTTGGGGCGGGGAGCGATCCGGAAACTAATTAGTTTCTGTTGCGGTTGGGTGCCATGCCCACGCTTTGGGTGCCATGCCCACGCTTGCGTGGGCATGTCGTGAATCCCGCAAGAAACCGCTACATGCCCACGCGAGCGTGGGCATGGCACCCGAGAATCCGGCTTTCCGCAACAGGTACTAATTAAAGACTTTCCTTCATAAATCAAGCTAATTTGATCAAAATTGTGCGCAGCCTATTGATTTTTCTGTCGATTTTGTATTAACTGTGTGCAGGCAGATGATCGTTTAGAGTAACACGAGGTCCGCCATGAGTCAAGCCACGGAAGAACGCCGCAAAAAGATCATTGCGCAACTCCTTGATAGGAAACATGTTACGGTCAAGGAGCTAGCCGCGTCGATGGACGTGTCCGGGGCGACCGTGCGTCGCGACCTAAAGGCATTAGCAGACGAGGACGAATTGCTGCTCGTTCATGGGGGGGCTACTTTAACTCGAAAGAGGGACTTCTCATTTCGGGCCAAGCAGCTTCGGGCCGTCGACGAGAAACGAATCATCGGGCGGTTGGCGGCGTCGCTGGTGCTCGACGCCGATCAGGTGTTCCTTGATTCGGGGACCACCTGTTCCGAGATGGTTCCTTACTTAAAGAAGATGCACGGAGTGACGGTGCTGACCAATAGTGCGCGACTCGCGCTGGAACTGAGTGCGCCGGGACTCAGCGTTTTCCTGATCGGCGGTGAATATCGCCCCGACCGGATGGACACCGTCGGCCCGATGGCGATGAGCACGCTGAATCAGGTGCGCGGCTATGTGGCGTTCGTCGGCGCGGACGGTTTCAGCATGGATTTCGGCCCGTCGGCCAGCGACGTTGCAAGCGCTCATCTGCACCGCCTCGTCGTCGAGAACGCACGCGAGGCGGTGCTGCTGGTCGATAGCAGCAAGTTCGGCGGCGCATCGCTGTTCCAGATCGTCGATTGGCCGTGGATCAACAAGCTCGTGACCGACCGCAAACCGGATCAACAGTGGAAGCGGTTTTTTGAAGAGAAAAACATCGAAGTAATCTTTCCCGGGGAAGCGGAGAACTAACAAAGCCATGCCTAAAGAACTAATGATCGACCCGGCCGAGACCCGTGCGAAAAGCTCCGTCGAGTTCGCGCCGATCCCGGTCAATCAGTACGACAGAACCGTGACCGACGAACTGGCAGCCGGCGACGTCACGAAAGACGACCTCGTCCGCATCCAGCGCGACATGATGATCATCCGCACGTTCGAGAGCATGCTCGATTCGGTCAAGAAGCAGGGACACTACAAGGACATCCAATACAACCATCGCGGGCCGGCGCACCTGTCGATCGGGCAGGAAGCAGCGGCCGTCGGTCAGGCGTTTCTGCTGGGCGTCGACGACCACATCTACGGATCGCACCGTTCGCACGGCGAGATCCTCGCGAAAGGCTTGTCGGCAATTCAGAAGCTCGACGACGACGCGATGATGAAGATCATGCGAGAATACTTCGACGGCGATTGTCTGCGCGTCGTCGAGAAGGACGCGGCGGGTGACGTCAAGGACCTGGCCGTCGACTATCTCGTTTACGGCGCGCTGGCCGAGATCTTTGCGCGCGAGGCCGGCTTTAACAAGGGCCTCGGCGGCTCGATGCACGCGTTCTTTCCGCCGTTTGGGATCTATCCGAACAACGCGATCGTCGGCGGTTCGGCCGACATCTCCGTGGGCGCGGCGCTGTTCAAGCACGTACACAAGAGGCCCGGCATCGTGATCGGGAACATCGGCGACGCGTCGGCCGGCTGCGGTCCTACCTGGGAAGCGTTGTGCTTTGCGACGATGGATCAGTTCAAGGAGCTGTGGGACGAAAACCATCGCGGCGGCTTGCCGCTGATCATGAACTTCGTGAACAATTTCTACGGCATGGGAGGCCAACCGGTCGGCGAAACGATGGGATTCAAGGTGCTCGCCCGCATGGGCGCCGGCCTGACGCCCGATCAGATGCACGCGGAACGGGTCGACGGATACAACCCGCTGGCGGTCGTCGACGCCATCCGCCGCAAGAAGGAAATCATCGCGCGCGGCGACGGCCCGGTGCTGCTGGATACCCTGACGTATCGGTTCAGCGGTCATTCGCCGTCGGACGCCAGCTCGTACCGCGAAAAGGATGAGGTCGAGGCGTGGCAGGAGTTCGATCCGATCAGGACCTTTGCCGCAAACATCATCGAGGCCGGCGCCTGCACGCAAAAGGACATCGACAAGACGCAGGCGCGGGTCGACGAGATCATCCTGAAGGCCTACAACAAGGCAATCGATCTGGACATCTCGCCGCACGCGGATCTGAAGAAGACCGCTTGCCTGCTCGAGCAAGCGATGTTTTCCAACACGCGCCTGGAGAAGACGGGGGAAGGCATGCCGGACGTGCGCATCCCCATCGAGGAGAACCCCCGCGTGAAGCAGCTTGCGCGGCGCAGCCGCAGCGGCCTGGGCGACAACGGCAAGCCGCTGCCGAAGCAACGGTGCATCGGCATCCGCGACGCGTTGTTCGAAGCGATCATCGACCGTTTCTACGCCGATCCGACCATGATCGCCTACGGCGAGGAGAACCGCGACTGGGGCGGCGCGTTCGCGGTATACCGCGGGTTGACCGAGTCGCTGCCGCATCACCGTTTGTTCAACTCCCCGATCAGCGAAGGCGCCATCGTCGGTACCGCCGTCGGCTATGCGCTGGAAGGCGGCCGGCCCCTGGCGGAGCTGATGTACTGCGATTTTATGGGCCGCGCCGGCGACGAGCTGTTCAACCAGCTCGCCAAGTGGCAGTCGATGTCCGGCGGTCTGTTGAAGATGCCCGTCGTGTTGCGGGTTTCGGTCGGCGCGAAATACGGCGCGCAACACAGCCAAGACTGGTCCAGCATGTGTACGCACATCCCGGGGCTGAAAGTCGTATTCCCCGCAACGCCCTATGACGCGAAGGGCCTGATGTATTCGGCTCTGCTGGGCACCGACCCGGTCGTGTTCTTCGAGAGTCAGCGCATCTACGACATGCCCGAGCTGTTCCACGAAGGCGGCGTGCCGCAAGGCGCGTACGAAATCCCCTTCGGCGAACCGGACGTCAAGCGCAGCGGCAACGACCTGACGGTCCTCTCGATCGGGGCAACGCTCTACCGCGCGCTCGATGCCGCCGGTGAGCTTGCAGAAAAGCACGGCGTCTCCTGCGAGATCATCGACGCCCGCACCATCGTGCCCTTCAATTTCGAGAAGGTGATCGAGTCGGTGAAGAAGACCCGCAAGATCGTGTTGACGTCCGACGCGTGCGAGCGCGGCAGCGCGCTGCAAACGTTCGCATCGAAGATCACGCAATTCGCCTTCGACGACCTCGACGGCCCGCCCGTCATTGTCGGCAGCCGCAACTGGATCACACCCGCCGACGAAGTCGAGGACGCGTTCTTCCCGCAGCCGTCGGACATCATCGACGCGGTACACGAACACATCTTGCCGTTGAGGGGCTACTCGCCGGTGCGCGAGTGTTCGACGTCCGACCTGATGCGCCGCAGCGCCAAAGGCGTTTGACTCGCGTCGGCGTCGTGGGGAAAGGTTTCACGCGCCCGGCTTCGCTTCACCGGTTGTTGCGGGCACGGCTTTGGGTTTCTCCACCTTCCGGACCGCTGCGCGGGCTTCGTAGACGAGGCCGTCGAGGTATTTTTCCGTGGCGAGGTACTCGGCGGCGGTGATGTCGTGGGCCATGTTCCGAAGCGTCGTCTTCATCTCGCTGATACCTTCGAGAATCGTGCGATACTGCTCCGGCGTCAGCGGGTGCTTCGGCGACTTCCACTCGCGGAAGACGGCTTCCAGCTTTGTTCGGGACGCCTCGAAACGGCTATCCCGCAACAAATTGGGCCACGGGGTCACCCCGGGCTGCGCGGGTTCGGGCTGCGGGCGAGCGAGTTTGCGCGGCGCCACTGCCGCAGGATCGGCCGCATTGGGATCGACGGACCCCGATGCGCGAAGGGCCGCAAGTGGCTGATCCCGCTGCTTGCGTTCGGCCAGCTTGCGCTGTTCCTGCTTGAACCACCAGTCACGGGCGCCTTGTTGCTGGGCGGCGAGGCCTTGGGTAGTGCTTCGAGCCTGGGAAGAAAGGGCGCCGTGGATATCTTCCTGCACCCGGGCGCTCTGCTGGAACGCGTGCTTCTGGGCTGCAAGATGTTGCTGCGAGGCGATGCGGCGCGAGGTGTTGTAGGCGCTGTCGAGATTGTAGGGATACGCCCCCCAACCGTAGCCATAGCCATAGGGCCCCCGCTGGGCAGTGGCCGTAGCGATCGGCAGGCAGCCGATGACGCTCATCGCCAGAACGAGCCGGATCCGGGCTGTGCGTGGCATGTCTTCGTCGCTCCTGGGTGGTTGATCCTACCGCAGTTTAGGTCGTTTCTGCCCCCAAGGCAAGCCGGCGGCCTCAAAACGGCCACGGAACCGGGCCCGAGCGACCGCTACCATCCGGATATCCGTCACGCTGCAACTGCTGGACAAACCGTGAGCTATGTTTTATGACATGCTTACCCAAGGAGCGAATCCAATGAGACATTCCCACTTCGCGGTCACCGCCGCCGCCGTGCTGTTGCTGAGCGCAGTGACCGTTTCCGGCCAGGAACTCACCGTCCAACCGGACGAGGGGGTCCAAGTGCAATCGGACGACGAGAAGGCGATCCGCCGGGTTGCCGAGTCGTATCTCGATGCGTTCCACCGCGGCGATGCCGCGGCGATGGCCGCCCACTGGACCGAGGACGGCGATTTCATCAACATCCGCGGCGAGCGGATCCGGGGCCGCGGGGTCATCGAGAAGAAGTTCGACGAGTTCTTTTCGCAGGCCGGGAACCCCCGGTTGAATATCGACATTGGGTCGATCCGCTTTGTCGCGCCGGATGTCGCCGTTGAAGACGGGACGGTGGAAGTCGTGCCCGCCCCGCCGGGATCGCCCGGCAAGGCCCGCTATACGATCATCTACGTGAAGCGGGATGGAAAGTGGCTTGTCGAAAGCCTTCGCGACGTGGCCATTGCGGAAACGTCGAACTACGGGCACCTCAAAGAGCTGGAATGGATGATCGGCGAGTGGGCCGACGCCGCCGGCGGGGATCGCCACGCCGTACACAGCTCGTGCCGGTGGACCGTCAACAGGAATTTCATCATCCGCGAGTTCGTTTCCCGCCTCGACGACAATGCGGTTCTTCGCGGCACCCAAATCATCGGGTGGGACCCGCGGACCGGGAAAATCCGCTCCTGGGTGTTCGACTCCAACGGCGACATCCTGCAAGGAATCTGGACGCGCAAGGGCAATCGCTGGTCGATCAAGGAATCGGGCGTTTTGCGGGACGGACGCGAAGTGAAGGCCCTGGACATTCTCACCCGCGTCGACGACAATACGGTCACGTTCCAATCCGTCCGTCGCACAGCCGACGGCCGGCCGCTGGCGGACATCGAGGAAGTCGAGATTCGGCGGAAGACCGAGTGAGGGTTAGGGGTTGGGGACCGGGGACTAGGAGTTAGGGGGTTAGCGGTCCGTATTGATTTCTTCCCACGATAGCTCATACTCTTGAATCGACAATTTCCCTTTTCCCCTACTTCCCATTTTTCCTCCTCTCACACCTTGCTTCAGATGGCTGAAGTGTTACCAAATTTCTTGACGGGACCCGCTATTTCTTGGATTCTTCGAACCCTTTCAGGTCGAGGATCAACAGTCCCCGGCCGACGCCGGCCTTGTCGCCGATCTTGGCAAATTGGAACGCGATCGAGCGGCCGTCGTCGCTGACGACCGGGTTGCTGGCCTTGTAGCCGGGGTAGTCGCCGAAACGGGTGATCCGCTCATACTTGCCCGAGCCGTCCAGGGCCAGCTTGTAGATGTCGATGTGCTGGCTCCCCTTCGGGTTGTGGGCGTCGCATTCGACCAGCGTGTGCTTCCCGTCGGGGCAGATGCCTTCGGGCTCGTCGTACTGGTTGGGGGCCTTCGAGTAGTTGACGACCTTGCCGGTTGCGATGTCCAGGCCCATCACTTCGGTCTTGCCGTGGCCATAGGCGCTGAAGATCAACTCCTTCTCGTCGGGCGGGCGGAGGTTCTGGGTCTCGAGTCCACACTTGAACGGCAGGTCGGCCCGGTCGAGAATCTTTTTCTTGTTGGCCAGCTTCGGCTTGCCGCCTTCATAAACGACGTCGGCCAGGTAAAAGGCCCCGCCCTGGGTCCAGGCCAATCGCATGTTCTTGCGCGAGACGGCCGGGCCCTCGCTGCACTTCTCGCCGAGCGGGACCGGCGGGCTGGAAAGGTCCTTTTTCAACACCCAGAGTTCGGCGTTCCTCTCGCTGCGGCTTGCGTGCGGGTTTTTCGCGTCGAACTGCCGGGCGCCGGAGAGCAGGACGTCGCCATTGGCCAGATACAACGCCCGGGTGTAGCCTTCGTGGTAGTAATGGTGCGTCATCGGCCGGATCGTACCGGTTGCCAGGTCGACCTCATACACGTCGCCGTAGGTCTTTTCAATGAACAGCAGCCGCTTCCCGTCGTGCGACCAGTCTGCCCGTTGGCCGAAGTGGGTGACACGCTTGATATACGGCGGCAATTCGTCGATCGGCGATTTGCCCTGCTTGTCGTCGGCCGCGAAGCAGTCGGCGGCAAAGAGTGCGGTGAAGATGATCAGCAGAATTGTTCGCGTTTTATGTTGCATAACAGATCTCCGTTGCAGAGTCAGCGGCGGGCAAGCCCGCCCGCTAAACTTGGGTTTCATTCGGAAGTGGAACGCCTGGCGATCTCGACGTCCCGCTTGACGTCTTCGGTGGTGGCCGTCCAGTCGAGTCGCCGGGTCCGGGCGAGCAACTGGGGGCGGTATTGGGCGGCGGCCACTTTGGCATAGGCTTGCCAGTGCTCGACGGCTTGCTCGAGGTTCTTCACGGCGGCAGCCTTGTGTTCGGTGTCCTTCGACTTTCGATACATGCACAATTCGACCGCGCCGCGGATCTTGGCCGCGTAGTAGCTGCCGAGATAGGCCATGGCTTCAATGTCGGCGAGCGTCCGGCGGAGTTCCTTGCCGGGGTTGGGCGTCTGTTGGCGGATTTTGGCCACGTGCTTTAGCGACAGGAAGGCATATTGATTCAGGTTCTCGGCCACGTCGAGCGGCGTGATCACCTCGACCTTCTTGCCGGCGAGTTGGCGGTCGACGAACTCGGGAATGCCGACGATGCCGCTTCGCTCCATCGGGCCCATCTTGATGAAATCGTCGACCGTGTGGAAGCCGCGGCGCTGATCCATGCACCCTTCGACCGCCCATTGGAAATCCCAGTTCTGCCAATGAAAACGGGTTACCTGCGGGATGATTTGCGACGCGGTCGCCCAGGCGTCGTACAACTCGGCGGCTGGGGCTTCGGGGAATCGCAACGCCAAGGTCTGCTCGAAGAACTTGCGGTCCAGCTTCGGGTTGTAGCCGAGCCGACCCCAGAGCATGAACTTGTACCAGTGCTTCTTGATCTCCAACGCCCGCGGGTTTTCAGGCTCTAGGCTCGTGAACTCGCGGCCCCAGACGTAGCCGTCGGAGCCCATGTGATAGCCGGCCGTTTGGCCTTCGGGCAGATTCAGCAGGAACTCGCGTGCGTAGTCCGGGTCGCCCCAGCGGAAATTGAAAATGTCGTCGTTGCGCATGTTCCACCAGCACTTCACCTTGTGCGGCTTCATTTCCTCGCAGAGCTTGTCGGCAAACGGCGGGTCGGCGGACGAATACATGTGTGCCCTGGCGTATTTGAAGCTCAGCTCGAACGGGTCGGGGTATTTCGAGCCGAACTCGTCGAACACCTCGCCGACGCCGGTCTGCCAAACGCGATGGATAAACCGCACGGTGCGCTTGGGCTGTTTCTTCTTGGCGTCGAGCACGCCCTGCCCGTACGCCTTCCAGAGAAACTTCTCCTTCGAGAACTCGTCGTTGCGTTTCCGCATGTTCTCGCCGGCGGTGACGCCGATCCCGGCAAGGTCGGGATAGGTGAGGATCAACTCGCGGGTACACTGCCGCAGATAGGCGATCGTCTTCGGGTTGTCCTGGGCGTCGGTGATGCCATACTTGCCTTGCGTGCCGTTGGTCAGGACGTTCCAGGTGATGAAGTAGACGTCGATGCCGCGGTTCTTGGCGTGCCGCATGACGCGGCGCCAAAACGCGATCTTCTCGTCCATGGTCATCTTCTTCACAACCTTGAGATTATCGAAGACTGCCGGGTAGACGTGCTGCGGGTCGCGCCACGCCCCGGGCTTCCACGTCGGCCGCAGCGTCGTTACGCAGACGTCCTCCAGCGCCACGTCGGGGTAGTCGGGGCATTTTACCAGCGACGGGAACGGGTGCGGGTTCCAAAGCGTCAGCGTGTTGTACCGGTGGCGCGCCATCTCGTCGAGGAATTCCTCCCAGAAGGCGAAGTCCCACATGTGCTCGTAGTTCTGCTGGGCCGAGTCGCCCGTGTCGTCGTAGCTTGGCGTCCGGGCGTCGAGCGGGATGTTCATCTTCAGCCCGCGGCGCAGATGGTGCGGGCGGCCGGATGTGTCGGCAATCCCGCGGAGGCCCTTGCCAAACCGGATCTGTTCGGCCAGGTGCAAACCGCCGTACATCACGCCGGCCGGATCACCGCCACCGATCACGTACGTCGTGCCGTCTCGACCGGCGTGCTTTCCGATGACGTAGGCATGGTCGCTGAGTTCCGTTTTCAGCGGTTGTTTTTCAGCTTTTTGATCGGTCGTTGCAAGCATAACTCGAAGCGGCGTGCGCGTGCCGGCCAACTCCTCGAGCGGCTTCTCGGCCACGCGGTAGCCGTTTCGTTCGAGGGCCTTTCGGACTTCGCCCGCCGCAAACGCGACCGGCCCGACCGAGGCGTCGCGGAAGATGAGCACTTCCTTTGCAGGCTTCTCGGCTGCACGGCTGGACGCGGCGAAGACCGCCGCCGCAAGAATGACCGGAGCGGTCAGCCCGATGTGTTTTCTAAACATGGTTACCATCTCCCCGCGTGTCGGTGTACATCGAGTTCACTTTTGTTGCGGACGGCACACGGAGCGTGCCTGCTACGGTTCTTGTACCGGGCCGTGCCATCGCCAGAGGGTCAGGGCCAGCAGGCCGCAGACGGCGAGCATGGCAGCCAGGATACTGTACAGGATCGCATAATTGTTGATGTGGCCTGCCAGGTTCGGCCCGAAGCTGCCGACGCCGAACCCGACCGTGAAGCTCAGCCCGAAACACAAGCTCCGCCGTCGCCGCGGGACGTACTTGGCGATCATGCTGTTGTAGAGCGGCTGGTGCATGAAAAACAACGGCGCGAACAACGCGGCGGCCCAGATGCGAGCAGGTCCTTCCGCGGATGCCATCCACAACACGCACGGGGCGGCGGCAAAGAACGAGCCGGCCACGAGCCGCTCGAGCGTCGCGGGCCGCGCAATCCGCCCTGCGCCGTATTGGCCGAATATCCCCAAGACCAAGACGCCGGCCGTTATGTAGTTCCGCAAGCTCTTCTCCGGAATGCCGGGAACGGTCAGGCCGGCTTCGCCCAAATAACGCGGCAGGAAGTGCAAGATTGCCGCATAGACGATCCCCGTCATGCACGCCGTGCTCAACAACACCACGTAGGACGACCAGTATGCGTCGTCGTCGCGCCTGTCGGACGAACTGCTCGGGTCGGCCCCGTGTGGGTCCTCGTGGTTGCGCGGAAGGAACACAACAAACAGCAGTCCCAACACGGTGCCGGGCACGGCGAGCACGAGATAGTATTGCTGCCACGTTGCCCCGGTGTTCAACACCAGCCCGGCCAGCAGCGGCCCGGCGGCGAGCCCGGCCGAGCCGAAGATCCCGTGATACCCCAGCGCCATGGGGCGGTTTTCCGGATTCGTATGATGCGTGATCAACCCCACGCCTGCCGGATGATAGATGCTGGCGAAGAGCCCCAACAGAAACATCGACATGGTCAGCAGAAATATCGTCGGCGAGTACCATGCCATGACGGCCGCCGCCGAGCATCCGAAAAGGTAGATCAACAACAACCGCTTCGCGCCGAACCGATCGGCGAGCCACCCGGACAGAAATGCGCAGAATCCGAACGGCAATCGCAGCCAATTCCCCAACTCGCCGGAGACCTTTTTCTGCCGGTCGGCGGGGATGTCGAACGAACTGTCCTCGACGGCCAGCTCCTCGACGCTACCCAGCGACTGTTCGTAGATGTGGACCAGGGCGTGGCCGCAGGATACCAACAATACCAGTCGCAACGTGGCCGGACTCAATTTGCCCATGATCGCTCCGCAAGCCGGGCCAGGAGTGCGGCGGCCGCGCCGCTGTCGATGGCTTCGGCGGCCGGCCGTGTACACTCGGTAAGCGATCCGTCACGGCCGGTGGTCCATAGCGCGGCGGCCGTGTTGGCCACCACGATGTCGCGCGGCGGGCCGGACTTGCCCGCGAAAACTTCGCGGATCATCGCGGCGCTCTCCTCCGGGCCGACAACCTGCATCGCGTCGATCCCCACGGGCTCGAGTCCGAAATCGGCCGCCGTCCATGAAAACTCGCGGAGCCCCTCGGCGGTTGCCTCAGTCACCTCGGTCGCCTCGCCGAGCGAGACCTCATCGAGCCCGTCGGTGCCGTGGACCACGAGCGTCCGCCGGGTGCCGAGCATGGCGATGGCCTCGGCCAGCAGGGGCCGCAGTTCCGCACGGCCGACGCCGAGCAGTTGGAAGGGAGCGCCTGCCGGATTGACCAGCGGCCCGAGGATATTGAAGATCGTGGGCGTACCCAGCTTTTGCCGGACGGGGGCGACGTGCTTCATTGCCTTGTGGTACAGCGGGGCGAAGCAGAAGCAGATGCCCAGCTCGTCGAGACACGCCTCGACGGCAGCCACCTCGGCCTCGATGTTGACGCCCAAGGCGGCCAGGACGTCGGAGGCCCCGCTCCGGCTGGTCACGGCGCGGTTGCCGTGCTTTGCCACGGGCACGCCGGCGGCGGCGGTCACCAGCGCGGCGGCGGTGCTGATGTTGAATGTGCCGGAGGCGTCGCCGCCGGTGCCGACCACGTCGATGCAATCGATCCGGCCGGTCCGGATGGGGGTCATCTTCCGTCGCATTGCCTGGGCGGCCCCGGCCACTTCGGCGACCGTTTCGCCCTTTTCGTGCAGGGCCTTCAAGAGCCTCGCGATCAGGTCCTCTTCCACTTGGCCTTCCATGATTTGGCCGATCGTCTCGGACATTTGCTCCATCGAAAGATCGGAGCCGTCCTCGACGAGTTGGACTACTTCTTCGATCATGATCGTATCGCCCGGTGTTCCCATCAAGGCAGCACTTCTACTTCTTCTTGTGCGGTCTGCGAATCGCGTTCTTGTTCGGTTTGGGAATTGCTTGCTTATGCGGTTCGAGTCCCGGTTTGACGGGCTTGCCCGGTTTGACTGTCAGTTTCGGATTGGCAATCACCGCGGGCCTGCCGGTAATGGTGATCGACCCGTTGGGGGTGATGCGTTTGTCGGTTGCCTGCAGGGCAGGCACGTTGTTGATCAGCAGCGCGGCCCCACCCGGTCCGACCATAAGCCGGGCGTGGAACGCCTTGCCCGGCTGGAGCAGTCTGGTCCCTTCCCGCGGGAGTTTGGCCAGATAGCTGCCTTCTCCGCCGCGCCACCGGATCGCGCAGTGGTAATTGGCCAGAATCGTCAGAGTCAGCCGGCCCTGTTCGCCGAAGGCCACGGTAAGTCCCTGCTCATTCTTCGGCAGGACGAAATCGAAATCGAGGATCCAGGGGCCCTCGACCGGCTTTGCCAGACGGAGCTGATGCTCACGTTCGGTGAGTTCCCAGGCGCCCTTCTCGTTCTGCTTGGCTCCTCCGCCGGGGACGAAGCTCAACGGGTCGATCGCCGTTCCCGGCTTCCCGGTACCGGCGGCGAGCACTTCGGCCGGGATCTTCCCTTCGGCGTCGAGCAGCCCGCCATTGCCGGAAACGAGCCGTGTCCGCGCAGCGTGCAGTGTTCCGTCGGTTTTGTAGAACTTTAGGTGCGGCGTATTGGGGTCCCCCTGCTCCCTTGGCTGGTGAGCTTCCAACGACGCCGGCTTACCGCTCCAATTGACCAGCGGCTGCCCGTCTCGCAGGACGTCGATAGTCACGTTCTCGCCGGTCATGCGGACTTTGCTCAGGATGCTGTATTTCTTTCCGAGTTCCCACGCGTGCTTTTGGCTGGTCGAATTCCTGTACCATCTTTCCCCGTCAATGCGTCCCAGCCCGCTGGTGCCCTGATAGTCCAGCCCCAGCTCGCACACCCGTTCTCCAATCGGCAAGGCGACGTTGACGGGGTAGGAGCCCGAGTACCGCGTGTAGTCGACCTGCAAATCGTAATCTCCTTTGAAGACCACCGGGAAGGTCCTTGTGCCTTCCCTCACCTCGCGCAACACGAGTGCGTCGCCTTCGCGCTGCCAGCCCTTGTCGGCCGGCACGAATTGCAGCAGGTCGATCCAGCGTCCGACCGGCAGCGGCGACCCCGGCTTGACCACACCCATCTCGGCGGCCATCTTGGGGTCGATCTTGGCGAGTTCGCCGAGCCGCTTTTCGACTTTGAGCTTTGCCAGCGCGCCGGTGAGCTTGCCCTCGGTTTTCCCATACCAATGCCCGGCGCGCGCATACAGGGTTTTTTTCTGGTCTTCGGGCGCCTTCTCGGCCATTCCCCACCAGATGTCGCCCAGGGCAACCATGGCCTCGGGGTCGGCCGGCGGGGTGAGTTCCTTCGAGGCGGCCTGGCTCAGTTGGGCGTCGCTTCCCTTGGCCAGAAAGGGCAGCCCCCGGTCCCAGTTGCCCTTGTCGAAGCAGTACCAGCGGCCGACCAGCAGGTTGGCGGCCGGGTCGTCGGGATTTGTTTGCAGCGAGGCTTCCGCCTGCTGGACCGCCGCCAACTCCCTGCGGAGCCCTTCCATTTCCTTGAGCTTGTCCGACAGCTCTTTGCGATACGCCAAGCCGGTCGGGCGCGCCGATGCCTTATGGGCGGCCTTCACCGCGTTGTAGGCCACGTCGTATCGCTTTTCGGCCACCGCTGCCTCGACTAACGGCGGAAGGTTCTCCATCAGTGACTTGATGACGGCCGGGTCTTTTGCCGTTTCGGCGAACTGCGCGAAGACGGTGCCCTTGGCGTCCAGAAGGTTGACATCGATATTGGCGGTCCCCATGGCATCGACCGCGGCGAGCATCAACCGGGCGTCCCCAGCCTCGCGGGCAAGATCCATGGCCTTTCGGAGCGTTACGAACCGCTCGGCGGGAATCCCGCTCGGGTCGCCGCCCAGCTCGAGCAGCTCCTTGGCCAGCTTGATTTTCTCCTCGGCCGTTTTGGCCTTGCTCAGCCCGTAGAGTTCTTCCAGGGCGGCGAGAATCCGCTTCTGTTCTTCAGGTGGCGGAACCGGGTGTTTCACCGGCTTCGGCGGTTCGACAACCGGCGTCTCAACCGGGGCCTGCGCCACGGCCTCACCCGGGGTTCCGATGACCGGTTCTTCCGGTTCCGTCGTTGCCACCACCGGCGTCTCCTGCGTACTGCGAATCCGCAGGGTGTGAAACGTGACGGAACTATTGGTGGTAATGTTTCCACCCCGCCCCACACCCCCGGCAAGCCTCAACCGGTTTGGACTTGCAGTGGGGGCGGCAAGTTCTGTCACATTTCCGGCCCACGCAACGGCCCGCTGCCCATCGAGCAACGTCTCGATGCTCGCGATGTCGGCCTCCAGTCGCACGGTCACGTCGAGCCGACGACTCGCACCCACGCCCAAGCTCGCTCCTTTCTCACTAAACTCGGGGCCCGCGCTCATTCCCATAAGCGCGCATCTGTCCTTTCTCCACCGCATACCGAGGCGCAAGGTGCAACATCGATTACCGACCGGCAGGTGGACAATTACCGGGTCGTCTCCAACGTTTCGGGTCAGTTCCATTTGCAGATCGTACTGGCCCTCGATGTGAACGGGAAGCACCAAGCCCTTGGATGTGCCGCCGGTGAGCGTCAGTTCGCCACCGTCTTGTGTCCAACTTCCCGGACCGCCGGCATTGCTCGTCAGGTTGACGTGCTCCAAGACGTTGGTCCATGGAACGTCGGCCAGGGAGAGTGCCGGCTCCGGCGGAGTCTCCGGTACGCCGGGTGCAACGGGGTTGCCGCCCGGCGGAGTTTCGGACGGGGCCTCTGCGGGTGGCGGCGGCGCGTGCAACTCGCCCGGCTGCCCGACGGCCGAACCGTCTCCTGCCGCGAGTTCGTCAGGCGATGTCTCGTTCGGGCCGCTTGCCCGCCACACCAGAAACGCGATCAGCAACAAGACGAACACGCCTCCCCCGATGGCCGCCCCGGTGACGGCCTGTTGTTTGCGGGCGGTATTGGGCGTTTTTTGGGGGGGCTCCTTCACAAAATCGGGTCTGGGTATCGCATCGTCAGACAGGGGATCCGCCATGGGAAGAGTGGCTTTGGCCGCCCTGTCTTTTGGGGCGGCTTTGGGTTTCAGCTTCTGCCGCAGCGACTGGTCGTACTCGGTCTTCTTTGTCAGGTTCAACAGCGTCACCTTGGCGGCGGCGACCTCGTTGAGCAGCTTTTGGGAAAGGGTGCTGTGCTTGCCCGACTGCAACGTACGCAGATGGGCCATTTGGCGGTCCGCCGCGTTCTCGATGGCATCGAGGTTCTCTTCCAGCGGCTTGACGCCCAGCAGCCGGTAGTAATCGGCCGGCTGCTCTGCGGGCGGAATGCCCAGCCATGTGTAATAGGGATCGAACGCGTCCGACATCTTGCCCCCCTTTGTGGGTACATCCGGCAGGACCTTCTGTGTGAGGCACAATTCTCCAAATGCTTATCATATCAGGATACCCGGGGGTCGTCCAGCAAGTCGGGTTCGTTCCGCGGCAGGTAGAGGAGGCAACTTTTACCGGTCCCGTCGGGTTTGCCGCACAGGGTTATCACTTGCGGAAAGTATATCTGTCAGTTGCAGAAAAGGAATTGTAGGACGGATTGTCAATCCGTTTAGAGCGGGTGGACCGTCGTTTTTTGGCGAATGGTCTGAACTTACCCCTGGTATCCTCCTCTGGCAACCATTCTGGAACAGATTTAGCAGCCCGTTGAAGTGGAACGAGGGGTTCAGGTCCAAGTTTTCGGCCAACGATTCACGTGAAAAACACGCTGTCTTGCCGAAAATTGGACCAGACCCCGACTTTTTCAACGGGCTGCTAAACGTACCCCTTTGGAAGCTATCTCACAACACATTCCGGCCTCCACCGGACGGATTGACAATCCGTCCTGCAAGTTCGCGTTTGCAGCGTTTGGGTCTACTCCGAACAGGAGCATCCGCACGAACCCGCCGACGAAAGCCCTTCGGTGATCCACTCCCAGGCCGCGTCCTTCTCCGAAACGTCGAAGTACTTCATCGTCGCCTTGGGAAAGAACATGTTACCCACCTTCGTCATCCACTCGTGGGAGTGCTTCTCGCCGACGACCGCACACCGCTCGATCTGGCCGCAGTGCTTGATGTCGAACTTGATCTCGTCCCAGACGGCGTGGGCCGACATGCCCGCGAACTCCGTCATCTCGCAGTAGCAGCGAAAGCTGCCGTGCTTCTCGATGATCTCTTCGAGCATCGGAACGAACTTCTCGTAATCGGCGTGAACGAGCTTCCCGTTGACCTTCATGCCGATCGCTTTGCCT
Organism: uncultured Planctomycetaceae bacterium; assembly: GCA_964547995.1. Taxonomy (GTDB): domain Bacteria; phylum Planctomycetota; class Planctomycetia; order Pirellulales; family Thermoguttaceae; genus CAZJRB01. The sequence continues at coordinate 9,761 of CAZJRB010000058.1, read as the reverse complement.
TCGCTTTTGAGAACTTCTATCATGACTCGCTACTCCTTCACTCCTGACGGTCCAAAAAACCGGAAACCGGCAATCAAAATGCAATCCATGAAAATGTAGCTTATTCTACGCAGCGGCAAAAGGGGGGCCACATTCCCCCACGTGGATGAAATGACGTGGGACAGGTCTTTAGGGGCGACCGAAGAATAACTTTCCGATCTGGATTGAAAGTAGGGGGCACCCGCCCCCGGCACTTGGCTCGTTTGGTTATGGGCCGGGGGCAGGTGCCCCCTCCTTTATTTTTGAATCCGGCAAGTTATTTATCGGCCGCCCTTTACTCCACCCGGAGACGCTGGTGCTCGACGCGGGCGATCCCGGCGGCGCCGATGTAGCCGGCGTCGCCGCCGAGGGACGCGAAGTCGATGACCGTCTTCTCGGCCAAGACGGCGAACGCACGCTCGGCCACCTCCGCCTTGATCCAATCGAGGAACCGGCGGCCCAGCTCGGTCTCGTTGCCGCCGAAGGTCATCGCGCCGCCGAACAGCACGCCGTTGGGGTCGATCGTGTGCATCAGGTTGACGGTGCCGACGCCCATCGCCCGGGCGACCTCGCGCACGATATCGAGCGAGAACTCGTCGCCGCCGGCGGCTTCTTCCGCAATGAGCTTGGGCGTCAGCTCGGCGCCGCCGGCGATACGGCCGGCCAGGGAGGTTTTCCGGCCGGCGTCCAACAGCGACTGCGCCCGCTTGATCACGGCGGTCGCACTGGCGTACGCTTCGAGATGTCCCGCCCTGCCGCACCCGCAGACCCGCGCGTCGGGCCCGTGGTCGATGATGATATGCCCGCACTCGGCCCCGTGGCTGTTTTCGCCGTCGATCGACATATCGCCGATGATAATCCCGCAGCCGATGCCGGTGCCGAGGGTGAACAGGACCATGCTGTGGAACTCGCGCCCCGAGCCGACCCAGTACTCGCCGTAGGCGGCGGCCGCTGCGTCGTTGGCAAACGCCACCGGCAGCCCGCAATGATGGCTGACGCGATCGCGGATGGGGAAATGATCCCAGCCTTTCAGATTGACCGGCTTGATGAGCATTCCGGCCGGAATATCCATGGTGCCGGGCGAGCCGAGCCCGACGCGGGCGATTGCGTCCGGCTGCAATCCCGCCCGGGCAATCGCGTCCTTCACCGCGGCGCCCATGCGCTGCGAGCAGTCCTCGGGCCCGCGGTCGACCTCCGTGGGAACGCTCAACCAGGAGAGCGGGCGCCCCCGGTTGTCGACCGCGCCGACCTTGATATTCGTTCCTCCCAGGTCGAGCCCCGCGAAGAACGGGGGCTCGGCTTCTCCCGGCGAAATAAAGTGACGTTCCTCCAACATCGCAGAGCACCTCTTCCGCGGCAAGAATCGCGGAGCAAGCGGGTCTTCCCCAAAATAGTTAGTATAGGCGGTGCCAGCAGTGCTGGCAATTGGCGGGACGGCCGGTTTTGCGGTCGGAAATCGGCAGAGTTCCTCGAAATTCCACATTTTTCCGCCAAACGCCCAAGAAAATCGGGAAGTTGCGATTGTGCTAAACGGCGATTCCGGACAGAATGCCGCCCTTCCAAGACCCGCTTCGTTTTGAACCAACATAAGAAAAGGAATTCGCAGCCGTTTGCACCACCCGCCGCCTGCAAGCTGCCGCCAGGGATGTCGGTCGGTTGCAGCGCGAGACGCAACCGGCTGAAACAGTGGTAACACGGAGGTTGCCAACTCGCCTCATCTTGACGTCCGCACGTCTCGTTGCCGGTTCGCATCTACGAAATCCTCGTGACTTGAGCCTCCCGGCTGAGTTTCGCAGGGACGGCAGCGGAAGGCTGTTTCCGGCACCCGTCAACTCGAACGACGACCTCATAGGAGGGAACCGATGGTCTCGTTGCAAGCGGCCCTGGCGGCCACGTTCATCTCCGCCACCAGCCAAACCGTGCTGTTGGATTTCTACGCCGACTGGTGTCCCCCGTGTCGCGCCATGAACCCGACGATCCAGGCATTGATCCAGGAGGGCTACCCAGTCCAAAAGATCAACGTCGATCAACACCCGGAACTGAAGCAGCAGTACGGCGTGACCAACATTCCGTGTTTCGTGATGTTGTCCGACGGGCGCGAAATCGGCCGTGTGGTCGGGGGGACCAGTTTCAGTTGCCTCGAGCGATTGTGCAAGCGTGGCCTTGCCGCCCGGCCGCCGGATCCGCCGGCAGGTCCGCCGCCGGCACAGTTGGCCGACGCGCAGTCCCCGAAACCGGTCCCGAGTGCGGCGGAAACGCACGTCCAACAAGCGTCATTTACCGAGCCGGCGACGGCCGGGAAATCGGCGCCGGCAGCGAAGGGCTCGCCCGGCTGGAACCCGGTCCGCGGCGATCCGGTCGCCACGAAGAATGCCTTGATCGCCTCCAGCGTGCGGCTTCGGATTGAAGATCGCCGCGGCCATTCGTGCGGATCGGGCACGATCATCGACGCCCGCGACGGCGAAGCCCTGATCCTCACCTGCGGACACATCTTCCGCGAATCGAATGGCCAAGGCCGGATTGACGTCGACTTGTTCGGCCCGGCGGCGGCGCAGAAGGTCCCCGGCCGACTCATTTCCTACAATCTCGATGGGGATGTCGGGCTGGTAGCGATTCGCCCTCCGGGACCGGTGAAGGTAGCACCGGTTGCCCCGCCCGATTATCGTGTCAAAGAAGGAGATGCGGTGGTCAGCGTCGGCTGCAACAACGGCGACCGCCCGAGTGTGCGCCACTCCCGCGTGACCTCGCTCGACAAGTACCAGGGACCTGCAAACATCGAAGTGGCCGGGATACCCGTCGAAGGCCGCAGCGGCGGCGGACTGTTTACCGACGACGGCAAGGTAATCGGCGTCTGCTTCGCCGCCGACCCAAGGGACAAGGAAGGGCTCTATGCCGCTCTGCGTTCGATCCATGCCCAATTGGACAAAGCGGGACTGGCGTTTGTCTATCGGACGCCGCGTAATCCGGCAACCCCGGCAACCCCGGCAACTCCGGCGTCGCCGCCCGCGATGGCAAAGGAGTTTCCCTCCCGGCCGGCGCCGGCGATCGCCGCGACGGCGCCGGTGTACTCACTCGGCGCTGCGGAACAAGCCGCCTTGGACGAGATTCGCCGGCGCTTGGAAGCGGGGGCCGAGGTGATCTGCGTGGTCCGCCCCCGCAACAACACCGGTGCCAAGGGCGAAATCACGTTGCTCGAAAGGGCTTCGCCGCAATTCCTCCAGCAATTGGCCGCCGAGACCCGGATGCAGGATAAACTCCAGCCCACCTCGCTCGAAGTCCCCCCGAACCGCTCGCCGCGCCGGGCGGTAGTCCCGGTCGCCCGCCTCTCGCCGGCAGGAGCCGACAACGCCAACGGCTGGCGCGGAACAAGGCGGTAGCCTCGCATGACCATTCCTCGGAGGGGCAGGTCCCCTTTCACGTCCTGCAAGCTGCTTGACGCCCGTCCGCCCATCCCATACGCTATCGAAATAGCACCTTGCTACTTCGTTCTCTGAAGGGGATATGTTCGTGGCATCCCAATGGCTTTACCAGCGCGCAGGGCAGCAGTTCGGGCCCGTTTCCACCGAGCAACTCCAGGGCCTCGCCCAATCGGGGCAACTACAGCCGACCGACATGGTCTGGACGGAAGGCATGGGAAACTGGATGGAAGCAGGCAAGGCCGGTGGCATTTTCGACACGGCCCCGCCGCAACCGATCCCCCAACAACCCATTCCCCAACAACCGATCCCACAACAACCGATCCCCCAACAACCCATTCCCCAGCAACCGGCGCCCCCGCAGCCCTTCGGACAACCGATCCCGCAACAGCCGATCCCCGGTGTGCAGCAACCCGGCATGGGACAGCCGATCCCGCAACAACCGTTTGTACAGCAGCCGGTCTCCCCGCAACAACCGATCATCCCCCAGCAGCCTGTCCCACAAGGGCCGGCCGCCCAAGGGCCGATCCCGCAGCCCATCCCCGGCGTGCAACAACCGGCCGAGCAGCAGCCGATCGAGCCGGAACCGAAGAAAAAGAAGAAAAAGCCGGCGGAGTGGTACTTTATGAAAGGGGAAAAACGCTGCGGCCCCATCTCGTCGCAAACCCTCCAAGAGCGGGCGAATATCGGGAGACTCCAACCGGACCACCTGGTGTGGCGAGAAGGCCTCGACGAGTGGCTGCCGGCCAAGAAGGTCCAGGGACTGTTTCCCAAAAACATGCCCGTGCCCAAGGTTTCGATCTCGACTTCGGAGTCGACCTTGCCGGATATTGCCGGCCCGCCTGTTCCAAAACCAAAGAGCAAGCCGAGAGCGGCAACCTCGCCGGGAAGCAAGAGAAAAAAACGGACTGCAACCAAGAAGAAAGGCAGACCCCAATCAAAACCCGCCGCCGGGCCGGAGGTAAAAAAGAAGGAAGGCAAGAAAAAAGAAAAAGATGAAAAAAAGGAAATGCCCGATGCGGCGCCCGCGGCCGAAAAAGACTCCGGGGTCCGGATCGGGCAATTGCGAGAGAAGCTCGACCAGTTGCGGCAGGCGATCGTTCGGCAGGTCCTCGAGGAGAGCGACGAGCTGTCCGACGTGAAAGCGGTCGCTCAATTCTGCGGCGCCCGTTCCGCCTTGCAGAAAGAAATCGACAAGGCGAAAGATCGGGCGGAACAACTGCAACGGGTGCAGGCCGAACTCGACCCCGTGGAAACGCCCTGGCGCGAAAGGTCGAACGAGCTGGCGGCCGCCGAGACGGGCCTGGAACAGTCCACCGAAATGCTCGGCAAAACCGCCTTCGACGCATGGATCACCGGCAACATCCCCGATAACGAAATCTTCGCGCAGCGACTCGAGGTCCACCAGGACATCATGGACCTCGAACAACAACGCGAGCGGCTCGAGGCGCAGGCCGACGCCGGAAAAGTCGAGGAAGCCAAGGCGAAAGCCGAAGGCCAGACCATCGCGGGCAAGCTCAAGACCGAAGAAGCGAAAATCGCCGGCCTCGACGCCGAAGTCGGAAGAAAACTCACCGTTTCACCCAATCTCATCAACGTCGAGCGGGCCGGAACGTCGGAAGTCATTGCCCGCATCAACGAATTGAAATCAAAAGTCAAGGAACTTCGCCCCCAGGTCGAAGCCGCCCAAACCGCACTGGATGCGAAGAAGAAAGATCTGGCCAAATCGCTGAACGTGAAAAACCTCAGCAGCGGCGACGTGCTCGCAGCGGAAATCCAACAGTGCGAAAAAATGATCGAGGGCAAAGAAAAAGAGCGCCTCGCACTCGAAGAAAAACTGCCCGAAAAACTCCTCGCAGACAAGTACGCCCCCGACGAAGGCAAACTCTCCGACTTGCTCGACGACTACGAAGACGCCGACGAGGAGCTGAAGGAGCTGGCCCCGGAAGGAAGCATCTTCGGCGGACTCCAATCGGCCGCGGCAGCCGCTCTCGCTATGGTAAGAGCCACCTGGCAAGGCCTCAAAGGATGGCAGAAAATCGCCGCCCTCGCCGTGCTCGCGGCCGTCTTGCTCGCGGTCGCATACCTCGCGTTCCCAAGCGGCGGCGGAACGCCGGAGCCGGAAACGCCCGCGACGCCGGCGGAACAACAACCCGGGAATACACCCGCCGACGCGCAACCGGAACCGCTGAAAACGCAAACAGGACCCGTCACGGCGCCGATACCAAAGTAACCGGCGCACGCCGCCGCCGGACCGTCAACCCCTTGAGAAAGATGTTACCCCGCTCGGCGCGGCGCTCCCCACCGGACGTCTCCATGACTCGCCTTCTCGACCCGCGATTGCCGCTCGTTGTGACCCTGTGTGTGTCGGGTGCGGTTTCTGTGTTTGCCGGCGAAACCCCGGGACGCGCGCCCGACATCCGCGATGTCCAGCCCGATCTGACCGTGCCGGAAATGACCGCCGGGAAACCGGCGCCGGGGAAACGTGTCCGGCAAACGATACCGCAGTACAAGGACACCGACGTTTACCATGCCATCTACCTGCCGACCGGCTGGCAGCCCGGCAAACACTACCCGCTCATCGTCGAGTACGCCGGCAACGGCCCGTACAAAAACCGCTACGGCGACGTCAGCACCGGACAGGTCGAACGAAGCAAGCTCGGCTACGGCATCTCCGGCGGCCGAGGCTTCTTGTGGCTCTGCCTGCCGTATCTTGACAACGACGGCAAGGCCAACGTCACGCGATGGTGGGGAAACAAACCGGAGTACGACCCGGGGCCGACGATCGACTACTGCAAAAAGGCCGTCCCTTGGATCTGCCGGCAGTACGGCGGCGATCCCGGCAGGGTCGTCCTGGCCGGCTTCTCCCGCGGAGCAATCGCTTGTAATTTCATCGGCCTGCACGACGACGAAATCGCGAAGCTCTGGGCGGCGTTCGTCCCGTTCAGCCACTACGACGGCGTACACGAGCGTTGGGGCTACCCGGGTGCGGATCGCGCGTCGGCCCTTGTGCGGCTGAAACGGCTCGGCGGCCGGCCCCAGTTCATCTGCGGCGAATCGGGCCCCGACGGCCGCGGTTCCTTCATCGCCACGAAGCGTTATCTCGAAGGAACCGGCGTTACGGCCCCGTTCACCTTCCGGGAAACCGGCTTCCGCAACCACAACGACGCCTGGACCCTGCGCCCGAGCCCCGCCCGGAAGGAACTCCGCCGGTGGCTCGACGAAGTGCTGAAGACACGCCCCTGTCGGTAGGTAGCACTACAGCGATACGTCTGAGTGTCCTGGGACGCGCGATTTCGTGTTATAAAGCCGCGACCGATGAGGCTGTGACTCTTTTGGAGCCTGGTATCGATGCTCTGTAGGGAACGCCCTCTGTGGCGTTCCGAAACCCGGGAAACGCGCTCCTTCCTGCTTCTCGGAACGCCACAGAGGGCGTTCCCTACAGCCAAATCGCAAAAAGTCACAGCCTCGGTGGTCGCGGAGAAGCGGGGAGACACGCTGCGAACAGGAAAACCGGGTGTCGACACACGGCCTCCGCCATGTCGACAGCAACGCGGCGAAGAACCGCGAAAAAAAACTGCAAAAAACTCTGCCTTGCCTTGCTCTCGCACGTCCGTCTTGCTACTCTATTGCGAAGACACCCTTTGATGCGGGGCGTTCTTACCGAAAGGCGCCCCGCTTCTTTGCCCCCCGCGAGATGCTCCTTGCCTCTTGCCCATCCTTCCGCTTCTTTACCCGCCGCTAGTGGAGTTTCTGAAATGCTCGCAAGAATCTATGACGTGAAGGGCCGCCCGTTGACGAAAGCGATCGAAGTGTCCCTGAAGATCGACGACCGTGGGATGGGAGGCCGATATGTAAGCGGCTTTTTCCCCCGGCGCCGCAGCGTCCCTTTCATGACCGGCGACAAATTCCTGTTGCAGTTCCTCGACAAGAGCGCCGAGGAATTGGCGGTCGATAATCCGCTGATGGCGATCGCGTTTCCCAAAGGCGACGTTGTGGACTTCCGCCCCTATCGGCCCCTTGCACTGTGATCCCCTTGCGCTGCGGTCTCTGAACGGGCAGGCTCTTCGTCCGAACGGCGCGACTCTGCAATACTTGACACGCTTGACTCCCGCTGCGACAATGGTGTGTACACGTCACGCTATGCACTCAAGCAGGACAATGTTGTGTTGGGGGGGCTGACCCGAGAAACCGACCATGAAGAAACCCTTTTTGTTCGTGACGGTTCTGCTCGTGTTCCTGGGCGGTCTGTTCCTCCTCGGGCTCGTTGGGGTCGTTGCCGACTTGGTGCAAGTCTGCTTTCCCCGGCAGGTCTGCGAGATTCTCGTCTACGAGATCGAATCGGGACCGGGCATCGATCCCGCCAACTACCCCGTGAATCGTGTCATCGGCGCAATCAACAGGCGCATTAACCCCGGCCGGCGACACGCTCGGGTAAGCGATATCGGTGACGGGCGGATTGAGATCCAAGTCTTCGGCGACGATCCACGCACCGCGCGGCGGATCGAACGCATTCTCGATATCGCCGGAACTCTCGAATTCCGTGTCCTGGCCAACACGAAAGACCACCCCGGCTTGATCGACCGGGCGCTCAGCGAGGATGCCAAAACGCTCAAAGACTCCGAGGGAAATCTGCTCGCCTGGTGGGTCCCGGTCGGCCAGGGCCGGGAAGAGGAATTCAACTATCCCGAAATCGCCAGGCGGACCCAAGAGATCGGCGGCAAGACCGTCACGGAAATCCTCGTCGTCAAAGACGATTACGACGTAACGGGCGAGTATCTGGTCCAGGTGAGCCCGGGCACGGATCACCGCGGTGAGCGGTGCGTACACTTCACGCTCAACCCGGTTGGAGCAAAACGGTTCGGGATGCTCACCTCGGAGAATCTGCCCGACCAAGTCCAGGACTTCGCCCGGAGGTTGGGGATCATCCTCAACGGCAAACTCTATTCCGCACCCGGCATTCAAGCCGCCATCTTCGAGCGCGGTGAGATCACCGGCGACTTCACCAAGGACGAGGTCTACGAGATCGTCGATGTGCTCAACGCCGGGGCCCTGCCGGCGAGAATCCGGCTTGTCGAGAAGAAAACCCCCGAAAACCCGTGAGCTGTGCAGCCCGTAGTCCGCCGCTGGGCGCTCGGACAAGGACCGCTCATCCCGGATCAATCTTTGTCGTCCGCCGGTTCGCCGTTTTTGAGGAGTTCACGCCAGGGTTTGCGTTGCTCGTAGCTTTTGAGTTCCTTGGCGAGGTGTTCCTTGACGTCGCCTTCGCTGATCTCGACGCCTTTTTGGACCCACTTCATTGCGGCGTCGAAGTCACCCGTCTCGGCGTGGGCGGAAGCGAGCGTGCTGAGGATGTGGGCCTGTTTGTAGTCGGTCAACTCGCAGGCCTTGGTGGCCAGTTCGACGGCCCGGCGGCCGTCGCGGAGTGTTTTCTTCGGCGAGGTGGCCAGCACCCAGGCGAGGTTATTGAGGATACCGGGTTCGTCGGGTTTGAGCTTGACGGCCTTTTCGTAGTCGGCGATGGCTTTGGCCTGTTTTCCGTCGTTTAGGAACGCATCGCCGCGTCCCCGCAGGGCGGCCCAGCTTTCCGGCGCGGCATCGAGGATTTCCGTATAGGCCCGGACCGCCTTGTCGTATTTCTTTTCGTTCGTATACAGCAGGGCCAATTGCAGCAGGGCCAGCAGGTCCTTCGGTTGCGACTCGCGCAGTTTTTCCATTTCGGCGATGGCCTCGCTCACCTTGCCGGAATCGGCCAGCAGCATCGAGCGGACCCGGACGGCGGCGGGCCATCCCGGCCGGAGTTTCAGCGCTTTGTCGACGTCGGCCAGCGCCTTTTCCTTTTCATCCATTTCCTGATGGATTCCCGCCCGGATCAGCAGCACGGACCCGTTCGTCGGCGCGATTTTCAGGGCCTTGTCGAGATCGGCCAGGGCTGCCTTGAAGTCCTTCTGGCCCACATGGATTTTCGCTTTCTGCACCCAGGGAAAGACCAATCCCGGCTTCTTCTTGCCGAGTTCATCGAGTGTCTTGAGTGCCTCGTCGCGCTTCCCCGCGGCGACGAGCACCAGGGCCTTGGCCTCGTAGCCGGGAAGATGGTCCGGGGCCAGCTCGATCGACTTGTCGAGGTCGGCCAGCGCCCGGTCGTATTTCTTGGCATCGGCCAAGACGAGCCCGCGCGTCCGGACCGCCGCGGCGTTCTTCGGGGCAAGGCGGACGGCTTCGTCCAGATCGGCCAGCCGTTTTTCCGGGTTTTTGTCCAGCCCCGACCGCAACACTAGGCCTCAATCAAGCGTGATTTTTGGCCAAAAAATGGAAAACTCGAAACCT
>CAZJRB010000057.1:0-46302 GCA_964547995.1 uncultured Planctomycetaceae bacterium | reverse complement strand
CCCCGGGGACCGCCGAACGGCGAACCTCCGCAACCCGGTCGCTTCGCCAAACGGTCTGCGGCAGGCGAATTCTTTCCCGAAACCGCTGGGTTCTGAGCACAAGGAAAAAATTCACGCGGCCGGTGCAGCTACAGCAACGGGGCCACCAGTGCGCTGAGATCTTCGGCCCAGCCGCGCATGCCGGAGACCCGGGTTTTGCCCATCTCGGTCGAGTCGGCGATCCGCTGCTCCATCCACCGGCACGTTGTCTGGATTTCGCTTGGGGAGTACATGAAGAGTTGCACTTCGTAGTTCAAGTAGAAGCTCCGCTGGTCGAGATTGGCCGAGCCGATGGCGGCCAGCGTGTGGTCGATCATCAGCAGCTTGGCGTGGACCATTTGTTCGCAGAGGAAGACGCGGGCGCCGATGGCCGCCAACTCGCGCAGGGGGCGGCCGCGGGCAAGGTCGGCAAGCCGGTGGTTTGACTGCCGCGGCATGATGATACGCACGTCGGTGCCCAGCCGGGCCTGCATCTTCAACGCCTTCAACAGCGGTTCGTCGGGAACGAAGTACGGCGTGACGATCCAGATACGCTCCTTCGCATCGAAGATCGCGGCGAATATCGATTCGTAGACGATGTCGTCGGGCGTGTCGGGCCCGCTGGCGGCAATCTGGACCAGCGAACCGTTTGTTTCGCCGGCCGAATCCGGCGGTTGGCAGGGCTCGAGCGATTGTTCCGTGGCGAAGTTCCAATCGCTTGCGAAGATGGCATCGAGGTCGGCCACGGCCGGTCCGCGGACCACCGCCGCCGTGTCGAGCCACCGGTCGGGATCGGGTTTGGGGCCCATGTACTCGGCCGCCAGGTTCATCCCGCCGAGGATGGCCGTCCGGCCGTCGATGATGACGACCTTGCGGTGGTTCCGCAGGTTGGCCGACCACTTTCGGCGGAAAGGGAGCACCGGCATGAAGACGCCGATCTCTCCGCCGGCCTTGCGGATCGAATCGACGAAGCGGCCGCGGGTCGTCAGGCAACCGAGCGCGTCGAGCAGCAGCTTGACTTCAATGCCTTCCCGGGCCTTTTGCGCGAGCAGATCGACGACGGCCCGGCCGGTATCGTCCTTTTTCAGGATGAACGTCATCAGGTGGATCGACTCCCCGGCTTCTTCGATCGCCGAAACGAGGGCACGATAGCCGGTTTGGCCGTCGGCGAGGAACTCGATCCGGTTGCCGCGGCGAGCCGGCGGCATCCCGGCCGTGCTGAGGACCCGTTCGATGGTCCGCAGCGAATCGCTCCGGTCGGATCGGGTATCCTTGGCGGCGTCGAACAGCGCCCGTTTGCGGCCGGCCATCCGGTGGAATTTCCGGCCGCCGAAAATGATGTAAAGCGGCACGCCGACGTACGGAATCAACACGATCGAAAGGAGCCACGCGATGGTTGCCCCCGGAGACCGGTGCGAGTGCAGCAGGCGCAGGACCAGCGCCACGCAGAGGATAAATCCGGCGGTAAGGAACAAGTGGTCGACGATCCACATCGGATTGATGTTTACCCGGCTGGGAATACCGAGCAGACGGTCGATCCAAGAGATGTCCGAGGAACAGAATGGCAGTGAGATCATGGGTAGTATTACCGTAGTATTCTTGTACAATTCTTGTACAATGGTAGCTTACGGGGCGGGGCACGGTGCGCCAATCCCGCACAACCTGAAATTCTCCCATGGTCCATGATTCCCCGCATCGATGGCCCAAGCTCCGGGCATTCACGCTGCTGGTGGGCAGCTCGCTGACGGTGATGGCGGCAACCGCCGTGGCGCCGGCCAAGCCCGAGATTGCCGAGTTCTTTGCGGACGAGCCGATGTCCGAACTCCTGGCGACGCTGGTGCTGACCTTGCCGGCGCTGCTGATCGTCGGCGGGGCGCCGCTTGCGGGTTTCGTCGTCGACCGCTGGGGGCGCAAACGGCTGTTCGTCGCCAGCACGATCCTCTACGCCCTTGGCGGAAGCTCCGGATTCTACTGCACTTCGCTGTACCAGATTCTGGTCGGGCGGGCCGTGCTGGGGCTCGCCGTGGCGGGCGTGATGACCTGCTGCACGACACTGATCGGCGACTACTACGACGGCCCGCCCCGGCGCCGGTTCCTGGGATGGCAGTCGGCCTTCATGGCACTGGGCGGAGTCGTGTTTCTGATGACCGGCGGGCTGCTGGCCAATTTCGGATGGAGGATGCCCTTTCTGGTCTATCTGACCGCGTTGTTGCTGGTGCCGGCGGTGTTGGCGGGCATCTACGAGCCCGACCGGCCGGGGAAAACCGCACGAACCGCGTCCTTGGCGGACGCCCGTGTGCCCAGGGCGATGGTCGCGATACTCTACGCGTTGGGATTCTGGGGGATGGCCCACTTTTATATTGTCCAGGTGTACCTTCCGGAACAGTTGAAACAATTGTACGGCACCACGCCGTTTGAGGCGGGAATTGCGCTGGCGACGGTGTCGCTTTCCGGGGCGGTCGCTTCGTGGCAGTACCGGTGGGTGAGGCGGTGGTTGAGCTTTCCCTTTGTGGTTGCGGTTGCGTTGCCCTTGATGGGCGGCGGCTACGGCGTGCTCTTTATGGCGGACGGCTACCCGCTGCTGTTTACCGGCTTGATCCTCAGCGGGCTGGGGTTCGGGTTGCTGATTCCGAATCTCAATCTTTGGTTGCTGGCCGTTTCACCGGAGACGGTCCGTGGCCGGCTGGTGGGCGGATTGACCACGAGCATCTTCCTGGGGCAGTTCTTCTCGTGGATCGTCGCAGACCCGTTCATCGCGACACGAGATATTGGAGAAACCTTTGGGATTATGGGGGCGGCGACGGGGGTGCTCGGCGCGGGTTTTGCCGTGTTCTGCGTGTGGCGGGGGTGTGTGCTGGCGGAAGAAAAGTAGCAGGCACACTTCTACGAGAATAGCAAAGGAGGGGGCGCCTGCCCCCGGCCGTTCAGAGTTCGGCGCGTGCTTTGTCGTTCGTTGGGAAACCAGCGCCGAGCGAGCCCGCTTTTTTGATGGTCCTCATAGAAGCCGCTCAGAAAGAAGTTCGCCATTTGCCCATAAAGCCGCGACCGTTGGTCGCGCCGAACACGGGTCGCGACGGTTTCTGGCATCGCTCGGCGCGACCAACGGTCGCGGCTTTATGGCCGTCCGCTTTTTCGAGCTTTTTCGAGTCACCCGCCGCAGATTTTGCACGGCTTGCCCTCGTTCGGGCCGCAGGGCCGGCCGTTCTTTGTCTTGCCGAAGTACCTGCACTTTGAATTGTGGCGGGTGCCGGTCGAGGTGTTCAGCCAGTAGCCTCCTTTGAGAGGAGTCTTCTGTGCCGTATTTGTGGATGGCTTTGCAGACGGCCTGGCGGCTTTCGCGGCGGCGGAGTTATCGTCCAGGGGGTGCTTCTCTCGCCACGTCCAGGGCGGGACCGGATCCGGCGCGGCCCACAAACCCCGCCGCTTCTGCTTGGCTTCGCTCTGTGCCTTCGACAAGGTCTTCGACTCCAGCGACTCCTGGTCGTGCCACGCGTGGCCCAGCCGAACCAGCGCGGTGTTCACGCACAGTTTTCCCACGTAAGCGACGCCGAAGACTCCCCCTTCGTCGTCGCGTGCGCCGACGTGCACCCGGACGAGTTTCTTGGCGACCATGTTCTCGAGGGCCTTGCGGGCTTCCTTCCCGTACGGTTGATCCAGCTCGGGGGCGCGGACGCCAACGAGGTAGACGTTCTCGCCGTTGAGGACGAAGGTGTCACCGTCCACCGCGGAGGCGGCCTTGCCAAATACGACCTCGGGTGTTGCCGGCGGGCTGCTCGGCGGAGCGAGGCAAAAGGACATCAGCAGGACGAGGCTTTGCATGCCCATCAGTATGGCCGTCCGTACAACCGAGGGCAAGAGGGGGGCATCGAAGCGCGCTTGACTACCGGTTCGACACCAAGGCGACGGTCAAGGGGTGCTGTCAGACCCGTGTGGCGCAACCTGTTGTGCGGCAGCACGTTGCGTTGATCCGCAACAAGCGTGTTTTTGGGATTCGCACCGCAACGGCCGCCCGACAATCGGATGCCTCGACTACTCACACAGGATTGCAGAGAAACGCCGGCTGACCCATCGCTTGGTTTCCGTCGACAGCGGGTTGCCAGCGATGGTCAGTTCTTTCAGCGATAAACCGGCCAGTGTTTCGGGCAGCGTCTTCAGCCGATTTCGGTGCAGGCGGAGGGTTTGCAGGCGGCGCAGCGTGTCCAGCTCTTCCGGCAACTTGTGCAACTGATTGTTATTGAGGTGAAGGTCGACCAGGTTCCGCAACTGCCCGATTTCCCCCGGGATCGTCTTCAGCTCGTTACCCGGGAGGTGCAACATCTTGAGCCTTGCACATTGGAACAATTCCCGGGGAACGCGATCGAGACGGTTGCCGGCGGCGTCGAGATACTCGAGCCGTGCCAGGTTGCCGACCGCCGATGGGAGGCGTCGTATTTCGTTGTCGGGGAGTTCCAGCTCCTTCAGCTTCACGAGTTGGCCGATCGACGAAGGGAGCGAATTCAACTGATTGGCGGAAAGATCGAGACGTTCGAGCCGGGTCAACTTGCCGATGCTCGCCGGTAAGCGTTCGAGCGGGCAACACATGATCCCCAAGGACTGCAGGTGCGGAAGACGGGTAAACACGTTCGGCGGAATCCGGTTGATCCGGTTGCCCACGATCTGCAACCGGCGGAGATTCGGAAAGCGGTCGCAGAGTTCAAAGAAGTTCTTGATCTCTCTGTCGCCCAGCAGTCCGATGCCCCTTGCCCTGCGCGGATTCCTAAGCGCGGCTTCCAGGGAATCGGGCGCCGGCTTCCCGGGGCTTCGTTTCTTCTTGGCCATGATTGGTTTCTTAGGAGCGGCCGATAAATAACTTGCCGTATTCAAGAATAAAGGAGGGGGCACCTGCCCCCGGCCCATAACCGAACGAGCCAAGTGCCGGGGGGCAAGTGCCGGGGGCAGGTGCCCCCTACTTTCAATCCAAATCGGAAAGTTGTTCTTCGGTCGCCCCTTACTGGTGTTGATCGAACTTGCTCTGATCGAACGGCGGAGCACCGTCGATTGCATTATAGGCAATCCTGCTGATCGTGTAAGCGCCCGTCAACCGAAGTTCTCCCCGTAGCCACCGTCGCCAGACGGTGGAATGCCGCTTGATCCACCGTCTGGCAACGGTGGCTACGGATAAATTCTTTTCCGCCGCTCGCCTAAGCGCCCGTCAACCGATGAGAACGCTGGTGCAACGAAGCAGAGGCGTGTTTTTGTCACATTGGGGGGATGTGCCGGACGCACTTTTGTTGTATAATGCTCTCGGGGGCTGAAAATCGCTTTTGCGGGGCGGGCGCCCCGCACGCACGACGGACTGTGAGCGGGATCATGAAACCTTTGTCTGCCCATTTCCTGGTAGCGTCGCCCCAGTTGTTGGATCCGAATTTTGTCAAGTCGGTCGTCTTGATGATTCAACACAACGACGAGGGCGCGCTGGGCGTGATCGTCAATCGCCCCAGCGAAAAGACGATCAAGGAGTTGTGGGAAGAGGTGGGCGATGCCCCGTGCGAGAACGTGGAGCCGGTGTGTCTGGGGGGGCCGGTTCCGGGGCCGCTCTTGGCCGTCCACACGAACCAGTTCTTCGCCGAACTGGAGATTCTGCCGGGTGTGTTCCTCGCCGCTACCAAGGAGCATCTCGACGAACTCATGCTTCAGGAGGGCGACCCCGTGAAGGTCTTCCTCGGCCATGCCGGTTGGGGACCGGGGCAACTCGAAAGCGAGCTCGAGTCCGGGGCCTGGTTCACCGTACCCGCTACCGTCGAGTATGTTTTCTACGACGGCGCCGACCTTTGGGAGAAGGTGACCAAGACGATCGGCGCAGCGACGCTCCAATCCATGCTCAAGCTCAAGCACATGCCGGATGATCCCTCGATGAACTGACGGCAAGGCGTCTCCAAGGGCTTACCGCACGCTCATATCGCAACTCAGGCCGCCGGAGGCCGGCAGATAGGCCTTCGTGACGTAATCGGCCACCATGCGGTGGGCGCTGAACCGCCACGCCAACGAGCTGATCGAATTCTTCATCCGCTCGATCCAGCGGCGAGGCAGGCCGTCGATGTCGTGGTCGTAGTAGAGCGGAATCACTTCTTCTTCCAGGACCTTGCGCAGATCGGCGCCGTCGCGGGCGTCGGTCACCGCATCGTCGACGTGGCGGGCCCCGTGGCCGATGGCGAATCCGTTCGAACCGTCGTATGCTTCAGACCACCAACCGTCCAGAATCGAGAGGTTCAGCACCCCGTTGAGCACGGCTTTCTGGCCGCTTGTACCGGAGGCCTCGAGCGGGCGGCGGGGGTTGTTCAGCCACACGTCGACGCCCTGGATGAGGTGACGGCAAACATTGATGTCGTAGTCTTCGACAAATGCGATCCGGCCGGCGAATCGGGGATCGTGCCGGAGATTGGCGATATTTCTGATGAGTTGTTTGGCCGGTTCGTCGGCGGGATGGGCCTTGCCGGCAAAGACGATTTGAATCGGCCGGTGGAGGTCGTTGACCATCTCGTCCAGCCAATCCAGGTCGCTGAGGATCAGGTTCGACCGTTTGTACGTGGCGAAGCGCCGGGCGAAGCCGAAGGTGAGGATGCTGGGATCGAGGATGTTTCGTGCGGCTTCGACGGCTTCGTCGCTTTCACCCCGGCGCCGGCACTGGCGGCTTACGCGGCGCCGGATGAACGCCAGCAGGAGGTTCTTCAGGGTATAATGGGTTTCCCAGAGTTCCCCGGGATCGACGTCGTGGATTCCTTGCCAGGGTTCGGGTTTCTCGATGTTCTGCATCCAGTCGACGGGGAAGTTGCGGTCGTAGAGTTGCTGCATTTGCCAGGCGAGCCAACTGTAGATGTGTACGCCGTTGGTGATGTGGCCGATGGGAATCTCCTCTTCGACGCGCCAGGGCCACAAATGGGCCCACATTCGTCGGGTGATGTGGCCGTGGAGGTTGCTGACGGCATTGGCCCGGCGCGAGAGCTTCAGCCCCAGCACGGTCATGCAGAACGTTTCGTGTTCGTTATTGGGTTCGACGCGTCCGAGCCCCATGAGTTGCTCGCCGGAGATGCCCAACTGCTCCCGGAGCGGTCCGAGGTGTTCCTCGATCAGTCCGGCGTCAAAGCGATCGTGTCCGGCGGGGACGGGCGTATGGGTGGTGAAGACCGTGCGCTGGGCGACTTCGCGCAAGGCGTCGTCGAAGCTCATCCCGTCTTCCTTCATACGGATTCGAATGGCTTCGAGGGTGGCAAACCCGCTGTGTCCTTCGTTGAGATGATAAACACCCGGGGTAATACCCAGCGCGTGTAATGCCCGAACCCCCCCTACTCCGGCAACGAGTTCCTGGCGGATGCGGGTGCGGTTGTCGCCGCCGTAGAGCCGGCTGGTCAGCTCGCGATCTTCCGGCCTGTTGCTCGGCACATCGCAGTCGAGCAGGTAGAGGGCCACTCTGCCGACCTGCATCAGCCAGACCTTGGCCAAGAGCTTCCCGGTCCGGGTGTCGATCTCGACGGTGATGGGTTTTCGATCAGGGCCTCGGGCGGGCTCCATAGGGAGGTTTTCGACCTTCGTGTTGATGTATTCCTCCTGCTGGTAACCGTTTTCATCCAGGTGTTGCTTGAAGTACCCCTGGTCGTAGAACAGACCCACTGCCACCAGCGGCACGCCCAACGCGCTGGCGCTCTTGATATGGTCGCCGGAAAGGACGCCGAGGCCGCCGGAGTAAACGGGCACCGACTCGTGGACGCCGAATTCGAGCGAGAAATACGCGACCGGCTTCGAGCCGAGGACGCCTGCATGGGTCTTTCCCCAAACCGGCGTTGTCGACATGTATTCCTTCAGGCGGCGATAAGCCTGGTTGATCCGGCTGTAAAGGACCAATTCCGCCGCCCGCATTTCGAGCCGTTCGGGCGTAAACTCGGCGAGCAGGGTGATCGGGTTGTGGTCCAACTGCCGCCAACGGATGGGATCGAGATCACGGAACAGGTTGATTACTTCCGGGTGCCAACTCCACCACAGATTTCTTGCCAAAGCCAGGCACTTGTCGTGGAGCGTTTCCGCCATGAATCCAACGTTCGCCAAGGATCCAGGGGAGTGGGGGGGGGCCGTGTCGATTCGACTCATGCCAATTTGTCCGGTCTGAGCAAGAATGGATGAAACATAGAAACAACTGAGGCCGTCCGGGAATTCGAGCCTGTAGGGAATGCCCTCTGTGGCGTTCCGCCGATAGACTGCGCGGCGAGCGGAACGACACAGAGGCCGTTCCGCTACAGCGATCTCCGCTTTGAATTCCCGGATACCCTCAAATAACCGCCAAACTGCGTATTATAGCGGGGGGAGAGGACCTTGGCGACCCCGGCGCCGGCGGGCTCCCCAATAGTGGGGTTTCCCTCGCTTTTACGACGTTGCAGGGCTACCCGCGTTCTCGTAAAATCCACCTTTCAACCTTTGGAACGACTGCAACGAGGAGTTTGCCACGATGCCCGACAAAAACCAGGTTCAAGTCCACTGGCATGAACAGATGGTTTCCCGTGAGGAACGGGAACATCTCAACGGAAACAAGGGGTGCGTCGTCTGGTTCACCGGCCTGAGTGCCTCTGGGAAGAGCACGATAGGCAATTTGGTGGATCACAAGCTCCACGCGATGGGTGTCCACACGGTGCTCTTGGATGGGGACAACACTCGGCACGGGCTGAACCTCAATACCAGCCCGGAGATGCTTCGCGGGCAGCACGATGAGGAGTTTGCCAAGCGGTTTGGCCTCGGGTTTTCTGCCCAGGATCGCGAGGAGAACATCCGGCGAATTGGCTGCGTGGCGAAGCTCTTTTGCGAGGCGGGAATTGTGGCCCTCACGGCGTTCATCAGCCCCTATCGGGTTGATCGCGACCGCGCTCGGGCGCTGGTTGAGGAAGGGGATTTTGTCGAGGTCTTTGTTGATGCCCCGCTGGAGGTGTGTGAGGCGCGCGATCCGAAGGGGCTCTACAAGAGAGCCAGGGTGGGTGAACTGAAGGGTTTTACCGGGATCGACGACCCCTATGAACCGCCCGAGAATCCCGAACTGGTTCTCGACGCCGCTTCCAAATCTGTGGAACAACTGGCCGACGAGGTAATCGCTTATTTGAGATCGTCGGGCAAGATCGCGTGAGCGGGGCCGGTCTGACCGCCGGGGTGGCATTGACACCTGACCAATTTGGGTCAGGTCCTGCTGTGGATAGCAACATGTCAATCCCCCAAGGAAGTGTGGAGACTACGAGGTTTTTTCGGAAAATTCGATCAATTCTTCTAAAACAGGGTTGACTCGCTTCGGGTTGTACCGCTACACTCATCAATATGGGATGGTATCCGAGCTTGGTTTCGTGTGCGTATACCAAGGCTAAAAACACGGACGATTAGGTCAGGAGAGCACTGATATTTTCGGGTGACCGAAAGGGAGTGTCTCGGTTTCCCCGCTTGGTGGCAGCTTTTCCCTTCGACTCCGGGGCGTCATAGGATTTGCTTTCTCAGGAAGGGACTCGTCACAAATGTCGGCCACTTCAACCAACGAGTATCAACCACGGGCGCAATCGGCGTTGGCCGCCAGCCCGATTTATGAGTTGCGAGACTTACAGGTGGAACACCGAGACGGGATGCTGGTGATCCTCGGTTCCGTTTCGAGTTTTTATCATAAGCAACTGGCGCAGGAGGTCGTCCGTTCCGTTTGCAGGGGGATCGATGTAGTTAATTCCATTCTCGTGGAATAGAGTGTCGCGCCGGCCCTTCCTTGAGGGCCGATTTGTTGCTGGTGACGGTGGGAGACAAATGTGAGTAAGACGGGAGCACGACGTTCCCTGGTATGCTTGTTGTCATTGATAAACGGAGGAAGTAGCAGTGGCAGCGGTGGAGGAGAAATCCATGGAAGATCTATCACAACGCGCAGGGGTTGCCTCGCCGATGTTCGAGACGGGATTGCCGGAGACCCTTGAAGCGGCCGAGGAGTTGGCCGCTTCGATCGAGCGGGCCGTACAACAGGAAACGGGCCGCCGGGTGCGAAATCTCTCCGTCGAGGTCAGTGAAGACGGTGTGTTACTGAGGGGATATTGTGCTACGTACCACTGCAAGCAACTGGCCCAGCATGCCGCCATGCCCATGGCTGGTGATCGACTGACCAATTCGATCGAGGTTATGTAGCAAGCAACAGCGGTCTTCTCTGTCTTCTATCCGGCTTCTTCCACCCTTTTGCTAGCTTTGCTAGCTCTGTTGTGCCCTACTGGAATGCCTCGATCCACAGGGGTGAGAGCCAACCATTTCGATCTGTGATTATGACGCGACCCCTTGGAATCGGGCGGCCTTGATCTCCGCCATCGCTCGCCCTGCTTGATCCCGCAGGTCATTTGCCCGTTGCCCGGACGGTTCGCGGCAGATGCGGTCATATACGACTTCGAACGCTTGACAGAGGGCCCCGTCCCGATACTCCGGGTCCAGGGCAAAGCGCAATTCGGCGTCGGCCAGGTCGGCCAACTCCGCCGCCAGCGGGTCCATCCACCCGGGCTGCGGCCGCTCGTAATCGCGAAAATCACAGACATGTTTCCCGGCCAGGCGCCCCCCGTACTCCAGCAACCGCCGGGTGTCCGATTCGTAAAGCGGAATCGTGAACGGGCTGCTGGCAATCCGCATCCGGCGATGCTTATAGCCGGCCAAGATCAGCCGCCGCAGGGTCTCGACCAGTTCTTCCGGCGTGGTCTCGAAATCGGTCAGCAGTTGGAAAACCGTGTAATCCTGCCGGGTGGCGTCCAGGGCGTTGAGCACGGTGTTCAGTTGGCCGACGCTGTGCCGCTTGTGCCATCGCAGCAGCAGATCGTTGTGAAACGACTCGGCCCCCAAGTGAATCATCGGTTTCAACCGGTCGATCCACTCGACAAGATCTCGATGGGCTTCGCCGCCGGCCAGCATGGAGCACGGATTCGTCTGTAGGGCGATCCGGTAGCCGTGTTTTAGGGGACTTCCGTTCCAGAGCCGGAAGAAATCGATAGCACGTCGCCGGTCCAGGAAGAAATCCTCGTCGAAGATCGACGCCCAGGCGACTCGCCGGTTCTTCAAGGACGGGTCGTCGACATACTGGAACAATTTCCACAGAGTGACCCGCAGCGCACCTTCGGAAACTGCGCGGTCGGCCGCTTCAATTTCCTCGAGCAGTTGCTCGGCGCTCTTGGCGCGAATCTGATTGCCGTGCAGCTTGGCGCAGAAGACGCATGCACCGGGGCATCCGCGGCCGCCCGTGAAGTAGAGGCTGTCGAACTCGGCCGAAAAATTCTCGAGAAGCGACCAGTCGAGCTGGTTGGCGGCGATCAACTCCGTTTTGGCGACCGGACGGACCTTGTTGCGAAGGCACCGCAGCGAGTTGCAACAGATAAGGTTGTCAACATCCATGATCGATCGCTCGTAGCCGTCGCGCGGCAACGTGTTCAGGTAGGCCCGTCCCCCGTAGCGATACGCCAGTCCTGGAATCTCCGGCTGGCGGTCTTTCGAATTCGGTTGCCGTGCGAGGCGGAGAAATTGATTGAACGGCTCTTCTGCCTCGCCGGCGAAGACATAATCGGCCCCGGAATCGATAAGCACATCCAGCGGGTGGCTGGTTGCCGTTGGCCCCCCGAGGACGATCTCGGCGTCCGAGTGGCGTCGCACGGCGGCGATCCATCGCTTGACCTGCTCCATCCCCTCTCCCTCGACGCGGAAGCCGACCACGTGGGGGCGGAACCCGATCAGCTTGCGGGTGAATTCCGCGTCGACATCGCCGTCCTCGCCATCGTGAATCTGCCGGATGATCGTCTCGGCCAACTGCTGACGCTTTGCCCAGGATGCCACCTCGAACATCCCGCTGGGCCAGCCGGCACAGCCGAACAGGACCCGCACCCTGCGACGTGTTCCGGGCGACTCGAGTGAGTTGGACATGGAAAGGAACCGGAGCGGTTGTCAAGTGACGATGCCTCTCTGTATAATACGGAGCATGAGGCGTCCGGACAACCGTCAACCCCGAGGGCTCCGACCATGACCTGCTCTACACGCCGCGATTTTCTGCAACAATCGATCGCGCTCGGCGCCGCCGCGATGGCCGCCGGTCCGCTTGGACGCTCCTTGGCGATGGCCGCCGACAAGCCGGGCTCGAAAATGAAACTCGGCCTGGTCACCTATCTCTGGGGACAGGACTGGGACCTGCCGGCGTTGATTGCCAATTGCGAGAAGTCGCAGGTCCTCGGCGTCGAGACGCGAACGACCCACCGCCACGGCGTTGAGCCGAGCCTCAACGCCGAACGGCGCAAGGAAGTGAAGAGTCGGTTCGACGACAGCCCGGTCGTGTTCGTCGGCCCGGGCAGCAACGAACGGTTCGACGACCCCGATCCCCAAAAACTCGAAGCGGCCATCGAGGCGACCAAGGCCTTCGTCAAGCTCAGCCACGATTGCGGCGGCAGCGGCGTGAAGGTCAAACCGAACAGCTTCCACAAGAACGTGCCGCGCGAGAAGACCATCGAGCAGATCGGTAAGTCGCTCAACACCGTCGGCAATTTCGCCGGCGACCTCGGTCAGGAAATCCGGCTGGAGGTCCACGGCTCCTGCTGTGAGTTGCCCACCATCAAGGCAATTATGGACGTGGCTGACGACCCGAACGTCGGCGTATGCTGGAACTCGAACAGCCAGGACCTTGCCGGCAAGGGGCTCGAGTACAACTTCAACCTGGTCCAAGACCGTTTCGGCGACACCGCACACGTCCGCGAGCTGAACATCGGGAAGTATCCCTATCAGGAGCTGATCGGCCTGTTCGTGAAGATGGACTACGACGGCTGGATTCTGCTGGAATGCCGCACCCGGCCGAAAGACCGCATCGCGGCACTGAACCAACAACGCGAAGTTTTCCAAGAGATGGTGGCGAAAGCCCAAGGTTGATAACCCATGGCTGATACGGCGTTTTGCAAAAAGGGGATCATTCTTGCCGGAGGGGCGGGTACGCGGCTTTACCCGGTGACCCGGGCGCTGAGCAAGCAGTTGTTGCCTGTCTACGACAAGCCGATGATCTACTATCCGCTCTCCACGCTGATGCTTGCCGGCATCCGCGAGGTTCTCTTGATTTCTACGCCCGAGGACATCGGCTCCTTCGAGCGTTTGCTCGGGGATGGGAGCCAAATCGGAATCTCCATTCGGTACGCCGTCCAGCCCAAGCCGGAGGGGTTGGCGCAGGCATTCCTGATCGGCCGCGAATTCATCGGCCCCGATCACGTTGCACTGATTCTCGGCGACAACATCTTCTACGGCCAGAATTTCCAGAGCCGGCTGGCAGCGGTGGCCGCCCGGGCGTCCGGCGCTACCATCTTCGGCTATGTCGTCAAGGATCCCGAACGCTATGGCGTGGTGGAGATGGACGCCGACGGGAGGGCCGTTTCCATCGAGGAAAAACCGGCACAACCGAAATCCGGATATGCCGTTACCGGCCTCTACTTCTACGACAACCGGGTGGTCGACATAGCCGGGAGCATTCGCCCGTCCACGCGCGGCGAACTGGAGATCACCGACGTCAACCGGGCGTACCTGGAACGGGGGCAGCTACGGGTGGAAATCCTTGGCCGCGGCTTCGCCTGGCTCGACACCGGCACACACACATCGCTCTTGCAGGCCGCCAATTTCGTCGAAATGATCGAACAACGCCAGGGTATGAAGATCGCCTGCATCGAAGAAGTCGCCTGGCGCAAAGGATTCATCACCACCGGGCAACTCGAAGCGCTCGCCCGCCGACTGGGCGATAGCTACGGGCAATACCTGTTCGATCTTCTGACCATGCCGAGTGGCACCGCACCCTAGGTTTCGGAAGAGCCATGTTTCAGCCAGGAACGATTGACGGCGTGGTCATCAAATCTCTTCAGCAATTTGAAGACGCGAGGGGTTGGCTCATTGAAATCTACCGCGAAGACGAACTGCCGCCGAGCAACCTCCCGTGCATGGCGTACATCAGCCAGACACTCCCCGGCGCCGCCCGCGGGCCGCACGAACACCGCGAGCAGTCCGATTTGTTCGCCTTCCTCGGGCCGGGGGATTTCAAAATCTACTTATGGGACAATCGTCGCGACTCTCCCACGTTCGCGTATCGACAGACGCTTGTCGTGGGGGAATCCTCCCGTCGGTCGATCCTGGTCCCGCCGGGCGTCGTCCACGCGTACAAGAATATCAGCGACGTTGCGGGCATGACGATCAATTGCTCGAACCGCCTTTACGCAGGCCGTCACCGCAAGGAGCCGGTGGACGAAATACGCTACGAGAACCTTGCAGACAGCCCTTACCGGCTCGATTGACCCGGCTGGAAGTTGTTGCAGGATTACACTTTGCGCCCCTTACGCGCGTCGATTGCCGAAGCGGCCCGCCAACTGACGGAAACCTTCACCCCCCGCTTGACATCCTCGACAAAACCGGTAACAGAGAAGAGGAATCCGTTAGTTTGATGTCCGCCGAGGTTCGCATTTCCAATAGTCGACGAATCCTCGTTTATAGTGGAAGTCGTCGCTGCCGCCGGAGTGTTGCCGTGCTACGAATTCCGCCACCGCTTTGGCCTCATCCCGGTACGCAAACCACATCTGCGAAGGTACGTGATACAGGGATGCCTTGAATTCCCACCTCTCGAACAGCAACTGCATGCTCCGGTTTGTAAAGAAAGCCGAGTGCACTGGAAGGAGGTAGAACCAATCCGGGTCACACGGCACCTCTTCACATACCAGCGTGTGCAGGGCAAAGACACCACGCGAGTCGACAAGGCCGGCGATCTCATCGAGTTCAGCGATCGAGCGTACGTGCTCGAATACCGAGGTGTTCAGCACGACCGCATACTGCTTGCACAGAGCCTCGTCGCCAACGTAGTCGCCGGCTCCGGCACTCGGGTACTTATCATACTTCATCACGGGCAACCCGCTGCGGCCGAGCATGTCGGCGAGTTTGCCGTCCCCGCAACCGTAGTCGATCCACGACGCGTGACGCGGTAGGAGTCCCTCGGCGGCCAGAAGCTTGATGTTGTCGTACTGCGCCCGTAGTCGAGACAGCCAGTGGGGGTCGTCTGGGGTAGTGCCCGTTCCATGATAGGAGGAATGGTATTTGTGATTCACAGTTGCCCATTCCTCGTTTGGCATTTCGACATGCGTTTTGGAGACTGTCAGTCCGCAGAAGCCGCACCGCTGATAGTGGACCAGGCCGAGCCCGCACCAGCCGGCGAAATCCTTCGAGAAATACGAAGCAAGGTTTCCGCCACAGACCATACACTTCATGAATCGGTTTCCCCTTCGTCTTTCTTCGCAATAACCGAATGGTGGATCGGCATCAGTGCACGCTCCGGCGTTTCTATGCCGCGGAGTTCCAAGAGCGTGAAGTCTTTCAGCAGTGCCCGCAGCCCGTGTTCTGTGAAACGCCAACAATCCGGAAGGGGACCGTGGATTCGAAAGTTGAACGGCGTGGTCAGAAACAGCATCCCCTCCGGCCTGAGGAGACGGTACATCTCCTGCACGGCAGCAAACGGCTGCAATGTGTGCTCGAGCACTTCGGTGCAGACAATGTAGTCATACGATTGACTCGGGAGAACACCGTCCAGTTGACACAGATCCCCGATATGTGTTGCCCCGGACTCCGGGTCGATGTCGAGTGTTTCCACGGTGACGCCGTCGACAACGTAAGGGAGCACCCCCTCGTGATCCTGTGGTGCTACGTCGAGCACCTTCCCTTTGGATTTGTTGATGTATTGCACCGCCATTTGCTTCGTAAAATCGCGAACTTCCCTCCGAATGATCTGTAGATAGTCCTTGTCCCGCTGGCTGACTTCAACGCGTTCTCCCGACATTACGAACCTCCTTATTGCAACGGCACGCGTCGCAATGTTCGATAACGATTACCTAGGCAGCGTAGCTGCTCAGCAGACATTCCAGGGCATCCGGGGCAAAGACCGGGATATCGCACACACGATGAACTTCTGCCCTCTCGGCAAAGGAATCGTCAACAAACACCGCATTGGTGTGTTCAACGTGCTTCGATTTTGGTTCTCCGTCCTTCAGTTGAATCACCTCGTCGAAAAGCCCCGCAAGACGCTTGCGCTCGAGTGTTTCGTCCAGCGAACCGGCGTGGCGGGTAAGCAGGCGGACCTTAATGTCATTGTTCAAGCAATGGTAAAGCAACGCGATAGCTTGTGTATTGACCTTGTCACCGCGAAGCAGGCAGTCATCCAAGTCGATATAAAGGTATTTGTAGGTGATGTTTGTCTTGAAACGGTTGCCGAGGGCGCGATCCATCTCCAAATGGTACGTATTGGGGAGGATTTCCACTTCCGAATCCATTGCATCAAACACGCTGAGTAAGGGGAGATTGATTCCCAGGTTGCGATAGAACCCCATGGTGCCCGCAACGCGTGGCGCAACCTCCATGAGAACCGGATTGCCGATGCCGTCTCGCTTGACTTGGAAGAACCATGCGCCGCGAAATTCGAGGGCACGATTGATTGCCGCTGCCATTTCCTGAAAATCGCCATCTTCAACGGGGCGGGCGTGAACGCTGATGCCGTTCTGTACGCGAACTCTCGCGCGCGGGCCCGCAAAACGAAGTTGCCCGTGGCGATCGGTGAAACAGTCGATCGTATATTCGCTTCCGGGCAAGTACTCCATTGCCAAGAGCGAAGGATCCTGTTTCAGGTAGAATGCTGCTTCGTCGGCACAGCGAGCCAAATGCGTTCCCCGAGACCCCTGGCCGACATCCGGCTTAAGGAAGACCGGCCAGCGAGATGCCTTGTCCAACCGATGGTAGAGCGCCGGCACCCGAACCACAGAGCGGAGGTGCTCGTACGTACGGCTTTTCGCGCGACAAATGCGGCATGTATCTGCGGGAGACCCAATGACGTTGCAGTGCAACCGGCTGCTGTTGACACCACAACTCAGGACAACGCTGTCATGTGCGGGAAAAAGAAAATCAATTTGTCGTTTGTCAATCACATGATTGATCGCCGGGAAAAACTGCGGATCGTCAATGTGCGGCAGGCCGTCAATATAGTCGGAGTACAAGTACTTCCCGTGATTAGATGAAACACTGGACCCGCCACACAGGTTCACGTGCATCGAACCGGACAAAGATCGGAATATCTCCAGCCCAATTTCCGACCCGCAAGGAAACACCAGAACGTTTCGCGCTTTCGTCATCCGTATTTCTCCGACATGTCTCACGCTGGCCTAACCGGCCGGGCGACTTGGCGACACGCGCAGTTGCAGATCGAGCGGTATCCGGATTCGTCTTCCTATCGTCGTCCGGAAAAAGGGACTTTGCGCCGCACCGTATAGAATCGCCTCGCAAAGAGCGTTCAGGAATTGGGATGTTCTCATTGACTTTGCCTCCGGAGTCTTTGATTCGATGCGCCAGTAACAGTCGGATGGTGTTGGCAATTCGTGATTCTCTGAAAAAAGCGGTAGAATAGTACCGCCCTTTCCGACGCAGTGTCAACGCCACATTTCCTGGCTTGGCCGACGAATTCACCATGCAACAGGCGGTCTGCTTCCAGGCCAGCCTCTTCCCTCCCTCCCTATTTTTCCCAGTCAAACATCTCCGCGTATTGTCCCTGTACCACGCGTCAACTCGGGTTTGACACCAACCGTCGCTGCAGCATACCATATCGCGACATCCGGCACGTTCGCAGGGGAAAGGGAAGTCCATCGATGCTTGGCGGCAAATCGGTACTGATCACGGGCGGAACGGGATCGTTCGGCCGAGAATTCGTCGAAACCGTTCTGGAGAACTGCCGACCGCGACGGCTGATTGTCTTCAGCCGCGACGAACTCAAGCAGCATGAGATGGCCGAGCGGTTCAGCCCCAGGCAATACCCGTGTCTTCGCTATTTCATCGGCGACGTCCGCGATCGCGAGCGGCTTTACCGTGCGTTGGACGGTGTCGATGTGGTGGTCCATGCCGCGGCCCTGAAGCATGTGCCCCTCTGCGAGTACAATCCCCTGGAGGCCATCAAGACGAATATTCTCGGCATGGCGAACGTCGTTGAGGCCGCCATCGACCGCGGGGTTCAACGGGTGATTGCACTGAGCACCGACAAGGCCGCCAACCCGGTCAATCTGTACGGCGCCACCAAGCTTTGTAGCGACAAGCTGTTGATCAGCGCGAACAACTATGCGGGCGGACATCCGGCCCGGTTCGCCGCCGTCCGCTACGGCAATGTCGTGGGGAGCCGTGGAAGCGTCGTACCCGTTTTCTTGAAGATGCGCAAACGTGGTGTTCTGTCGATCACCGACCCGCGGATGACGCGATTTTGGATCACGCTTCAGCAGGGTGTCGAGTTCGTGTTGGCGAGTCTTGCCCGGATGCGCGGAGGCGAAATCTTCGTACCGAAGCTACCCAGCATGAACATACGCGACCTTGCCCGGGCGGTTGCCCCGGAATGCCGGACGGAAACCGTTGGCATTCGGCCGGGTGAGAAGCTGCACGAGACGATGATTTCCGAGGATGACGCGCGGCACACGCTCGAGTATGACGACTACTACGCTATTCTTCCCGATCCGGAGGTGCTCATGTTCCAGCGAGGATCGGATCCTGAGGGCGGCGTGCCGTGCCGGGACGGCTTCTGCTATAACAGCAATACGAACAACGAGTGGCTGACCGTGGAGCAACTGCGGCGGATGCTGGGGCTGATGGGGGTCCGCGACGTTGCGTGAAGCTGCTGAGTGGATTGTGGATAGCGGGTAGCAAGGATGTTATATGGGTGTGTTTGAAAAGCCCCCGCACTGCGTGCGGGGGTTGAGGGTCCATAGATGCTTTCATACAGCCGGCAATCAATCACGGAAGAGGACGTTGCAGCGGTCGTCGAGGTTTTGCAAAGCGATTGGCTGACGACCGGGCCGGTTGTCGAGCAGTTCGAGCAGGCGTTCGCCCGACACGTCGGCGCCACGGCGGCGGTTGCGCTGAGCAGCGGCACGGCGGCCTTGCACGCGGCGATGTTCGCACTTGGGATCGGCCCGGGTGACGAGGTGATCGTGCCGGCTATGACGTTTGCGGCCACGGCCAATTGCGTCGTCTTTCAGGGTGGAACGCCGGTCTTCGCTGACATCGATCCGGAGACGCTCCTGCTCGGGTCCGACCAGGTGCTGTCCCGGCTTTCGCCGCGGACAAAAGCGATCATCGCCGTCGATTACGCCGGCCAGCCGTGCGATTATGCGGCATTGCGGTCCGTTGCCGGTGAACACGGAGTTGCGCTGGTGGCCGATGCCTCCCACGCGCTGGGCGGCAGGGACGGCACTCGCCCGGTCGGCTCCCTGGCCGATCTGAGCACGTTCAGCCTGCACCCGGTGAAGCCGATCACTACGGGCGAAGGCGGCGTGGTCACAACCGACATCGCGGAAGCGGCCTCGCAAATGCGGAGGTTCCGCAATCACGGTTTTACGACCGATCACCGTCAGCGCCGCAACAACGGTTCCTGGTTCTACGAAATGACGGAGCTGGGATACAATTACCGGTTGACCGATTTCCAATGCGCTTTGGGGTTGACGCAGCTTGGGCGGCTTGACGGCGGTATTACCCGTCGCCGGCAGATCGCGTCCCGCTACGACGAAGCGTTCGCCGGGATGCGGGGTATCGAACCGGTGGCCACCCGCCGCGGCGTGCTCCATGGCCGCCACCTGTATGTCGTCCGCATCCGCCGGGGGATGTGCGGCGTCGGTCGGGACGCCGTTTTCGAGGTATTGCGCCGCCGTGGGATCGGCGCCGGGGTCCACTACATTCCCGTTCACCTTCATCCCTTCTATCGCGAGCGACTCGGCACCGCCGAAGGCGATTGCCCGGTGGCAGAGGCGGCCTACCAAGAGATTCTCTCGCTGCCGATCTTTCCGGACATGCGCGACGAGGACGTCGAGCACGTGATTGACACCTGCGTCTCAATCCTCTCGGGGAGCAAGACTTCATGAAGATTCTCGCCATTATCCAGGCCCGCATGGGCAGCACCCGCCTGCCGGGTAAGGTCCTTCGGCCGATCGAAGGGCGGCCGATGCTGGAGCGGGTCTGCGAGCGAGTACGCCGGTCCGGCGCGATTGACGGACTGGTCGTCGCTACCACAACCGAGCCGGGCGACCGGTCGATCCTTGACGAGTGTGAGCGACTGCGAATCCCCGTGTTCCGCGGCAGCGAACACGACGTGCTCGAGCGATA
The DNA here is from genome assembly GCA_964547995.1 of uncultured Planctomycetaceae bacterium. Lineage (GTDB taxonomy): Bacteria > Planctomycetota > Planctomycetia > Pirellulales > Thermoguttaceae > CAZJRB01. The sequence continues at coordinate 26,103 of CAZJRB010000057.1, read as the reverse complement.
CCATGAAGCGGCCGGGCATCACGCGGCCGACGTTGTCGTCCGCATTACGGCCGACTGCCCGTTGATCGACCCCGAGGTGATCGATCTGGTGGTAAGCGAATTCGCGGACAGGTCGCCCGACTACGCTTCCAATACGCTTAGGCGGACGTGGCCTCGGGGTCTCGATACGGAAGTGGTGACTGTGGCCGCCTTGCATCGCGCGCGGCGTGAGGCGACCGAACCGTACGAGCGCGTCCACGTGACGCCGTATGTCTATCGCCATCCGGAATTGTTTCGCCTGCACGCAGTCACCGGCGAGGAGGACCACAGCGGCGCCCGGTGGACCGTTGACGTGGCGGAAGATCTCGAATTCGTCCGGGCGGTCTACCGGCGGCTGGCCGCTGCCGGCTCGTTTTCCTGGCGCGACGTGCTGGACCTGGTCGCCAGCGAGCCGGAGATTGCCGAATTGAATCGGGGTGTCTGCCAGAAGCAGCTTGTCGAGGGATGAACGTGGTTGGAAACCTCCTAATTCGCGCCGATGGGGACAGCCGGATCGGTACCGGCCACGTGATGCGGATGCTGGCGCTGGCCGAGGCGTGGCAGGCCGCCGGCGGGAACGTCACGTTTGCGAGCGACAATCCCACCGGGAACGTCCGCCGGCGGATCGAGGCGGCCGGGGCCCGATTCCTCCCCCTGCGGAGCCGGCATCCCCATCCGGACGATCTCGCCGACACGCGTGCGTTCCTGGGGGAACGGCAAGGCGGTTCTTCCCCGCCGATGTGGGTTGCCCTGGACGGCTATCATTTTGATCGCGGCTATCAACGAGCGATCCGCGGCACGGAAACGCGGCTCTTGGTGCTCGACGACGCCGTGCAACAGCACTACGACGCCGACGTCGTGTTGAATCAGAACCTTGGGGTCGAGCGGCTTCCCCATGCGTGCGACGGCAACACGGTATTGCTCTTGGGAACGCGCTACGCGCTATTGCGGCGGGAATTTCGCCGGTGGCGGTCCTTCAAGCGGACAATCCCCGAGACGGCGCGGCGGTTGCTCGTTACCCTGGGCGGGGCCGATCCGAAAAACGTGACGCTTGCCGTGTTGAAGGCACTGGGATTGGCCGATTTGCCCGATTTGGAAGCAAGAGTGGTTGTGGGCATGGCGAATCGGAACCTGAAGTTGCTCGAAGAGCACGTACGGTCCCCGGCGGCAATACCGCCGACGGTATCCGTCGAACTGCTGACGAATGTAGCCGACATGGCCGAGTTGATGGCCTGGGCCGATGTGGCGGTTGGCGCCGGCGGCACCACGTGTTGGGAAACGGCAATGATGCAACTGCCGGCGCTGGTGACTGTGGTGGCCGACAATCAGCGGGTGATTGCCGATTCGCTTGCCGAGGCGCAAGCCTTGACCCATCTCGGGCGGGCCGACGAGCTTTCACCCGAAAACATCGCCGATGCCCTCACATTGCTTTGCCGCGATCGCGGGCGACGTTGTCGCCAGGCCGAAATTGCGCAGGGGCTGATCGACGGGCGGGGGTCGGAACGCGTCGTTGCGGTGATGCAATCGCTCGATCATCCGTTGCCGGAAGATGGGATGCGTCTCCGGCCGGTTGCCGATGACGACGCGGGCCCCTTATGGCGGCTGGCGAACGAGCCGAGCGTTCGGGCCGGTTCCCTGTCGCCGGAACCGTTTTCATGGGAGGATCATTCGGCATGGTACGCCGAAAAGCGTTCCAGCAACGACGCCCGGATTTGGGTGCTCGATCTGCACGGGGTGATTCTCGGGGTGATCCGCTATGACCGCGACGGCAACGGCACGGCGGTGATCAGTCTTCACGTCGCTTCCCCGTTCCGGCGGCGAGGGCTCGGCACGCGACTGATCGAGGAAACGCGGCAACGGGTACGTGATGAGCTGGCGGTAAGTCGGCTCAAGGCGGTTGTGCGGAAGGAAAACGGCCCGTCGCTGAACACCTTTCTCAAGAACGGATTTACCCGCATTGCCTCGGAAACGATCCGTCAACGGCCTTGCCACATTTTGGAGCGCGCGCCATGAACGGACATCCGTTCGAAATTGCCGGGCGAAGGATCGGCCCCGACCGACCGCCGTTTGTCGTGGCCGAGATGTCGGCCAACCACGGGCGGGATTTCGAACGGGCCGTTGCGATACTCAAAGCGGCTGCCGGCGCCGGGGCCGACGCGGTCAAGCTCCAAACATATACGGCCGAAACCCTGACGCTCGATTGCGACAAACCGTGCTTTCGAATCGACGGAACACCCTGGGACAAACGCTCGCTTTATGATCTCTATAGCGAAGCGGCCATGCCGTGGGAGTGGCAGCCGAAGCTGAAGGAGAGGGCCGAAGGGCTGGAGTTGGCTTTCTTCTCCACGCCGTTCGACGCCACGTCGGTCGAGTTCCTCGAGAGGATGGATGTACCGGCCTACAAGATTGCCTCGTTCGAGTTGATCGACCTGCCGCTGTTGCGCCGGGTGGCAATGACGGGCAAGCCGATCATCCTTTCAACCGGGATGGGGACGCTGGCGGAAATCGACGAAGCCGTCGGCACGCTCCGCGGGGCCGGCTGCAAACAGTTGGCCCTGCTGAAATGTACCAGTGCCTACCCGGCCACGGCGGATTCGATGAATCTGCGGACGATTCCCCACCTTTGCGAGACGTTCGGCGTTCCCGTGGGGCTTTCGGACCACAGTATGGATCCTGCCATACCGATTGCCGCGGTGGCCGCCGGGGCGTGTATCATCGAGAAGCACTTGACCGATTCCCGTGCGCGGGGGGGGCCCGACGCTGAGTTCTCACTCGAACCGGACGAATTCAAGCAGATGGCGACGTCGGTCCGTACGGCTCATGCGGCATTGGGCGGGATTAGCTATGGGGCCGGCCCCGCTGAGACGGCCGGCCGGAAGTTGCGTCGCTCGCTCTTTGCGGTCGAGGACATCGCCGCCGGCGAGCGGTTCACCGCCGAGAACGTCCGCTCGATTCGCCCGGCCGACGGACTTTCGCCTCGCAATATCGAGGCGATCCTCGGTAACACTGCCCGGTCGGACATCCCGCGCGGCACGCCGTTGGACTGGGAGCAAATCGAGCGGGATTCCCGGGGCCCGCCGTGACTTTGCCGAAAACGGTTGCAGCATGGGTTGCCGAGTAACTTGTATAACAATACTCCGCCAAGAATCAAAGCAGGGGGCACCTGCCCCCGGCCAGCGCGAGCAACACGTTATGTCCGGGAGCAGGTGCCCCCTGCCAGCGCGAGCAACACGTTATGTCCGGGGGCAGGTGCCCCCTGCTTTGTTCTTCTCGTGGGAGTATGCTTGAAGAATGCGGCAGTTATTCCTTGGCTGTTCCTTAAACTTGGCTGTTAGGGTTGTTCCTTGTCACAAGATCGTTCCTCTGCAGATGAGAAGACCGCCGATGCGGCGGATGCGGCGCAGAAGCCCTCTGCAACAAGACGATGGGTGCGGAAGATAGTGCGCGGCATGGCGGTGGTGGGCCTCGTTGTCATAACGTGTCTCGGGTTCTGGTACAAGTCGGTCCTGCAAGGCCTTGCCGGGCCGCTGGTTGCCGATCCGCCACAGCCGGACTGGAATTGTCTGGTTGTCATCGACGGTGACGGGTGCTATGACCGGGCGGCCGCCGGATACCACGAGAACACCGCCCGACGTATCCTGCTGATTGAACGGTATCGGGACCGCTGCGTTCAAATCGGCGCATTGCGGTCGTTCGACGAGCGGAGCAGAAGTGAGTTGAAGGATCGCGGGGCGCCGGACGAAGCGGTGACAACCATCCGCGGCCAAAGCCGGACTCGGTGGGACGAGGCGCATCTGCTGGGCAAATGGTTGGAGGAACATCCCGACGCCCGGCCCCTGATCCTTTGTGATCGGTTCTGGAGCGGTTACACGCGGCACATCCTGGACTCGTCGCTGGGGCCGGCGGAAGCGGCTCGCGTGGAGGTTCTCGGTCTGCCCGACCGGCGCTACGACGAAACGAATTGGTGGAAGAGCCGGTGCGGCATGAAGAGTTTTGTCATCAGCTACCTTGCGTTGGCGTACGCCTGGTATCAGGGCGAGGATCAGGTAGTTGTCGAGCCTTGGGATCTCGACGAGTACGAACGTGTGGTCCGGCAGATCGCCGGGGAGGACTCCGGATGACGCGTCGAAGGTGGTGCGTGCTGACGGCGTTTGTTCTCGTCGGCATCCTGCTTGTGGTGCTGTACACGGCCCGGAGCGGGCTCCTGCCGTTGTTTGCCTATTGGCTCGACGTGGGCGAGACACCGCGACAGGCCGATTATGTGCTGGTGATGCCGGGTGGCGAGACTATGCGGCCGTTCATGGCAGCGGCGTTGGTCAGAGCCGGGTTCGTCGAACGAGTGCTCATTCCGGAAACCGTTTCTTCACCCGAAGTGGCCGATGCGATTGTACCGCCGACTCACGAAATCAGCCGCCATATTCTGCTTCATAGGGGAGTCCCGGGAAGCCGTATCGAGGTGCTTCCCGGAGAAAGCAACGCCACAATCACGGATAGCCGGGCCTTGGCCGATTTTCTCAAGGCCTCGCCGGATGCCCGGATACTCGTCGTAACCAGCGATTACCATACCCGGCGAACCCGGTGGGTCTTCCGCCGGGTGCTGGGTAATCGGATGCGGCGAGTGACGATTGTTTCTACCCCCAACGATGACTTCAAGCCGGAGCAATGGTGGCGCACGGAGAAGGGTTTTGTCACCGTGATCGGAGAGTATCTGAAGCTGGCAGCCTACTCCGTCCGGTATGGCTGGCTTATCTACTGGGTAGTTGCAGGTGTTGTGTTGGGGATCCTTCTGCTGGCCTACCGCCGATATCGTGTGCGAAAGACGGCTGGGACTTCATCCTCAACAGGCCGTTAAGCTGGGGCCGTTACGGTTAGAGCGATTCTAACGATACCGCCACCGGGGGGAAGGAATGTAGAGCGGGTGGCCTTTCCCCCAACGCATGGTAGAATAAAGAGAATGACATTCCTTGCCGAGACGGTGTGCCGTGGCTCGGCACGGTCAACGGGAGCAGTTCCCCTTCCTATTCAACCTCATGTGAGCTTCCGGCGACCAAGCAACCTTGACCCCTTGATCGATACTTCGCCGGAGTCCTCCTTCAGCGTGGTCCGAGGCCATCATCCCCCCAGGGCCGGTTCATGAAAGTCCTTAACGTTCGCCTGCTCGTGATTCTGTTGATTTGCGGGGTGATTTTGGGTGTCGGCGTTTATTTCCTGCATAATTGGCAGGTACACCGCAATGCGGACATCTATAAGCACCAAGCGGATGCAGCCGAGAAGCGGGCGGAGGCTGCGGAGAAGAACGGCCAGTTTGCTGAGGCAATTGCCGAACGAAGAACCGTTGCCAAGAATCTGGGGTGGTATGTCCGGTGGAAACCGAAGGACATTGACACCCTGGAACGATTGGGTTTCTTGCTCTCCGAGTTGTCCGACTACAGGGGGGCGTTCAAAACGTTCGAGCGGTTGCTGCGTTTGGATGCCAGTCGGACGAAGGCCCGGCGAGAGCTGGTGAACGTTGCTTTGGCTATTCGGAGGTTTCCCCATGCGAGGGCGCATCTTGAAGAGTATCTGCTGAAGGCCAATCCCAACGACCCGGAACTGCTCGAGTTGCTGGGCAAGTGCCAGGAATCCATGCTCGACTTCGATAAAGCGGTTGCATCCTACGAGCAGGCGATCGAGCTGGACCCGAAGCAGGTCAGCACTTACGGACTTCTGGCGGACCTCTTACGGAAAGAGCGCGAACAGGACGAAGAGGCCGACAGTGTCATGAGGAAGCTTGTCGGATTGAATCCCGACTCGGTCGAGGCTCACCTGGCCTTTGGGAGATATCTCCGCAAATACGACAGGAACGACGAGGCGATGGAAGAGGCGCTTGCGGCGCTGAAGCTCGGGCCCGATGACCCGGATGCCTTGTGGCTGGCGGCACGATGTGCCTTGGGGAAAAGGGATTTTAAGGCGGGACGCAAATATGCGAAACGCGGTATCGAGTTACACCCCGACTATATTGGCATGTATACGGCGCTGGCCGATATCGAATTGCAGGCCGAACGGTGGGAAGCGGCAATTGACGTGCTCAAGCAGGGATTGGCGGCAAACGAAGACCACCAACAGCTCCTTTGGAGCATGGCCAATCTGCTCATCGACACGGGACAAATCGAGGAAGCCGAAAAGATCGTCGGGCGTTTGGATTCGTCGGGTTATCCGCCGACACTGGTCGGGTATCTTAGGGCCCGAATTGCGTTCACACGGGGGGAGTGGCTGGCCGCTTGCCAGGGGTTCGAGCAGGTTCGGGGAAACCTGTCTCTCATGCCGGATTTGGTCAAGAAGGTGAACTTGTGGCTGGGCAAGGCGTACGGGAAGCTGGGGAACACGGATCAGCAAATCGCCGCCTACCGTCGGGCACTCAGCACGGATCGGTTCTTTACACCGGCCCGGCTCGGAATTGCCGAAGCCCTCTTGGAGGCGGGACGACTCGACGAGGCCATTGCCGAGTACGCCCACCTTCGGGACAGGAAGCAGACAATCCTTGGCGGAGCGATCCCTTGGGCACGGATGCAAATTCTCAGGACCTTGCGGACGCCCCCTGCGCAGCGGGATTGGACGATTGCCGAAAGGGCCTTGGAGGAAGCGGCACGGCTTGTTCCCGACTCTGTCGAGATCCCCGTTCTCCGCGTGGAAATCCTGGTGGCGCAAGGGCGAGTTGACGAAGCCGAGGCATTGCTCATCCGTGCCTGCGACGAAAAACCGGAGGAGGTGGAGTTCTGGAGGGCGCTTGCATCGCTCGCGCAACGACAAGAAAACTGGGATCGGGTAGAGCAGATTCTGGACGAATCCGAACGAAGGCTGGGCGACAAGGCGGCGTTGCGCACCGCCCGCGCGCAGTATCTCGTGAGACGCTACGGAAAGGAAGCAGCGGAAAAACTCCGGAGCCTGGCAGAGGGCTACGAGAAGTTCTCCCAGCCCGAACGGCTGGAACTCTGGCAGGGCCTGCTGAACGTTTCCCTGCAAGTGGGCGACACCGAGCGGACGGAACAGTTGTGCCGGCAGATCATCAAGACGGATCCGAACAACGTTGAGGCCCATTTCCGGTTGTTTGAATTGGCAATGCGAGCCGAAGATGCTCAAGGCATGAAGCGGGTCCTTCAGGAAATCGAGAGGATCGAGCACGGGCCGTTGTGGTTGTATGGGCAAGCCGTTCTTTTGAGCTTTCAGGCGAAAGGCCCCAAGGACGAGAACCTCGACCGGGCCCTGAGTCTGCTCGCTCAAGCAGGCGAGTCGCGTCCCACCTGGTCGCGGATCCCGCTGCTGGCGGGGGCAATCTACAAACAAAAAGGCAAGCTGGATGAAGAGCTTGAGAATAATCTGAAGGCCATCAAACTCGGCTCGCAGAATCCCACGGTGATTCGCCGGACCTTGGAACTCCTCGTCTATCGCGAACAACGCCTGGATGAAGCGCACGAGTTGATTCAACGGTTCAACACGATTCCTCCGGAATTGCTCCCCATTGCGCGCGAAATCTATCAGAGGCGGGGGGATCTTCCCCAGGCACTCGATGCCGCCCGAAAAGCCGCGGCCGAGTCCGACAATTACCGCGAACACGTCTCGCTTGCCCAGATCCTCATGTTGATGGCTCGGGAGGCCGTCGCTCAACGAAACAGTACCGAAACGCTGAAGAGATACGAAGAAGCGGAAAAGGCGTTGCGTAAGGCAGCGGAGCTGGGCGGCGAAAATGCCGTTCCGTGGGTTGCGCTGGTCGAGTTCCTCGCCAACACCAAACAGCGAGACAAGGCCGCAAAAGTTCTCGAGCAGGTAAAGGCCCGCGTTCCCGCCGGTCAGGCGGACCTTGCACTGGCCCAATGCTATGAAGCCCTGGGAGACGTTGCCAAGGCAAAGCCGCTGTACGAGAAGGCCCTCGGTGCGGATCCGGCCAATCCCCTTCTTATTCGTGCCGTGGTCAGCTTCTACATCCGAACCGGGCAAGCAAAACTCGCCGAAGCACAGCTTCGTCGCATCATCGACGGCGGTGTGGAGAGCAGAACGACCGACGTCATCTGGGCAAGACGCCGGATGGCCTCGCTGTTGGACAAACGCGGTAATTACCGGGATCGAGAGGAGGGCATCCGTCTTCTGCGCGAAAATCTGAAATCCGGCAAGTCGACTTTCGAAGACCGGCTGTTGCTGGCCCGTCTCGTTGCCAAGGGGCCCGGCCATGCAAAACGGGAAGAAGCCATCGACATGTTCGAGTCCATGATGAGGGAAAGGTACACCCTTCCGCCCGACGATCTGTTCGTCCTGGCACGGCTATATCTGGCCAAGGACGACCGCAGCAAGACTCGCGATACGATGCAGAAGTTGTTGGCATCGCACGGCAGCAAGGCAGAACATGTTGCGCAGTATATCCACACCCTGTTGAAATGCGAGGACTTTGAAACCGCGAAATGGTGGCTTTCCCGGCTCGAAGAATTGGCCCCCCGTTCACTTGCGCTTGCCTGTCTCAGGGCGGAGTTCCTGATAGGAAAAGAGGAATATGACAAGGCAATCGAGGTCCTTTTGGATTTCCTGGAAACCCGAGAGCCTCAGTCGCCGGGCCAGGCACTCCAGAACCACGTTGTTGCTATGCGGCTGGAGGAGTTGAGCGATCGCGTGAAAGGCGACAATCTGGCCGAGATCAGGAATCGGTTCCGCGAGGAATCGGAGAAGCAATACCGGCAGCTCGTCGCCGATCAGCCCGCCAAGAAAATCCTTCTGGCCGCATTTCTTGCCCGGGACGGCCGGTTCGAGGAAGCACTGGGCATTATCGAAAGCGAGCAGAACACGGCGCCCCCCCTCCAACTGGGACGAACGTGCGGAATCGTGATGAAGAGCCGTGATGCAACGCCGGCCCAGCAGCAACGCGCCGAGAAGGTCCTGCAAAACGCCTTGAAAAGATCCGATCGTCCGGATTCCCTGTTATTGATAACGGCCGATGCGTATATCAGACTGGGACGCTACGACGTGGCCGAAGACATCTACCGGAAGGCAATTGAGGAAAACCCTCAACATGCGGTCGCGATGAACAATCTTGCCGTGTTGCTGGCACTACAGAAGAGGCAGCTCGACGAGGCGCTGAAGCTCATCAACAAGGCACTGGAGATCGCCGGGCCGGAACCCGCAATGATCGACTCCCGCGCAACCGTCTATATCGCCATGGGCGAATCCAACAAGGCGCTTGACGACATCAAGGCCGCCCTTGCCGATGCCGAAACACCGGTTCGATTCTTTCATCTGGCCCAGATTTACAACTTGGCCGGACGGCCGAAATCCGCCGTCGCGGCTTTCACGGACGCCGAGGAGTCGGGGTTGACCGCGGATATCGTTCAGCCGTTGGAATTGCCCGCTTACAAGGAATTCAAGGCCATGCAGGAAAAATTGAGGCAAGAAGAAGAGTAAGGGCACAGGTGCTAAGCGTGTCGGCGGAAACCAGCCTTAGGGAGGGAAATACGCGGACTCACTGTCCGTAGAGCTGCCGGCCGTACGTCTCAACTTCTTCCCGCAGCGCGGCCAGCAGTTCCGGGTCGTGGGGTACGTGATGGCTTGGCCCGGCGATGTAGCCGCCGCCGGGGGCCAGCGTGTCGATGCACCGGCGGGCCTCCGCGCGGACCTCTTCGGCGGTCACCCCCGGGCGGTCCAGCACGAACTGGCTGTCAATGCCGCCATGAAACGCGATGCGGTCGCCGTATTCCTGTTTCAGCCGGGCGAGATCGTTGCACGGTTGACAAGGATTCCACATGTCGGCGCCCATTTCGATGATGTCGCCGAAAATCGCCTCGACCTTTCCGCACGTGTGCAGGTTGATGATAATCCCTCGTTTGCGCATACAATCGAAGATTCGCAGGGTGTGTGGCTTGACGGCCCGTCGCCAAACGTCCGGCGGCAGGAACAGGGCGTCCTGCGTGCCCCAGTCGTCGCCGTACCAGACCATGTCGAGCCGGGCGTCGTCGTGAAACCGCTCGATGACCTCGATCTTGTAGTCGGCGATTGCCCCGAGCATCGCGGACATTTCGTCCGGGTCGGTCATGTACGCCATTAGGGCCTCTTCCATGCCGAGCAACAGGTACGACCGCTCGAAGAGCCCCATCTCGACGAACCCCATCACGAGGTTCTCGTCGCGGTCGACCGCTTCGGCTTCCGCCCGGATGCGGTCCCAGTCCTGATCGTCGACGTGCGGGATGGTAATCTCGTCCCGCCACCGCCCGAGCCGGCTGATCGTGTGCCCGCCGTGCGTGGGGTAGGTTCCGCCCTCGGCGTGTTCCTTCAGCGACCAGTCGACGCCAAAGGCATCCGGCCCTGGCTCTTCCGGGCGTTCGGCGACCGGCGACCAGATCGTGGCCACGTTGGCCAGGTAGACCGGCCCGTCGAGCCCTTCCGGCACCCATTGCGGCTGCTCACATCGAATCGCCCGCAGTAAGTTCTCTTTCGGAGTCATGTCTCTCATCCTACAAACTACAAAAGCCGCGACCAGCGAGGCTGTGACTTTTTGGCGTTTGACACGTTCAGTCTGTAGGGAACGCCCTCTGTGGCGTTCCGGGAAGCAGCAACGAGCGTGTTTTCCGGGTTTCGGAACGCCACAGAGGGCGTTCCCTACAAAAAGTCACAGCCTCAGCGGTCGCGGCTTTGTAGTCACTGGTCAGGGCTTGTCGGCGGCGAAATCGGCGTGGCCAGCTCGAGCTTCTCCGGCAGCCAGACGGTCATCTCGCCCGGTGTGCGGTTCTCCCAGGCGTAATACGGAATCGCCAGAAAGTCGACCGATTGCAATTCGTTTGAGCCGGCCGTACGAGCCTTCGCCTTGCCGGTGATGACGGTCACTCCGCCGAGCAGGGCCCCGCGGTGTTCGGCGGTGAGTTTCGCATCGGGCGGCAAAATCAGGTGGCTCACGCGCCCGCCATGGTCCACCGCTTCGACACAATAGACGATCGGCCCGCGTTGCAGTGCGACCCGCCCGGCATCCTCTTTGACATCCGGATGGGCATAGACCCGCCGGATCGGCATCGGCAAATCGAGTTCGACCTTGTCGCCGGGATTCCAATTGGTCGTAATGCGAAGATAACCCTTGTCGAGCGAATCGTACTTGATTTCCTGCCCGTTGATTTTCAGCGTTGGTTTTGCCTTCTCGCCGGCCGTTCGGTAGAGCCCGCCGGGCGTTTCGCTGTCGCGGCACCAGCCGGGGATCCGCAGGCAGAGATCGAACATCTGCTGCTTCGGCGGCGTGACCGTCAGCGTAACGTGCCCGTCCCAAGGATAACGGGTTTCCTGTTTCAGCGTCACGACACTTCCCTTTACGGGGATCTTCGCGGTGCCGGCGGCGTAGAGATTTACATAGATCGTCGAATCATCGTGGGCGTAGATGAACCGCCCAAGCTTTGGATAGACGCGAACCACATTGCTCGGGCAGCACGCACAACCGTACCACTCGGGCCGGCGATAGTTGCCTTTGGAGGCCAGCCGGTTCTGGTAGAAGAACTTGTCGCCCGAAAGGCTCAAGCCGGAAAGAAATGCGTTGTAGAGCGCCCGTTCCATGACGTCGGCATACTCGGCGTCCGGCTCGATCAGCAACATGCGATGGGCGAAGAAGATCAAGCCGATTTGGGCACACGTCTCGGCGTACGCCGTCGCGTTGGGTAGATCGTAGTCGGCCCCGAAGGCTTCTCCTCGCCCGGTTGCCCCCACGCCGCCGGTCACGTACATCTTCCGGTGCGTGGTGCTCTCCCAGAGCCGCCGGCAGGCCGCCAGCAATTCAGGGTCGCCGGTGTGGGCGTAGAGATCGGCCATGCCGATACAGTTGTACATCGCGCGAACGGCGTGGCCGACGGCTTCATCCTGCTTGCGCACCGGACGGTGGTCTTGGGAGTACGGCCCGTAGAGTTTGTGCCCCTCGGCGTTGCCGCGCTGGTCGATGAAGAACTTGGCGAGGTTCAGGTACCGTTTCTCCCCGGTCACCTCGTAGAGCTTGATCAGGGCCAGTTCGATTTCCTGGTGTTCCGGCACGTCCATCCGCTTGCCTGGCCCGAAGATCGAGTCGATATGATCGGCCGCTTTGATGGCCACGTCGAGGAAGTCTCGCTTGCCGGTCATTTCGTAATGAACGGGCCCGGCTTCGATCAGGTGGCCGATCGTGTAGAGTTCGTGCCGTGCCGGGCGGTGGATATGTTTGAACCGCTCGGCCGCGTTGCCGAGAATGAAGAAGCAGAGGATGTACCCGTCCGGCTGCTGGGCGGCGGCGATCTTGGCGATCACGTCATCGGTCATCTTCTCGAGCTTCGGATCGGGGTGCATGTGCAAGGAATAGGCGGCCCCCTGAAGGATTTTGTGTACGTCGGAGTCGTTGAACCAGATGCCCTGGAACTTGCCCGGCATCTGTCCGGCCGCCTTGGCGAAATTGCTGATCCGCCCGGTCTTCTCGCACATCTCGAAGCAATGCGGCAGCGTCACTTCCCGGCAAATCTTGATCCGCGGCGTCCAGAACTGATCTTCGATCCGCACATCAGCCAAGGGCGGCACGGCAAGCTTGACGTGGGGAGCCGGCTTTTTCGGCGGTACAGCTACAGCACAACTCCCAGCCACGACGAACACAGTCCACAGCAGTACGACTTTGCTCAGTTTCATTGCCGGTCTCCAGAGGGTATGAACGTCGATCATCAACTACAAAGCCGCGACCACCGGTCGCGGGGAACCTGGGGTAAATGCCGGCTGCATCATTCGCTCCAAACGGTGATTGTAGCATCCGAGTTCTTGGCGTGGCAAGCCGCTCCCCCGCTTCTCCGCGAGGTGGTCGCGGCTTTGTATCCGAGCACGGGAATTCGTGCAAACCATTGTTGACCGTTTTGCGTATATTTGATAGAGTTCCGGCTTCCCGTTTACTGCAACATGGACTTTTCACAAGCAAGGATGGAACGATGGCTCACGAAGTTACGTTAATCACCGGCGACGGGGTGGGTCCCGAGCTGGCCGAAGCGGCACGGCGATGCGTCGATGCGACGGGCGTGGATATTCATTGGGACGTGCAAGCGGCGGGCAGCGACGTGATGGAAAAGACGGGTACGCCGCTCCCCGACGCGGTGATGGAGAGCATCAAACGGACCGAATGCACTCTGAAGGCCCCCATCACTACACCCGTCGGAAAGGGCTTCCGCAGCATCAACGTCCATCTCCGCCAGGAACTGGGGCTGTACGCGTGCGTCCGACCCTGCAAGTACTACCCCGGCGTGCGGAGTTTCTTCAGCGAGCAGGGAGTCGACATCGTCATCGTCCGCGAAAACACCGAAGACCTCTACGCCGGGGTCGAGTTCGAGGTCGGCAAACCGGCGACCGGCGAGCTGATCGACTACATCAGCAAGATCTCGACGGACAAAAAGATCAAGACGGGCCGTGACGAGACCGGGGTGTCGATCAAACCGATCAGCATTTCCGGCAGCGACCGGATCGTTCGGTATGCCTTTGAGTACGCCCGGGAGAACGGCCGCAAGAAGGTCACCGCCGTCCACAAGGCGAACATCATGAAGTACAGCGACGGGCTTTTCCTGCACACGGCGGAGCAGGTCGCCGGGGATTTTCCCGACATCGAGTTCGAGGACCGGATTGTGGACAACATGTGCATGCAGCTTGTCCAGAAGCCGGAGTTGTACGACGTGATCGTGCTACCGAATCTCTATGGGGACATCGTCAGCGACCTGTCGGCGGGTCTGGTCGGCGGGCTGGGGGTCGCGCCGGGAATGAACGTCGGCCGTGACGGCGCGGTCTTCGAAGCCACGCACGGCAGCGCACCGAAGTACAAAGGTCAGAACAAAGTCAACCCGACCGCCTTGATCCTCTCCGGGATGCTCATGTTGCGGCATCTGAAGGAGCGGGAGGCCGCCGATCGCCTGGAGAATGCCGTCGCGGCGGTTATCCTGGAGGGTAAAGACGTCACGTACGACATGAAGCCGCACCGCGACGACCCGACCGCCGTCGGCACCTCGGAAATGGCGACGGCGATCTGCAACAAGATCACCGGGTAGCCGTAGTGGGTAGAGCCGCCAATGGTATTGTAAAGCCGCGACCAATGGTCGCGGCTTTGTATTCTGGGCTTTGCGGTGGGAAGGCATCTCCGGCGGCAGGTTGTACCTCGATCCGGGGATCGTGTATAATGAGGAGGTGGCGTACTCGGAACGAACAAGGAGCGGTGTGTCGGTCTTTCCCAACCGGTTCGGCCCGCACCCATTTCTCACGATGTGACGGAGATGGAATCATGTTTCGCCGTCTTGCGCATGTTTTGGCGGTTTTCCTTTTTTTCGGCATGTTTGCAGAGAGCCCGGCCCAGTTGATCACGCGTTCGCGTACGAAGCGGCCGAACATCGTGATTTTTTTGGCCGACGATCTGGGCTATTCCGACCTGGGCTGCTACGGCGGCGAGATTTTCACCCCGAACATCGACCGGCTGGCCAACGGCGGGCTGCGGATGACGCACTTCTACAACTGCGGGCGGAGTTGCCCCAGCCGCGCAGCGTTGCTGACCGGATTGTGGCCGCACCAGACCGGTGTGGGGCACATGATGACCGACTATCGCAAGCCCGGCTATCGCGGGAACCTCAACAAGGATTGCGCCTGCATCGCCGAGATTCTCCAGGAATCCGGCTACCAGACGTTTGCTGCGGGCGTGTGGCACGTCACGCGTTTTACGGCCCCTGCCGGCCCGAAGCACAACTGGCCCCTGGGACGCGGGTTCGAGAAGTTCTACGGGACGATTGCCGGGGCCGGCAGTTACTTCGACCCGGTCACCCTCTGCCGCGGCAACCAGTTCCTCAACCGGCCGGAGGAAGGCGAATATTACTACACCGACGTGGTCAGCGACATGGCAGCCCAGTACGTCGAACAAGCGGCCAAGTCGGACAAGCCCTTTTTTCTTTACGTGGCTTACCTGGCGCCGCACTGGCCGTTACACGCCCCGCGGCACGTGGTCGGCCGTTATCGGGCAAAATATGCCATGGGCTGGGACCAGATGCGAAATGACCGTTACAAGCGGCTGATCGCCAAGAGAATAATCAGCGTGAATTGGCCGCTGACTCCCCGCGACTCCCGCGTGAGGCCTTGGGTCCAGAATACCTACAAGACATGGCAACAGCATCGCATGGAGGTCTACGCCGCCCAGGTTGACATGATGGACCGCGGGGTAGGGCGCGTCATGGAGAAGATCAAGCAGGTCGCCGACGAACGAAATACGCTCGTGATGTTCCTCTCGGACAACGGCGCCTCGGAAGAGGAAGTCTCTCCCCAATGGAAAGGCGAGGTCGTTCCCACGCGGACTCACGCAGGGGGCGGCGTGTCGGTCGGGAACAACCCGAACGTGATTCCCGGCCCTGAAAACACGTACCAGAGCTACGGCATCGCCTGGGCCAACGCCAGCAACACGCCGTTTCGGCTCTACAAGCGTTACGTCCATGAAGGGGGGATCGCCACGCCGTTTATTGCCTATTGGCCGGGGACGATCACGCGTCCCGGCCAGGTCGACCACCAGGTGGCCCACGTGGTGGACATCGTGCCGACGTGTCTAAAGATCGCCAAGATTCGCTATCCGGCGGTCTTCAAGGGATACACGCTCAAACCGGCGGCGGGCAAGAGCCTGTTGCCCATCTTCCGCGGCGAGAAACGACAGCCGTATACGCTCTACTGGGAACACGAAGGGAACAAAGCCATGCGAGACGGCAAGTGGAAAATCGTCTGCAAGTACCCCGGTTCCTGGGAACTCTACGACATCGTTGCCGACCGCACCGAGATGAAGGACCTTGCCCCACAGTTCCCTATTGTCGTGCAAGAGTTGACCGAGAACTACGAGAAATGGGCCAAGGAGTCGAACGTCGAACCGTGGCGGAAGTAGCGGTCGGTGGTAAGTAGTGGGTGGTGGCCGAGTCATGCGCGATTGAGACTACATTCCCCAGTTTCCGAGAACCCGCTTCGCGTGCCCGTATTGTGGGGGGGAGGTTTGCGGTTTCCGGTGATTGTTGGTAAACTGACACTGCAAGATAGGGGCGCATCTGACAAGTCACGCCACGGATAGTGTGGGTAAAGTGATGGCCGTCGCGAAGGCGGAAGAATTCCTCAAATTGCTGGAGAAGAGCCAAGTGCTCGAAGGCGAGCAGCTTCAACAGGCTCGCGCCGCAATCCGGCAGGGGGACAATGCCAAGACATTGGCAGCAAGGCTTGTCGGGGCCGAGTTGCTTACGGATTGGCAGGCTGCTCAGTTGGTCGCCGGGCGGACCGCTTTCTTTCTCGGCAAGTACAAGCTGATACGCCCGCTGGGCCGGGGCGGTGTCTTCCTGGCGGATCACACGGCGATGAACCGCCAAGTGGCGCTGAAAACCATCTCGCGAGACGTCAGCGCGCCCGGTTCGCTCGAGAAATTCGTCTTGGAAGCCCGAACCATCGCTTCGCTCGATCATCCCAATGTCGTCCAGGCCTACAGCTTCGACAACGAAGGAAGCCGCTTCTTCCTTGTCATGGAATTCGTCGATGGGCAGGATCTGGAGCAGATGGTACAGGCGCAAGGGCCGTTGGAATACGACGTAGCGGCCGACTACATCCGCCAGACGGCCAACGGGTTGCAGCACGGACACGATCGCAAAGTTGTCCATTCCGACGTCAAACCGTCCAACATCCTGGTGAATCGGCAGGGTGTGGTCAAGATCGTCAACATGGGTCTGAGCCGATTGCAGGAGCCCAGCCAGGTTGTCGGGCAAAGGGGGAGTAGCGACGGGTCGGATTCGGTCGATTACCGCGCGCCCGAACAGGCCTTGGGAACCACCGATCTCAACCACCGGGTCGACGTCTATTCCTTGGGTTGCACGCTGTACTTCCTCTTGGTCGGGGAACCGCCGTTTCCCGGCGGCGCATCCCAGTCTGCGCAGCCGAAGGATATCGGCGAGGTCCGCCCCGACGTGCCGGACGAGCTGGTCGAAATCTGCGAGAGGATGATGGCGAAGAAGCCGGGCGATCGCTATCAGACGGCGGCGGAGGTCAGCGAGGCCTTGGCAAAGTTTCCCCCGCCAAAGCGCAAGGCAAAGCCCGCGGCAAGACCCGCTCCCCCGCTGAAAACGGCACAAGCACTGCCGATCCAAGCCGACGAACAGAGTAGCGCCAGCATGAGAGTCGCCGCGAGAAAGTCGAAATTCCTCGCGACGCCACGACAGAAGATCATCGCCGGCGCGGCGGCAGGCGTCGCCCTGCTCGTCCTGGCGGCGATACTCGTTCCTTTCATGATGCGTTCCCCGGGCGCCGCCACGGCCGAACAAGATCCGAGTTGGATTCCGGCCGGGTTGACGGACGGCGGGCAGCCGGCCGGTATTGGCGAGCAGCCGGCCGACATTGATGAACCGGCCGCGCCCCCCGTCGCTGCTGAGACGACCCCGCAACCGCCTCCCAGCAATCCGGATTCTCTCGACTACGGGTTCGGGGCCGAGCGGAACCCCATGGGCGTCGAGTTGGGGACTTGGTACACGACCGGCCAGATTCCCTCGAAGAATCAGCAGGAGAAATTCTTTCCCGAAGACGGGGTCGATCTCCAGGCAAAGGGCCCCAACGGCAACTTGCTGTGGCGGGAAGAGCCCAGTTTGTTTGAGGGCATTCCCAATATGTTTCCTTCGACCCACAACTCGACGACCTACATGTTCCGCACGATTACGGCCAAGAAGCCGACGACGCTGCACGCCGGATTCGGCAGCGACGACACGCTGGATGTCTGGCTCAACGGCGAGCATGTCCTTGCGGTCGACCAATACCGCGCCGTCGACGTCGACACTGAACGGGCCTATCTGAGGCTCAACGTCGGCGAGAACGAGCTGTTGTTGAAGATTCGCAACGGGGGCGGCGAACACGGGTTTTCCTTCGACGGGCACCTGGCGGACGCACGCGAGACGGGGGCCGACGAAACGCCGTCCGGGGCCGAAGCCCCTGCCGACGGGCAGGTCGCCGTCCAGACGCCGGCCGCCGTGCCCTCGGTTCCGGCCAACGAAACCACCCCGGACAAAATACCTCAGTCCGAACCGGCCGAATCCGGACCGGGTGCAAGCGAGCAGCCCGCCGCAAAACCCGCGCTGAGTATCGCCGGCAATCTCGCGACCTTCAACCTCGACGAAGCGTCGGGCAGATTGTTCGACCTGTCGGGCACCAACCATCACGGAATTGCCGAGGGAACCGTTACTTACAACGAGACGGGCAAACACCGCGGCGCGCTGCGGTTCGACGGAGGCGACGGACGCGTTATCCTCAAGGACTCCGCGGATTTCGATTTCAGCGGCAGTTTCACCTGGACCGCGTGGATCAAAACGCGGAACGACGGCCCGATCCTGGCCTTTTCCAAGAGGGGAGGCAACTGGTCGCGCGGCGGAAAGGTGATGTTCGTCCGGGACGCAAAACTCGCCGTCGACGTCAACGGCACAGGTTGGTTCGGCACAAGAAGTACGGTTAACGACGACAAGTGGCGCCATGTCGCCCTGGTTGTGAAGGCAAACACCGACGGTGATAGAGACGAGGCGACGCTCTACGTCGACGGCAAGGCGGACGGCGGGAAGAACGACTGGAACGTCGACAAGAATCCCGCAGAGGCCGATTCCGTAATGAAGATCGGCTACTGCAACAACAACTTCTGGAAGGGGAAGTTCAACGGGTTGATCGACGACGTCACCATTTGGAATCGCGCGCTGGATGCGACGGAAATCGCCGCTACCATGGAGGCGCAAGTCAACCCGTTTGAGGCATTGGCGCAGACCGGCAATCTCGAACCGTACGGCAAGGCCGCTATGCCGCCGAATTTCCACTCTCTCGGCGAGCTTTCCCTGAACCCGGACGCCGACGTCGACCTGCAATTGGTTGGCGGCCGGAAAGCGCTTCCGCTACCCCGCTATTTCCAAATCGAGCGGGGTGAAAACGGCAAACGGTGGCTGGTCTGTCTCTGTGCGCCGACCCGAGGCGGCGAGCCGGTGAAAGCACCCGTCGCGCAAATGCTGGTCCAGGGACAAAAGCTGCTCTTCCAGTGGGCCAAGGGCGTTCCCTCGGCCAAGGCCAACGCCTTGCTCAACTGCGGACTCGATGTCTCGGTCGACGGCCGAACGTTCTTTCTGCCCTTGGGCCGGCCGGTGGTGGTCAAGCCGGTCGTCGTCAACATAACGACGGGCACGGCCAGGAGCATACTGCCCGGCGACTCGCTGCCTCTGCGAGAGTCGTTGCGGCTGCAAGTGGTCCGGGTGGAGGGATTTCCCGAACCGCGGTTCAGCCCCGGCGACACCCTGGCTCCCGGCGAGGCGACCGACATCTCGTTCGATCCCGAGACCTTCCCGAAGCTGTGGCTGCACCTCGCCTTCGACGTCAAGATGCGCCCGACGGTCGAGGTTACCACCAAGATCGACTACGAGGTGGAGAACATGACGTTCCGCACGTTCAAGCTCAGCGAAGCCGAGCAACTGATGAACGTGCATCAGATGGAGCGAAGGCGATTGTTCATGGAAATGCGAAAGGTGCCCATTACGGACCAGAACAAAATAAAGGATTACGCGAACAAGATTAAGAAGGTCGAAACGGAGAAGATGGCCAAGCTCGTCAGGCTGGGCGAGATCTGCAAGAAGCTCAAGGAAAAGCCGGGCAAGGTACACTTCCGCATCTACACCGTCATCGACGAGGACCATGAGTTCCTGTTGATGCAGTCGTTCCCGCTCGAAAAACCCGGGGGCGACGCGGCGGCTCCGCCCGCCAAGGATGAGTAGCAGTCCGGCCCCCGCGGATATCAGTGTAGAGCGCAACCCGACGCCCTTGCCGGCGAGACCGATTTACGTTGAGATAGAGAAGACGCAATGAGCGACACTGACCACAAGAACGAGGTGCAATGCGAGAGATGCGGAGGCTCGGGGGAGATTGGCGGTCAACTCTGCCCCGACTGTGAGGGTGAGGGATGGATTGTACGGCAGCAGGACAGGGGCGGCTCGGGGCTCAACGTACTGGACGGTGATAAGCCCGGGGTCGGCAGCACGGCGGTCCACACCGGTATGGAAGAGCCGGTTCCCGAGGACCCGCAAGAGGAGTTCAGGCGGCTTCACCGGGAGTTGGCCGACGCCAGACGACGGATTGCCGCGCTCGAATCGGAACTGGCAGACGCCGAAGTGAGCGCGAAGAAAGGCAAAAACCGCCAAGTCGCAAAAACGGCCGGCTCCGCCCAGAACGGCCTTGAGCCGGTCCCGCCGGCTTCCGCCAGAGAATTTTTCCACTTGTTGGAAAAGAGCCAATTGCTCAGCCCCGAACAGCTCGATGAGGCTCACGCTTTGCGCAACGATCCCAGAGGCGTCGCCAGGGGCCTGGTGGAGGCCGGCTTGCTCACCGATTGGCAAGCTGTTCAGTTGATTGCCGGACGGAGTTCGTTCTTTCTCGACAGGTACAAGCTGATCTGCCTGTTGGGCCGCGGCGAGGCAGGAGGGGTTTTTCTCGGCGAGCATGTCACCATGAATCGCCGCGTTGCGATCAAGACCCTCTCCCGAGACGTCAGCAAGGATTCCGGCTCGCTCGAACGATTCCTCGCCGAAGCGCGTACCATCGCCGCCCTGGACCACCCCAACATCGTCCGGGCCTACAGCGTCGATAAGATGGGTAACCGTTTCTACCTGGTCATGGAGTATGTCGATGGGCATAATCTCAATGAAATCGTTCGATCGCAGGGCCCCTTGAAGTGCCGCCTGGCTGCCGACTATGTCCGCCAGGCGGCCCAGGGACTACAGCACGGTCACCGTCGCGGCATCATCCATTGCGACGTCAAACCCTCGAATCTCCTGGTGAACAAAGACGGTGTCGTAAAGATCGTCGGCATGGGATTGAGCCGTTTGCAGGAACCCGGTCAGATCGGCGGCAAGGCGCAGGACGACAGCCGCATGTTGGACTCGATCGATTTCCTCGCCCCCGAGCAGGCCTTGGGAACGACCGGTCTCGACTACCGGGTCGATGTCTACTCGTTGGGGTGTACGCTCTATTTCCTCCTGACGGGCCAACCGCCGTTTCCCGAGGGATTGTTGTACGAGCGGCTGATGATGCACCAGTCGAAGCAGCCGGAAAGCATCGACAAGTTCCGCTCCGACGTGCCGAAAGAGCTGATCGAAGTTTGCCGGAAGATGATGGCCAAGAAGCCGGACGACCGGTTTCAGTCGGCGAAGGCGGTTGCCGGCGCGCTGGTGGCCTGCTTCGCTCAGCGGAATCCCAAGTAGCCTCCTGGCAGCCCGTTGAAAAAGTCGGGGTCGGGTCCAATTTTCGGCAAGACAGCATGTTTTTCACGTGAATCGTTGGCCGAAAACTTGGACCTGCCCCCCTCCGCCCCACTTTTTCAACGGGCTGCTATCCCGCTCCCAGCCACCAGAGTGTCAAGTGATAGAATACGGGCGCCGCGAAGCAGATCGAGTCGATGCGGTCGAGTACGCCGCCGTGGCCTTCGACCAAGGTGCCGTAGTCTTTCACGCCGCGGTCGCGTTTGATGGCCGAAAGTGTAATGCTGCCGGCGAAGCTCATCAACGAAATGACCAGTGACATGACGCCGGCCATCCACCAATACCGGCCGTGGAACGGAGTCGCCCACCACAGCGCAGACCCGAGCAGCACCGTGCTCAACGAGCCGCCGAGCAGACCTTCCCAGGTCTTGTTCGGGTTGATCGTCGGCACGATGGGGTGCTTGCTGGGAATTCGTGCCCAGGCGTACTGCAGGGCATCGGAAAGTTGGACCATCAAGACGAAGAAGAAGAGGAATCGCGCTTTGGAACCCCAGTTCGGCAGATACTCCGGCGAGTTCAACGTCAGGATGGCCGGGGCATGGCTTAGGCAGTAAACACAAATCAGCAACCCCGCCTGAATTTTTGCCGCCCGCTCCAGAAACCGCTTGTAGTCCCCCGCAATCGCCACCCGCGCAAGCACGAACAGGAATCCGTAAACCGGAATCATGATACTGAAGAACTCGAAACTGCCCAGCGTCCTCAACATTGCCTGCCAGGTCGAGAGGTCCGGCGCGTCCGGTTTGTAGTTCAAAAGCCCAACCGAGACAAACTGCAACGGAGTGAGCAGAAAGAAGACCCAGAACAGTGCGCGGTGATCGCCGGGCCGGGTGGGAGTCAGCGTGATGAACTCGCGCAATGCCCAGAACGAGATCAGCCCGAACAGCACAACCGTGACGGTCTGGCCGAACAGAAAGGCGGCGGCAAGCACCGTGCAGAGCACCCACCACGCCCGGATGCGGCGCCGGAACATCTCGATCATCGCCGTGTTCAGCCCGCTCTCATCGCGGTTCTTCAACAGGCGGACCAGCACCGTAGCAGCGCCCACCAGCAAGAGCACGCCGCCGATCAGTCCGATCGTTCTCGGATCATCCCAAAAATCGTTCCCCATGGTTGCCTTCGCTCGATCTACAGCTCCTTCAGTTGCCGGACGGCGTTGCGCGCCCGCCTGAGAAAATGGTTCTTGCCCTCTCCCGTTTCGAGCCAAATAGGCGGGCCGAAGCTGACGCACGTCAACAGCGGCACCGGCAGGACTTCACCTCGCGGCAGGATGCGGTTCATGTTGTCGATGTGGACGGGGATCATTTCCAAGTCGGGCCGTTTCTTGCAGAGGTAGTAGAGCCCGCTCTTGAACTCCCCCATCTCGCCCGTCACACTCCGGCTCCCTTCGGGAAACACGATCAGCGAATGGATATCGCCGATCTCGCGGATCATCAAGTCTACGGGGCTTTGGTGTACCTTTATCTCGGTCCGGTCGATCAGGATCGTGTTGAAGACCCGATTGGCGAGATGTCGCCGGATCGGGCCCCCCATCCAGTAATCCTTCGCCGCAACCGGCCGGGTCAACGCGCGGACCTGCCGCGGCAAAGACGACCAAATGACGACCGCATCCATATGGCTCGTGTGGTTGGCGAAATAGATCCTCTGGCAGGTGTCCGGCTGCGAATCGATCCAGCGCACACTGGCGCCGCTGAGGAATCTGGCCAACAAAGCCAGGAAATGTCGTGTGAAATTGGTGTCCATACATTCCCGTGCCGGAACCGGACCCCGGTGCCTCACGTCATCGGTCCCAGCGACCAATTATCTCAGGACGGTGCCACCCGTTGCTACATGATAACTTGGGGAAAGGCGCGTGCCAAGTCCCCCATGCGGAGGGGGCCGGCAAGCGGGTGATCCGACGGGTTCGGTTGCCGGGGGGCGGCCTGGGACATAGAATGGGGCCACGCCCCGCAGCCGCGCCCCACCCGCCGGGGGAGGATGGTGCTCCATGAAGCCCGCAACCGTCAAACCGACCCACAAGCCCGTCAAACGCTATTACGAGGACCTCGCTTCGCTGACCGCCCAGGGCGTCAAGCACGAAATGGCCGTCCGCGCGCCGTTTCAGCACCTCTTGGAAGAGACCGGCCGGAAGTTCGGCTGGACGCTCATCGCCGAGCTGTCGGTCGAGGGCCGCAAGGGCGCCGTCCGCCCCGACGCCACCTTCCGCGACGACTTTCAGATGCGACGCGGCTACTGGGAGGCCAAGGACACCGACGACGACCTCGAGGCCGAAATCCGCAAGAAAATCGCCAAGGGCTACCCGCTCACCAATACCATCTTCGAGGACACGCGCCGGGCGATCCTCTACCAGAACGGCCAGGTCGCCATGCGGACCGACCTGACACAGCCGCGGCACCTGTGCGATCTGCTAAACGCCTTTTTCGCTTACACCGAGCCCGCCCACGAGGATTTCGACAAGGCCATTGCCGAGTTCCAGGAGCGCGTCCCCGAACTTGCCCGGGGGCTCGTGGCCAAGATCGAGGAGGCCCACAAAAACAACGCCGGGTTTCAAACCGCGTTTGCCGACTTCTTCGAGGTCTGCCGGGTGTCGTTGAACCCGAACCTCAGCCGGGCGGCCGTCGACGAGATGCTCGTCCAGCACCTCTTGACGGAGCGGCTGATCCGCACGATCTTCGACCGCCAGGACTTTGTGCGCCGCAACGTGATCGCCGCCGAGGTCGAGAAGGTGATCGACAAGCTGGTGAGCCGCTCCTTCAGCCGGCACGAGTTCCTCCAGTCGCTCGACCGGTTCTACCTGGCCATCGAGGAGGCCGCCCGCACCATCACCGAATTCTCCGAGAAGCAGCACTTCATCAACACCATTTACGAGCGGTTCTTCCAGGGCTACTCGGTCAAGGTGGCCGACACGATGGGCATCGTCTACACGCCCCAGGAGATCGTCGATTTTATGTGTGCCAGTGTCGAGGAGGTCCTCCACGACGAGTTCGGCAAGGACCTCGGCTCGCCGGGGGTCAACATCCTCGACCCCTGCACGGGCACGGGCAACTTCATCGTCAACCTGATCCGCCGCATCCCCAAGCGGCACCTCGGCCGATGCTACCGCGAGCAGCTCTTCGCCAACGAAGTGATGCTCATGCCCTACTACATCGCCGCGCTGAACATCGAGCACGCCTACTACGAGCGGACCGGCCAGTACGAACCCTTCGACGGCCTCTGCTTCGTCGATACGCTCGACATGGCCGAGGCGAAGCAGGGGCAGTTTGCGTTCATGAGCGAGGAGAATACGGCTCGCGTTCAGCGGCAAAAGGACGCGGAGATAACGGTCATCATTGGGAATCCGCCGTACAATGCTCATCAGCTTAACGAGAACGACAACAACAAGAACCGAAAATACGGAGTTGTTGACTCGCGTATCCGCGAGACTTTTGGGAAGGACTCCACTGCGACGAACAAGAACGCACTGTGGGATATGTATGTGAAGTTCTTCCGTTGGGCTATCGATCGAATAGACAAGGAAGGTATTGTCTGCTTTGTTTCCAACAACAGCTTCGTTGACCAAATCGCTTTTGATGGTATGCGGAAGCATCTCATGGAGGATTTCTCTGGACTTCATCATGTGCATCTTGAGGGAAATGTTCGCCACAACCCGAAGTTGTCCGGAACAAAGTACAATGTGTTCGGGATTCAAGTGGGCGTTGGAATCACGCTGGCCGTGCGATCGCGCAAAGCCTCAAATCAAACGGTTCACTTCTCGCGCGTTGACAAGAACCTCACCCGAGAAGAGAAGCTCTCTTGGTTGGCCAAGCAGGTTTCGACGGGAGGAATAGCATGGCGGGAATTGGCTCCTGATCAAGATCACACTTGGTTGGTCGCGGAGGGAACGAGCGAGTTTCGGGCGATGGACCCGATATTGGCGGAGGACGGAGTGGGAATATTCCGCTCGAACTCGCTTGGCGTGACGACGGCCCGTGACTCCGATGTCTATGATTTCCAACGAAACGCATTGGAAGAGCGCATCAAACGTCTTGTCGATCTGTATAACTCGGAAGTTGACCGCTACCGAAGATCAGAGAAAGACCACACCGTCGACGAATTCGTCACATATACTGAAATCAAGTGGAGTGAGACCCTGAAACTGAACCTTAAGCGAGGCGTATACGCGTCATTCGACGCTACGAGGATCCGCACGACCCTGTCGCGTCCGTACACAAAGCAACTTCTGTTCTATGATAAGGTGTTGAACGAGCGCCCGCGGGCTTTCGGGACAATTCTTCCCGTTGGAATTCCTGACGGAGAGAATCGCATGATAGCGTTTACCAACTTGGGATCCGAAAAGCCATTTCTGACCTTGGCTGCGGAGGCGATTGTCGACTACCACCTTGTTGGCGCGGGATGCGGAACGCAGTGTTTCCCCTTCTACGTTTACGACGAAGACGGCAGCAACCGGCGGGAGAACGTGACGGACTGGGCCCTTGCGCACTTCCGCGAGCACTACGGCGACAAGAAGATCTCGAAGTGGGACATCTTCCACTATGTCTACGGCGTGCTGCACCACCCGGGCTACCGGGAGCGGTTCGCCGAGAACCTCAAGCGGGAACTGCCCCGGGTGCCCCTGGCCCCCGACTTCCGGGCGTTTGCCGACGCCGGCCGCGAGCTGGCACGGCTGCACCTCGACTATGAAGAGCTGGAGCCCTACGAGCTAAAGTGGCTCGAAACGCCCGACGTGCCGCTTTGCTACACCGTCGAGAAGATGCGGGTCTCGAAGGACAAGACCCAATTGAAGGTCAAC
>CAZJRB010000056.1:28265-46461 GCA_964547995.1 uncultured Planctomycetaceae bacterium | reverse complement strand
GACACGAATCGCTCTTTCAGAGATGGGCTATTCTCACACGCCCCTGCCGGGGCGATAAATTGCGGGGCTATTTTCAAAGGCCCCTGCCGGGGCAAGGATCAGCGTTCGTCACACGGGCACACCACTCGGAACCCCACGTTGTGTACCCGCTGCCATGCGGGGTAGCTCAGCCGAAAGGCGCTGCGGCATCGCTTCGGGCGGTCTACCCACGAGCCGCCGCGGACGACCCTCCGCCCGGCCGGCGCGGTGGCGTTGCGGCCGTCGTCTTCTTCATAAGGATACGGGCGGTAGCCGCTCAGGGTCCACTCGGCCACGTTGCCGTGCATGTCGTGGAGGCCCCAGGCGTTGGGCCGGTATCTGCCCACATCGGCGGTGGCCACCGATCGGTCGTCGAACGTCTCGATGCACGGGATGTCGCCGCCGTAGACGGCCGCCTGCATGATGCCGGTGATCTTCGATTCGGTAATGCTGGAGCTCAGCCCTCCGGTGACCCCCGGCGTGGCGCCTAGCGAGCGGTCGGCCATGTTGGCACAGGTGGAAAAGTCGGCGTCGAGCGGGCCGTACGACAAGGGCGACGCCGTGCCGGCGCGGCAGGCGTATTCCCATTGAGCTTCGGTTGGCAGCGTGAACCGGCGGCCCGCCTTTTCCGACAACCACCGGCAGAAGGCCATCGCCTGTTGCCACGACACGCGGACGGCCGGTTGGTCCGCGCCGTCGAGCGCGAGCCCCGGGCCGTCGCGGCTGGGGTAGCGCTTCATGAAGTAGCCCGGCCGGTGCCCCGGATTGAACCGGCGGAACTGGGCGTTGGTCACCTCGCACGCCCCGATCCAGTAGTCGCGCCCGATCGTCACGGCGGCCAAGGGATGCTCGTCTATCTCCCCGTCGGCGTCGCCCATGACGAACGTCCCGGCGGGGATTCGCACGAGTTTCATCGTCACGCCGTTGCCCAGTTCAACCGACATTTCCGAAGGCTTCGCCGCCTGATGCCGCCGTGCCTCGTCGGCGCCCAGCGGCCACCCGGCGAGTTTGACAACCGCCGGCTTGCCCTGCGGCGGCTCCGGCTTGACCGGCTCAACCGTCCGCTTGGATAACTTCGGCACGGTCTCGAAGTCTTCAGCCGGTCCGCCGTAGAGCTTCGCCAGTTGCCGTCGCCGCTTGTCCGTCCCGCCGGGGATCGGGCTCACGTCGTTCCACGTCCCATGGCACGGGCCGTTCAGATCGATCCACGTGACCAGCCGGTCCCACGCCTCTGCGTCCGGTCGCACGCCGTGGTGACCCTTTTTGAGCATCTGCACCAGTTCACTCGTGTCGGCATGATACTCCCCCGGCACCAAGATATTCACGTCATCCTCGATGTTCACCCGGCGGATGAACGGAATCAACGCTTCGTACGCCGGCGTGTAGCGTATCTGCTTGCCGCCGAAATGCTTGACCAACTCGGGATGGAGCCGGGCAGCGCCGAGTTGTGTGAGCGGCCGGCCCTTGTAGTCCTTGAAGAACCGCTCCGCCCGTAGATCGACGACCTTCCGTCGATCGTCGCGCGGCTTCCCGTTGTGACAAGACACACAATAGCGATCCAACACCGGCTGCACTTCCCGCTCGAAGTCAAACCCCCGCGCCGGGCCGTACCACCGTTCGATCTCCGACGGCGGCCGACCGGCGGCCAGGTCGCCCCGGGTGATCGGCGTCTCCTTCGGCTGCTCGTGGCACCCGACGCACGCGGCCACCTCGCCCGGCATCGCCGTGTACCAGCTCCGCATCAACTGCAGTGCCTTGCCCTCGGCATCAAGCGGCTGGAGCGTAACGGGCGTGTTGGCCGGCAGACGGAACTTCACAGAGCCGTCTTCGTAGACGGGCACGGTCCCCACGATCCGCATCGCCTCCCACGGCCCGCCGCAACCGATCTTGTCGGGCCCCGCCAGACCCGGATAGCCGTAGTGATAGCCGACGATCCGCAGCCGCTTGACCGCGCCGCGCGGCACACCCACAAGCCCCGGCCCCGCGTAGATGTCGTGGATGTAGGCGACCGCGTCGTTGCGCGCGAGGTCGACCCGGTCGGGCAGCATCGGCGGTGTCGGACGCGGCCGAAACGCAGTCGGCTCGAAGAAATCGAAACGCGGATCGAACACAAGCGGCAGCATGTTGTCGAACACGTCGGCCAGGTAGATCCCCCACGGGGCCTTGGGGCCGAGCTGCGCGGCCGTGATGAAGTATTTCTCACTTAAGGGATACGGGTGCAGAAACTTCGGCCAGAGATGGTCGACCAGCCGGTCGCGGATGATCGGCACCGACGGCTCGCCCCGATGGCCGATCCGCTGGACGATGCCGTCGGCCTCGTACCAACCCTTCGTCAGATCGAGCAGGGCCAGCTCGCCCATCCGGTTGACGCCGTGATAGCCGGCCAGAATTGCGATCAGCTTCTCCGGCGCCCCGGGAATGCTTCTTGGAAAGTAGAGCGCGTTGGGGTAATACGAGTTGCTCCCGTAGATGGCCCGCTGGGCCGAGCCGTCGGGGTTCATTGCCATCAACGGCCGCAAGTACATGTGCATCGTCCCGCTGTAGTCCCACCGGCTGTAGACGACCTGGCCGTTGTCCAGCACCGAAGGGTGCAGGTCGAGGTCCTGGTCGAAGCACAACTGCCGCATGGCGGAGCCGTCGGCCTCCATCCGGTAGATGGCGCACGCCCGCTGCTTCCCGTGCCAGCACGGCACGGCATGATACGACGCGGTCGAGGCGAAGGCGATTCCGCCGTCGGGCAGGTAGCAGGCGTCGAAATTGTCCACGCCGTCCTGCTCCCGCGAGACCTGCCGCAGGCCGCCGCCGTCGGCGCCGATCTCGTGGATCTGCCAGCTTCGGCCGGTCGGCATCGTAAAGAGCAGCTTATCGGCGTCGAAGTGCAAGTCGATCTCGCCGACGTAACGGCCGCCCTCCGGCCGGAACAGGGTCTTCAACTCGCCGTTCGGACGAACGGGCGAGAGCACGGCGATCTCGTTGTCGTAGCCGGTCTGTTTCAGGCATGCGTTGCACTGGTGGTTTGTCGGCAAGCCGAGCTGCCCTCGCTTGCGCTTCAGCAGCAACAGCCTGTCGAACTTCAGCAGCGGATTGTCCAACAGTACCCGCCAGGCAAGCTGCCGAAACTCCTCGTTCGCGGGATCGGCCTTGCCGGCGGCTTTCAAGGCATCGAGCGTGGCAAGATACTCCCGTCCGCGCGGATACTGCGATTTGCAGGTTTCGACAAGATCGCGAATCGCCAGCCGCAGCGACTCTTCCGTAGCGATTTTCGGCCGCGGCGCCGGTTTCGCCGCGTGGCACGGCTCCACCACCGGCCCGAGTGCCATCGCAAGCAGTGCCGCCGCCGTCCATCCCCGAAACCGCCAACAGGCTCGCCGCTGCCGGGAAGTCTGAATGGTGTATTGCATAACTTCAATACTATCTCTTCAATCCGTACCACCACGCGCAGATCATGACCGCTGCGAAACCGGAAAACAGAAGGACAAGCCCAACGAAACCCAGTGGATTACGGCGGAAAACACATTTCTTTGAAGTCGTGTGCCTTATCTCACCGCGAACGATGCCTACGGCTACATTCCACATAAGCCAGCCAGCCAATCCCCAGCAAATCATTGAGGACAATACTATGCGTAGGGCGTGCATTTGAGCATTTAACGGTCTGCATGACCGTCGTTTCAGACTGCGCGAAGCGCGGTTTGAAACGTACGAGTCGATGCCCTGGTTAGGCTTCCTATCATTCTATTTTCCCAGGTTGTCGAAGACCGCCTGAAGTGTCTTGCGGGAAGCTCGTTCCTTCTCGGGATACTTGTTTTGATCGGGTTTGGCGGGGTCTTCCCATATTTCGACAACCGGCCTGAGCTGATTCTTGTTGTTCAGGATGTACTGCTTGTTTCGTAGATGCCTGGCACCCTTGTTCTGAACATGCACCCATTCTCTCGGGTTCCCGGGTTTTCCCAGAAGCTGGGGGGCAAAGCTCCGGCCATGGAGTTTCTCTTCCGGCAACCGCGCACCCGCCAATTCGCAGAGTGTGGGAAACAGGTCTGAAAAATCAACGAGATCATCATTCGTCGATCCCGCTTCAATGTGCCCCGGCCACCGTACAATCAGCGGAACGCGGGTGCCCCGGTCCGTCATGGTTCCCTTGCCACCGCGGATTGTCTTTCCTTCTCCCCACTTGGATGTAAGGCGCCGGTCGGTCCCGTTATCCGCCAGAAACACAAGAACGGTGTTATCCGCAATGCCTAGATCGTCCAATGCCTGCATGATGCGACCGACGTTCTTGTCCAGGTATCTGACCATGTCCGGGAAGAACTTGGGATTGCCCAGCGCGGTTGCCGCCTTCAGCGGGTCGTTTTGGTCTTCGCTGTCCGGGGTCGGAACCCACGGGAAATGGGGCAGGAGCGAAGTGTAGTAAGCCATGAATGGTCGGCGTCTCTTAGCGTTGGCTTTCATAAACTCGATCAGGAAATCGGCGTTAACGTCAGGGCCGTACCGATGCTTGATCTTGTTGGCAATGACCGTTCCGTTCTTCCTGAAGTGGGGCGTATGGTATCGCCGGGTCTTTGACTCGTCGTCGATGAATATCTGCCAACATTGGTACTCATCGAATCCAAAATCACAAATCGTATCGCGCCGGTGAAGGAATGAGAGCTGCCATTTCCCCGCGATGGCGGTGGCATATCCGGCCTGTTGAAGTTGCCTGGCAAAGCTGGGCTGCTCCGTCTTCAAGTAAGTATTTGCATGTTTCTTCGCATCATAAATGACCTCCTTCAATCCATTTTTGAAGGGATAGCGTCCCGTCAGCAGGTTTGCGCGTGAGGGCGAACAGAGTGGATTAGAAAAGGCGTGGGTGAATCTCATTCCCTGGGCTGCCAGATTGTCGAGATTCGGTGTTTCGTGGGAGGTGCCGCCATAGGACGACAAACATTCGATTCCCAGATCGTCAGCAAGAATCACGACAATATTCGGCCTGTCATCTTCCCCGGCCAACGCACGTTGATGTGCAAACAACGAGGCAGCCACACAAAAAGCCATCGCAGCACGAATGAACTTCCGAGACTTCATGTTCTCTGCTCTTGCTAGTCTAACGTCCAGCATCACCGGCTGCAATCGGCTGCGATGCAGTCCGCGTGGACGCAATGGTTAACAGTTCGTCATGTATCATAATTGTAGTCCCATCGTCCTGCTCTCGCAAAATCAACCAAGTGCTGGACGGTCACCGGGCGTTGGTTCTTGCTCCCCATGCCCAAGACCACGAAGAGCAGCGCAAACGGGTTGCACCCTTCAGGACCGAAATGCCGGTCCCATTCCATGCTACTTAAGTCAACATCGAATTCACCTTGGTATTTTTCAAAGAACTCAACTGCGTCATCACCATCCAAGCCCAGATCCTCAAATAGGCGAGTTGTGAGCGAGACGCGCTCAGCACTCTCTGCCCGCTCCTCCGCTACAAATGAAATGATCTTTGCTTTGAGACTGTCTTCCATTCCATTCTACTAACATAGGATTCTACAAGATCGTGTTATGAACCTTCAACGCGCTGATTTTGTGGATATGCCGGGGTGCAATCTCGTTTGAAATCTCTCTGCAAACCCGGACACGCCAACGGTTTTGGCGACTGCCGCCCACTTAGTAGGCGGGGTTCCCAACACGGTCAGTATAGGCAACCCCGCCACCGTGTCAAACGGAATCTGCCGCCCCTTCGGGACTCGAAGAAACGCACGGGTGCCTGAACCCAGGTCCAACGGAACCCTGGCACGCAGTGCCAGGGCTTTTGCTCTCGACTCTCGGCGGGACGTCCACGAACCGCAGGGTACTACTCGAGCAGGAACCGGTTTCTGCCCTCTTTCACGTTGAAGTCCCGCTTCTTCCCGCCCCGGTGAACGGTCAGTTGGAACTCGCCGTCCGACTCGACGGTGACCTCGGCCGCGTCCGGCTGCCCGTCGGCGGGTTTTGCGATCAGCGTGGCCACATGCCCGTTGAAACGGAACCGCTCGCAACCGCAACGCTTCTTCGAAGCGAGCGTCCACGTCAGTCGGTTGTTCACGGCGTCGGGTTTCAATCCGACGGCATACTCGATGAAGTAGAGAATGGGCACAATCCCCGTCCAGCCGACGAAGTCCGGCTTGGCCGGCCTGCCCGGCTTGGCATCGTCGGGGGCGTAGTTCTCCCAGACGGTTCCGGTGGTCTTGAAGACCTCGCCGACGATTCGGAGGTGTTCCATGGCGATCTCGCGGGCGAGTTCGTCCTTGGCATACTTCTCCAGGCCGCGAATCACCATGGTGTTGGTCGGCGCCCAGACGGCGCCGCGCCAGTAGCCGCCCGCCGGATTGAAGCCCTGCTGATCGGCGGGCGTCGTCGGCACGCGATGGCGCCGGCCGAAGCTCTTTGGGTTTTGCAACTCGGCCGCCAGCGCGTCGGCCTGTTCCTCGGAAGCCACGCCCGCCAGCAAGGTCCAATAGGCGGCCACGGTCTTCACCGGCGCCTGCTTGCCGTCGACGGTCAAGTCGAAGTAGAACTTGCGCTTCGGGTTCCACATTTTCTCGTTGATCAGCGGTGCGAGCTTCCCGGCCTCGGCACGAAACGCGGCGGCCTCCTCCTTCTTGCCGAGCACGTCGGCCATCTCCGCCAGGTGGTTGGCGAACAGGACCATCTGTGACGAGGTGTCGACCGCCGTCCCGCCCTTGGCAAGGTGGGGAACGCGCGGGGAATTGTCCATGCTGGCCCAATCGGTGATGTACAGCCCGTTTCCCTGGCGGATGTACTTCTGAAGCGCCCGGTAGTAGTACACCAGTGGATCGTAGACTAGCTTCAACCGGTCGCGGTCTCCAGTGACGCGGAGGCTTTCGAATTCGGCCCAGGCGAAAATCGGATGGTTCAGCGCGTCGAGCGTCAGTTTCGGCGGCGGCTTCGGCACCTCCCGGCCGACGTAGGTGACCGAGAACTTGCCCCAGCGGCTGAACAGGTCCTCGTGCTTCGCGTTGACCCACTGGCCGAAATCGCGCCCGGTGGTCCGGTTGATCTCCCGGCAGATCTCGCCGTCGTCGTACTGCTTGGCATAGAAGTTGTCCAACGAGCCGATCCCCGGCACCAGCGGGTGCCCGTAGTTGCAGAACATCGTCAGGAAGCAGGTATCCCAGAGAAAGATATTCTGGTTGAAGGCCGCGTCGATGAACTGCGAGACGAAGCCGCTTTCCGGCGCCGGTTCGTAGAAGTTGCGAAACGCCATTTCCCAGGTCTTCCAGTACATCTCGACGTACAGGGGGTTCTCGTCGTAGATCGGCGCGGGCAGCCTGGCCCTGGTCTCGGCGAATTTCGGCAGCGGTTTGGCTACGTACTCCTTTTTGGCGAAGTACTTCCCTTGCGTTTCATCACCAAATCCGGGCGAGCAGACCAACACACCCGCCAGAAACACCATCGCATATCCGAGGGTCAACGTCCGCACGGCGGTCCCGTTTCTCATTTTCGGTTCTCCTGTAAGGGATTGCTCAAGAACAAGCTCGGCATTTCGATCATAAAGCCGCGACCGTTGGTCGCGCCAAGCGCTGCCAGAAAAGACCGCTGCCCGGGTTCGGCGCGACCAACGGTCGCGGCTTTATGGCAAGCGACGTCCGAAACTACCAAAGTTATTCTTGAGCAATCGCTAAGGTAATCCGCGTTTGCGGCGTTCCGGGTATTCCCTACCATGATACCAGATGCCTTGCGCCGCGAAAGCTCGGCCGACACCATGCACGGTGTACTGTCCACTGCGTACGGTTTGGTGGCCGGGGGCCAGGGCCGGTTTTCACACGGCCGGGGCGTCCTGCTCCGCTTCGTGCATCACTTCGACCACCTCCGCGCGGCTGCCGAGGTAGTAGCAGACACCGATGATCGCGATCAGAATGCAGATCAACCGGTAGACCAGGGCCACGACCAGTCCTTGGCCGGGCGGAATCGCGCCCCTGGAAACGCTCGTGTAGAGAAAGTCGAGGACCGCCTCGAACGGGCCCATCGGCAAGGGCAACACGCCGGTCGACGCACTCAGCGGGCTGACAACCAGGTGCATGCCGAGCGAAAGAGGCTCGCCGGGCAAACCGCGGGCGATCAGGTAGACGCCCGTCGCAAACATGGTGTGAACAGCGACGCTCATCAATGCGGCGATCGCGAGCACCCCGGGCTGGCGGCGATACATCCGCAGGGCGTCGACGAGGCTCTCCAGCGCGTGCCCGATCCGGGGAATCCTGCTTGCGGCCCCGGTCAGTCTGCCGTTCGTGACGCCGGGGACCATCAAGAGCACGATCCCGACGCAGCCGATCGCCGTCAGCGCGAACGTGATGTGGCAGATCCAGCGGACGGTCGGATCGGGAAGCCTCCAGAGGCCGGTTGCAAGGATCGCGACTGCCGCAACGGCAAACAGCATATAGAGCCCGACGAGGCGATCGACGGCAACCGATGCGACCGACTTGGCGCGGCTGTCCGGGTGTTCGTGCGCCAGCATGAAGACCTTCAGGAGGTCGCCGCCGACGATCCCCATCGGGGCGAGATTGAAAAGGTAGCCGAGAAAGCTGATCCGCAGCCCGTTGCCAAACGGCAGCGGCACCTCCAGCGCCCGGACCAGATACCACCAGCGGATGAACGTCAGCATGACCGCCGAGAAGCACATGATCCAGGCGCCGGCGAGCATTCCCCAGTGCTTCGGCCGGCTGACCAGCTCGGCAAAGACGTTCTCGCCGTGCGGCCTCGACTGGACGGCATTCCACACGAGGTAGGCGAGGATCGACGCCGAAATCCCGATCTTCACCAGCGTTATCAGGAGCTTCTTGGCTTTCTTCTTCAATGGTTCAATCCGTTGCGGGAGCGCCTGCCGACGAGGTTCGTCAACGCTCACCATAGCTTGAGGCTCCAAAGAATGGCAAGAACCCAACCGAGAGCACAAATCTGACTTGACCGGGAGGAAAAGGCGATATCGACCGGCGAGTCGCCCGCGTTCCCGGTGTCGGCCAGCCGCAGGTAGTTCAAAATTCCGAAAGCTACGAAGGGCATGGAGGCCATCTCCCGTCCCTTGGCAAAAACGGCCGAATCCATGCTATATAAAGCATACGACAATAATGCCACGCCGGCACAGATCATCATCGCGTGGTCCAGAAAAGTTACCGAGTAACCCTGTAAACTTGGCCGGTGATTGTGGTCCAGGCCGACCACCAGGTCGGCCTTGCGCTTCGCGAATCCCAAGAACAGCGCCAGCGACGAGGTACACAACAGCAGCCACGCCGACGGCGGCGCGCCGATCAGCGCACAACCCAAAAGCACGCGAATCACAAACCCCGAGGAGAGCAAAAAGACGTCCAGAAGCGCCACGTGCTTGGCACCGAGACTGTAGCCGCCGTTGATGGCGACGTAGGCGAGCACCAGGGCCATGACGCCGCCGCGGCCCGTCGCAAAACAGAGTCCCAACCCCGCTGCCAAGAGAACCGCCGCTTCCAGCAAGGCAACCTCCGGAGCAACCGACCCGGCCGCGATAGGGCGATCCCTTTTCCGCGGGTGCAGCCGGTCGGCCTCCGCATCGAGAAGATCGTTCAGCGTATAGACGCCCGAGTTGACCAGGCAGAAGCCGCCCAGACCGAGCAGAAACACGAGAAGATCGAACCCCGAACGCTCGCCCGCCATCCAGGCAAACGGCAACGGAATCAGAACGAAGATGTTCTTGATCCAGTCTTTCGGTCGTGCGAGTTGTAGCAGGCCCGGGAGCATTTGATTCTCGATTCTTGCTGATTACTGAGAACAAAGGAGGGGGCACCCGCCCCCGGCCCACTGCCGACACTCGTTCAGTCCGGGGGCGGGTGTCCCATCCTTTGTTCTCTTGTTCAAAGCCATTTTCATGCGTGGTTGGTGGTCAAAAGTTGATTTTCCGCATCACGAATCGGGGCAAGCAGCGTATGATGCACATGACCCAGCGCCACTGCCAGGGAACGTAAATCATGGGAGAACCCCGGTCAATTGCCTTGAGCACGCGCCGGGCAACGCCGGCCGGCTCGCCGGCGAACGGCGGCGGCTTCAATCCGGCCGTCATCCCCGTCTTCACGAAACCGGGCTTCACGCAAATTGTCGTCAGGCCCGCCGCGCGGAACTTGTGGTCG
The DNA here is from genome assembly GCA_964547995.1 of uncultured Planctomycetaceae bacterium. Lineage (GTDB taxonomy): Bacteria > Planctomycetota > Planctomycetia > Pirellulales > Thermoguttaceae > CAZJRB01. Next base: position 36,334 of record CAZJRB010000056.1, on the reverse strand, counting down.
AGCCCCTCGAGGTAGTGCGAGAGCCCCGCCTTGGCCGAACCGTAGAGGATCACCGGCTTGCGGCCGCGGTCGCCCGCCACGCTGCTGAACACGCAGAGCGTCCCGCCGCCGCCGGCCAAGAGCCGCTTGCGGGCCTCTTCGCAGAAGAGGACCGTGTTCGCGTAGTTGGCCAGCAACACCCGGCCGGCCCAATCCGGGTCTTCCTCCAGTTGCTCTTGGGTTCCGAACAGCCCGGCCGTAACCACCACCGCGTCGAGCCCGCCGAGTTCCTCTTCCGCCCGGTCCAGGGCGTTGCAGAAGGTCTCCGGGCGGAGTAAGTCGCAAAGGGCCGTCTTGACGGGCCGCTGTGCGCCGCGGATTTCGAGGTCGCCGGCGGAGCGTTCCGTTTCTTCGGGAACGTGCCCCAGCAGGAATATCCGGTCGCCGCGCCCGGCCATCAGCCGCGCCAGCGCCCGGCCCATCCCCTTCGTCGCTCCCAGCAATGCCACGTTCATATCGTATCTCCCAGCAAGCGGACCGATTGAGCGCTGCGGAGTTTCCGCTGCGGGTCCCACTTCCGGCGTACCGCACCGAACGCCTCCAGCCGCGGTTCCATTGCGCGAAAGTGCTCGGGCCGGGTGAAGGTGTCTTTGGTCAGGTAAAGGCGCCCTCCCTCGTGAAGAATCATCTCGTTGAGCCGATCAACGAACCCTTGCGTCTTCTTCTTGTGAATGGGGAAATCCATTGCGATGGAGATTCCCGGCCGGGGGAAGGAGATCATGCCCTTTCCCTCGGGGCCGCAGTCCTTGATGACGCAAAGGAACGCCGCCCCCTCGGAAGCGAACAATTCGAGAAAACGCCGCGCGGGGCCGTTGTCGTCGGCATGGGGAAGCACGCACTGGTACTGCGCAAAACCCCGCCGGCCGTAGATCAGGTTCCAGTTGTCGAGCGCATCCAGCGGATAGAAGAACGAACGGGGATGTTCGATCCCGCACTTGATCCGCTTAAAATGCTTCCGGTAGTAGAGGACGTTGAAGGCCTTCATGCTAAAGCGGTTGAGCAGGAAGTTGGGAAACGCGAACGGGATGCGGAGGCTTCCCTTGAATCGGGGCGGTTTTCGGGGTGCTTCGTCGGCCGTGGCCCAGCGGCCCTTGATCAGAATGCCGCGGCCGAGGCGCTTACCCCGGGCGAGGCAATCGAGCCAACCGACGGTCATCGGCCACTCGCCGGCGGCCCCTTTCAATCCGCCGATCATCGCATCGAGATGCGGCATCCGCTTGCTCTCACGCCAGATCCACGGCGTGGGTATCTTGCGCATGGGGAACTCGACTTCGAGGATGTGCCCGGTCAGACCCATCCCGCCGATCGTCGCACGAAACAGCTCCGGTTCGTTGTGGTCCGAACAGTCGACGATCCGGCCGTCGGCTACGCGGAGTCTCAGGCCCGTAACGTGCTCGCCGAAACAGCCGTCGACGTGGTGGTTCTTGCCGTGTACGTCGGAGGCGACCATCCCGCCAAGGGTCACGTGCTGAGTCCCCGGCGAGACGGGCGTAAACCAGCCTCTCCGCAGCAGCAGCCGGTTGAGTTCCAACAGCGAAAGCCCCGCTTCGGCGCGGAGAATGCCGGTCGGTTCGTCAAAGGACAGAATCCGATCCGCCAAAGTCGTGTCAACGACCACATCGTCCTCGACGGCGGGCAAGGAGGAATCGCCATACGACCGGCCCAAACCCCGGCACAGGGCCGCGCGGAGGGTGCCCTGGGCCAGATCCTCAGCCTTGACTTCGAGCCCGTCTGCGTGGGGGTATCTGCCCCATGCCGTCAGCCTTGTTGGATAGGGTTCAAGCGGCATCGAACCGGGTCATAACTCGTCAGGGGGGTGCGGTTGCGTTCAACCGGGAGTCGGGGCGAAGATTTAACAATTATCCAAGTGTACCACAAGGGCGAACCCGGTATCCAAGGGGAGTTTCCTTTGAGCACGGCCCAGCCGTGGTAGTAGCTACGGTCGCCAGACCGTGGATGTCTGCGTTGCCCACGGTCTGGCGACCGTAGCTACCGGCTTTCTCCACGAACAATCCGGCAAGTCGGCGTCCCCGCTTCTCCCGTTGTTTGCACTCCCCAGCCGGCCCGACTATCATACCGGGGTTGTCACATTCGGACCGGCACGATCTGTAACCCGAGGAGATGATTCGATGAAGTGCTGCAAAATCTCGTGCGTGGTGTTTGCGATTCTGGGGTTGTTGACGGCGGCAAGCGCCTTCGGGGCCATTTCGGCCGGCAACGGCTACTCCGCGGAGAAAGACCCCGAGAAGGCCGGCGCCGAAGCCGCCCAAAAAGCCAAGGAGGCCCTCGGGGGCGACGCCAAGGTCGTGCTGGTGTTCGACAGTGCGGGCAACAAACCCGCCGACAAGGAAGCCATGCTCAAGGGCGTTACTTCGGTCTTCAAGCCCGAGATCGTGTACGGCTGTTCCGCGTACGCCCCGATCACGCAAGAGAGCAACACCGGCACGGTCGGCGTGCTGGCGATCGGCGGCGACGTGAAGGTCAACGTGGCCGTGTCCGATCTGGAGGGCGGCCACGAGGCGTGCGGCAAGCGGATCGGCGAGGCTTTGAAGAAGGCCTCCTCGTGCGACGCGCCCGGCCGGTTCGTCATCCTCGTCGGCGATTGCCACGTGCCCAAGAACGACCCGCTGGTCAAGGGCGCCTACAGCGTGCTCGGCGACAAGGTCGGCATCGCCGGCGGTGCGGCCATGGGGGGATTCGTCTACAACGAAGGCGAATGTATCGGCAAGGAAAAGAACATCGGCATCATGCTCTGCGGCGACTTTACGTGCAGCTTCTCTGCCAAGAATGCCCCGGGCAATAAGCCGGACGAGGTCGTCGCCGTGGCGGGCGAAGCGGCCGCCAACGCCGTCGGCAAGGACAAAGACAAACTCAAGCTGGTCTTTGCATTCGACTGCGGCGGCCGCCGGGGTCAGATGAAAGGCGCCGTCGACGAGGAACTCGGCCTGATCAAGGACGCCGTCGGCGGGGCCCCGATCTTCGGCTTCTACGGCAGCGGCGAAACCGGCCCCAAAGACAACGACTCGCCGCCCTGCGGCGTCGGCTTTCATATCGTTATCTGCGCGATTAGCCAGAAGTAGTCGCCGTTGCGGAAACCCTGATTGACGGACCTCGCGGCTACACTTAGGTGCCACACGCGAAATCCAGCACTTCACGCACGGGCGGCCATGCGAAACCCAACGAGGAATACTCCCATGAAGCGATTTGTCCTGTTCGCGGTGATCGTGCTCGTGTTGCTCTTGATTGCGTTGCTGGTTTTCTTGTTTGTCTTCATGCGGACCAAACCGGATTCGGATGCGGATTCGTTGCAACGGGGTGCGAGTTCATCCCCGGGGCCGGACGGCCGGTCGGCGCCTGCGCAGCAAACGGGCGCCCTGGCCTCCGAGGAACTGCCGAGCGGCCTGATTGCCGAGGTAGTGCGGGTTGCCCGGGGTAAGGACGGACTGGTCGAGGTCCGCTGGCGCTACCGCAACCCCACCGACAAGCCGATCACGCTCTGTAGCAACGACGAAGGCAAGCGGCTGGCCGCCGGTGTCTATTGCAGCAGCGGGGGTGAGAAGCACACGCCCGTCGAATTCCCCAGCGGAAAACGGCTCGCGTCGGAAATCGGGTGGACGACCGTGCCGCCGGGCAAAGCCGTGCTGTTCTGGGCGAAATTCGACGTCCCGGCCGAAAACCCTCACGTCGCGTTCTTTGTGCCCGGCCTCCTGCTCCCCATGGAGGACCTCCCCGTCGGCGCGGATGAGCCGCCGTCCGTGACCGAAACGCCCGCCGACGTGCTCGCTGCGGGGGCTCACGTGACGGGGCTGATGGTCGAGGTCCTGCGAGTCCGCCGCACACCCGAAGACCTGGTGGAAGTCCGCTGGCGGTACCGCAATCCGACCGATCAACACATCCACCTGTTCAGCAGCACAGACGCCGAAGCCTTGCCGTCGCGGGTCTTTCTCGTGGATGATGCGGCGCGGAGCGAGTATCCGGTCCACCGCGACGCCGACGGGGTTCCCACGGCATCCCGCGCCGCGTTCACGACGCTGGCGCCCGGCAAATCGGTCACCTTCTTCGCCCGGTTCCCGGCGCCGCCCGAGACGAGCCGTTCCATGACATTCTACGTCCCCGACACCCCGCCGCTTGCGGACCTGACGATCGAATGATCCCGGCCCGCCGCACCACGTGACGGCGGATGCATACAGGGCCGTTCGCGGCCCTTGGCCGCCGCAGGCGCTAGTAGGCCCCGGCATCTACGCCGGGTCAAACTCGCCCCATTAGGGGCGTTTGAGAATAGGCCAGCGATTTATCGCTGGGTTGGCGGTCGGCGACAACCCCGGGAAAGTCCCGTAGGGACGGTTGAATCCGGCCGGTGCATTGTACGCGATGCGGTAGTGGACGGGCAGGGCATGACGCCACGTTTCGTCACCGCCGCCCCGAATCATCCGTTCAATCGTCCCTATGGGACTTCCCTCACCCACACCGTCCCGAGCCCCTGTCGAACGTTCCTACGGGACTGATTGGGACCGGAAACACGGTCATCGCTACGCTCGGGCGCGGTAAAAGGGAAAAGGGTCAAACCGCAAAGGGTAACACAGCAAAACGCCACATGATTACGGAGTCCTGGAAACACGGAAGCCGTAGTTGTAGTCACGGACGTCCGGGCTGACCCCGATTCGAACCGCAGAGCGGCCGAACCTCGGATAGTCGAACCAGGAGCCGCCGCGAAGAACACGGAACTCGCCGGAACCCGCACCTGTTGGATCATCCACCGGCGACTCCTTGTAGTAACCCTCGCCGTACCAATCCAAACACCACTCCCACACGTTGCCGTGCATGTCGTAGAGGCCCCAGCCGTTTGCTTTCTTCTCGCCCACACCGTGCGCATATGGCTCACCAGTACTCCAGGCGTTCTCGTCATACCAGGCGTGGTTGCCCAACGCCGAATAATCGTCTCCAAAGAAGAAACTTGTGGTGCTACCCGCCCGGCAGGCGTCCTCCCACTCTGCCTCGGTTGGCAGGCGATACGTGCAACCTTCGATGGCCGAGAGCTTCTCGCAGAACGCCACTGCATCCTCCCAGCTCACGTACGTCGCCGGGTAGTCCGCGCCCGACTTCACGTACTGCTGACCAGACCACGGGCGCTTTCCCATGGCCTGCTCGTACTGCTCCTGTGTCACCTCGTGGACGCTCAGATAGAACGGTTTCGTAATACGCACCCGATGCTGCGGGCGTTCGTCATCGTCGGCGTCCTCGTCGCCGTCAGGGCTCCCCATCATAAACTCGCCTGCCGGGATCAACACGAACCGCATCCCGATCGAGTCGGTCATCTCCTCCAGCCGCCAGATCTTGCAGCCGGGCAGCATTTCTTCGAGCTGCCGCACGCCTTCCTTGGTGACTTGGGTATGAGTCAGGTACAAGTGTTCCAAGTTCTCAAGGCCCGCGAAGTACCCCACCGACTCGTCGCCGACGCTCGTTCCGCTGAGGCAGACCGTCTTGAGTTTCCGCAAGCCGGCAAGTCGTCTTACGCCCGTGTCGGTGACGTTCTCGCCCGAAATGAACGCCCGCTCCAACTCCGGCATGTGGCCAAGATGTGCCATCGCGTCGTCGGAAGTCCCGGGCGGCGAATCGACGGCCACCGCGTCGAGGAACGTCTCGTCGCCGAAGAGCCAACGTGCCCAGGCGGGTCCCGAGGGTGTGGGATCGCACGTTACCACCCACCCGAGTTCGTGGAGCGCGTCAATCACGACCCGCTGTTGCCTCGCCCGATGGACGGGAACCATCAGCACGCCCATCACAATGGCAACCACCGCTGTCAGCACAAACAAGTGCCACAGGCGGTACTGATACCAGCGGAGTTTGGGTTTCTCGGCGGGTTGGGGCTTCTCGCTCATACTCGGATTCTACCACGGCGGGCGGGCAGGCGGCAAACGGCGGTCGTCAGCCCGGTATGCACGAACTTCGGGTTGGACCGGTGAGAGACTCGGGGAATGGGAAATGTTTTGAAGAGAAGAGGCGGCTGCTTGGCGGGCGGTGTCGGGTTGTCTGGGCGACTACCCTTTACCCGTTCCAGATTCCGTTCTGTGCGAGGGTGCCGGCGATTTTCGGCCAGCCGGTCTGCGCGATGGACTGGGACGAGCATTCGAGCACGATGAGGTTTTCGTTGTCGATGCCGAAGGCAAGGCGTCCGGGGGCGATAATCGTGCCGGCGGAGCGGACCGAATCGCCCACCTCGGCGGTCCATTGGCCGTTGCCGGCCATATCGACCGCGTGGACGTAACCTTCGTTGTCGCCGAAGTAGATGATGCCGTCGTCGCCGATGACGGGCGTCGATTCGGTGGGGCCTTTGGCTTCGTATTCCCAGCGGATTTTGTGGGAATTCCCGTCGACGCAGACGAGTGATCCTCGGGCGTCCACACCGCGTTCCGCCCGGGTCAGGGCGACATAGATGTGGTTGTCCTCGTCGAGGACCGGCGAGGCGAGCATCTGTCCGGGGATATGGGCCTTCCAGGCTTCCTTGCCGCCTTCGGCGAAGCCGTAGAGGTTTTCTTCGCGTCCGGCGACGATTAGGAGCCCTTCGCTGTCGATCACGGGCGTACAGTGGATATACCATCCGGTGTAGCCTTGTTCGCGGGCATGGTCCCAGGTGTTTTTGCCGCGGCGTTCTTCCATGCGGATGGCGAACATGTAACCGTCCTGGGAGCCGATGTAGAGCAGATCGCCGAAGATGATTCCGCCGGCGTCGAATTTCTGCCGGGTGCGGAAGTAGGAACCGGATTGCAGCCGGCCCTCGGGATCGATCTTGACCAGTCCGCCGTCGAAGTGGCAGATGTAGGTGTTGCCCTGGGCGTCGATGATCGGGGCGGCGTGGCCCAGCGGCTCGTCCACTACCACCGGGTTGAACATCTGCCTTCCCGTCGAACTGATGCAGTGGACGGTACCGTCGCTACAGTGGAGGCGCAGCGAGCCGTCGGGGGCCAGGACCGGGGGACCCGGCGCGTAGCTGCCGGTGACGTATTCCCAGAGCATATTGGGGACGCCGTTTTCTTCCTGCAAGGCGACCAGCCGGCCCTGGGCGTGGACGTAGACGCGTCCTTGGGCGTCGACGGCCGGGGCGCTTTGCAGCGGCTTGACGTCGCCGCGCGTGGGAATCTTGTCCGGGTATACCCAGACGACTTGCTCCGAGTGGACTGTCTGCTTGCGCTGGGGCAAGGGCACATCCTCTTTGTCCGCGTCGAACGAGGGGGTGGGGGAGGGAGTCCCGGGGCTTGGACGCTGCGCCTTCGGCTTGGGTTTGGGTTTTGCTGCTTCAGGCTCGGGTTTTGGTTCGGGCTTGGGTTTGGGGGCTTCTTGTTCTGCCGGTTCCGGTTCGGGTTTTCGTTTTGGAGGTTCTTTCTTTTGTTTTGGCGGCTCCGGCTTCGGCTTGGGTTTAGGCGGTTCGGGCCTTGCCGCCTCGGGCTCAGGCGTCGGCTTAGGCTTCGGTGGCGTCGGCTTGGGCTTGGGTGGTTCGGCCTTCGGCTGGGGCGGCGGCTTTGGGACGGGTTTGTGAACGGGCGGCGGTTCCGGCGGCTTCGGGGGTGTCGCTGCCGGCGGCTTCTGCGGCGCGGGTGGTTGCCGGGGCGTCGGCTGGGGTGGCGATTGTTGCGGCGGGGCCTGCTGTGCCGGGGCCTGTTGTGCCGGGGGTTGCTGCGCTGGTTGTTGTACCGGGACCTGCTGTGCCGGAGGCTGTGGGACAGGCGTTTGAATGGGGGCCTGTGCCGCCGGTTGTTGGACCGGGCCTTGCTGCACGGGCGTCTGCTGCATGGGCGCCTGCTGCTGAGGATAGCCCTGCTGTGGCTGCTGCACGGGTGTCTGCTGCACGGGTGTCTGCTGCTGCGGATAGCCCTGCTGTGGCTGCACGGGTGTCTGCTGCTGAGGATAGCCCTGCTGTGGCTGCTGTTGAGGATAACCTTGTTGTTGGGGGTAGCCCTGTTGTTGCTGCTGAGGATAGCCCTGCTGCGGCTGCTGTGGTTGGGGGTAGCCCTGCTGCGGCTGCTGTTGTTGGG
>CAZJRB010000056.1:0-28165 GCA_964547995.1 uncultured Planctomycetaceae bacterium | reverse complement strand
GGTAGCCCTGCTGTGGCTGCTGTTGCTGCGGATAGCCCTGTTGCGGCTGCTGTTGCGGCGGATAGCCCTGTTGCGGCGGCTGTTGCTGAGGGTAGCCCTGCTGTGGCTGCTGTTGCTGCGGATAGCCCTGTTGCGGCTGCTGTTGTTGAGGGTAGCCCTGTTGCGGTTGCTGTTGTTGAGGGTAGCCCTGTTGTTGCTGCTGCGGATAGCCCTGCTGCGGCTGTTGTTGTTGAGGATAGCCAGGCTGCTGCTGCGGATACCCGCGTTGCGCGCCGGGTATGCCGGGTTGGGCGCCGGGCATTCCCATCTGGCCCGGAGTCATGCCCGGCTGAACGAGCGTGAACAGCCCCACCCTCTGCGTGCGACACTGCGGGCAGCTATAAGGCTGGGTAGGTCTTTGGACCTGGAACCCACAATTGGTACAACGGAACAATTTCATATTCGGATGCCTTTAATGACTCCGCTATTTGACGGCGACGGCGGCCTTTGTATAGACCCGGCCGTTGTCCCGGAGAACGACCCAGCCAAGGACTTGCGTGATTTCGACGCCGCGTTCGGCGGCGGTATGGCGGCCGGAATCGAAGCGTTCGCCGGGATTTACCAATTCGATCTTGTTGCCGATACCCGCCTCGTCACACGCGTTCTGTAGCCAGGCGACCAGCGTTTCCTCGAAGGGATTGGACACGGCTTCCGCCTTGGGCTGCCAACGATAATAGGCTTCGCCGATTTCTTTCAAGAGCGGGGCCATTTTCTCGGTTGTTGCCGACTGAAAAACGATCAACTGTCCGACCAGCGACTTCGCGGCGCGTTCACCGGACATAACTCCTTCGACGAGCTGTTGTCGCTGGAACGCCAGGCTGGAATTGTCGGCCAGGGCGTCGCCGAGGATCGCCCGTTCCCAGTCGCTGCTGACCGGTTCGGGGGTCTCCGGTTCGGGCTCGGGTTCGGGCGGCTGAAGCAGTTGGACGATATGCTGCAGTCCGCCGTCGAGATGTTGCTGTATTTGGCCGATGGTTCCCTGCAATTGGCCGAGCGCGGCCTGCACCTGGCTGACGGTGTTGATGACGCCCTCGTGGTGCATATTGATGCCTTCGCTGATTTGGCCGAGGGTCGTCAGGACGGGCGCAACGGCGGCCTCGGCGCCGGGGCCGGCCGTTTGCTGGCCGACGGCCTGCAATCCGGCCTCGATGGTATCGATCTTCTGCCCTAGCGGCTGAAAGACGGCCTTGAGCACATCTTCGCTCACCGCGGGCTGGCCCGCAGCGGCGCCCGGGGCGCCCTTGCTCGGCGCCGCGGCGGCGAGTTTGTGGACGGCCTCGAGCCCTTCGGCCAAGATGTCGAGCTTTGAAAGGACTTCGCCGAGTCCTTCGCCGATGCCTTCGGGCGATCGGACTCGTGTTTGTGCGGTTGTCTGCGATTCGCGATACAGAAGGTAATCGGTCACCTGCTGCCTGGCGGCTTCGAGGAGTTTTTCGACCTGGCCGAGGTTCCCGGTCAGTTGTTCCAAGCCGTCCGGGCCGCCGGCGCCCTCCAGGGGGGCGGGTTTTGCAACGGGAAGCGGGGTGCCCGCGGCGACGGGCTTGGCTACCGGTTGACCGGCCGATTCCCTCGCACCCGGGGCGCCCTGGAGTTCCGGAGGGAGCTGGAGTTTCGGGACGTCTTCGGTCTTCTCTTCGCCCTTCTTTGCAGGCCATAAAGCCATGATTGAGACTCCACGCACTTGAGGTTATTAGTGGTACGATCCCATTTCGATATTGTCCAGACCTCCGGTATCGAGGTAGTAACGTTCGTCGGCCAGCGTGCGCCACGTGAAGTAGACGTTGTCGTCGAGGATGGCGTCTTCGCCGGCGACCACGCCGGTGACCGATTCGACCTCGAGCGTTTCCTCCGATTCCTTGGTGGCGTGTTTTCGCTTGATTTTCACGACGATTTCGGTCGACCCGATTCGGTCGCCGACGTCTATCTTCAACAAGTAGACGGGCGATGCCTGGGCATCTTCCGCGGCGGCCAACTTGCGCCCGATCAACACCCGCTGCGAGCCTGTCGTGAACTCGGTAATTTCCTCTCGGGCCTGGTCTTCGGCCGGTTGGAACAGGATGCGTTCCTTGCGGATCCCCGACGTGGCGTCGGTCATAACGCCCCAGAAGTACGTGTTCTCGAAGGCTTTGCCCTTCATCTCGAACTTGAATTGCGGGAGCATGCCGTTATGGGCCATGAATTCAACTGCGGCGCCGACGACCACGGGGCTCTTCGGATCGATGATCACACCCGGGTTGTGGCCCTTCTCATCCTGGTAAGGGTACCAGTTGCCCGCGTAGTGGTTGAACATCGGAACGATGCGCGAGGGCGACAGCGGGACGTACATCTTGATCAGGTTCTGGATGTACGTGAGCTTCGACGGCTGTCCGGCCAGCAGGACGATGTCGACGTTGTGCTCGGCGATTCGCTGGCAGTAGTCGAACAACAGCTCGTCGAAACAATCGTGGACAATGCCCTCGAACTCCTCCCGGTCGAACATCAGGTCGAGTTCCTGCTGGACGTTGTAGTAGCCCGGACCCCGCAATTTGTCGAACACCTCTTGGAGTGAATCGACGACGGTGGGGTCGACGATCTCGGGGTCGGTGTGCGAAATCGGTTCGTCGACGACTTCGTCGACGGCGTTGTTGAGGTACTTTTGGGCCAGCGGAACGAACATGCGGTTGATCCAGTTGATGCGATGGGCGCGGATTTCGCGGTTGCGCGGCACCTCGGGCCCGAACAGCAGTTGGACGTCCTCGTCCTCGATCGCCAGGGCATCGGCAAAGGTCGGGACAATGAGCGTCTCCAGCAGCCGTTTGACGAGCTGATCGCCGCCGAGGTAGATCCCGTCCTGGTGGATGACCTGGCCCCGGATGGCGTCGTCGATTTTCGACTCGAAGTTGTACTTGGCGATCATCATGTCGGTGGTTCCGCCGCCGACGTCGATACAGGCGATGCGGATTTCGTTTTCGGGTTTTCCGAATTCTTCCTCCTCGGCACCGCGTCCCTTGCGTTTTCCGCCGCCGGGTCGCCCGACGCCGCCGCGTCCTCGCCGGCGTCCGGCCGGAGAGGCGGTTACCGGCTCCGGTTCTTCCTCCTTCTTCGGTTGCACCAGCCCGCGGTCGATGTGCATGGTCTGGAACCAGAGCCGCGGATCCTGGCCGAGCATGCGCATCTCGCTCCAGATATAGGTCAAGTGTACGGCGCTGGCCTCGTCGATGCTGAGATTCAGCTCCGGCTTCACCCGCTGGCTTTTCCCCAGGGTCTTGTCGAAGATTTCAATCGCCTTCTGGGCCTGTGCAGCGAACCGGTTCCGCTCGTCGAGGATCATCCCGCTGGGATAAGTAAGCGTGATTGTGCGGAGTTCGCGAGTCCGGCCGGCATCCCCCGACTTGTTCCGGTACGGTGTCGAGTTGATGTAGCTATACGCCTGGCAGATCATCTCGTACAGCGCGGCCGTCATCATGGAGCGGGGCGCGTGCCGCGGCTTCAGCGGCGTGTCCGATGCATACTCCTCCTCGCGGGGTTCATGCTCCTGGAGCAGGAAATCGCGGTCGTCCTCGTGGATGAACTTCAGGAACGGGCCCTGCAAGGTATAGGCATAGGTTCCCGACCGGCAGCGGTCGGAGGGATCGGCCATGTACCAGTTGGCCCCCTCCAGCCAACTCTCGTCGTCGGCCCAAAGGTAGCGCTTGGGCGAGCTGACGCCGGTGCGGATATCCCCTTCTGCGCGCATCACCTGGGTAACGTCGTCGGCTTCTTTCCCCAATCGGACCATGGAGAGGTCGTCGAACAGGGGCGGTGTTTCGACGACCTCGACCTTGGTTTGGCGGGCCTTCTTCTTCTTACCGCCGAACCAGCCGGATTTTCCCTCGCCCTCGTCGACCGCATGGTATTCGGTTTTCTTCTGTTGCGCCGGCGGGAGATAGGGCGTGTTGCACCAGTGGGTTTTCGAGGAGAACCACCGGGCGTCGGGTGTGTTGACGAACTCACCCTCGTCGTCCCAGGCGTCCAGGTGATAGCGATTGACCAGCTCGAACGGCTGCATCTGCGGCGTTTGGGATATCTCGCCGGCCAACTCGAGCAAGAGCGCCCCCGTACGGCTGTTCCCGAAGTCGATAATCATGTGAACGTGCTTGGCATCGCCGGCGGTTGCCGTGGCGGGGCGAATGCACAACTCGATGTCGGGGGCGCCGCGAAGCGCCTGGCCCTGCAAGTCGAGCAACCGGTCGAGATGGACGATGAAATCCCTCGTCAATGCGCTCGGCTCACAGAAGTAGCCGATGTCCGGATCGCCGCAGGTCGTGTCAACGGCAAGGAACAGCTTGGTCATTCCCGATTGGATGATTTGCCACTGGACGTACGGGAAATCCCGAGGAGGCTCGTCCTCCGCATTAGGGCCGCACTGGCAACGCTGCCAGCCGTAGCCGATTTGCGAAGTCTGGTAGCGGCTGCCGCCCTTCAGCGGGATACATACAATCTGAACTCCTGTGTTCGCGAACAAAACGTGCATTTTCGTCTCTTATCCTTATCTGATTGCAATCGATAATGTTCGATTTCCGTTAAACCTTTGGCCTCGGCATACGGACATGACTACGTCACTTTTTCAAAAGGCGACAACATGTCGATCAACTCGGCGTTGCCCGGCGGGAGCTTAATGTGTTCGCCCGCCCCCAGCGCAAGCGCCAAGGGCATTCGCGTGCTCCAGCGTTCGACGAAGCCGCCCATCAGGCCGTAACTCAACCACTTCTGGCGTTCCTCTTCCTCCCGCTTGGCTTTTTCTTCCTCGCTTTCGTGCCGGTAGACGCCGGCGACGGCTTCCTGTTCCTCTTCCTTCTGTTTCGCCTCGGGATCCTCGAGCTTTGCCACGCCCGGCCCGGGGTTCATGACGTAGTCGTTGAGGATGACCTGGACGTACTTGCGCCGGGCGCGGCGCCGGGCCGCTTCGTCGCGGGTTTTCAGGTTCACCACCGGGTTGAGCTGGCCGAGCATCTGGTTGAACACGTCGTCTTTCTTGAGGTAGTCGCGGAGATACCGGGCAAACGCGCCGAGATCGTTCGGGTCGAGCCACGGCTCGCCCTCCTTGTGCGAACCGGTATATTCTTCCCACCGTTTCGGAACGGCGGTCGTTGCCCACTCGTGAAGGAAATTCTCCAACTGCCGGGGCAAGGGATCACCCCGGCGCCGGCTCTGCGTGTCGACGCAGTCGGCAATCATCAGCTCGTCGCCGTCGGCCATGGAAAGCGCTTCCTGCAGCGCGTGGACCCTGTAGTACACCAGCTCCTCGCTCGATTGGAGCCATTCGACGATCTTTCGGGCGGCGCGGAGCCGTTTTTCGCGGTCGACGTTGGCGTCGGGGTCGACGACCCAGTCACGGGAAATCTGCAACAAGCGGTTCTTGATTTCCGAAATTCGCTTGGTCAACTGGGCCTGCTTGTCCTCGGCGGTGGTACACTGCCGAATACCCATACTAACCAATGAGAGCCCACCATCGCCGTCGGTCATCGCAGTTTTCCACCGCTGCTCGGGGTTGGCCACGTATTCCTGAACCAGGGGCGAATCCAAGAACGCTTGGCCGGCGCGGACCCAACGTTCCGGGTCTTCGTTCTGCTGGCGTTGCTCTTCGTTGGTGTCCCAGGTGCCCGGATAGCGAATCGGATAGGTGTTGGTGAAGGCCTTGCCGCGTCCGCCGAAATCGTTCATTACCGGCCCCAGCGAGTCGACAATCTGCCCGAGACGGCTCTCGTAGAGACTCTTGTCGGCGTATTCCTCCCGATTGCGAAACTCTTCATCGATTCCGGTCATTGCGACGAACAGCGCCGGGATCGCGTCGTGGACCTTGTTAGGCCAGATCTTATCGCCATAGCGAGCCCGACCCCACATGTCGATATGATGCTTCATCTGGCTGGTGACTTCCAGATTTCCACCGCGATTCAACAGCAACAGTGTCTGGATCTGCAACTCCTCGACGTAGCGTTCGAAGAGATAGGCCACCTTGCCGCGTTTGACGATCGACATCTGCTCTTCTTCGCTATCGGCGTCGGTCCGCTTTCCCTGCTCGACGCCCTGACGCCCGGCACGCATGCCGGGGATATCGATAAAGTCCATCTGCTCGACCACTTTGCGCCAGTCGTCGTTGAGCCGGTGTGGAAGAGTGGGGATGGACATTTCGAGCATCCCGGCCTGGATCGTCTCCAGGTCCTCGTTGCCCATTCCGGTATCCGGGCGGTGTTCCATTACGAAGTACTTCTCCTTGGCCACCAGATACATATCTTCCCAGGCGACGCGCTTCCAGACTCTCGACTGCTTGCGGAGATGGACTTTCTGCCGCTGGCTGTCCAACAGGAATCGAACGCCCGCCCACTGAACGAAAATGCACGGGTCCCAGTCGCCGAGGCAGATCTTTTCCAGGAACGTGTTGATCCGGCGGAACAGCCCCGTCAACGATTCCCAGTTGTCCCAGAAGAGCGTCGAGGCACATTCGATGTAGCCCTCTTCCGACAGGGCATACCGGCTCAATAATCCGTTGACCACGGACTCCTTCGAGACAAACCCGCGGCGGTCGACGTTCCGCATATAGGAGTAGGTGTCCAGAATGTCGATTCGCCATTTTCGGTCGACTTCGTCGTCGGTGTAGCGGCGGTGAAGATCCTCGAAGATCTCCTCCAACTCGCTTTGGGTGTTCGTCCGGCCGGAAGACTTGCACTCGACATGGAAACCGCGGGCAAGCACCCGGAGCCACTCGACGCGCGTGAGCGCGCGAACCATGACCGGATATTCTTGGGAAACTCCGGCGCCAATCCGGTCTTTGGTCGTGAACCGGCAGACCAGCGCGGTCGCCTCGTTCGAGCCGCACTGCGGGTTTAAGTCGTCGTCGAACGAGAGGTGCTTGTAGTAGGCCGGCTCGCCGTAGGTCTCGTCGGCGCCGATAGGGCAAAAGTCCTCGCTGTGCGGCTTGAGCACTTGTCCGACAAAGAGGCTTTTGCCGGTCTGCGACGGGCCATAAACCGCCGCGGCGACGGGTACCTTGGCCGACGTGTATAGGCTTCGGGCCATCCGGCGAAGTTGGAG
Source organism: uncultured Planctomycetaceae bacterium (assembly GCA_964547995.1). Taxonomy (GTDB): domain Bacteria; phylum Planctomycetota; class Planctomycetia; order Pirellulales; family Thermoguttaceae; genus CAZJRB01. The sequence continues at coordinate 21,076 of CAZJRB010000056.1, read as the reverse complement.
CACCTCGAACTCGTCGGACTCGGAAATCGGGAGCAGGTCGACGGCCCTCCGCGCAGGATTGAACTCGGAGAGCCAGTTATACAAGTCGGTCGCGAGATTATCCACCTGCTCGGCGGACCGAATAATTGCTCGGTCGTGTTCATCTGGAAATGGCATGGGTCTCGTATCTGTCTTGGAACGGGGTGTTACGGGGGAAACTCGTCAGGCACTGACGTGTTGGGTACTGGTGTATTAGGCATCGGCATGTTGGGCATCGGAGCATTGGGCGGCGGCTGAGCCCCCTCTCGGGTAATCGCCCCGCGGCCTTCCCGGAACATAATCGGATACTGCTGCGGAAGGCCGGTCGCGTCCTTTGCCTCAATCACGAAATTGTAAATCGAATCAGGTCCACGCCTGGCAATTTGGGGGCTGTTGATCATCACACTCTGGGTGTCGCCCGCCATTTGGGCGGGGACCCAGGTTTCGGCCGGCGGTTGACCGGCCTCGTACACCCGGTATTGTAACGCGCCCTCCGAGGCCGCGGCTAGTACCTGCAAGGCAACACTGAAATGTGTGCCGCTTTCGTTGATGGTCTCGGTGACCTGCATAAAGCGATTGCCACTGACGGTAACCTCCGCCGTAGCGGTTGCACCGCGGAATTCGGCCCGAATCTGCGTCTGGCCGTGCCCCGTCGCCACAAACCGGCCCCGGAAAGGCTCTTCAGGGGCGACGACGCTGGCGTCGAGGCTTTCGAGGGTCGCCGGCACGCCTTCCGATCCGTTGGGGCCGTCCATCATCACCGCAATTGGGGGTGACGCCTGTCCCTTGGATAGTTGGATCACCGGTGGTTCGATGCGAATAGGTGCGTTGGCAGTCACCTGCACCTGGGCAACCGTGCTAAGCCCTTGACTGGGCACGCTTATCGTAACGTTGGCCATTCCCACCGCGTTTCCTTGCACCAGATTCTCGCCGGCGGAAGAGACGATGCCTTGCCCCGGGTCGGGGGTAACGACGTAGTTCTCCGCCTCGTAGGGCAACTGCCCGTTGCCCGGGTCAATCTGCACCGACCCAAATTTCCCCATTTCCCCCATCCATACATTTAAGGGATTCGGGGTAACGATCAAAGCACCGCCTGCGCCGCCGACGGCCACCCCTTCGCCCACCGAAACCAGAAGCGGCGGAGCGAGCAACTCGGGTCCCATGTGCGCCGCAATCGTCACCTGGCCCGGTGCGATCGGTCTCAGGACGTTCCCCTGCCGGGTAACCGCCTGGCTCGGATCACTCAGCGTCAAGTTCGGATCGTTGGTCACATCGATGGTGCTGCCGTCGGCCATAACCTGGACCACCTGGAACGGCACGCCGGGCGACCCCATCGGGATATGGAGCGCTTCGGGCTGGAAGTAGAGTCCCGGCTGGACGGCCTCGCCCAGCGCAAGTCCGCCGTCAACAACATATCCGCCGTAACCCTCGTCGATCACAACCTGGTCCGCCCCGAAGACATCGGTCCAAACACCGGCGCCGGGGTCGACGTAGAGGCCGCCGTCGTCCACAACAACGTTGTCGACGAAACCCTGGTAGACTCCGGTATCGTCGCTATGGATAACCGGACCGCCTGCCAGCATTCCAACCGGAACATCGGCGACGTCCAGGCTCGCTTCCGCCGTTTGCCCGCCAACGCGGGCGATGACCGCCGTACGGCCGAGATTCGTTCCCAGGACCGCCAACTCGTTGGGGGCCACCTGGGCCACGCTCGGGTTGGAAACGCTCAACTGCACCCCCTGCCCTTTCGTGAGGACCGTGCGCATGCCGTCGCGGATAGCGGTTACCGTATAGGCCAACGGCTGTCCTCGGCCGATTGTGGCGCTGGGGGGGTCAATCCGGAGATCATTCACAAGACCACCGCCGACGGTAACGGGTACCGTCTGGCTGAGGGCTTCCCAATTCACATTAACGTTCGACTGGCCTTGCTGAATGGCATGGACTTGGTGGCCGCCTTCGATCTGGATGACTCCCGGGGCCCCGGCGGCTACCTGTAACTTGGACTGCGGAAACATCTCGTGCGTTCCGCTGGCCGATTGGCCGAGGATCGTCAACGGCCGCCGGTCGCCCGGCGAGAGCATCATCGGCGACGGCTGGCAGAGGAGCCGTGTAATCTGGTTGCTGTCGACGCTGACCGACGCCGTGCCCGTCTTGGACCCGGCCACGGCCACTTGTACCTGGACGGGCGCGGAAGTGGGCCCCAACGCGCAGACGCGGCTTGTCTCGAGCCTCACGTACTGCCCGTCTTGCGGATTCGGAAGCCGGAAAATCGACGAATGAGTCCGGTCGATCTTCTCGCCCGTCGGCGTCTGGATGTACACGCGCAACGGAAGGCTCTGGCCGGGTGACAAAATGCTGTTGGCCGGCTCGATAACGACATCGCCCTTCAGCGGCGCGCCCGGAATGACCTTCACGGTCATGTTGACCATCTTCGTGCCGTACAGGAAAGTCACGGGCGTAGAGCCCGGCGCCACCCCGACCAGCGAACGGTCGTAAGGTACGTAGCGCACGATCTGGGAGAATCGCGGCGTGACCGTACACACCTTGCTCAGATCCATCTCGCGCCGGAAGAGCGAGACGTCGTATCCTACCCGCACGCTCTGGCCCACGCGGATTTGCAACTCGGCCGGGGTAATGACCAGGGCGTCGGCGATCGGCCCGACATGGACGTCGTCCGGATTGCTCGTCACGCCGGCAATCTGCGCGGTGATCGTCGTGTTTCCGTCTTGCGCACCGGTCACCGTGGGGCCGTTGACACTGGCGATCGACGGATTTGCCGACATCCAGGTCATGCCGCCGATTTTGGAGAGGACTCCGACCGACTTCTCCCCTTTATAACCGGTGGCTTCGACGGGGTACGATTCGCCCCGTTCGATCGTGACCGGCGACGGGAGGATCTTCAGTTGTGTAATGCTAATGTCTTTGGTAACGGTACACTGCAAAGGTTCTTCGACGGTGACGCCGTCGAACTCGGCACTGACCGTGACCTGCCCGGCCTGCAACCCTATCAAACGGCCGTCCCGCGGCGTGACAATCGACTTGGAAGGCCGAATGATGGCCTTGTTCGAGACCTTTCGCATGAAGCCGTCGTACTCGGCGAAGACCTCGAAATCGTTGAACTCGGCGCCGACGGGAAACTCGATCTTGTCGAGGTCCTGATCGCTGAGAAACACGACCTTGTCGGGGGCGCCTTCCTTGCGAACCGCTTCCTTGTATTTCGCCGGCTCGTAGGTGATGATGTGCCACAGGACGTTTCGGTCGCCGACTTGCGCCCGCATCCACTGGCTGTGGCCCGCCTTCTTGGCCGTCATAATAGGGGCTTCCCAGCGGACGTATTCGTTCTCGAAGTTTTCGGGCCAAACGATCCCGGTCGCCGGTTGTACCGTGCCCTCTTTCTCGATCACGGCCCCGTATCGCTGGCTGTGGCCGACGGCCAGATAGTCGGTGATCGGCTCGTGGACGATTTTCACCGTGGCCGCGGGATCGTTCGGATCGGGACCGGTGTCAACGACGTTCAGCAGAGCGCCGGCTTCCTGCCCGCCGTATTTGGCCTTAACGACATACTCGGCCGGCCCCCCATCCGGAATCGTCGCGGCGGGGCGCAGGTCTTTCCTCGCCTGCTCCCAGATCAACTCGTGCGGGTATTCCCACGCGACCGCAACGGGGTTCACCTCGCGCCAAACCTCCGGCTCGTCCGGAAGTTGCTCCTCCAGCTTGAACGTAATCGTCTGACCGGCAGCCAGATCCTTCTCGCCGGGTACCACGCGCAGCCCCGATGGTTCGCCTTTCTCCCCGACCGTGATGGTGGCACGGGCCGGGCTGTTGAGAACCGTATAGCTGGCACTCAAGTCGAACGGGTCGGCCGGCTCCAGCCCGATCAGCCGCGGCGGCGACCAGTCGACCGCATCCGGCTCCTCGATGGCATACCCGATTCCAGGCCCGTGCAGCGGCGCCCGCTGCGTCGCCCCGGTGTCGTCTTCAACCTCCAGGTAGAGCTGCATCTCGGCCGCTTCGTTCACCCGCAACTGCACGCTCGAGGGATCAAACGCCAGCCGCGCCTTGTCGGGGTCGTAAACGTGCAAGGTCAACTTGGCAGGTTCCTTCTTCGATGCCGGATGCGTTCCCGTAATGGTTGCCGCGCCCGTGGCCAGGGCCTTGAACCGGCCGGTCGTCTCGTTCTCGATCTTAATAATGCTTGCGTCGGAACTCTCGAATTTGCACAGTTCGGGAATGAGGTCGACGTCGCCCTTGGGGCTGGTGCCCGACATCGTAACCAGGCCGTACTCGCCCACCAGCCGGATCGTCCGGTCCACGTTCAGGTGCAAGGTCACGTCCCCCGCCTCGACGGAGGTGAACTTGACCGGCGCGGATTTATTGTCGAAATAGATGCCGTAGACGTTCAAGGGGCCTGCACCGGCCTTCAACGCCACCACCCGGCTCCCGTCGCGGAGTTCCAGCCCTTCGACGGCGTCGGAAGGCGCCTCGCTCTCAAACGTCATCCGGCCCGCCATGACCTGGACGCGGTGGCCGCCCGTATAGGTCGCCAACCCGGCCGGCCGCATCTGCTGGCCCAGCGGCAACTCGATCGGACCCGGCGGCGTGACTTCCAGACGCATCGGCGCCACGATCACGTCGACCGGGGCGGACGCCTGGTGGCCTTCAAAATAGAACGACAGCTTCTGCGGCGATTTCCCCTGGGTCGGGGCAATGCCGAGGAGTTCCATTTTTCGGGCGTTGAAAACGGCGAACCGCGGCGACGGCTCCGCCTCGACGGTCAGCAGATCCGGGGCGATTTCGACGGATCGGGCAACCATCGGCGCGGAGGGACTCTCGACCGGTTCGTCCGGCTCCGGCGGTGCTTCTTCGCCGCTTTTGCCTTCTTCGCCTTCTTCGCCCTCCTCGCCGCTTTCTGCGGCCGTTTCTTCGGCCGGGGGTTCTTCGGCCGGAGATTCTTCGGCCGGGGATTCTTCGGCCGGGGATTCTTCGGCGGCCGGCTCTGCCGCGGTGGATTCCGAGGGAATCACCGCGCCGATTTGGGCCATGACCCGCGGGCGAACCGTGTGATCCACCAGCACGGCCACGGTGCCGGGGTCGATGTAGATTCCGCTGAAATCGGCCTTCGTGATCTTGACCTTCACCTCACGAGTCTGGCTGCCTTGTCTGACGATGACTTCCGTTTCGCCCTCTTGCCGGGCAATCAAGCGGTTCTGCCCGTTGACCTCGATTTTCTTCCTGTTCGCGCTGGAGACGCGGACGGGGGCCTGGCTGGGCGAGAGGATGTTCAAATCGGTAATCTCGCCCACCACCATGCGCAACTCCTTCGGCTCGACAACCAGGGTCTTGAGCCCTTCGGAATATTGGATATCGATCGGCTCGCCGGCTGCTGTTCCCTTGTACTTCGTCTCTACCTCGGCCTGGCCGGCGTGCCAGCCGGTGATGTAAGACCCTTCGACGGTCGCCGCGGTCGGCTTGATTACGTTGACGTCGAGGTGCGAGGCCTCGGCAACGGAGTACTCGCTGCCGTCAGTGGCGGTCGCCGTGATCGCAAGATCGCTCGCCCGCCCGATGCTGACCGGCGTGGGATCGATGTTCAGGCTGAGGTTCTCCCACTCCGCGTCGGCCACGTTGACGGGGCATTCGGCACTGACGTACGGGCTGTCAGGCGTGGCGCGGTATTGGACCTTTGCGCTCGAGGCCCCCGGCCCGACCCCTTCCAACAAGCTGTCGTAGGCAAAACATATTCCGTCGTTCTGGGCGACCCACTCGGCCGCTTCGGTCAGATCGGCCTCGGTCCCGTCGTCGTATTTCCCGATGAGTTTCAAACGGGCGGTGGAGCCGGTGGCCAGATCGACTTTGGACGGCTCGATGACAAGGGTTTCCGGATTCCGCGGCGGTCCGGCAGTGATCACGACGTAACCCGTCAGATCGCCGAGATGGAACAGGATCTTGGTCTGGCCGATTCCAACCAGCGTGGCCGAAGCCCCCATGGGGTTGAGCCGAGCAACGGCCGGATCGAGCACAATCCCCACTGCCTGCTTCGTGACGTCTTCCGACCAGAACAGTTTCCCTTTCTTGACCTTGAACGTGATGCGGGTGCCAACAAGGCCCGAGTAATCTCCCGGAGTAACCTTCAATTTGATTGGCCAGAAATACCACAGGGCAAACAACAGCAACGGCAGCAGGATCAGCGCAATGCCGACTCGCCGCTTCGTGATTTTCTTCTTCCCCCTCGGTCGGGTCGACAGCAACGCCTGGCAGGCGGGACACTTCGGGCTCTGGCCCGGGCGCCGCACGAACAGCAAGTTGCACTCGTCGTCGCCGCAAACCACCGCAGGCGCCGGCTCTTGATCCGCACGCTGAAATCCCCAGCACCACACCAGACGCCAATTCCCGTTGGCGTCCTTGTAGCGAAACACGCAACTGTCGAGGTTCATCGCGTCGGGGTTGTCGAAAATCTCCTGGTACTGTTGTCGCAAGGTTCTCTTGAGGGCCCGTTCCGTGGGGGTTTCCGGCTTGGCTTTCTCGATCCGCTCGCGAAGCATCGCGATGTCGTCCTGGAGGAGCTTTTGCATCTCGTCCTCGGTGGTCGGCTGGCAATAGACCTCCTCCAGCCGACCCCCATGATCGTCCCGGACAAAAAAGTTGACGGATTCGCCCTCCCAACTCGGCTCGGCGGTTAACCCCCCCAGCCAGCGGAATAGTATTTTAGAGTTGGCACCGGACTTGTCCAAAAGCGGGACGCCGGGCTCCAGGGCCACGGGGCGGAAATCCCGCGCCTCGTCGCTCAGGTCAACACGCATGAATCGAGTAGCCATAGGTCAGTTCCTATCAGAAAGGGATGTTGAAACTGAAACAAGCGTGATGAGCGTCTGTTTAGAACCTTCAACATAAACGCTCTACAGGGTAAGATCAACCCAATGCCGGGCAAAATCGGCCGTATCCGCACGATCCTCCGGTATTGCCGTTGGCAGGCTAACGGACGTGTCAACTGAACTGGTTCGCCCATCCAGGGGGCGTGGAGAATGGCTGGCGGCTAATTGCTTTAAGGACACCAGGGTGATGACATAAACCACACAAAAACAGCGATCCCCCCCACTCTAAAGCGGGGGGCCGGCTCGGCCCGGTGCGCCAGCGGCGAGAGTGCTTGTAAGGAATCGGATTACCACTTACCCTAATATTGGTGGTGTGTGGAGAGAATTATTCCCGGTGTAAGTAACCCATGTCCCTGTCGCGGTTTGTCTACTACAGTGCCGTCATCGCCGGATGGGCTGCCTTTCTCGCGTGGATGTTGGCCGAGATGTTCGTTCTCCACGCGGGATGGGTCACGAAGCTGGCGGGTGTGTTTTCCGAGTCCATGTTCTCCGCCGAGGGTGAAATGGCGGAAAACGTCGGGCCAGTGGGAACCCTTCGCACCGCTCTAGTTGGGGGGGTCGTCGGTGCCGCCATCGGGGCAGGGCTCAACATCGTCTCCGCCCTGGCCAACGCCCAGTGGAAACGGCAACGCAGACAACTCCCATACGCCATTTTGGGTGGGTTGATTGGGGGGCTCTTTGGCGGGGCCACCGGAAATGTTTTATATACGGTTCGCTGCCCCCAGGCCTTCGGATGGATGATTATGGGATTGGCTATCGGCGGAACTCAGGGCTTCTTCGAACAATCTTCCAAGAAGCTCCGCAACGGGCTGATCGGCGGAGGTCTCGGTGGTTTGATTGGAGGCATTTTCTTCTCGATCTTGGCGGTGGCCGGCTCCGGAATGGCTGCCCGGGCTACCGGCTTCGTAATCCTCGGAATCTCCATCGGCGCCTTGATCGGCCTGACCATGGTCGTGCTGAAAGAGGCGTGGGTGACGGTGGTCGATGGTTTCCGCCCGGGCCGGGAACTTATCCTCAGCCAAACGGTAACCACCCTTGGCCGCGGCGATCACCTTCCGCTGCCGCTCTTGGGAATGTCCGGCAGGAACTTGGAGGCGGAGCATGCTCGTATCACCCGAACGCCTCGGGGGGACTATATTCTCGAGGACAACCATTCCCGGCTCGGCACAATCCTCAACAACAGTCCCATCGAAGGGCCGGCTCCGCTCGGCGACGGCGACTTGATCAGGCTGGGGGGCAATATCTTGCGTTTCCATTCGCGGAAAGGAAAGAAGGCAAAACGGGTGCGTGTCCCGGATCGGGTTCCGCCTGGAACGGCACGGCAATCGCCGCCGGCCGCAGGAGTTGCACCGCACATGCCGCCATCGGCCGCCCCGCCGCCGCAACCGATGCCCAATGTACCGCAATCGACGCCTCCTGCTCCCTCAGGGGGTCCTCCACCGCTGCCGGGGGTTCAGCAACCGATCAATCCCTCGATACCCCAGGCCCCCCCTCCACCAGGGCAACTTCCGATGCCGGGCCAAGTGCCGATGCCGGATAGTCAGGCCCCACACATGCCGCCCGGGCAGCCCAGTTCTCCAAAGTCCCACCCCAATATTCCGCCCCCACCCCCGCCACCACCAGGGTAATCGGCACTGATTGTGGGTGTTTGGGGCGTGGCATCGGGGGGAACGGTACCCATTTGACGCCCTTTCCAGCGACGGGTAGGATAAATGTTTGCAAAGCTGCACTTGGCAGCGCGTTGAAAGACAACTTCGCCCCCTTTTCCTCGGATTCTTCTACCAGATACCGCAAGAACGATGGCTTGGCCGCTGGCGTCTCATTTCAGTGCGATGTTGCAAAACCCGAGAGTCGCGTTCCGCGACCCGAAGCTGCAAGGTTGCGTGATTGAGCGAGACGCCCTCTCGCGGCAGCCGCGGCCCTGGGCGGGGGCCTTTGCCATCGTCTACAAGGCCACAGGCCCCAATGGCCAGGACCCCTTCGCCGTGCGGATTTTCACCAGCGAATCGCCCGAACGACGAGAACGCTACGAGCTGATCAGCGAATACCTCAAAGGCCGGAAGCTTAACTCCCTGGTCAATTTCGAGTATTCCGATCGGAGCATCCGTTCGGCGAGCGACGGGAAGTGGTATCCGCTGATCGTTATGGAGTGGGTGTCGGGTGAGACGATCTTCCAATGGGGCCAGACGCAGTGTTCGCTGGGAAACAAGAAGGCCTTAATGACGGCCGCCGAACGTTGGCTCCAGGTCGTTAACGAACTCAGGGAAGCCCAGGTCGCCCACGGTGATTTCCAGCAGGGTAATATCATGGTCACCGACCAAGGGCAACTCAAGCTGGTCGACTACGACTCCATGTGCGTGCCGAGCTTGGTCGGGCGCCGGAACTTGGAGGTAGGAGTCGTCCCGTACCAGCATCCGGGCCGCAACGAGCACTCGCCGCTGTCGCTCGACATGGACAACTTCTCATCGCTGTTGATCTACACGGCGTTGCGGGCCTTGGCGGCCGATCCAAAGCTCTGGTTGAAATACGTAACGCAAAACGGGTACGACAAGATACTGTTCCGTCCCGAAGATTTCGAGTCGCCGGACACTTCACCGTTGCACGCCGAGTTGATGGCGTCGCCCGACGAGGAAGTCCGCGATCTGACGGCCAAGCTCTTTGCGTTCGCCCGGGCGCCGATGGACCAGACCATGTCGGTGGGGCAGTTCGCCGGTTCGCTCGCCAACGTGGAACAACTGTTGAAGGCAAAGAAGTGGGAAGACGCGGTCCATGTGCTGAATAGGCGCGGGTATTTCAACGATGCCCCGGCCGAATTGCAGCCGCTGATCCGCCATGCCTACGAGTACGTCTGCCGCAAGGACGCCTGGGAGGAATACTGCCGAGTTCCACAGAAGACCGGCGAAGAAAACGACCGGCGGCTGGTCGATGCCTGGAACGAGACGCTCTTCAGCGGATTCGAGGCGGCCGAACGGCAAAGGGTTCGTGTGGCCGAAGCACGCAAGCGAGTCAACCTGCTCGATCGCCTCAACTACCTGATCCAACAATCGGCCGGCAAGATGACGCTGGCCGGCGAACAGGAGGTCGTCAATGCCGTGGCGAAGCTGCCGCAAGGCTACAAGTACACGTTGCTGGCTCGGGTGGGCAAGGCCCGCAGCCGTGTTTCGGCCATCGCCCGGCTCGAAAAGGCCGTCAAAGAGGCCTCTTCAGAAGCCATGATCGTGGCAGCATGGCGGGCAGTCGTCGACGTGAACTGCGGAAACGTGCTGAGCGAGAAGTGGCGTGCCCGGATCGCGTTGGCGGAAAAGCGTGCCCCCGTCCTGAAGAAACTGCACGATATCCCCCGCGATCTGCCCGAGGAAAAACGAATACGGCAACTGGTCGAAACCTGGGACGCCGAATTGCTGAAGGATTGCCGCGAAGCCGATCGATGGAGAGGGGACTACGAAGCCGCGATCGCCGGCAAGAAAACCGCCGAGAAGGCCAAAGCCGAACGGGAGAAAGCCGCCCAGAAGGCCGAAGCCGCCCGCAAGCAACTGTTGGCAGACCTCGAAAAGGCCTTCGAGGGCAATAACGAGACGGAAATGCTCAAGTTGGCCGGCGACCCGCTTTTGGCCGACCATCCCTTGCCCGACGACTGGCAAGAAGCAGTCGACGCCGCCCGGAAAAAAGCCTCGGAGGCCGATACGCTGTTGGAATGCCTGAAGGAGAAACGGGAATCGAAGTTCCACGAGCTGTTCGATGCTCGGTTGATCCGGTCGCAGGCCGATCGCTGCGAGCCGTATCGAGCAGTCCTGGGCGCATGGACCGAGGAATTGATCCTTCCCCCGGACAAGCTGGGAACCGCTCCGGAGCAAGCGGAACCGAGCGTCACCCCCGCCCGCGGCCCCGCAGGAACCTACCGCGTGAAATGGAACTGGCCCGATCCGCGGTTCACCGAGCAGTTCATCCTGGCCGTTTGCGAGAACGAACCGGGACCGGAGGACCCGCCGCAGGAGGTCGCGGCCCGGATGCGCCTGCTGCTCGATCGCCGAACGTGGGACGAGGGCGGCGGCTGCCGGTTGATTCACACCAAGACCGAGTGGGTCGAAAGCTACATCGTCGCCTGGGCCGTGATCGACCTGGGGTTCCGCGCGTTTGTCAGCCCGCCGCTGATCGTCGGCCGGCTGGGAGCCAAGTCGAGTTGGAAATGGAAGGGCTGGAAGCTCCTCGGCGGTAAGGACGCCGCGGAGAAAACCGGACAACCCGGCGATACCCCCGAAGACGATATTCCTGAAGAGGGTATCCCCGAGACCGGGCAGGCCGAGGAAGAATCCCAAGAGGACCGCGAGGGCCGGGAAAACGAATAGCCAGGGAGCCAGACTTCATGCGAGCACCTTACACGCAAGAAATCAGCCGCCAAAACAAGGCATTGTTCTTGTTCCTGCTGGATCAGTCGTTCTCGATGGAAGAGCCGTTGGGAAACTCGGCCAACCGAAAGTGCGACGAACTGGTCGCGGCCATCAACGGATGGCTGCAAAACATGGCCATCCGCGCCAGCTCCGACGAGGGGATCAAGGATTGGATGGATATCGGTGTGATCGGCTACCGCACGGACGCCAATGCAAATCCGATCATCGATTCGGCACTCCAGGGTCAGTTGATGGGACAATTTATTGTCTCGATTGCCGAAATCGGGGGCGCCCCCGCCCGCATCGATACCCGAATCCAGTACATCCCCGATGAAGAGACGGGCGAGATGATCGAGATCCCGTGCGAAATGCCCGTCTGGGTCGATCCGGTGGCCGAAGGCGGCACGCCTATGTGCCACATGCTCTACCACACGCATGAAATCCTTTCCGATTGGATCAGCCGGCACCCGAACAGCTTTCCGCCGATTGTGGTCCACATCACCGACGGCGAATCGCAGGACGGCGACCCGATCCCCTATGCCGAATCCGTGAAAAAGCTGTATACCCAGGACGGCAACGTGCTGTTGTTCAATTGCCACCTGTCGATGACGGCGGCGGACCCGTTCATGTTTCCCGCGTCCGACATGGGGCTGCCCGACGATCTGGCGCGGGTGTTGTTCTACATGTCGAGCATACTGCCCGAACCGTTTTACCGGCACGGCGTGGCAGAGGGATTTCCCTTGCAGCAGCAAGCGCGGGGAATGGCGTTCAACGCCGATATGGTCTGCCTGATCCAGTTCCTCAACATGGGGACGCAGGCGGCGCCGGGGTTGCGATAAACCCAACGAGAGAAAGAGAAAATTATGTTCGAGAGCCCGGGTCAAGATGCTGCAACGCCCGCCACCGGGTCCGCCGGCAGCGCCGGGTGTGTGATCTTCCTGATCGACGAGACGCCCGACATGAATGCCCGCGTAGGGGCCGGAAAAAAGTCGAAGGCCGACAGCATCGCCACCGCCGTCAATTCGCTGCTGAACCAACTCTCCGACGCAAATCTCGACGTGGCGGTGGCGGGCTATCGCGGCAACGGCCGGGGGGGCGTGGACGTCGGCTGCCGCTGGGGAGGTTCGCTGACCGGCTGCACCTTCGTCCACACCAGCCAACTGGCCGACTCGCCCGTTACCGTGGAAGAGCGCATGCGCAAGGTTCCCGCCCCGGGCGGAATCGGTGTTGCCCGCAAAGAGCCGATCAAGTTCCCCGTCTGGTATGTGCCGGCGCTCGGCGGCCCCGCATCGTCGGCGCCCGGCTATCAATACTGCCAATCGCTGTTGACCGCCTGGTTGACGACCCCCGGCATCACCCCGAAGCAGCCGTTGCTGATCAGCCTGCTGGGCGAACTGCCCGACGGCGAATCGCTCCAGCCGGGACTCGGCGGGATTTATCAACTCCAATGTGTCGGCGGCCAGCCTTTGGTCTTCCATGCCCATCTCAAATCGACTCCTCAGGTTCCACCGATCCTCTATCCGGCAACCAACGGTCATCTCCCGCCCGGGGCGATTCAGGAAATCTTCCAGTGGTCGGGCTATCTCCCCGAACCGCTCGCCCAGTCGTTGCAGCAGTTCAATATATCGGTGATTCCAGGCGCCCGGGGGATGATCTACAACGCCGCAATGGTTGATCTCATACGGTTCCTTTCCATGGTGAAGGCGTTTCCGGCATATCAACCGACTCTGCCGATGGCGCCGGGAGGAGAAGCAGGGGTACAGATGGAGAGTTCCGCAACGGTTCCCCAGTTTGGGGCTCCGGGACAAGAGACGCCTCAAGCAACGGGGCAAGCTCCGGACCAGCCCGCCACGCAGACTCCCGCATGGTCCACACAAGTACCTGCCCAGCCGGCCACGCAGGTTCCCAACCCGTCGGCCGCGCTAACCGTCGACCAGTCGGCCGCACTGACCTCCGCCGAACCGCTCATTCAGCCCGTGATTCCGAATACCCCGGTACCGCAAACAACCGAACAACCAACGGCGCCGGCTGGCCAGAATCCCCTGACGCTCGTGGACCAGAATCCCATAACACCCGTCGACCAGGACACCATAAAGCCGCGACCGGTGGTCGCGCCGGTCGTGGAACAAACGCCTCAAACACCGGCAACACCGGCCGGAACGGTCGCTTTGGTCGTGCTGGTCATGGATCGCTCCGTCGACAATCCGGCCGACGAAGACCAGGCGAATGTCTGGTCGCGACTCCAGGGGCACGCCAACGACCTGCTCGGCCAAATCGCCAAGCACGGCGGGGGAAAGCTCGAAACCGCCATTGTCCTCTGCGGCGCCGATCCGACAGGGCAAAGCGACGTGCAAACCACCTTCGCCGGTCCGTTGGCCGGAACAACGTTTGCCGGCGACGCCGAACTGGCCGACGGGGCGATCCGCATCGACCAGGTGAAGGAGATGATCTCCAACGGGATCGGCGGGCTTATCGAGTTCAACCGCAAGAAACCGATTTACGTCGACTTGCCGCCGACCGGCCCGGCCGCCATGTCGCCCGCATATCAGGCGGCGGCCGCACTGGTCGCCGATTGGGGCGGACGCCATCCGGGTAGCACCGTCCCGCCCGTAATCCTGTATCTCGGTCGCGGAATTGCCGACACGAACGAACTGCGCCAGGCCGTCCCGAATGCACGACTCTATCACCTGGTCGTGACCGCCGTCCCGCATCGCTCGCTGGCATACCCGAACCAACCGACGGGCATCGACGACCCGACGTTGCAGCAGCTTTGGCAGTTGAGCAGCCCGTTGCTGGGTGCGGAGGCCCTGGCCGCCGGGAAACCCATCGTAAAACCCGACTCGCGAGGAATGGTCGTCAACGGCAAGTTTGATCTGCTGCTTGATGGTATACTTGCTTGCATGCCGAGCGAGCCTGACAGTTCCCCATAGGAAACCTGGACCCTACTAGAACGGAACCGACCGATGCCATTTGAAACACGGGCGTTCGTACTTGCCAAGGATCCCCAACATCCCGAACAGTTTCAGGACGCGTTCGGTCTGAACGCCGCCGGTGGGATTGCGGCGGTGGCCGACGGGGTCTCTTCGGCGCTGTTCTCGCGGCAATGGGCGCAGATCGTCACGTTGTCCGTTGTGGCCGACCCGCCCAACCCCGGTCAAAAGGACTTCTTTACCCAGTGGCTCGCCGAGCGGCGCCAAGAGTGGTCGGCCCAGATCGACACGAGCGGGCTGGCGTGGTTCCAAAAGGCCAAGCTACCCAACGGGGCCTTCTCCACGCTGCTTTGGATCCGGCTGCTGCCGGTCGAAGAGGAGGAAGCCGAGGGGTTTGGGGCCTACCGCCTCCACGGCTTCGCTATCGGCGATAGCTGCCTGTTCCATATCCGCGGCGGGGAAACCGTCCGGTCCTTTCCCATCGAACGGGCGAAAGAACTCGAAGCCAACCCCATCGTGCTGGGAAGCGTCGACCTGAATCGCGACGACTACCTCGAGTTCCACGAACTCGACGTGCAGTGCTACGTGGACGACGTGATCGTGCTCTGCACCGACGCCATCGCCGATTGGGCCCTGCGACGGGCCGAAGAAGGCAACCCGCCAAACTGGAACGACTATTGGAGCATGACCGAAGAGCAGTGGCTCGCGGAAATCAACGAACTCCGCGAGTCGAGGGCAATGCGCTACGACGATGCAACTTTAGTGTTGTTGAGGGTCCTTGCCGAAGGGACCCGGGTACGGTCGCTCGAAGGCTCCCCGAACACGTTTGTGCCCGCCAAAGGGGCGACAGCAGAACCGGCGAAACCCGTCCAAGCAGCACCGGCCGAGACCCGCGAGGTTCGGCCGAAAGCGGCCGGGCAGAGAGCTGCTCCCGAGGAACAAGAATACGAAGAGCCCGAGGAGGAAGAGTACGAAGAAGAATACGAGGAAGAGCGGGAAGAGCCGGATGAAAAAGATGAAGACTGGAAAGACAAGTTCAAGACGGCCGGCGAGCAATTGGCCGAAGGCATCGAACTCGCGTCCGGCAAAGCGATGCGCAGCCTCAAAGGCTGGATGAAAAAGTTCAAGAAGAAAAAATAGAGGGAAGATGGCAGAGGGCAGAGGACCGCCGGGAGAGAGAACCCTCGACTCTGGACTCTCCACTCTCAACTCTTGACTCTCAACTCAACCATGCGTTGTACCTGCGGCCAGGACAACCCGATCTCGGCTAGAGCATGCCCCCGGTGCAACAACCGGCTGATCTTCGGCATGCCGCCGAGGCGTTTCGGGATCGATGCGGGGATTGCCGGCGGACTGCTCTTGGCGCTGGGGCTCGTGTTCCTTCTCGACCTGTGCAGGGGCTCCACGGAGATCGTCCAACTCGCACCCCTGCGACTGGCCGTCACCCCGCCCGAGTTTGACGATATCGGCAAGCTGCTCGATTCCTTCGGCAAAGGCTACCAGTACGAGGAAATCGAGATGGACGACGTCCTGGACCCCGAGTTGCTGGGCCAATACGACGTCGTCTTCCTCACTAGCGGGTTAGCGCCGGAGGAATGGTCCAGCCGGCAGAAGGAGAGCGACCGTCGCGGCGGCAAGACGGCCGACGCCCGAGAAGACCTGGTCGAAACGGTTCGCCACAGCCTGCGGACCTACGTCGGCAACGGGGGAACGCTTTATGTCTCCGATTGGCAATTCCCATTGCTCGTGTTCGCGTTTGAAGAACTCCTCGACCGCGACAAGATTGCCAAAGGAAAAAAAGGGTCGGTCACGGCGGATGTAGTCGACATGGGCCTGCGCCGCCGGCTGGGGCAAGATGAAATCGAACTCCATTTCGACAAGGACGACTGGCACTCCGCCGCATTTGCCGGACCGGAAGTCAACGCCCTGCTGGTCGGCACGTTCGACACCGCCAAGAAAGGCCGAATGACCGCGCCCTTGCTCGTCGAGTTCCCCTACCGAAACGGCAACGTTATCTTCACCTCGTTCCACAACGAAAAGCAGGACAGCGAAACGGAGCAGGAACTGCTCCGGTACCTCGTCTTTGCAACGGTGACCGCGCACACCGACGCCGAGATCCACCAAACGATGGTCCGCGGCGGCTTCTCGCCCGTCGATCGAAATCTGCTCAGCGCGTCCGGCCGGCAACAGACGGATATCCAAGTCTACAACTGCCGCGGCCGGCGACATCTACAGTTCGTCCTTGGATTCGCCAACCGCGGCGCCGAGCTGAAACTGGTCGTCACCGACCCCGCGGGCAAAAACTACGAAAAGACCGGTACTTCCACCGTCGTGATCGAGATTTCCCAGGCGAAAAAGGGCAAGTGGAAATACTCGGCAACCGCCATCAGCGTGCCGTACGAAAACTTCCCTTTCACGCTCACAGTGGGGGAAAAGTAGCGAGTGAACGTTTGAGCTGCCCCCCATTTCGAGTTACGAATCGGCGGCCCGGCCGGGCAATCCACCGGGAATTGCCGCCGTGATTGACAATCGCCGTCGACAGCACTATGATTGGTTGCGCGGCCTGGGCTCCAGGAAAAACCGCAAAGGAGGTATCTGATGAACGGACACTGGAAATCGACCGGCAGTCGCATGGTGATTCTTTTGGCAATCGCGGCCCTGGCGGGCTTGACGTATGCCGCCGACAAACCCGACGCACCGGCCGGCGACGAAGCCGGATTCGTCGAAATCTTCAACGGCAAAAACCTCGACGGCTGGGACGGCGACCCGAGATTGTGGTCCGTCGTCGACGGCGCAATCCGCGGCCAAACCACCAAAGAAAATCCCGCACGCGGAAACACCTTCTGTGTCTGGCGCGGCGGCAAGCTGAAGAACTTTGTGCTCAAACTCAAGTTCCGCATCCAGAACGGCAACTCCGGCGTCCAGTACCGCAGCAAGGAATCCGACAAGTGGCGGGTCGGCGGATACCAGGCCGAAGTCGAGAACAACCCCGGCAAGGTCGGCTTCCTCTACCACGAACGCGGACGCGGATGGATGGTCAACGTCGGCGACTTTATGGTCGTCGAGCAAGACAAGGACGGCAAAATCCACAAAAACGTGGTCGGCAAGGTCTCCGACGTCAAGGCCCTGAAAGAGGCCGGCTACTACAACATGAAGGACTGGAACGAGTACACGATCACCGCCCGCGGCAATCACCTCGTCCATCTCCTGAACGGCTACCCAATGATCGAGATGATCGACAACGATCCGAAGGGCCGCGCGATGGAAGGCATCCTTGCACTGCAAATCCACGCCGGGCCGCCGATGACCGTCGAGTTCAAAGACATCCGTCTCAAGGAGCTGAAGGAAGACTACGGCGAAGCCGTCCGGCTGTTCAACGGCGAGAACCTCGACGGCTGGACCTTCTCGGGCGATAACCAGAAGGACGTCTGGTCGGTCAAGGACGGCGTCCTGGCCGACTCGGGCAGACCGGCCGGATACATCCGCACGAAGGACGACTTCACCAACTACGTCCTGAGGCTCCAGTTCCGCCACGTGACCAAGGGCAACAGCGGTGTGCTGGTCCGCATGGTCGGCGAGGACAAGGTCTGGCCCAAGTCGATCGAAGCCCAGGGCATGACCGGCTCGGTGGGTGACATCTTCAGTATCGACAAGTTCCCTATCGAAACCGGCCGGAACCGCGGACGCTATACCCCGAAGCTTCACCCGTCCAACGAAAAACCGCTCGGCGAGTGGAACCAGTACGAAATCACGCTCGACGGCGGCGACCTGGAAATCAAAGTCAACGAACTCGTGCAGAACAAGGGCGCCGATCTTCTGGAAACGCCGGGCAAGATCTGCCTCCAGGCCGAAGGATCGCAAAAGGAAGTCCGTAACATCGTCCTGATCCCCATCCTCCGCAAGGAAGGCAAGAAGGACAAGTAGGGCAGTCGCTTGCGGCTTCGCAATAGAGCAGCCGCTTGCAACTGAGCCACACGAAAGCGTCTATGTTCACGCAAAGAACGCTATTGTGCTATCTCGTTGTCGCGCTGGCGGGAGGGTCCGTCGCCGCCGAGGACGCCGATTGGCCGCAATGGGGCGGCCGCGACGGGCGAAATATGGTCTCCGACGCCAACGGCCTGCCCGATTCCTTCGTGCCCGGAAAAAAACGCCCCAGCGGCGGCGGAATCGATCCCGAAACCACCGAAAACGTCAAGTGGACCGCACGCCTCGGCTCGCAAACCTACGGCAACCCGACGGTGGCCGGCGGCCGCGTCTTCGTCGGCACCGACGACATCACGCTTAACGGCAATCCCCGCTTCAAGCGGAGCCGCGGCGGGCTGGTCCAGTGTTTCGACGAGGCCACCGGAAAGCTGCTCTGGCGACTTGTCACCCCCAAACGAACCAATGTGCCCCAAGGCGCCCACTACGGCCACCAGTGGCTGGGAACCTGCTCGTCGCCCACCGTCGACGGAAACCGGGTCTACATCGTCTCCAGTGCCTGCGAGGTCGTCTGTCTCGACGTCCACGGACTGGCCGACGGCAACGCCGGGCCCTTCAAGGACGAGGCGAAATACATGGTCTCGGCAGGCGAAAAACCCGTCGAACTCGAAGAGACCGATGCCGACATCGTCTGGGTCTACGACATGATCGAGGAGGTGGCGGTCGTGCCGCACGACGCCGCCAGTTGCTCGGTGCTGATCCACGGCGATATGCTCTACACGAGCACCTCCAACGGCGTGGACGGTCCGCACAAGAAAGTCCTTTCGCCGGACGCCCCCGGCATGATTGTGCTCGACAAAAAAACCGGACGGCTCCTGGCCACCGACGGTCTGGACCTTGGAAAGCGGCTCTTCCATGCGCAGTGGTGTTCCCCTTCGCTCGGCAAGGTGGGAGATAAAACGCTCATCTTCCTCGGCGGCGGCGACGGCGTCTGCTACGCGCTGGAGGCACTCGCCGAGAAACCGGAGAAGCCGGTGAAGCTGAAAAAGGTCTGGTCCTACGACTGCAACCCGCCGGAGTACCGGTTCCGCGACGGCAAACCGATCCCCTACTACGACGGCGACAAACGCAAAAACCGCGGCAACAAAAACGACGGGACCTATATCGGCCCGAGCCAGATCATCGCCACCCCCGTCTTCCACCAGGGCCGCGTCTATGTGGCCATCGGCCAGGACCCCGCCCACGGCCGCGGCCGTGGAATGCTCCATTGCATCGACGCGACCAAGACCGGCGATATCACCAAGACCGGAAAAATCTGGTCCTACGACGGCCTCGACCGCACCATGTCGACCGTCGCGGTTGCCGGCGGGTTGGTCTACTGCCCCGACGTCATCGGGCAGTTGCACTGCGTCGAGGCCGACACGGGCAAGCCGGTTTGGGTCCACGAGACGAAGGCCGAGACCTGGGGCTCCCCGTTCATCGTCGACGGCAAGGTCTACCTCGGCACGAAGAAAAACTTTTGGGTGTTCGCCGCCGGACGAGAACCGAAGGTCTTGGGCGAAATCCGCCTCGGCGCCCCGGTCTACTCGACGCCGATCGCGGCCAACGGCGTTTTGTACGTCGGGTCACAGCAATATCTCTGGGCCGTCAAGGCCGGCGCGACCGGCGGCGGCCCGACTGCGTTACAAACATCCGATCCTTGAGGATCGGCCGAACAATGTAAAGCCGCGACCAATGGTCGCGGAGAAGCGGGAAACAGGATGGTCAACAGACAGTCCGCCAAACCGGCGTTCCACGATCGTATCAGATACATTTACCGTGGGCTTCCGCGACCACTGGTCGCGGCTTTACAACGTTTTCTGTACATTCCACTTTCCCACCATTAGCAAAAGGAGTGTCGTCATGGTAAGACCGTTGCTGTCCGTCGCTTTGATTCTCGGCTTGGGTTTTGGCGTGGCCTATGCCTGTTCGAAGAAGAGCGACGCCAAGCCGACAGTGAAGAGTGCGTCGGCGAAGAAGTCGGCGGCCAAGCGTCCGCAGGCCCCGAAGCTGCCGCCCTGGGCCCGCAGGGCCGAAGAAGCAAAGCAGAGAACCCGTGAGGCCAAGAAGAAACTCTACGACACGCAACGAAGTGTTTCCGTTGCCAAAGGGCAATTGGAATCGCTCGAACGGCGGCTCGCCGGGGCCAAGAAATACCTCGAAGGAGCCGAAAAAGTCGAAAAAGAGATGGCCGCCAAGGCCGAAGCTGAGGCCAAGGAGTTGGCCACCAGGCGAAAAGCCGAAATCGAGGCACGCCGCGCAGCCGAAGCCAAAAAAGCCGCCGAGGCCAGAAAAAAGGCCGAGTCGCGAAAACGCGCCGGCAATCCGCACCCGAAGAAAACCGCTCCAAAAAGCAAGAGTGCCGAAGAAGCCGCCAGGGCCGAACGCGCCAAGCGGGCCGCCCAAGCACGCGCCGACTTCCTGCGAAGGCTCCCCCCAGCCGCACGAATGGCCTACATGCTCAAGCACCGGGCGGAGGAAATGAAGGGCAGGGCCTACCAGGCCCAAAGGGATCTCGAGCGGGCCAAAGCCGCGCTGGCCGAAGCGGAAAAACGAGCGATCGAAGCCAAAAAGCGGGCCGACGAGGCCCAGAAACAAGCCGTCGCTGCCGCCGCCAAGGCCGAGGAGGAAAAGAAACAGATCGCCGCCAAGCGAAAGGCCGACTACGAGGCAAAAGCAAAGGCCGCAGCCGAACGACGCGCCGCCGAAGCCAAGCGACGGGCCGAAGCCGCCAAGAAAGCCGCCGAAGCCAAACGCCAGGCCGACGAACGAAAGCGAGCCGAGGAGGCAAAGCGGAAGGCCGAAGCCGCCAAGAAAGCCGCCCAAAAACCGGCCAAAAAATAAGCTGCGAATTGCCTAAGTTCGGGTTTTGCACATTTCACGCGGTCGTTTGCGGCGGGCCAAGGGC
>CAZJRB010000055.1:0-47101 GCA_964547995.1 uncultured Planctomycetaceae bacterium | reverse complement strand
CCGCAACGGTTGCCGCCGCCGTGCTGGTGGTCGTCTTGACACAAAACGTCGACCGCTCGGAGTTCGACGAGATCGCCAGGGTTTCTCATGTGAAGACGGCGCCCGAGAAGGACGCGGTCGAGCCCGATAAAGCAGAAGAGGCACCCGGGAAAGAAGCCGAGTCCATTGAGAATGGGGCGGTATCCCGGCGCGAGGACGATGAAGACGCCGATGAAGACGCCGAGGCGGAAGATGTCCCCGAGATAAGAAGCAAAGAGCCCGTCGAGGCCAAGAAAACGCCCGAGAGTCAAGACGATGTTTTCATGCCGCCGCCGATCCTCAAACTGGCAGACGATTATAAGTCCTCGGAAAGGGGAACGGCCGTCAAGAAGGCCGACAAGAAAATTGACACGGGCGGCGCCGTGCCCGAGCCGGTCGAAGAGCCGGCTGCAGAGCCGGCCAAGGGCGACGCCCCCTCGGGGGATGTTCTTTCTTTGCTGGAAGGGGGCGTAATCGGTCCTTCGGAAGCCCCTTCCGGCGGCTTGCGGCAAGGCGGCGTGGGAGAGAGGCAATCCGGGACCCGCGGCGAGACTGTGCCGGAGATCAAACCCGGCAAAGCGCCGTCGCGCCCGGTCTTGAAAGAGTCGGCCGGTTTGAATTGGGAGAACGGCGTCTTGGCCGTTCCACGACCGGCCGGCAAGGCCGCCGGGGAGGATCGCCCGCCCACGGTTCCGGGGCCGCCACCGAAGCCCCGTATGCCCGATATGGCCAAGTCCGGGGCGATCCGTCCGGATACCGGTGTCGTTCCTGAGGCGCCTTCACTCGTCGCTCCTGCGGCGATTGCCCCAGAAGCCATGCTCGTGGTCCAATGCGAGATCAGCCCCGACGCCCTCGCGGCGGGAGTATTCGAGAAGGTGCTGGCGCGCAACGGGATTGTCGAGGAAGACCGCTACGAAGGCCCGGCGGAGTCTTTGCCCCGCAGGAAACCCAAAATCGGGAAGCTTGCGCGGGAGGAAGCAGAGCGGGACCTTGCCCGGCAGGCGGCGATCGCGGCATTTCCCGGCGGCGCACAAGGCGCCACGCTCGTTTACGTCCAGGCAACGCCCGGTCAGGTGCAGGGGGCCGTGAGACAGTTGCAGCGGTTCTTCCCGATCAAGACCGCGCAGGTTCCAACCACCGAAAAGCGGGAGGACCCCGGCCGGTTTGCCCGGAATCTACGTCCACCGCCGACCGCCGAGGAAGGCCGGAAAGGGTTGTTCGGGAGGCGGAAACCCGAACGGGAGGCCGACGAGACGCCCGGGCGGGCCGCAAGGAAAGCAGCGCCGCCGGCAGACGACGCCGTGCCCCAAAAGTCCGGCATCTTGCGCGGCCGGAAGGACCGGCGGGAAATTGCCAAGGAGATGCTTGCCGGCGAGTTGTTTGCCGCCCCGGCAGCCGGGTTGCCGGCGTCGAATCGCGTCTTGTTCGTCCTCCGCGTTGCCCCGCCGGTTGGCGTTACCGCGGCCGAAGAAGCCGGCCCCGCGGCGGCGGACGTGCCGGCGATCGAGGCCAAACCGGCTCCCGCGCCCCCTGCCGCCGGAGCCCGCCAATAACGCATCGCTCTCGATGGCCTTGTCGGCACGCGGAAACGAGTGGCTTGAAGGCCCGGGCCGCTCGGGTATAATGTGCTCTCAGCGGGCAAGAACAACCTAAGGGGAGCGCGCCATGATGCGATACTGCGTTTTTCTAGCCTTCACTCCGATTATCATGCCGGCAAAATCACTACCCGCGGCCGAGAAACCCGAGCCGGGCAAACAGACGGAAGCCGCCTTGGAAGTTACTACAGGCGAGGGCGATGCGGCCAAGAAAGAAATGATCCACTACTGGATCTCTTTGCCCGAGAACTACAACGAGCAAAAGAAGTGCCCGCTCATGCTGTTCCTGCACGGCATCGGCGAATGGGGTAACGACCTGTCGAAGGTTAAGAGACACGGGCCGCCCAAAATCGTCGACAAGAAAAACACGACCCCGTTTATCATCGTTTCGCCGCAGACACCCAAAGGCCAGTGGTGGAAAGTGAACCGGCTCAACAAGCTGCTCGATCACATCCTCGCCACGACCAAGGCCGACCCCCAGCGGGTCTACCTTACCGGCCTGAGCATGGGCGGATTCGGCGTCTGGGGGTGGATCGCCGCCGAGCCCGGCCGCTTTGCAGCAGCGATACCCATCTGCGGCGGCGGCAACCCCGAGAAGGCCGATCGGCTCGTCAACCTGCCCGTTTGGGCCTTCCACGGCGCCAAAGACGGCACCGTGAAGCCCGAAAAGAGCCGGGAAATGGTCGACGCCATCAAGGCCGCCGGCGGAAAGCACGTCAAGCTGACAATCTACCCCGATGCGCATCACGATTCGTGGACCGAAACCTACAACAATCCCGAAATCTACAAGTGGCTGCTCTCGCACCGCCAGGCGGAGAAGAAGTAGCCGTCGAGGCGAAGCCTCGCCAGCTTTCTAGGGGAATCATCATGAACAAGACACTTTCCTCCCTCATCGTTCTTGTCGCCTTCGGGCAAACCACCCTGGCCGCGGACAGGCCGAACATCCTGTTCATTATGGCGGACGACCACACGTATCAGGCGATCGGCGTCTATGGGAGTCGGCTGGCAAAGCTCAATCCAACGCCGGTCATCGACACGCTGGCTCGCGGGGGCATGCGGTTTGACCTCGTATTCTGTAACAACTCGATCTGCGTCCCTTCTCGGGCAAGCATTATCACGGGTCAATACTCGCAGACAAATGGAATCACCGTCCTTGCAGGGGAAATCCCGCCCGAACGACAGTACTTGCCCATCGAGATGAGAAAAGCGGGCTACGCCACGGCGATGATCGGCAAGTGGCACCTTTCCGCGGAGCCCGCCGCGTTCGATTACTACGCGGTCTTACCCGGACAGGGAAAGTATTTTAATCCCGAATTCCGCGTTCGCGGCGCCGAGCCGTGGCCACAAAACATCATCACCAAGAAAGGGCAGCACTCGAGCGATGCCGTTACCGACCTCAGTCTCGATTGGCTGAAGAACGATCGCGACAAATCCAAGCCTTTCTTTTTGATGCATCACTTCAAAGCGCCGCACGACATGTTCCAGAATGCAAGACGCTATGACACGTACCTGGAAGACGTGGAGATTCCGGAACCGGCCAATCTCTTTGATCCTCCGGATGGTTCAGTTGGCTCGCGCGGGTTCGGCTCGGGAGTTGGGCGAACCCATGCTCCCTGGCAACTGGCCCGCAGACTGGGCGTTCCAAAGGAACTCGATGATCGGGCTTACGCCAAGGAAGGCTATCAGCGATATCTCCGCCGCTACCTCCGCTGCGTGAAGGGTATCGACGACAATGTCAAACGGCTGCTGGATTACCTCGAAGAGGAGGGCGAGTTCGACAACACGGTGATCTTCTACACCGGCGACCAAGGTTTTTTCCTGGGCGAGCATGACTTGATGGACAAACGTTGGATGTACGAGCAGGCCTTCCGCATGCCGCTGATCGTTCAGTGGCCGGACAAGGTAAAGGCCGGTGCCGTGAATGATTGGCTCATCAACAATACCGATTTTGCGCCGACGATCCTGGAACTGGCGGGCCGGCCTGCGCCCAAGTACATGCAGGGCCGCAGTTTCGCCGCGGCGCTCGCCGGCCAACCCAAGCCGAGTGACTGGCGGAAAGTCACCTACTATCGGTATTGGATGCACATGGCTCACTGGCTCGCGGTGCCGGCCCACTTCGGAATCCGCAGCGACCAATACAAACTTATCTTCTTCTATGGGCTCGACAGTTCAGGCAAAAAACCGACTCCGCCCGCTTGGGAGTTCTACGACCTTGAAAACGACCCGATGGAGATGAAGAACGAGTATGACAACCCGAAGTACGCGGAGATCATCGGGGAGATGAAGACGCAACTGAAGCAGACCCGCGAGCGGCTCAACGAGACCGATAACAATCCAGAAATCCAGGCGATTATCGAGAAGCATTGGAACGATTAGAGTCCCTCGTGCTGTGTCAGAATTAAGATTTGGGGTGCCACTGCTGGTTAGTCCAGCAGTGCCAACGGTTTACGACACGGACAACCCCAAAATTAAGACTTGACAAAGCACTAGGTCGCAAAGCTCGCCGTTGCGCGACCAAAATCGGGGCGAAGGTAACGCGCCACGCGCGATTCAAACCCCGTGGGTCCTGTGGCTGACGGGGCCATTTTGCTTTAACAGATACCATTCGACAAATCTTAGCGCGGCCGAGGCCGCAACCAAAGGAGGAAAGTTGACGGCTGAGGGTTCAGGACTCTGAGGACACGTTTGCACGGAAATTCTGAACCCTGAACCCTGCCCTCTAAAGCTTTTGCGAATAACGTGTTACAGTCGATTGGCCAAGAATCTTTGTCAAAAACTTAACGATGTTTGAGGTTAGTAGTATAGGAGAGTACCGTGGGTTGGAACAGTCCTCGGGAACCGCAATTGCGGTGGTTGTTCCTAGCGTTAAGCATTGCGTTGGTCACCTTTGCCGGACTAGGCCGCTCGCAGGAAATCAGGTCCTCTGGCCGCCGCGAACGGGTGCCTGTACGTCTCGACCGCCGACGGCAAGGTGCTGGCCCTGGGCCGCAAGTAGCGCCGCCGTTATCGGCCCCCAATAAGCTGACATATCACCGCTTCACGGCCTTTACTCAGGATCCTGTGCTGAGGACCGAGCTGGACGAAGCCTTTGCCTTCCTGCCCACCTCGCCCAACCGACTCCAAAACGGCTCGTTCGAACTGGGCCTCGGGGCGGAACCATTCCATCCCGGCTGGGCGCCTATTTCAAAAGACAAAGGTCAGCCGCTTACCTCCTTCACACCGCCGGGTCCGGTCATCGACAACGGCCAATTTGCTGAGGGGCAATCGAGCCTGAAGCTGACGATTCCGGCCGGAGCCTACCGATGCTGGCTCTATGTTACGCCACCGGCGGGACTTGGTCCCGATGAGTTGCGAAAGTTTAATTTTTCCGCCAAGGTGGATCATGGAACCGTTAAGGCAAAAGTTGCAGCGTATACGTACAAAGGATATAAATCCTCGACCACTCATACCCTCGGCACAGAGTGGGCGCACTACCAGGCGAGTGTGGTTGTTTCCAACACCAACTACAAATTGATGGTTGAGTTTATACAGACCGGCGATACCAACCAGCCAACGAAGATCTGGATCGATGCAGTCCAATGGCTCGATATTGATACCGAAGTGGCTATCGATGAAACCCCGGAAGTTGAGATGAACTTCCTGCCGAAAAACCGTCAGGGGATCCACTGGGCTGGCAAGCCCTTTTCTTTGCCCATGGCCGGACGATGCAAAACAGCACGCACGCTGGATATCGCATTCTATGCCAAGGATGTTTCGCGTCCCGGAGTCATCCACAAACCCTGGACCACGAAGGTGGCTTGCCGACCAGGAAAGGTATTCAAGAAACAGATAACCTCGCCAAAACTGTTGCCGCGCGGCACCTATGTGGGCGTGCTGGTGGCGCGCGATGCGTCCGATCAGTCGATCGTGGGTGCGGCCCAGCGTTATTTTTCGGTCATAAAGAACCTGACCGGTGTGACTCCGCCGGATTTTAAGCTCGGATGTTTACAGGGAATGCGCAACTGGGGCGACGAGTTCGAGTTCAACTGGCATGGCGGCTGGGATCCGGACGACAATTATAAGCTCATGTACCAGACCGGATTCCGCGCACATGTAGTCGAAACGCACTGGGCATATCTGGAACCGCAGGAAGGAGTTTTTAACTGGTATCTGGATGGCGACATGGAGGCCGCCGCAAGAAACGGCTGCACTCATTTACTAGTCCATCTTGGTACGCCGGGCTCGATGAAGCTAAAGGAGTATAAGAATCCGGATCCCACGGCGGACTATTTCGGACTGCCCGGATGGATGGTTCCGAAATGCACCGTTGTTGCGATGAAAGATCGTCACGGTGCGGCGACTTTCCCCAATGCCAAGGATAAGGTGCTGCTGTTGCCTCCAGCCGAAAAGCTGGTCGAGCTATTCACCAATATCGTGATTCGCTGGGGTAGCGACAAGCTCGACGCAGTGGTGTCCTATGCAGAGATCAACCTGATGCTGCAGCCGGACTACTATGTAAACAATGTGCTTTCCCATATCTACGGCCCCATGAAGGCCGTTGCACCGGAAACCGAGTTGATTTTTGGTGTTTCCTATGACTTTGATGACAAGGAGACATCCTACGTGAATCGAGTTTTCAAGGCAGGGGGCGTAAACTTCTGCGACGGGGTGAGCACCCACAACTACGGCCGCCCGATTATAAGTTCAGGTGGGATTTCAGCCATCACCGGCTTTGCCTCGCGCATTGATGGAAAAACCAATAAATTCGGTAAACCCCTGGTCATGGGACAGACCGCTGTAGGGGGAATTACCTCACATAACGGCGGCAGAAAGGTCAGGCAGCATCACGGGTGGGATCTGGCACAACGGGAACTGGCCGACGTTGGTGCCGGCGCCCGCTGGAGCGCCGAAGATTCGGTGTTCTACAGCTTCTGGAACATCGGCATGCAAAATAACATGCGACACTATCGGGGCCCCTTGTTGGCCCCGGGCCCGAGCGCCGTGGCCAACAATGCCATCTATTCGATCCTCGCGGGCGCAAAGGCCGAGGGGCTGATCGAACTTGATCCCAACCTATTGATCGCCACCTTCAGCTCCGCAAACCACTATTTCGCGGCGCTGGCCTGCACCGATAAGAACAATGCCTGGGTACAAGTGGATACCCAACTGAAGGACCTTGAAAACCTGGAGTTCTTTGACTTGTGGGGCGAGCCGATTCCCTTTGACGGCAACCTTGTGGTCGACAAGGAAGCGATCTACCTGAAGACGACCGACAGCCGCCTGTTCAGCCGCCTTTCTTCGGCCCAGCTCAAGTGGACCGCCAATGTAATGGCGGTTAATCTTGAGGGCAACTACAACGATCCGATGGATCTCTGGAAGATGGCCAAGACCGGCACCATGGATATAGAGTTCGGCGCTTCCATCGTAGCATTCGATGTGCTTGAAACCGACGTGCTCAGCGGAACTCCGATTGCCGAGGGAATCATCCATCCCGGCGGCAATAAGAAGTCCGCTGCGGGAAAGTGGTCGAGCATTGAACCGACCTATCTGGCTTCCTGTATTCCTCTGGCGAATCCGGACGGTCCGCTTCCCGGGGAAATCTATGCGTGGGGCAGCCTGTATTCCCCGACGGCAGAGACAATCAACCTGCTGTTTTCCATGGCCTTTATTTCAAACGCAGAGCTGTGGGTGAACGGTGTTCGGGAAAAATCGTGGACTCTTCCCGGCAACCACCGCCTTGGCTCTGAGTGGCTGACGGAGAGCGTCGCGTTCTCCGCAGGAATGAACAACATCCTTCTGGTTCTCACACCCAGAGGCGGCGGCAAGCCGATTTTCCAGGTCCGCGCCGTGAACGCCGGCGGATCTGAAGGCGCACGCCTCACACAGGTTCCGGGTGTGGAGATGGTGCAGACCAAACTAAGCGGACCTGGGCAGTTGTTTAAGCCTGAGAATATGTGGAAAAATCCTATCGTTGCCAACTGGCGTACTTTCCGCGAAAGCACATACAACCTGGACTTTACCTTTAGGGATGGACACAGCCATCCCGTGAGCGGCATTGAAATAAAAGCAAAATCCCCCTATTGGTCATTTGGACCGAGTGACTGGTCATTTTATGGCAGCCATGACGGCACCAACTGGGTACTGGTGGACAAGCAGACAAACGTTACCTGGTCGCCACGTAATGAAATTCAAGTGTTTGAAGTGAACAACACCAAGAGCTATGCACACTACAGGTGGCATCTCCCTGGCAAGAAAAAGCCAAAGGAAATATTCCGGCTAATTAAGTATATTCATCTGATTAGCGATGCCACCCCCCGGGCCACCGACGTACGATCACGCGGAAGCGAATTCCCTATCAGCAATACCAGTTCAAGGAGAGTACCGTGCGTTGGAACAGTCCTCGGGAACCGCAATGGCGGTGGTTGGTCCTGGCGCTGAGCATTGCATTGGTTGCCTTTGCCCAAGTGGGCCGCGCGCAG
This sequence comes from uncultured Planctomycetaceae bacterium, assembly GCA_964547995.1. Taxonomy (GTDB): domain Bacteria; phylum Planctomycetota; class Planctomycetia; order Pirellulales; family Thermoguttaceae; genus CAZJRB01. Next base: position 39,030 of record CAZJRB010000055.1, on the reverse strand, counting down.
AAAATCAGGTCCCCTATCGGCAGCATTTGTGTAAAGCATGGCGTGACGGGCGGCTTGTGCGTGCAGGTCGGCTCGGATGATTTGACGGTTGCCTTGGAGCTGGCTCGGACCGGCCGGGTTCTGGTAGAGATTCTCGACACCGACGCCGCCAAAGTGGAGCGTGCTCGCAAGCAGATCCACTCGACAGGTCTCTACGGGTTGATTTCAGCGAATCGATGGGCGTCGGACAAGCCGCTGCCCTATGCCGAAAACCTGGTCAACCTCGTGCTGATCGAAGAGGACCGGAAAGTGCCGCTGGCCGAAGCGGTTCGCGTCCTGCGTCCCGCCGGTGTCTTTCTTGCACAAGGCGGCGGGGCGTTGGGGTCCGCGCTGAAGAAGGCGGGGCTGGAGGACGTGCAAACGGTTCGAGCGGGCGGCGACTGGACCCTGGCCCGCAAGCCCTGGCCGGCGGAGATGGATGACTGGTCGCACTCGCGCCACGGGCCGGACGGCAATGCGGTTTCCGCCGATAAACTGGTCCGGAAGGCGGAACGCATCCGCTGGCTCGCGGGGCCGCTGGTGCATGCCTCGAATATCGTCACCGCCGGCGGGCGGTTCTACACGCACGGCGTCATCGCCCGCGATGCGTTCAACGGCCTGCTCTTGTGGGACCGCCGACTCGACCCGCCGCCTTCGCGGATCGATGGCTCGTGGCATGGCGTCAGGGGGAGCGCCCTGCCGGTCGCGTCGGCCGACCGGTTCTACGCGGTCAACGAGGGCAAACTCCAGGCCCTTGACGCCGCCACGGGCGAAACCATCAAGGTCTACACCGACGCCGGCACGCCGACTGATATCCTGAACATCGGCCGCGCGCTGGTGGTGTGCGATGCCAAGACGCCGACCGTCCGGGCCCTCGACACCGAGAGCGGCAAACTGCTGTGGTCGCACGAAGCAGTCACTCCGGTTACCGGCATGGTGGCGGGCGACGGCGGCGTCTACTTCTACGAGGGAGGGGACGACTTCAAGGCGGGCAATCATCTAAGTTTGCGCCGCGGCCGCGAATCACCTGCCCCGCGGGCCATTGTCAAACTCGACCTCGCCACCGGAAAGCCCCTCTGGCGACTGGCCGAGGCCGATCACCCGTGGGCCAAGAATGGCCGGCGCCTGTCGTACCGCCGCGGGTACCTCGTGTGCGAACTCTCGGGACACGTGCAAATTAGAGGGGAATGGGATGGAAGCGGCAGCGCGATTCATGTCATTGCGGCCGACACGGGCAAGGTGCTTTGGGGTCGCGAGTTCGTTCCCCACATGACCCACCGCTCCCAGGCCAGGGCCCTCCATATCGGTTCGCTCCTGTGGATCAGTAACGTTGGTCGCGATGAAAATGGAGGAAAGATTTCCCAGTGGTTAGGGTTCGACCCGGCGACCGGCCGGGCGGTGGTCACTCACAATACAGGATCGGGGTCCAATTGTACCCCGCCCGTGGCCACGGAGCGGTTCTTCGTGCGCGGTCTTACGCTGACTGACATCGCCACTGGCCTGAATACCCGGTCCGCGATCACCAAGCATAGTTGCAGCCTGGATGCTGGCGCCATTCCGGCCAACGGCCTTATCTACATCGCACCGAAGCATTGCACGTGTTGGCCGATGTTCAAGAGTTACATAGCCGTGGCGCCGACGCCTCCGCTGCCCGGACCGGCGGCAAAGATGCTGCGACCGGCCGACTTTAGGGTCGAGCGCGGCCCGGCGTTCGGCAATGCCGCGCCGGCGGCGGCGGGCGCGGACGCCGGGTGGCCCTGCTACCGGGCCGATCTCTGGCGAAGCGCTTCGACGGCGACGGCCGTCCCGGCGAACCCGGAGGTCCTCTGGACGGCCGACCTCGGCGACTGGCCCCGGGGCGTGCTGGCGCAGGACTGGAAAGAGAACAACCCCGGCGTGCGCGGCCCGGTCACCCCGCCGGTTGCGGCCGGTGGGCTTGTCCTTGTGGCGCAGCCCGACAGGCACCGTGTGGTCGCGTTGGATGCCAAGACCGGCCAGATGCGGTGGGACTTCACGGCCGACGGCCGCGTGGACACACCGCCGACCCTTGCGGGAGGGCTGTGTCTGCTGGGCACGCGCAACGGGACCGTTTACGCCCTGCGCGCGAAGGACGGCCAACTCGCATGGCGCCTCCACGTGGCGCCGGAGGACGAGCGCATCGTTGCCTTCGGCCAACTTGAGTCGCCGTGGCCCGCAGCGGGCAGCGTCCTGGTGGTCGGCGACACGGCGTACGTTGCGGCCGGGCGGCACCCGCTGGCCTATGGCGGCATCCGCATCCTGGCCCTCGATACGGCCACCGGGGCGGTCAAGTGGGTCAATACCATCGACAGCGACACCTACGATCGTTGTAAGAATGGACAGGGCTTGGATGTCGACATCTTTGACCTTCTCGTGGGCGAGGCCCGTCGGCCGTCGGCCCCTGCGGCGGGCGGCCCGAGGTCTGCGGGCGTGGCGCCCGACTACATCACGATGGGGCGATGGCAGATCGATCCGGCCTCCGGCAAGGTGGGCTGCGACTGGAAGAACGGCTTTGCCTTCTGCCGGACGGGCGGGACGGGCGTCATGGCGCCGCGAGGCCTCTGGACCTACGGACAGCGGATGTTCAAGGGAAATAATGGCTACCTGACGAAGAAGCGACCTCTGGCGGCCTTTCGCGACGGGGCCCTATTCACAAGCACCGATGACAAAAGCAGCCTCTGCCGCGTCGACTTCACGCCCGAGAGCATCGCGGCATTCAAAGGCGAATGGCACACCCACCGCCATAAAGTACCCCGGGTCGAAGACAAGAAAACCGGCCGCCCCAAAAAACTCGGCCGCACCGATTATTGGCTGCTCCGCCTGCACGAGGACCCAAACAACGCCACGTGGACGGCCGCCCATGTCTTCGGCGTCGGCGCACCGGGCGTCTTCACCCGCGGGGGGGGCTGGGCGTGGACGGCCGCCGAGGTCTTCGGCGCAGACCGCGGCTTGGACGTACAGGGCATCGGGGCCGTGGTCCTGGCGGGCGATACGGTCTTCGTGGCCGGGACGCACGGGCGCCTGCTGGCGTACGCCGCCTCCGACGGCAAGAAACTGGCCGATCGCGACCTGCCGCCGGTCGTCTGGGACGGCATGGCCGCCGCGAACGGGCGCCTGTACGTCTCGACCGCCGACGGCAAGGTGCTGGCCCTGGGCCCTGGGCCGCAAGTAGCACCGACCGTGGGTGCTCGGGATCCCGCAATAAGGCGAAAAACCAAGTCCGCTACGACCTTGGGCTCTAAGGCGCGGAGGTAGGATCGACCGCAGCGTCGAAACTGCGCGTACGAAGACCAGGAACTATGGACCGGTAGGCACTTGGCCACCCGAATGGAGGGCATCCAGTCGGCAAGTCCGCGATCATCTTTGTCTAGCCGAAAAGCCCAGGCTCGATGCCTGCAACATCGCCCTCTCCTACTACTGCTTGATGTTCACCTTATCTGGGCCAGCCGCATAGCTGCCCTGCACCTCTTGAGCGCTAAGCGGATAGTCGTAGATCCGCAATTCGTCGAACGCACCGGCAAAAGGACCGATCTGCCCGCTGGTCAGCCCAAGTTCCGAAAGCTTGATTCCCGTGGACATCTGCCCGGTGAGCTTGCCGTTGACATAGGAAGCCAGCAAAGGACGTCCGTCTTGCCCGTCCTGGTCATAGGTGACCACTACGTGCATCGGTTGCCCCACCTTCACGTCGATGCTTCGCTGAATATCCTCGTTGTGCCCGTTGATGATCAACTCGGCCCGGTGCTTGTTGAGTGTGCGGAACGTGTAGTAGAAGGCATCTTTGCCTCCCCGAAATTGGACCACCGCGTCCCAGTTATAGGTTTTCTCGGTCGGCGTGAACCAGACCTCGAAGCTGACCTCCTCTCGGCCTTTGACGAGATCCACATCCAGCTTGCCGTAGCCCATTTCATCGTTGCCATCGATAACAAGCTGACCCTGGCCGTTGAGTCGGACACCGTCCTTGGGCTGGGGGACCTCGCCAGTGGAACTGTCGTGATGACCGGGCGTCTTCTCCGGCGGCTTGGCTGGTTTTGTGGCAGCCAAGAGTTGCTCATGGCCGGTAGCTGCCTGGAGCTTGAATGTAAATTCCTCAAGCTTTGGATCTCTCTCGGGATTGTCTCCCCGAGTGACAGGCGATCTAATCTCTTTGGTCACCGGTGAATACGTTCGTACCTGCACCGTCTTTCCATCGGGCAAAAACTCCAGTACGCGCAGGAATCCATTGCCACCTCGCATCTTCTCGTAGTCGACGAGCATCTGGTGGACGACATTGCCGTGGTCAGCTTTGTCCTTCCGATAGCCGACATACTGCGACGAGAGGTGGCCACAGATCACCATCATCACATTAGGGTGTTTGCGGACCAGTTGATTCCACATCATCTCGCCGTCGGCCCCGTCGCCGTAGAAGTTGTACGGGCTGGCCCGCTGGCTGCCGCGAAGATGGTTGTACCGCTCGTTGCCGTAATAGAGATACCCATGGGTGAGAATGATCGCCAAGCGGTCCTTGTGCTTGGCAAGCACCTTGTTGGCCCAGGCGATCACTTCCTTTCTCGGACCCATTTCCAGGGATAGCACGAGCCACCTCTGCCCGTTGATTTCCATGAGTTGGTAGTGGTTTTCCAGTTTGCCCGGCTCATAGACGTCGCCGAAGGTGGGCCACTTCTTCTGGTCCTCGACCTTAAAATAGTCGTTCATGTGAGTTAATCGGCCGGGCGTGTGGTCGTAGTCGTGGTTGCCTGCTGCAAGCACATAGGGAACCTGCCCTTCAATGAAGTCGAATGCTTTACGGGCATTTTTCCATTCTGCGTGCTGGTTGTTGTTGGTAATGTCCCCGACATGCAGCACGTACTTGATGTTTCGCTTCTCCTTACTCTTGGCTACCCAGTCCATCATATCCCAGAAGACCTGCGGACGTTTAAGGCAGTAGCCTTCCGTGTCGGGAAGTACAACCAGCGTCGTACTGCCACGATGGTACGGCAGCCTTGGTGCGATCTTTGAGGAGATCTCGCCATGTACACCTCCAATGCTGTCAATCAGCTTAGTCCCTACTCCACCCGCTCCGTCGAAACTGTAACGATGAATCGGTGGCCGAGATGGCGCTACTGTCTGGGCGAACGAGGAAATCCCAATACATGTGATGTAGAGACCAGTTAAGGAAGAGCACAACGACAGTCTATTGATCCGGTTCATCTTTCCGGTTCCTTTGCTTCTTGGGTGGAACGTGGGCCATCAACGCTTCAATGGTCTTTGTGACGTCATCGCGCATATCCGGTTTTATTTGTACCAGATGATGGCGCAAGTTGTCAGGCTCGGATCGCCACTCATTCGTGGCGTTCGAAAAGATATGGTTATGGCCCTGCAACGTCAGCCGCCAATATGACGCTTTCGGCTCGACCGCATAGAGCAGGGCCACCTGATCCCAGCTGGGGCGTGTCAGGCGGGATCCAAGATAAAGGTCATAGGCGCGTTTAACAGGATTCTCAGTCGCGGCCTGACTTCGGAGCAGTCGTCCAGTGTGAATTTGTTTGCCGTCTCCAGAGAAGAATACATTACCTGGCCAGTCACGGATGGCGGTGACTGTTGCTTCAGCGTGGGGCATAAAATTTCCGTACCCACCGTGTTTCAATCGCCTGGGATATGCTCCGCCCATACAAACCCAGTATTTCACCTTCCGACTGACTAAGCCGTGGCCGTCAAGCTTGCTCTGCTCGTCGGGTTGCGTCTCGAGGAGATCCTTTAGATTGGTCAAGTATCCGACAGAGACGATGACTACGCTACCGTCCGGTTGTGAAGCGAGCACGCGTCGATAAACCAAACGTGCATCCGGCGCATCATCATTCTGGTCCAAGTTTCCGGGAAACTCGCGTGCAATCTGACGGGCATACTTCGATCCGCGCTTCGTACTTGCCCCCTCACCTTTGGGAACGCCCAGCGGCAAATCCGAACGCCCGAAGTAAGTGTTGATTGCACGCACACATGGGGCAGAATACTGATACCTGGAACTGACCATTGTCGCAAGAATCTTGACTTTGCCTTGATCTGCGAAGGCGTGGAGCATAGCCAGCGCCCCAGCGTCGTCGCAATCGGTATCCATATCCGTGTCAAAGATGACGCGGACTGGTTCCCCGGCTGTGGTGGAGATTGAGACTGCAGTTCCCGACACCAGTATTGCGAGTAGTATAGCGTGCCGTGTTCGATTCATGAGGTGTTGGTTGCTCTTTTCGGTTCAGGAAGATCTCTATGGCGAAGCTTTCTCATGTCCTACGCCTACTAATCGCCCGCCAAACTCTCCTGTGATCTCAAGTGTAACGCGTCTTGTGAACTAGCCCAGCGGATTCCACCGGAACTTATTTGCGGGCTTCAACTCCCACGTTGAGGCGCAGCTTTAGAGTCTTTGTGCTGTAACTTCCGCGCGCCCTGCGCGCATGTTTTTCATTTGGTATAATGGGCGAATCGCCGCTTGACGGAGCGCTGTAATCAAAGGGAGCCACAAGCCCCGGGTTCGGCACATTCGCCGTAACCTCTTTCGTACTTGGCGCTTCGGCGAAAGACATGGCAGGTGCATATTTCAAATCAGCACGTGGACTAACACTTGCCAAACTCATTTCAACTGCCCTGCGACCGGAGAGAATTTGAAACGTCACCCAGTGGCGGCGTTCGATGTATGCGCCAATCTCTTTGGTTGCGGCCGAGCGCAGCGAGGCCGCGCTAGGCCTATTGTCCCAATCATTCGCTATGGATGCAAGCTGATATGATGTGCAGATCCTCCCCAAATGGGCCTTTAAGCTGGGTTTCTCAACAATCCCAAATTCGACTGTTGCCTATGAGCAAAAAGCGTTTCTAGTCTGACTGTAGATCGCCTCGGTAGGATCGACGTAGGATCGACCGAGGGCACGAAGCGTTCGTAAGTAGGTCCTTGATGCCCCCATTTGCGTCGCGCGCCGTTGTCGCCCCCCCAACCGGACGGTCGGACACGGTGAACTGCCTGCGGTCGATCCTACCGACGCAGTTCTTGACGGCGCCCACCCCTGGCACCCGGTTGCCGTTACACACTAGCGGACAATGGAGTTCATTCATCGAAACCAGGGGTTGCCCGACGGAGCCCTGGACTCGCCAGTGTCATCGAGCTAATCCTCGCCTTCTGGCAGCATCTCAAGAAGCGATGTGTCAGGAACGGCAGACCAACCAGTAAACGTGTGGAACCTTAATGATTAGGACGGTTGTGCATCTGGTGCGGAGTATTCGCGATTCGACGCTGAAGTTGATTCGATAGAAGATTAGTGTTCTTTCCCTTTCCGATCGTGCAGCTTGGATTATCATGAAAAAGAGCTGGTTCAACTTCTTCAGGAATTTACTGCTCAGTGCGGGACTTCAGCTCGTACTCGTCTCCTCTCAAGCCGAAGCAAGGTCGCCGATTTCCAATGTCGTTGTTTTTGGCGAAGGCGCCTACCTGACGTCATCGGGGGACTCGCAACCGTGGGCCCAGACCTTCCCCTCGGAAGAGGACCTTCGCATCAAGCCAGACAGTGGGGATTCATATAGGATTGGAGTTTCGGTCGAGTTCGAAAACAAGTTGGATCTGACTGCAAAGTTCACGGGGATCAGTTCCGATAGTATCTCAGACTCCGCCGTAGGTACGCGTCGCGACCCTCTCTACACAATTTTCGGCCCGAACTATCAAACCTTTTATACGGTCGGAAGCGCTGCGGTTTCGTCAACCCATAGAATTGTTGATTTAGAGATCGGAAGGACGAGGGATCTTTTCTGCCGAAGGTGTAGTTCCCCTTCTGGCACGGTGCGCCCGTTTCTTGGAGTCCGCTTCTTGGATTCGGAGCAAACCACTCGCACGGAGATGATCTATCTGCCGCTCCCGTTCTATACTGCTCATGAGACTCACAAGTCAGTATTTCGAGGAGTTGGCCCCAGTTTCGGCGCGGATATTCGTCGTTATCTGAGCAGCAGATGGGATTTTCGCGCACGGGCCGCAGGTGCGGTGTTGTTCGGGGATCTTCGAACGACTAATTCCGTAACAGGGGGACTCGCTGGATTTCCCGGCACGTCGACGACTGAAATTTCGAGAACAGCCTACTCCCTGGAAGCGGAGTTGGCGCTGGCTCGCGAAATACCTTTACGAAGATCTAAGATTGATATTGCGTTCGGTTATCGGCTGGATGCGTTCCACCAAGTTCTGGACACGACAAGCGAAACAACGATTACCGGGGGCACGTTTGGAAACAGCCTGGAGGACCAGATCTTTCACGGTCCATTTATCCGTTTGGCTCTTTCCCATCGTGTCTCACGATGATGGTATCTTAACCAGGGCGGTCGGGCACGACTGACGTCCTCGAGAATATCCTGGTTCTTCGACAGCAGAAGCGGCGCCAACGTAGCGGCAGAAGCTCCCCGCATTTCGGCGACATTACGCGGCGCTTTGCCTGCGAGAATCCCCGTACCCAAAACGTTTCATTTGGTCATGGTTTGCGTCGATGATCGCATCGATTTGCCTCTCGGTCAGCAGGTCTCGCCACTGGTCGGTCTTTCCTTGACGGAAGAACTGCTTGGCGCCCTTAGGTTTTTCGTTGAAACCATGCTCGGACTCCTTCTTCTGTAACCGCTCAAACGAACAGGCATCGAGGACGCCCTGTAAATCGCGTTTTGAGATGCGTACCCCCAAAAACGAGACCAGGCGGCCAAAAGTGTCGACGGGGTGATGCACCATGTCTTCGTATCGCAAGACGAGTATGCCTGGGACGATGTTGCTCGTCCAAGACTCAACATTCTGTTTCCAACTGCCCTGTACGTCATAACATATTCCGGGCCGGTTGAGCGATCCAAAGCCAGGTGTATTCATCACCTGGATCGTCTCGTCGACTGATACATTGAGGTGGTGGCTGTAAGAAACCGCGACATCGAGAGGATTGCGCACGAGATAGATGACGCCCGCAGTAACGTTCAGGTTGATCATCGGTGCTCCGCGATTCTCGACAAACGCGTTGTGCGTTTTGACAAATGTCAGACCTTCGGAGTTGCGGGCAATTGCCTCATTCGCTTCCATTCGAACCGCCGCAACTTCCTCTTCGGTACAATCCTCGATCGGCTTATTGAGAAACGGTCGATACCACCGCTCTCTGCCGTCAATGGTTGTCAACTGCTTCATGTTGTTGATGTCATCCAAGGACTCAGGACCCCGGATCAGCGCGTGCAAAAAACTGCGGGCCCACGTGTTTCCGCTCTTCGGGTACGAAGCCAACCAGATTAAGCCGCCCATTTGGATGCTCTCAGGAGGGATGAAGCGAAGCGGGAGGTTATCATTGCGGCCAGGAATCGTCAATACCAAAAACATGCGGAACAAAACGTGAGTCCACTGGATTATCCAAACGAGTTTCGGCGGTACTTTCGAGTATTCTGTGCTCAAGGATTACGAACCGTCAACCGCCGAATTTGTTTGTTCAAATGGATGACCTCGCCGAAAAGAAACTGTAGTTTCCATTCGTCTTGGCGCTCGCGCGAGGCCCCTTGCAGCGAAAGGCCTTCATCGAGCTTGATTCGCGCGAGTTCCGCTTGGAGACGCAATCGCTCGACGCGGAGGTCGGAATACGTACCCGGAGTGCTGGCGTTGACCCGACGTGCCCGATCCCACTTGGATTGAGCCGCAACGGCGGCCGCTTTTGCCAACCGAAGGTACGCTCCGAAACCGAAGTCGCGAACCCTCTTGCACATACCGTCGACCAGCTCTTCTGCGACGACAATATCCCCTTCGTATTGCTGCAAGACTGCAACGGGAACGGTGCCCGGAACTTGCGTGTTGGTCCGCCTGGCTTCTGCCAACGTAACCTTCGTCAGTTTCAAGTACGTTTCCGCGTAACGTAACGCAAGAGATTCTCCTTCGTCCTTTTGCTTGTCGGCGGCAAGAGAAACGGCCACAACTGTTACAACCGTTACCAACAGAAAAGCAACGACGCCCGCCCGGAACCGGTGGGCGCCGAACCAGAGTCCGGCCGTGGAAAAACGTCTCATTAGGCTACCCCTTTTTAACCCGGGTTTTGTGTTCCCACAAGGCTCATGTGGGCGATCTGCTAAAGCATAACTCACGTATGCCGCCCCGGCAGCCTCTCGAACCGGAATGTTGCCGGAAGAGAAAAGAAGAGAAGAGGTGTTGGGAACGTGTCAGGGGCGTGTCAGGAACCGTTGTTTTGCGGTTTCTTCCGTGGACGGCCTTGGGGGCGGAAGAGGGATTCCAAACTGAACCGCTTCGTCATGCGGTCGACCCACGTCTCGCTCCCGAAGGGCTGGCCGCGGCGCGGTCACTTTGGATGGGCATCCTTGCCGGGTTGCGTCTTTGCCGTTTGCTTCTGCTTGTGGAACCACTGGTAGTAGTAGGCGGTGTGGCCGGACGCCTTCATCTGTTTCACGTAGTCCGTGACCAGGGGCAGTTGATACTCGGCGACGGACTTGGGCTTCGGGTTGCTGAAGTAGAAGAACCCGGGCGGCAGCTTGCCGAGCGCCGACTCGATTTCCTTCAACATCTCCCGGTGGAGCCGCAGGCCGTCGTATTCGACGAGTTCATGGCGCAGGGCGAATTCCGACTCAGTGATGATGCTGCCGCCGGCCGCCGCCATGTCGACTTCCGTGTGAAGCCTTTGTTGAAAGGCGTTTGTCATCTCGAACGCAACGACGGATACCCGCTTGGCGCCCTTGAGCCGGGTGTGCGTCTCGATCGTCCTCTCGACGGCGTTCCACTTGCCGGCTTCCAGGTCGGTCTTGTCCTTGAACTTGTATGCCCCGTCAAGCTCGACGATCCGGGCCATGGCGGCGTAGAGCGGGCTCGCTTTGCGGAGAAACGCGTCGACCGCAACGTTGTCTTTGCAACCGTCAAAATCGATGTCGGCTGCGGGTCCGTCTGCCGGCTCCGCTGCAAGCACCGGGCTGCACAGGAACAAAGCGAGAGGCAGGATCAGCAGGTTGGTTTTCATGTTCTTCCACATTCTCCATTGCCAAAGAAGGGGGGCACCCGCCCCCGGACCATCACGAATCGGTCTCGTTTGTTGGCATTTCCAAATCAACTGCGAAGTGCGACGTTGAACCTGAAAGGCCGGGGGCGGGTGCCCCCTTCTTTATCATTCTTGCAGGAGTGCATCCGCTTCTGGTGACAACCGTCGATACACTGAAGTTGTTTTACGCCCACTCCTTATTGTCATTGCCGTGGCGTCCGTTGTCAAGCGGGCCTTTTCGGGCGAAAGGTGCTGCGGTAGAATTGCCGTATCGCAATCGCGCGAACGATTGCCTTGGCCGAGATTCGAGAGGGGTGAGAACGTGGGCCACATCGTCAATCCGCAGCGTGAATACCGCTTGTTGCGGCGGCAGCTCGACCGGACGGTGGCCGGGGCGCCCGATTCGCCGATCCTGATGCAAATCCTGTCGATCCTCTTCTCGCCGGAGGATGCCCGAGTTGCCCGGCGGCTCCCCGGCCGGCTCGCTCGGCTCGAAGAGCTTTCGCGTCGTCTGGACATCCCCGAGCCGGAGTTGCTCGATCGGCTCGGCGCCATGGCCGAGCGGGGATTGGTGGTCGATTTGGAGCACGAGGGGCATCGCTGGTTTGCGTTGCCGCCGGTGGTGATCGGCCTGTTCGAGTTCGCTTTCATGCGGACCCGCGACGAGGTGCCGCAGGCGGAGTTGGCGCGGCTCTTTGAAGAGTATTCGAGCCGGGACAGCCGCTTTGCCCAATCCCTTTTTCAGGGGCAGACGCAAGTCGCCCGCACGCTGGTGCGCGAAGATGCCCTGCCGGAAGACGACCACACCGAGATTCTCGATTGGGAACGGGCCGGCGAACTGATCCGCTCGGCCACCGCGGCAGGCGTTTCGCTTTGTGCATGCCGCCACAAGGCAAGCCACCTCGGCACCGCGTGCGACGCGCCGCAACGGGTTTGCCTCTCGCTGAACTTTGCCGCCGAATCGCTGGTGCGCAACGGCATGGCCGAGCCGCTCACCACCGCCGAAGCCGTGAAGATTCTCGAAGGGTGTCAAGAAGCCGGCCTGGCTCAAAGCGGCGACAACGTGCAGCACAGGGTCAGCTTCATCTGCAACTGCTGCGGCTGTTGCTGTGAAATAATGCGCGCGATGAAACGGTTCGACCTGCGCGGCGCGATCGTCACCTCGAACTGGATCATGGAGGTTGACTTGTCGAAATGCACGGGGTGCGGCAAGTGTGTTGCGGCCTGCCCGGTCGATGCGATCGAGTTGGGGCAGAACCCGACAGGGAAGGCCGTGCGGGACGAGAAGCTGTGTCTCGGGTGCGGCGTTTGCTATTCGGCGTGCCAGGCCGGGGCAATCTCGATGAAGCCGCGGCGGCGGCGGGTCTTCACCCCGGAAAACGTCTTCGACCGCGTGGCCCTGATGGCCATCGAGCGCGGCAAGCTGGCCGGTTTGATCTTCGACGATCCAAAACGATTCTCGCACCGCGCCCTGGGGCGGCTGATCGCTCTGCTCGAAAGGGCAAACGTCCTGAAGGCGGCCATGGCGATCCGGCCGCTACGGTCGGTCTTTCTGCGCCGCGTCATCACCGAGGGGAAAAAACAGCTCGGGCCGATCGCCGAGATTCTCGATTAGCGTTCCGTTAGAGTTGAATTACCCACCCGATTACTCGCTCGACGCCGAAGCCTGCGAGTCTGTATACTCGATTTGAGTGATGTGTAGCAGATCGACCTGGTTATACCGGTCGATAACGGCCGGCGGCTGGTCTTTGAGCGGCGTACAGATCAGGGCCGATGAACGCATGAGGTGCATCAACTCAGGGTGGTTTACTTCGTACGCCGTCCCGTCCGAAACGAGCACACGAAACGGGCGAAACGGCCGAGTCTGAATCGCGTCCAGGATTTCGTTTCGGCGCATCGGTTCCTCTACTAAGTGTGATCTCGGGAAAACGAATAGCATTTCGTATTTTACATCATTCCGGCGGCAAAAGACAGCCTGTCGATCGGGTTTTGATGGGACACTTCCGGTGAAGTCGATCTTGCCCCGTCGGCCGCATCCTGGTATGGTTCGCCCCGCGAAGCAACGGAGAGACGGGACGCGTCGCTGAGTTATAACTCGTTGCCGGACAATCACTTACGTCGATACCACGGCATGCCCGTCCGCACGCGCCCGTTACATGGCTTTGGGAATCTCGCCTTGGTGCCTGAGACGCTTGAACCGGGCAACTCCAGCCGACCGCATCTTCGACCCGATGACCCCTTGATGTCCGATTCCGTGAAACCGCACGATCCGCCGAAGACGACTGCTGCCCCATCGTGGGACCCGGAGATCGAAACGGGGGTACACCACGGCAGCGAAGGCGTGATGTCGCTGAGTTTTCTCGGCCTGATGTTCACGCAATTCCTCGGGGCGATGAACGACAACATCTTCCGGTGGCTGGCGGTCTGGATCGGCAAGGAAATGGCCGGGCCGCAATATGCATCGGCCGCGGTCTCGGCCGGGCTGGCGCTCCTGGTGCTCCCGTTTATTGTATTTGCCGCCCCGGCCGGATATCTCGGCGACCGCTTCAGCAAGCGGGACGTCATCATCGGCTGCAAGATCGCCGAAGTGGTGGTGATGGCTCTCGGCGTCGGGGCCATTCTTTACGGCAACATCTACGTTCTGTTTGCCGTGTTGTTCTTGATGGGCACGCAAAGCGCCCTGTTCGGACCTTCCAAGTACGGGGCCATTCCCGAAATCGTCAGGCCCGACCGCATTTCCATCGCCAACGGGTTGATCGGCATGACGACGATTATGGCGATCGTGGTGGGGACGGTAACCGCCGGGTACGTCTATTACTGGACGGGACCGGTGGGCGTGACCAAGTGGTGGATTTCCGCTTCGGTTCTGCTGGGAGTTGCCGGCACCGGCCTCCTGACCAGCCTGATGATCCGGCGATTGCCGGTTGCGAGCCCGGAACGGCGTTTCCCGATCAACATTCCGGGCGAAACGTACCGCAATATGGCGGCCCTGGTGGCCATCCGCCCGCTGATCCTCGCGGCGCTGGGTAGCGCGGTGTTCTGGGGCTTGGGGGCGTTGTGCCAGGTCAACGTCGAGCGGCTGGCCACCGGCGACCTCTCGCTGATGCCGAAGGACACCGGCCCCTTGCTGGCCGTGCTCGCCCTGGGCGTCGGCGTGGGGAACGTGCTGGCGGGCGTCTGCTCGCGAGGGCGGATCGAATTGGGAATCGTGCCGTACGGGGCGGCCGGCATCGCGCTGTTCGCCGCGCTGTTGACCTGCACCCCCGGCGGCGCCGTGTTGGCCGACGGAAATGCCAACTACCTCTCCGCCTCCTACCTGCTGATTTGCTTGTTGCTGCTCATGTTGGGCATGAGTGCGGGTGCATACGACGTACCCCTGTTGGCGTTCCTGCAAGAGCGGAGCCCAAGGAAAACACGGGGATCGATCCTTGCGGCGTGCAACTTCCTGACGTGTACCGCCATGTTCGCCGCCTCGGGCGTGTTCCTGCTGCTAACCAACCTGGCGAACCTGTCGGACGGGGCCGTTCCGAACCTGTCAGGCCGGGCAATTTTCCTGGTACTCGGATTGTCGATCGTCCCCGTTGCCATCCTCGCCGCATATCTGCTGCCGGTCCCAACGCTTCGAGTATTGCTATTGACGGTGAGAAACTTGATGTACCGGGTCCGCATCGAGGGTGAAGAGAACATCCCCGCAGAGGGCGGGGCCATGATCACGCCGAACCACGTCAGTTGGGCCGACGGTCTGTTGATCGCACTGGCCGTCCCGCGGCGCATCCGCATGGTCGCATATGCCGACTACTTCGATATTCCCGGAATCGCCTGGTTCGGTCGCGTCACCGGCGTGATCCCCATCACGCCGGGAAAGCGGTCGATCGTCCAATCGCTGCGGACCGCCCGCCAGGCACTCAACGACGGCGACCTGGTCTGCATCTTTCCCGAGGGCGCCTTGACCCGCGACGGGAATATGGGAGAATTCCATCCGGGATTCATGATGGCGCTGAAGAAGACCGACGCCCCGGTGATTCCCGTCTACGTCACCGGGATGTGGGGAAGCATTTTCAGTTTTGAGCGCGGAAGATGCTTCTGGAAAATCCCCAAGCGATTGTGGGGCCGCGTGACGATACGATTTGGAAGGCCGATCTACCACCCGGAAAACGTCGACGAAGTCCGCAACGCCGTGAGAGAACTGGGGGGACTGCCCCCGGAGTCGACCGGCAACGGCAAGAAAGGGTTCAACGAAAACGGCAAGAACGGCGTGTAGCGGTGGGGCCCATGGAAGCCAACCCCCGCACGCAGTGCGGGGGCTTTTGAGAGTGCCACTTACTTGCGGCATGTTATACTGACCACTCTCCACTGTCCTCTGACCACTGTCCACTATCCCGTGAGCACCGATACTCAGAACGGCCTGATCCCTCCGCGGCAATTCCTTCGGATGTGCCGCACCGCGATGCGGCGGCCGAAGGTGGCCGATTCGAGCGGGGCGGAACTGACCGGGGGCGGGCTGCTGACGCGGACGCTGATCCTCCGCCGGTTGTTGCGCCGGCACGTCATCGCCGAGGACGAGAAGCACGTCGGCCTGCTGATGCCGCCGTCGGTCGGCGCGGTCGTGGCCAACGCGGCGCTGTCGATCGACTGCCGCATCCCGGTCAATCTCAACTACACCGTCTCCTCCGACGTGATGAACGCCTGCATCAAGCGATGCGGGATCCGTCACGTCCTGACCGCCCGACGGGTGATGGACAAGCTCGATCTTCAAATCGGCGCCGAGCTGGTCTATCTCGAAGATTTCAAGGAGAAGGTCACGCTGTGCGACAAGCTGCTCTGCGCCGCGGCGGCGTGGAGCGAGCCGATCCCGATCATGGAACGCCGCCTCGGGTTGACCGCGATTAAACCCGACGACGTGCTGACGGTCATCTTTACGTCCGGCTCGACGGGCCTGCCCAAAGGCGTGATGCTCACGCACCGCAACGTCGGCTCGAACGTCCGCGCCTTCGACGAGGCCGTTCACCTCAGCGCGAGCGACGTTTTGACGGGCATCCTGCCGTTTTTCCATTCGTTCGGCTACACCACGACGCTCTGGACGGCCCTGACGCTCAAGCCGAAGGTGATCTACCACTACAGCCCGCTGGAGGCCCGGCCGATCGGCAAACTCTGCGGCAAGCACGGGGCGACGATCCTGATCGCCACGCCGACGTTCCTCCGCTCGTACGTGCGGCGCTGCCGGCCGGAGGATTTTGCGGCGCTCGACCTCGTGCTGACCGGCGCCGAGAAGCTGCCGGTGGAGCTGGCCGATGCGTTCGAGAAGAAGTTCGGCGTCCGCCCGGTCGAGGGTTACGGCACGACGGAGCTTTCGCCGGTGGTCGGCGTCAACATTCCCGAGAGCCGGCTGCCGGACAAATCGCAAGTCGGCGTCAAGGAAGGTACGATCGGCCGGCCCTTACCCGGCATTTCCGCGAAAGTCATCAATCTTGACACGGGCGAAGACCTCGGCACGAACGAGCCGGGTATGCTCCTGGTCTCCGGACCCAACGTCATGAAAGGCTACATGGACCAGCCGGAACTGACCGCCGAAGTCATGCGCGGCCGCTGGTACGTCACCGGCGACGTGGCCGAGATCGACGACGACGGGTTTATCAAGATTACCGGTCGCGTGAGCCGTTTCTCGAAGATCGGCGGCGAGATGGTCCCGCACATCCGCGTCGAAGAAGCCCTGGGCGAGATGCTCGGTGTTGATGAAGAAGCGGAGTTGTCGCTCGCGGTAACCGCCGTGCCGCACGAGAAGAAGGGCGAGCGGCTCGTCGTGCTCCACACGGGCCTTCCCGAACCGCCCGACGACATCTGCCGCAAACTGGCCGACGCCGGATTGCCGCCGATCTGGATTCCCTCGCCCGACAGCTTTTGCCGGGTCGACGAGATCCCGGTGCTCGGCACGGGAAAGCTGGATCTCAAGGCCGTGAAAGAGAAGGCACTGCAACAAATGGGGCAGAACGAATCACCTTGACGGCACCCGCCGCGCGTCGTTTTCAACGGCGGGCAAGCCCGCCCGCTAAACGGATTCCGCGAATAGAATCGGAAAAATAGATTTTTATATCGCGCTAACGGGGGTCAATCGTCCCGGCGGATTTTGCGGACCAACTCGTGTTGGGAATTGTAGATCGAGACGATCAAGGGCATCCGGCCGGGCAGGGAATGGGTGGCGCACGCGAGGCACGGGTCATACGCCCGAAACGCCATCTCCACCATGTTCAACAATCCATCGGAGACCTCGCCGTTTTTGATCAACCCCTTGGCGGCCTTCTCGACCGACATGGCGATCGGGGCGGAGTTGTGGTTGGTGGCCACGATCAGGTTCACCCGCGTGAGGATGCCGTTTTCGTCGGTCCAGTAGTTGTGGATCAGCGTTCCGCGTGGGGCTTCCACAATACCTATGCCCTCGGTGGGCGTCTCGGTGGGAACCGTGCGGATGTCGGGGCTGGTGATTTCCGGGTCTTCGAGCAGCTCTTTCATCCGCTCGGCGGAATAGAGGGCTTCGATCAGCCGGGCCCAGTGGAAGACGAGCGTGGCGTGGGCCGGTTTGCCTCCCAGGATTTCGTACATTTTCTCGTAGGCATCCTGGGCAAGCGGCGTGGCCATGCCGTCGGCGGCGTTGAGCCGGGCAAGCGGGGCCACCCGGTAAACGCCGCTCTCGATGCCATCGACAAATCCCTTCCAGCCGGGCTTCTTCAAGTACGGGAAGGTGATGTAGCTCCACGGTTCCACGTGTTCGGCGATGTAGTCGCGATAATCCCTGGGCGCGAACTTGGCGACCTCCTTGCCCTCCGGGTCCACCACCCGGACCTTGCCGTCGTAGAAATTCGCCTTGTTGTTCTCATCCACCAGGCCCATGTAGTACGTCTTGTGGTTGTAAGTATCGCTGAGGACGACGTCGAGGTATTCCTTGTTTTTCAGGACCACGTCGTCGAACAGTTGCAGCGCAAACTGGGCGAACTCGATGGTGAACTTAGCCGTTTCGAGGAACTCTTTCCGCTCTTCTTCGCTGATGCCGCGTGAGACTCCGCCGGGGAGTCCGAAGACGGGGTGGATCACTTTCCCCATCATGGTTTGCATCAACTCCCGGTTCTCGCGTCGGACGCGGATCACCTTTCCGCCGATTTCCAGTCCGACCTTGGCGATCACGCCGAGGATATTCCGCTCGGCGGCCGGGGCGGTCGGCCCCACAACGAAGTCCGGCGCACCCAGGAAGAAGAAGTGGATGTAATGGTCCTCGACCGTAAACGCGCTGTAAGCGAGTTCGCGGAGCAACTTGGCGGTCCGCGGCGGATCGACCTTCCACAGGTCGTCGCAGCACTTTGTCGCGGCCATGTGGTGGGCGGTGGGGCAGACGCCGCAGATCCGCGGCGTGATCCGCGGCATCTCTTCGGCCGGGCGGCCCAGGCTGAACGTCTCGAAGCCCCTCAGCTCCGGCACCTGGAAAAATGCCCGGTCCACGTTGCCTTCGTCGTTGAGGAAGATCTCGATTTTGCCATGACCTTCCAGCCGGGTAATGGGATCAACGGTGATTCGCTTGGCCATCAAGATTACTCCTCTTTACGTCGTGAATGTCCCAACACTGAAACGGGCAGGCTGAAGCGGTAGAAGGTGCCCAGCGGGTCGTCCAGGCTGTCGGCGTAAGCGGCGGCCGCTTCGGCGGTCTCCGCTTCGCCCACCGAGCAGATGGTGCTGAGCATTTTCGCCCCCTGATCCAGGGTACCCGGCGGCGGGCCGAAGCAACCCCGGCAAGGCATGTTTCCATTGATGCAACGCTCCCCGCAGCCCGAGCGGGTTGCCGGACCCATGCAGAGGTAGCCCTGGGCCAGGAAGCACTCCTCCGGGTCGGGAATACTGGTGGCAAGCCGCTTGAATTTTTCAATGGACAGTTTGTCAGGCTTGGAATCCTTTCTCGGGCAACTGTCGCAAAGCGATTTCTCGGGGGCCAGCACCGAACCCTTGGGCGGAAGCTCGCCCTTGAGAATCGCCTGGACCGCACCCATAATCAAATCGGGCGGCGGGGCACAGCCGGGCAGATAATAGTCCACGTCGATCACCTGGTCCAACGCGTTCGCCCGCTTGTAGAACACCGGAAGCTCCAACTCGTACCCGTCGATCTCCGTCTCAGGCTGCGGCAGAGTGCCGTTGGGGTTATCGACCGTGGGTGCGCGGAGGTACTTGTTGGCCAGAATTTGCTGCCGGGTCTTGTCGTTGGCCAGGCCCGGAATACCGCCCAAATGGGAACAAGAGCCGAAGGCCACTACCAGGGGGCACTTCTCCCGGAGCAGCTTCACCCACTTTTCCTGCTCGGAAAGCCGGACGGCCCCGTTAATGAAGGCCACGGTCACCTCACCGGGCTCCCACGCCTGAACGTCCTTCAGCTTGAAGTCCAGGGCCACGGGCCACAGCGCGATGTCCACGGCCTCGACCACTTTAAGGATGTCCTCGGCCAGATCGACCACGGCCTCCTCGCAGCCGCCGCACGAAGCACACCAATAGAACGCCACTTTTGGTTTGTCAGCCATGTAGATTCACCTCTTATGAATTATACTCATCCGGCAACCACCTCTGCGGGTGCCTTCGCGTCCCAGTTTAGCGGCCCCAGCGCCCGGACCGTCTCGGTGAACTCTTTGACGACCTCGGCGAACAGATTGCCCTCGGAGGCGGAGACCCATTCCAGCCGTACCCTTTCGCGCTCGATCCCGAACTGATCGAGCAGGTTCAGCAGCATGGGATACCGCCGCATCGCCTTGTAATTCCCCACCTGATAATGGCAGTCGCCCGGATGGCAACCGGCGATCAACACGCCGTCGGCGCCCTCGGCCAATGCCTTGATGACAAACGTCGGATCCACCCGACCCGAGCACATCACCCTGATGGAAGTCACGTTCGGAGGATACTCGGTCCGGCTGGTGCCAGCCAGATCGGCACCCGTGTAAGAGCACCATTGGCACAAGAACCCAACGATTCTCGGCTCAAATTGTCCTTCAGCCATAGTATTTGTTCCCTTCCATCGCTAGCAATTCTCGATCTGCAATCGGCAATTTTCCGCTTACGTGTTTTACGTCAGCATGCCTTCCATTTCCGCGAAGACTTGCACGTCCTCGAAGCCCTTTTGCTTGGCCACGCCGGAGGGGCAAGTCGCCACACACGTACCGCAGCCCTTGCACAGCTCCTCCTGGACGACCGAAACGCCCTTCTCTTCGTCGAACTCGATTGCCTCGTAAGGACAACTGGCGATGCACATCTTGCACCCGCTGCAAAGGTCCGGATCGATCTCGGCGGTAATCGGCGCCAGCACGACAACCCCCTTGTCCATCAACGATAGCGCACAAGCGGCGGCCGCCGCCCCCTGCGCCACGCTGTCGGGAATGTCCTTGGGTCCCTGGCACGCCCCCGCAAGGAAAAGTCCGTCGGAGGCCGCCTCGACCGGCGCCAGCTTCGGGTGCCTTTCGAGGAAAAAGTTCCCTTGGGCACAACTCAATGAGAACGTCCTGGCTATGTCATCCACGTCCTTCGTCGGCGTCAAGGCCGCCGAAAGGACAACCATGTCCACCGGCACCCGCCGCGTGGTCCCCAGCAGCGTATCCTCACCAACGACGACCAGCTTGCCCTCTTCCTCGGCCGACTCGGCCACGTCGGTCACTTCCGCCGCCTTGCCGCGGATGAAGTGGACGCCTTCGTGCAACAGCCGCCGGTAAAACTCCTCATAGCCCTTCCCCGGCGTCCGCATGTCGATGTAGAAATTGTAGACTTCTGCCCCCGTCTTTTCCTTGACCAGGTGGGCGAATTTCAGCGAGTACATGCAGCAGACCCGCGAACAGTACTCCTGGTAATTCTCGTCCCGGCTGCCGACGCAGTGGATGATGGCCACCGATTTGGGCGGTTTGCCTTCGGCCGTAAGTATCTCACCGCCGGTCGGGCCGCTGGCATGGCTGAGCCGCTCGAACTCCAGCGAGTTCAGCACGTTCTTCAGCCGCCCGTAGCCGTAACGCGCGATCCGGCCCGCGTCGAACAGCTCGAAACCGGTAGCGACAATGACCGTGCCGACGTCCAACTCCTGGATGGTGTCTTCCTGGTCGAACACGATTGCATTGGCGTCGCAAATCGCTTCGCAGGCGCCGCACGTGCCCGCCTGGAGACGCAGGCAAGTTGTGCTGTCGATGACGGGTACGTTCGGCACCGCCTGAGCGAAGGGCGTGTAAATGCTCGGCCGCGTCCCCAGTCCCTCGTCAAATTCCGATGGAATCGGCCGCAGTGTGTGAGGCGTGATTTTTGAGAGATCGACGCAATCCACAGGGCAAACCAACTGGCAGGCGCCGCACGCCATGCAGACGGGAGACTGCCTGTCGTAAGGCGTGGATACCGTTTTTTCCGTTCCCCGATTGGCGAAGTTGACGGCTCCGGGGCCCATCCTTTCGTTGCACACTCGTGCGCAAAGGCCGCACAGGATGCAATCCTCGTCCTTTTTGGGGAACCGGGTCTCTTTAACGCCCATCTCCGCGGCCATTTCCCGGACCTTCTTGACATTCGGGCAGCGGGCCAGGAGCAGTTCCATCATGACTTTCCGGGTCTTCAGCACCCTCTCGGATGCGGTCTCGACCACCAATCCTTCCTGGGCCGGATACGTACACGAGGCTTGGATGCTGCTTGTGCCGTCGGACCATTTCAGTTCCACCAGGCAGAGGCGGCACGCACCATAGGGTAAGACTGCTTTGTGGTAGCAAAGGGTGGGGATTTGTATCCCCGCCTTCTCCGCTGCTTGGAGGATAGTGCTCCCCTCCTCCACTTCGACCGTCTTGCCGTCAATTGTCAAACTAATCATTCTCTAGTCCTTATCGTGGGGCTGGCGGGTGCTCAGCTACAAGTGTCGAGTCTTTCCAGTATTCAAACCGGAGATCCAGCTCGCTGCACCCGTATGATACCATGCTCAAGGTTTCAGCGATATCCCCCAGGGGTTTTCGATCAGGGTGGCTCAATTGGAATCGGGCCTTGACCTTGGTTCCCCGGCCGGGTTCTGAGTCGATTTCGAGCGATCCGCCGCTTTCCCGGGCGGCCTGGGCCAGCAAAGGGAGGCCCAGGCCGACGCGGCGCGTCGTTCTCGACGTAAAAAACGGATCGAGCGCCTTTTCCCGAGCGGCCGCGTCCATCCCGTTGCCGTTGTCCTCGATTTCCAGCGATAACAGGTCTTTCCGCGTATCCTCGGCAATCAGGATCTTGATCCGGTTTGCCGAAGCGGCGATGGAATTTTCTACGATGTCCAGAATATGCAGTGACAGGTCTTCCATGTTAGTGGATACCCCCCGGCCGCCTTCTCCCCGCAGCGCTTTGCCAATCTCCTCGAAGTCGGCCGCTTCGACGTAAAACAGCGTGGAACTTTTGCCGATATCGTTCAGGCAGTGGGCATCGGAAGAGGTGACCACCGGAAAATCATCCCGAGTTTCGGCCCTGGCCTTGGGCGATACTTCCAAAGCATCGAAGGCCAATCCCTTGGGCACAAAACCCAATTGGCCAATCAAGCCGAAGCTGGGGCGGTCAATATGGGCAGCGACGGCCAGGCCGCCGAATTCGTGGATGCTCTCGACGATCTGCTCCAGTGTCAAGCCGGTGGCCCCGATCAACAATTTGGTGTTGACCCCAACGGTTTGATCCCATGGATCGACGATGGTCTGTGGCCCGAAAGCTTCCTCGTCATTTTCTCCGGGGAGATGTTCGTGCACCACGGTCTGCATGCGCGCCAGGTCATCCTCGGCTTCGAACAGACCCAGGACGTGTACCTCCTCGCGCGAAGTGACCTCGATTCCCGGTATCACGGAGAGCGATACCCGGCGGCCGGCTTCTGCCACGGCGGCGACGTTTTCGGCCGAATTGTGGTCACATATCCCGATCATATCCAAGCCCAGCGCCTTTGCCTGTCTTACGATCGCCGTGGGCACCATCTCGGGCTCCGCACACGGCGAAAGGCACGTATGCACGTGCAAGTCCGCTCTAAGTTCCTTCATGTCCGACGGAACTGTTTTTTTTAACGTTTTGACTCCGTGTTCGAATCAGGTTAACCGGCTCAGCCTGTTTCCGGCTCCGCCGAGACCTTGACGTTTGCACTGCGGATCCCGAGGCCATAAAGCCTTCCGGCGAGTTCAAAAGTCGGCAGGCCGCTGACCATCAGCGGTATCCCTTCAGCTTCCGCTTTCTCGACGGTATCTTGCTGCGGCTCTCTCCCGTTGACCAGTATGATTCCGGCGAGGTCCTTCATGACGGCCACTGCGACAACATTCACGTGAACCTGCAGTGTCACCCAAACGTTGCCCTCGGCGCTATTGGCGATGACATCGCTCAGGAGATCGCTTACATAGGCTCCGGTCACCTGCCTGGCAAGGTTATTTTGGGCCGATTTCACCTCCAATCCGAGTGTTTCCACCAGATCGGCCAGTTTCATGATTTCCCCCGGTTGGTGAAGAAAGAGACACTCACGTGTGTACCCTTTCCCGGTTCAGACTGAATATCGAAGCTGTCGCCGCTTTTTTTTATGTTGACCAGCCCCATTCCTGCGCCGAAGCCGAGTTCCCTGACCGAATCGGGCGCGGTGGAATAGCCCGGTTCGAGGGCTTTCTCGATGTCGGCGATACCGGGTCCGGCATCTTCGGCTTCGAGAAAGACCCGGGACGGTTGTACCCTGGCACGAATGTTTCCGCCGTCGGTGAAAATCACCTGGTTCATTTCGGCTTCATAGCTGGCGATGGCTACGCGCCGGACAACGTCCGGCTGCAGGCCAAGCCGCTTGAGTGTTCTCTTGAGCCGGGTGGAGCTTGCCCCGGCCTGCTTATAATCTTGCCCCTTCACGACGTATTGGAACAGGAGCGTCGTGCCGTCGGCCTCGATGTCTTCAAAAATGTGGCTGGCGCGGTACCGGTGGATTTCTTCCTCGTGGTAGTCGATCTCAAGCTTGTTGAGGAGTCCTTCAATAACGTCCCCTTTCGTCAGGATACCCACCATTTTCTTCTGCTCGCGGTCGACGACGGGGAATCTCCCCAAGCCGGACTTTTCGAACTTGCCGATTGCCAGCACCAAGGGGTCGTCGCTGTAGAGGGTTTCGAGTTTTCCGGTCATGCGATCCCTGATCGGGCAGTCATCCTGCCGGTCGGCCAACCACTTGATGAAATCCTCGATGCTGACAAGCCCCACCAGGCAATCTCCCTCGACCACGGGGAGCCCCGATATGCGATTTCGGCGCAAGATCCCGCGGAGTTTACTCATGCGGTCGTTCGGGTAGACGCTAATGACACTTCGGTTCATCACGTCGCCGACCTTCATTTCGTAAACCATTTCCTGTGTTTTCGTTATCTTTATTTCCGGCCCTGCTTGCGACATCTTTCTCGATCTCAATCACACACTTCGGAGCACCCTTGCAGGCCCTTGCGATAGAGGCGGCCGCAGCTTTCGAACATCGGCAGCCCGGTTGCCAACAGCGGCAGATTGCCATCGATGGCGAGCTTGATCGTTTCCTCCGACGGTACTTTTCCGCGCACAAAGCAGACGGCTACAACATCGGCCATGTCGCTGGTGCGAACAACCTGGGCGTTCGTCAATCCGGTCAAGAGAAGAGCACCCATCTTACTGAAGGCCAACACGTCGCTCATCAGGTCCGCGCCACAGCCCATTTCCACATGGATTTCGTGCAGGTCGGATCCGGCCAGGACGTCTGCCTCCAGGATTTGTCTCACCTCCTCCAGCGTCATCTCCGCTCTTTTCTCTCTCTCTCACGCTTGAGCCGCTGCTTCTCTTTCAGCATTAGGAACTTTGGCTACTGCGTCGAAGCGACACGCGTCATAACACGCACCGCACTTGGTACACCTTTCTCGGATGATCTCGTGAACTGTTTTCTTTTGTCCCTTGATAGCGTCATGGGGACAGGCCTTTTTACAGGCTTCACAGCCCGTACACTTGTCGCTGTCGACGGCGTATTCGAACAAGGGTTTGCAGATCCCGGCCGGGCAACTCTTGTCCCGGATGTGAGCTTCGAACTCGTCCCGGAAATAGCGGACCGCGCTGAGCACCGGGTTGGGCAGGCTCTGCCCCAAGCCGCAGAGTGAACCGTCCCGGATCGCTTCACCCAACTCTTCAAGCAGCTCGATATCCCCTTCCTCTCCCTCACCGTTGCATATCTTATCGAGGATCGCCTGAAGGGCTTCCGAGCCCTCTCTGCAGGCGGTACACTTTCCGCACGACTCCTTCGTGGTGAAGTCGACGAAGTACTTGGCCACATCCACCACACAGCTATCCTCGTCCATGACGACCATTCCGCCGGACCCCATAATCGCGCCGGCCTCCTGCAATCGCTCGTAATCGACCGGCAAATCAAGGAGGCTGGCCGGCACAAAACCTCCCGAAGGCCCTCCGGTCTGCACGGCCTTGAATTCCTTGCCGCCGGGGATTCCGCCCCCGATGTTATAAACGATGTCCCTGAGAGTTATCCCCATCGGCACCTCAACCAACCCGGCGTTGTTGATATTGCCGGCCAGTGAGAAGACTTTTGTCCCTTTGCTCTTTTCCGTACCGATCCCCGCGTACCACTCCGAACCCCAGTTGATAATTGCCGGTACGTTGGCCCAGGTCTCAACGTTGTTAATGACGGTGGGCTTACCCCACAGGGCCGTACGCGGGGGCCTCTGCCTCGGCTCGGGAGATCTTCCTTCGATGGAGGCGACCAGGGCGGTAGTCTCGCCGCACACGAACGCACCCGCCCCCTTGAAAATCGCGATATCGAAATCGAAACCGGTGCCGAAGATGTCTTCCCCCAACAGGCCGTATTCCCTCGCTTGCTCGATGGCTCTCGCCATTCTTTCGACGGCAAGCGGGTACTCAATCCGGACGTAGACATAGCCATAGGAGGCGCCTACGGCGTAAGCGCCAATGGCCATTCCCTCGATAACCGAATGGGGATCGGCCTCAATGATGCTTCTGTCCATGAATGCACCGGGGTCGCCCTCATCGGCGTTGCAGATAACGTACTTCCTGTCACCCTGCATCCGCCTTCTGCTTTCCCATTTCCGCCCGGTGGGGAACCCTCCCCCACCCCGTCCCCGAAGTCCCGACTCCTTCACGGTCTCAATCACCTCTTCGGGCCTCATCGACGTGAGCACCTTCTCCAAGGCCCTGTAGCCGTCTCTGGCGATGTACTCTTCGATCCGGTCGGGGTCGATCATGCCGCGATTTCTCAGCGCGATCAACCTTTGATCCTTAAAGAAGGGGATGGACCGCAACTCGGGAATGGGAGTTTCTTCGCCCGCAGGGACGTACATCAACGATTCAACCGGCCGGCCTTTCAAGAAATGCTCCTCGACGAGGTGAGGAATGTGGGCGGTTTTCACCCGCTGATAGAATATTCCGTCAGGCTGCACCACCAGGATCGGGCCCCGGACACAGAGGCCGCTCGCGCCGGTTGGCACGACGAGGACGTCGTCCTCGAGTTGCTGGTTGCGTATTTCCGCTTCCAGGGCGTCCTTGATCTGCAAGGATCCGTTCGATATGCAGTTCGTACACGTGCAAATCATTACGTTCAGTCTGTACGGCATTATTCAAGACTCCTCAATGCGTTCGTTCGCTTCCAGCCGCGAGTGCGTACTCGGTCACGATATTGCCGCCAAGAACATGCTCGGCGAAAACCCTTGTCGCCTTCTCCGGCGTCATATCCACGTACTTCACGGCGGGTTGGCCTTGTATTTCCACGGTGATCATCGGTTCCCGGCTGCAAAGGCCCGCGCAACTTGAAATGGTTAGAATGACGTCTTTCGGGTTGTTTTTTTCCATCTCGTCCATCAGCGTCTTCATGACGGTTCTGGCGCCTGCGGCGATGCCGCAAGTCCCCATATGGACGATCACCTTGGCGCGGCCTGCCCCTTCCCTCAAAAGCATCGCGGGTCTGATTTTTTCCGCAATGCCGTCCAGGCCGCCGGGCTCAATCTTCGGCATCTCAATTCTCCCTGCTAGCTGTACCTTGCGATCAGTTCCGGTACTTTAGTTTGCTTCATGTATCCGTAGATATCCTCGCTAACGGTCACCACGGGAGCCTGACCGCAACATCCCAAGCAATTGACCGTTTCCAGGCTGAATTTCCTATCACCCGTTACCCCGCCGGCCGGGATACCCAAACGATCTTCGAGCGCCTCCAGTATCCTGCTGCTGCCTTTGACATAACATGCCGTACCCGTGCAAACCCGAATAACGTACTTGCCCCGGGGAGTAAGGGTAAAAGCATCATAAAAGGTAGCCAGCCGGTATAAGAGGCCGAACGGCACGTCCAGCTTCTCGGCAAGATACATCATGGCCTTTTCGGGCAAATAACCGAACACGTCTTGCGCTTCCTGCAGGATTGGCACGGCAGTACCGTTGCCGCCTTCGTACTTCCGGACAATGGCCTGTAGTTGCTCCTCTTCCCGGGGCTGGAACTGAATCTCGACTTTCTCGGCCGGTTCGCGATACGGGACATTCCGGACCAGGCAATTCTCGACGCACAGCCCGCAACCCGTACACTTCTCTTCGTCGACGTACCGGGCCTTGCGCCGCACCTTCACCTTGAAATTGCCCACGTAGCCGGCTACGTCCTCGACCTCCGAATAGCTCAGCAGCTCGATGTTCGGATGCTGGCCGACGTTGACCATCTTGGGAGTCAAGATGCAGGCGGCGCAGTCGAGTGTGGGGAAGGTCTTGTCGAACTTGGCCATGTGGCCGCCGATCGAGGGCTCCTTCTCGACCAGGTAGACCTTCTTGCCGGAGTCGGCGATCCGCAAGGCCGCCTCGATGCCGGCGATCCCGGCGCCGACCACCAGCGCCTCCTGGCGGACCGGGACTTCGCGCTCTTCCATCGGCTTATGGTGCCACACCCGGCGGACTGCCGCTGCAACCAGGTGCTTCGCCTTCTCGGTGGCCTCCGCCCGGTCAGGGTGTACCCAGGAGCAATGCTCGCGGATGTTCGCCATTTGGAACAGAAAGCGGTTCAATCCCGCTTCCTCGCACGCATTGCGGAACGTCGGTTCGTGCATCAGCGGAGAGCAGGAAGCAACCACAACGCGGTTGAGCCGCTGCTCTGTGATGTCTTTCTTGACGATGTCTTGCCCCGGGTCGGAGCACATGTACTTGTACAACTTGGCCACGACCACCCCGGGCAGGGTGCGAGCGTGCTCCGCCACCGCCTCCACGTCGACGGTATGCGAAATGTTCGTGCCGCAATGGCAAATGTAGACACCGATTCGTCTGTCGTTGTTCATCGACTGCCAACCTTTTCGTCTAATAGGGTCTTCACCGGCGTGAGATTATCAGCCAGGGCCAAGTCCTTGGCGCTTATGCCGAAGGCGCTGCCCGTCAATTGTGTAAAGTAAAGCACGGGGATATCGCAATTGGCCTCCACCGCCTCGGCCACTTTGTCCTGGTATGCCTCCAGGTTGAGTTGGCACAGGGGGCACGCGGTGACGACGCAGTTTGCGCCGCTTTGTTTCGCGGCCTTGAGTATCTTTCCGGTGAGCGTCTGGCCCACTTCGGGGTTTGTGGTCATCGCCAGCCCCCCGCAGCACTTGGCATTCATCGGGAAGGGGACCACTTCGGCCCCCAGCCAGCCGACCAGTCGCTCCATGATGGTCGGATATTCCGCATCGTCCAGATCGTCGAACGGCCGGGTGAGTTGGCATCCGCAGTAGCAAGCCGCCTTCAACTGGGAGAGGTTTTGTTTGACTCGTTGCCGGATGGCCTCTTCGCCGAGGTCGTTGACCAGAATGTCGAGGAAGTGGCGGACCCGAACCGAGCCGTCGTAGTCCATCCCACCCGCCTTAAGCGCCCCGCGGATTTCGTCTTTCAGCTTGGGGTCCCCCGCCATGTACTTATTGGTTTTTCGGAGGGTCAAATAGCAGGCGTTGCAGATCGTGGCCAACTCGAGTCCTTCTTTCTCGGCGATTGCCAGGTTGCGGGCCGAGAGAACGAACGCCCGCTTCTCGCGGACCGGCAGGTAGGTGGTGGCCCCGCAGCAGTTCCAATCATCGAGTTCCAGGAGCTTGATCCCCAAAGCGTCTGCAACGCTCCGCGTGGAGATATCATAGGCTCGATTCGTCGCCGTCTGCGAACAACCGGGATAGTACGAGTAAACCGGAGGGGCTGTGCTAATCATTTCTTGCTATTTCTCCTCGATAGCGGCCGTCATTTTGCGCAAGCCGTCAATGCCCTTGATTGTGTGCGGAAACAGTTCCAGGCGACCCCGGAAAAACAACTTCATGGCCAAAGGGATCTGCGGCAACGCCTTAAACGGGCTGGTCCGCAGAAAATACTTTCTCAAGAGTTTTGTTTCGCAATTGCGGCCGTGCCGATCGACCGTCTCCGCAAAGGCCTCGGCCATCGTCGCGGCCGGGGCACCCGCCGAAAGGCCCTTCTCCACTTCGAGCCGCTTCAACTCGTACATCGCGTCGGTGAAGGGAATTCCGGCAGGGCAGCGAACCGTACACGAATAGCAGGAAACGCACAGCCAAACCGTGTTCGAATTGAGAACCCGGTCCAACATCCCCGCACGAAGCGCTGCAATGATCTCCCGCGGCCCGTAGTCCATCGCAGCACTGGAAGGGCACGAAGCCGTGCAGGTACCGCACTGGATACACTCCTTGATCTTCTCCCCGTCCGGCAGCGCGTAGATGCCCTGAAGGAATTCCTCGGTCAGTTGTTTCTCTTTGACTCCGGTAGCCGCCATGGATTGCCTCCTATCACTTCGGCCTTGACTGGGCAAACGGAGGTTGGATATGCCATATTGTGATATCCCAGGTACCAAGCGATTTGCGGCACCGTGAGAGACATCAGCCTATGGTTACCACGGGCAGGTGGCTGAAACCCAGTCACTAGCGTGATTATACCCGAAGTATACACTCACCCGAGTATACACCCACCAGATTGCATTCACATTCAGTAACACAGGCAAATTCGGTTGTCAATAAGCCGAATGGCCAAAATCTCGAAATTTTGCGGCTGGATGTCCTAGGACCGCCCTTGTAGAATAATATGCACCCATGTGTATCGAGGAAATACCTTATATAAGGGAGGTCTGCTCTAGTCTCGGAGAGGTGTGCGAGAAAAACGAAGCTTTCGCGCGTTGTCGGCAAAATCAGCCGTCTTTTCCCTTCCCACCACTCCCAAGGGGCAAGGGGTTTTCCCGGCGAAGCTGCTCGATCATTCGGTCGGCGATGCGAATACCCTCCCCTTCCTGCGCTCGACCATTGCATACGCGGAATGGTTGTGGATCGACTCGAAATTCTCCACGTCGACGGAATACCACGTTATGTGCTCCATCGCCTCCAGCTTCTCGGCCACGTTGCGTACGACGTCTTCGACGAAAACGGGATTGTCGAAGGCGGCTTCCGTGACGTGCTTTTCGTCCTCGCGTTTCAAAACAGAAAAGACGCTGCTGGAGGCACTGCTTTCCGCAATATCGATAATCTCCTCGATCCAGACAAAGCGATCGCAGCGGAAACCGATCGTAATTTCCCCGCGCTGGTTATGGGCGCCGCGTTCCGAGATCGCCTTCGAGCAAGGGCACAATGTGTTGACCGGCACGCAGACCTCGACCTTCAAGTCCATCCGGTCGTTCTTGATCGAGCCGATCATGCGGCACGTATACTCCATCAGCCCTTTCGCCTTGCTGGCGGGCGCTTCCTTCTCGACGAAATACGGAAACTCGACTTCCAGATGTGCCGATTCGGCAACGAGGCGGTCGCGGATGTTGCCCAGAATGTGTACGAAGTTCTTGACCGATATCTCCCCGCGGTACTCGTTGAGGACCTCGATGAAGCGGCTCATGTGGGTCCCCTTGAAAGAATGGGGAAGATCTACGTACATGTTGCAGGTTGCCACGGTGTGCTGCGTGCCGTTGGCCCGGTCAAGGACCGTAATCGGGTAGCGGATTCTCTTCACACCGACCTTGTCGATGTCGATTCCCCGGTCATCGTGCTGGTTGGCAACGTCGATCCACTCGTCGTTCGGCATATCAGTTCCCCGGGCTACTCGGCCGCTTTGAGGATGTCGGGCACCCGGTCTTCCTTGCCGATGGCCATGATGTGTACGCCGTCGCAGATCTTTTCCTCGCGGAGCTGCTTGATCATCCGTCCGGCGATGCGGATGCCGGCGGCCAGCTTCTTTCCCTTTTCGGCCGACGCCATTTCGTCGATCAGGGCATCCGGGACGAAGATGCCCGGCACATTCTTGTTCATGTAGCGGGCCATGCCGGGTGTGACCAGCAGGACGATGCCGGCCATGATCTTTGCGTCGAACTTGCGGGCCTGCTCCATGAACCGCTTGAAATTGTCGATATCGTAGATGGCCTGGGTCTGGATGAACTTGGCCCCGGCGGCGATCTTCTTCTCGAACTTCAGCATCTGCGGCTCGATCGGATCGGCTTCGGGCGTGACCACCGCGCCGGGAAAGATGTCGGTGCCGCCCTGCATCTCGTTGCCCGCAAGGTCCTTGCCCTCGTTCATCATCCCGACCGTTTGCAGCAGTTGCACGCTGTCGAGATCGAAGACCGGCTTTGCCTGCGGGTGGTCGCCGACGGAGATGTAGTCGCCCGTCAGGCAGAGCACGCTGCCGACGCCCAGGATCGACGCCGAGAGCAGCTCCGATTGCAGGGCCATGCGGTTGCGGTCGCGGCAGGTCATCTGCAGGATCGGCTCGCCGCCCGCCTCGAGGATGATCTGGCAGACGCCCAGCGAGCTTATGCGCATGACCGAACTCTGGTTGTCGGTCACGTTCAGGCCGTCCAGCTTGTCCTTCAACAGGTCGATGTGATGCCGCATCTCGTCGATGTCGGTCCCCTTGGGCGGGCCGACCTCGGCCGTGACGACGAAATCCTTCTCGGCAAAAGCGTCCCGAAACGCAGTGACCGTTGTGCTACTCATCTTCTTCCTTTTGTGCTTCTTTGAAGGCTTCGTGGGTGTATTTCCGCGGTTTGGTCATGACACTGTAGTCTTTCGGCGGCTGGATTTTTTTGAGGTAGTCGAGCCGGCCGAGCTTCTTCATCTTGTTGTAGATCAGCGTCCAGGCGCAGTCCTTCTCGCCGTCCACTTCGCACTTGCCGTGATCGGTGCCGCCGCACGGGCCGTTTAAGAGGTTTTTCGCGCAAATCGTCATGGGGCAGATGCCGCCGGTCTGGTCGAGCACGCACTCCTCGCAGGCCATGCACCGCTGCGACCAGACGCCGGCGTCCTCCGCGACGCCGATAAAAAGCGTGTTCAGCGCCGGCAACACGATCTTTTCGTCGTACCGCTCGGCAAGGAACTGGACGCCTGCCCCGCACGCGGCCGACAAAACGGCGTCGTAATTGTCGATGTGCTTGGCCAGTTGTTCGAGATATTCCTTGTCGCACTGCCGGGTGACGGTGATCTCGTCGATGGTTCTCTGCTTTCCGTCGAGTTTTCCTTTCATGCGCAGCTCGGCGGCCAGCAGCTCGACCTCCTTCTCACCGCCCGCCATGCACACGGCAACGCAGGTGCCGCAGCCGACGACGAGGATTTTCTCGAAGCCCCCGAGCATCGCCTCGATCTGGTCCAGCGGTTTTCTCTCGGCAACAATCATCATTTCACTCCCAAAGCCCCGGCACTGCGTGCCGGGGGTTCTGATCCAACATTTTCATCCACCCCCCGTAAACGAGCACGACGGGGTGAACCCCGGCACGCAGTGCCGGGGCTTTTGGTTCGCGGCAACGGTAGCGGTCGTGGCGTATCCTCATCATGTATTCGACACCCTGTCTGCTCCGCGATACATCTTCCCGTGGGTCGATTCGGGCAGCGGGGGATGTGCATCGGGTTCTTTGGTTAGTTTCCCGCCGGCACGCTCTCGCATCGTTTTTCGCAAGGGGTTCGGCCCCAGTTTCCTTGCCCGGTCGGTCATTTCGTTGGCCCTCTGGGCAAATAGCGGCCCGGCCGACGCCGGAATCTGAAAAAACTCCAACCGCTCCGGCTCCAGACCGATTTCCTCGAGCAATTTTTTGGCGTGGACAACGGTCCGGATCCCCTGGAGATTGCCCTCCAGGAAGTGGCAATCGCCGACGGCGCATCCGGCGACGTAGACCGCGTCGGCCCCCTCCTCGAACGCGCGAAGCAGCAAAACGGCATCGGTCTTGCCGCTACACTCGATCTTCACAATGCGGACGTTCGGCGAGTACTCCAGCCGCATCGACCCGGCCAGGTCGCCGGCCGTATAGGCACAATAGTTGCAGCAATAGGCCACGACTTTCGGTTCGAAACCGGCGGGCGGCTCTTCCGCACGGGATATTTTGCTCTCTTCGCTCACGTTTCTCCTCCCGCTGCAGCGGCGCCGCTTTCCGCATCGGCCCCGGCCGTCTCGAATGTCAAGTCGCCGAACAGCACGTCGACCTTGGCCGAAAGCTGCACGTCCCGGTAATGCCGCGTCGTGATCGCTTTGCGCGGGCATGCCGCGGCGCAGAGCCCGCATCCCTGGCAACTCGCCGGCTCGATGTAGGCCACGCCTTCCTCGCCGATGGCGGGGACGTTGTACGGGCAGAGCCGCACGCAGGTCAGGCAACCGGCACACGCGTCCTGATCCACCTCCGAAACGACGCCCGAACGGTCCAGAACCGGTTTGCAGATCACGGTTGCCGCCCGGGCGGCGGCCCCCTTGGCCTGGCTGATCGACTCGGCCATCGACTTCGGGGCGTGGGCCAGCCCGGCGAGGAAGATTCCCTCGCTGCCGAAATCGAGGGGCCGCAGCTTCACATGCGCTTCGAGGAAAAAGCCGTCGGCTGTCAGCGGAACCTTCAACAGTTGCGATACGGTCTCCGATTCCGGGTGCGGCCGGATCGCCGCCGAAAGGACCAGCACGTCGGGCCTCAACTCGACCGGCCGCCCGAGCACGTCGTCGTCTACCGTCACACGCAGCCCGCCGTCGACGCGGACGTCCGGCTTGTTTTCCGGATCGAAGCGGATGAAGACCACGCCCTTCTCCCGAGCCTTCTGGTAGTGGAGTTCATCGAAGCCGTACGTGCGGATGTCCCGGAAGAGGACATAGACGTTGGCATTCGGATTGGCTTCCTTGATGGCCAGGGCGTTTTTGACGGCTTCCTGGCAACAGACCCGCGAGCAATACAGGTGTTCCTCTTCGCGGGAGCCGACGCACTGGATCATCACGACTTCCTTCAGCCCGGCGGCGAAGCTCTTGTCTTCGAGCTTCTCCTCCAATTCGAGTTGGGTGACGATGGCGTCGCTCTCGGGGTAGTGGTACTCGGCAGGCTCGTAGGGCGCCCCGCCGGTGGCAACGACAACCGCGCCGCCGCCGACTTTCAGCGTATTTCCGTTCTGCCGTATCGTGGCTTCAAAGCTGCCGACGTGGCCCGAAACCTCTTCGATCGCGGCGGCCGTGTAGAGTTTCACGAGCGGGTGTTCCTTGACCCGCTCGACCATCTCGGCCAGGAAGGCCTGGGGATCGGGTCCGTCGAGCATTCGCTTCAGCCGCCGCGCGATGCCGCCGGGCTCCGGCTCGCGTTCGATGATCGCGGTCTCGAATCCCTGGTCGGCCAGGCTCAGCGCGGCGGTCATCCCGGCCACGCCGCCGCCGATGACGATCGCTCGCTGGTCCACGTCGATCCGCAGGTCGTCGAAAGGCCGCAAGGTGGCGGCCCGGCCAACCGCCATCCGGACCAGGTCCTTCGACTTGAAGGTGGCCTTGGCCGGCTGGCTGCCGTGGACCCACGAGCACTGGTCGCGGATGTTGGCCATCTCGAACAGGTGCTTGTTCAGCCCGGCCTCGCGGAGCGTTTCCTGGAAGAGCGGTTCGTGGGTCCGCGGCGTGCAGCTTGCCACCACCACCCGGTTGAGATTGTATTCGCGGATCGCGCCGGCGATCTTCACTTGCGTGTCGGTCGAGCAGGTGTAGAGGTTCTCCTCGGCATGGACGACGTTGGGCAGCGTCTTGGCGTACTCGACCACATCGGGTACGTCGACCGCCCGGGCAATGTTCGTGCCGCAGCGGCAGACGAACACGCCGATCCTCGGCTGCTGGTCGCTGACGTCCCGCTCGGGCGGATAGGTCCTCTCGCGGATCATGGTCCCGCGGACCTCGTGGAGGATTTCGCCGGTCAGGGCCGCCGCACTGCCGCCGGTCATCACGGTTTCCGGGATATCCACCGGGGCAGCGAAGGCCCCGGCCACGTAGATGCCGTCCTTGCTCGTGCGGCTGGGCATCGTCGGGTCCGTCTGGCAGAACCCGAAGCGGTTTCGCTCGATACCCAACGTCTCGGCCAGTTCAACCGTGCTGCTCGACGGCCGCAGCCCGATGCTCAAGACAACCAGATCGAACTCCTCCTCGGTCACCTCGCCGCTTTCGGTGACGTAGTTCAGCACGAGGTTGTTCGTCTGCTGCCGCTCCTTAACCGACGAAATGATTCCCCGCTTGAACTGGACGCCGTAGTTCTTCTTCGCACCCTCGTAATAGGCCTCGAATCCCTTGCCGTACGCCCGGATGTCGTTGTAGAAGACGGTCGCTTCGAGCCCCGGCACGTGGTCGACGGCCATGATGGCTTCTTTGATGGCGTACATGCAGCAGACGCCGCTGCAATACTCGTTGCCGCTTTGGATATCGCGGGATCCGACGCACTGGATCCACGCCACCCGTTTCGGCTCTTTCCGGTCGGAAGGGCGGAGGACGTGCCCCTGAAACGGTCCCGAGGCGCTCAGAATCCGCTCGAATTCGAGACTCGTGATGACGTTCCGGCACGTTTCGTACCCGTATTCCCCGCGTCCTACCGGATCGAACGGCTCGAACCCCGGAGTCAGCAGCAGCGAGCCGACGTTGATCGTAACCTCCTCGGGCAGCATGTCGTGGAGAATGGCCTCGGCGCTGCACGCGGCGACGCACTGCATGCACTCGCTGCACTCGCCGCAGGCGAGGCACCGCTTGGCTTCGGCCACGGCCGCTTCTTCGTCCAGCGTTTGTTCGATCTCGCGGTAGCCGACGCGCTCTTCCACGGGCACTCGCTTCGGCGCCGCGCGGGGTTTCAAGGGAAACTCGCGCGAGGGCATACCCGCCGGCTCCGGGTCCGGGCCGCTGCGCCCGGCCGCCAGGTCCGCGCCGCTTACAAACCGCTCGATCGACTCGGCCGCCTCGTGGCCCTGGGCCACCGCCTCGACCACCGACGCCGGGCCGGTTAACATATCGCCCCCGGCGAAGATCCAATCCTCGTTGGTCTGCAACGTCACCTTGTCGGCCCGGATGAAACGCTTCGATTCGTTCCAGAGCGGATCGTCTTCGGCAAGGAACGAGAAATCCGACCGCTGCCCGATGGCGATGATGACGTAGTCCGCGTCCGTTTCGGACAGCGCGTCGCCGAATGTCGGGGCGAAACGCCCTTCGGCGTCGAAGACCGACGTACACTGCTGCATCTTCAGGCCGGTGACCTTCCCGCCGGAGCCGGCGATCTCCTTGGGGCCCCACGACGGGTTGAGCCCGACGCCCTCGTCGACCGCGTCCTGGATTTCCCACTCGTGGGCGGGCATCTCTTCGCGAGATTCGAGGCAGACCAACTCGACCTGTTCGGCGCCCTGCCGCCGGGCGGTCATCGCGACGTCGATCGCCACGTTGCCGCCGCCGATCACCACGACCTTGCCGCTGAGTCGCTGCCCGTTGCCGAGCTTTACATCGCGAAGGAAGTCGAGCCCCAAGAGCACACCATCGAGATCGGTCCCTTTCATTTCCGATCCGTCGGTGCTTCGGGTGAGCGTGGCGGGGGCCGTGCAGCCGATCGAGAGGAACGCCGCCCGGTAGCCTTCCTGCTTGAGGCTGTCGAATGTGAAATCGCGGCCCAGCGACGTTCCCAGCTTCACTTCGAACCCGGAGGCGAGGATGTCGGCGATGTCGCGCTCGATCATTTCGTCGGGCAGGCGGTATCCGGGGATGCCCAGGAACATGGTGCCGCCGAGTTTCTCTTGGGCCTCGAAGAGCGTAACGGGGAAGCCGCGGATCGCGAGATCGCGTGCGGCGGTCAAACCGGCCGGCCCGCCGCCGATCACGGCCACGCGGGGCTTTTGCGGATCGATCTGGCCGACCGGCGGGGGGGCCACTTCCTCGCCTTCGGCCCTCTTTTTCGCTACCCAGTCGGCCGCGAACCGCTTGAGGTTGTTCACGGCCACGCCTTCGTCCAGTTCCCGCCGGTTGCACTGGCTCTCGCACGGATGATGGCAGATGCGCCCGCAGGCGGCGGGGAAGGGATTCCGCTCGCGGATCAATTCGTATGCCTCGGCGAAGCGGCCGTCGCCGACCAGCGCCACGTA
The DNA here is from genome assembly GCA_964547995.1 of uncultured Planctomycetaceae bacterium. GTDB lineage: Bacteria > Planctomycetota > Planctomycetia > Pirellulales > Thermoguttaceae > CAZJRB01. The sequence goes on along the minus strand of CAZJRB010000055.1, from coordinate 1,676 downwards.
GCCCTGGCAATTGACATGGGCGGGACAGGCCAACACGCACGGCGGCCGGTCGCCCTTGCTGATCGCCATTGCCCCGGGAATCGCCTGGGGGTAGCGCTTGTAAATCGCCTTGCGCGGCATGCTGTTTTCGTCGAACTCGCTGAGTAGCTGCACGGGGCACTTCTCGATGCAGTCGCCGCAGGAGTTGCACTTGTCGAGATCGACGAACCGGGGCCGCTTGCGGACGGTTACCTGAAAATTGCCCGCTTCTCCCTCGAGCCCCACCACGTCGGCCGCGGTGATCAGGTCGATGTTCAGGTGCTTGTCGACCTCGACGAGCTTCGGCGAGATCGTACACATCGAGCAGTCGTTGGTCGGAAAGGTCTTGTCGAGCTGGGCCATGCGTCCGCCGATGGCCGTGGTCTCTTCGACCAGCGTGACGTGGAACCCGGCGTTTGCCAGGTCGAGCGAGGCCTGCATTCCGCCGATGCCCGCCCCGATAACCATGACCGAGCCGACTTTGCCGTTTCCGCCAAGTTGATTTTTCTGCTCAGTCATCGCTGATTACCGTTTCTGCCGTAGTGCGTAGGGTGGGACAAGCGAAGCGCCGGCCCACCTATCGCAATGTTTCACCGATATAAAGCCGCGACCGGCGGTCGCGCCCAGGCGTTGTAGAAGACCGTTGCCATCCAGACGGGAATCGCGCGTTTCCGACGGGCCGGGCGCGACCGCCGGTCGCGGCTTTATGGCACGATTGTCCGACAACGTCTTTGTCATAAGAGCCCCTTTTTCTGCAACAATGGAGCCGGGTCCACAAAATGCCGCTTCCACCAGCGGTTCGTATTGCCGGCGCCGAAGGCCAGGGCCATCAGTTCGGTGACGTAGAAGACCGGCAGGCCGTATTGCTTGCCGCGCTGGGCCTCGATCTCCGCCTGGTTGGTATCGAGGTTCGACTGGCACAAGGGGCAGTCGGTCACGAGGCATTCGGCGCCGGCCTCGGCGGCCGCCTCGAACAGGTTGCCCGTCAGCTTGCGGACCAGGTCGGTCCGGGTGAGCGTCAGGCTCGCGCCGCAGCAGTCGGTCTTGTACGTCCACTTGCGGACTTCCATGCCGATCGCCCCGAGCAGCCGATCCATCGAAACCGGATTCTCGGGACTGCCGGCGTCGGTGACCTTGCGCGGCCGCTGCGAGAGACACCCGTAGTAAGGCACGGCGGCAAGGCCCGCAAGCGGCTTGACCGTCTTCTGCCGGATGGCGGCGATCCACTCGGGGCTGTCGAAGAACTCGTTGACGTGGTAGATCTCGACCTTGCCTTCGTAGGGTTCGTCGATCCAGCGTGCGGCGTCCTTCTGCAGTTCCTTTTCCGCCATTTTCGTCTGGTGGAAGCAGGCGGCGCAGGGCACCAGCAGATCGAGCCCCGCCCGCTCGGCGGCCGCGATGTTCCGCGCGGAGAGCCGCACCGCCAGGTCGTGGTCCAGGAAGTGCGCCGACGAGGCCCCGCAGCAGTTCCAGTCCTCTAACTCCACGAGCGAGACCCCGAGCGTCTCGCAGACCGCCCGAATGCTCTCGTCGTATTCGGCGGCCATGCCGTGCAGCGAACACCCGGGATAGTAGGAGACTTCCACCGGATTAACCCTTATTTTCTCGCTCTTCCGGGATTTAGGTGGGTTGGGGTAGCAGGTCGAGGTCGCCACAAT
>CAZJRB010000054.1:0-47122 GCA_964547995.1 uncultured Planctomycetaceae bacterium | reverse complement strand
TTTTCGGCAACGTGATCCTGGCCGACGAGATCAACCGCACGCCGCCGAAGACCCAAGCGGCGCTGTTGGAAGCAATGCAGGAATACCAGGTCACCGTCGGCGGCGACCGGCACCGGCTCAGCGAGCCCTTTTTCGTGCTGGCCACGCAGAACCCGATCGAGCAGGAAGGCACCTACCCCTTGCCGGAAGCCCAGCTCGACCGCTTCATGTTCAACACGTTTGTCGATTATCCGGCCGAAGACGAGGAGATGGACATCGTCAAGCGGACGACGACGGACATCGAGGCAAAGATTACTCCGACGCTCGACGGCCAACAGATACTGAAGCTCCAGAAGATCGTCCGCCGCGTGCCGGTTGCCGATTACGTGATCCGCTATGCCCTGCAACTCGCGCGGATGACGCGGCCGGAAAAGGAGGGAGCCCCCGACTTCATCCGCGAGTACGTCAGTTGGGGCGCGGGGCCGAGGGCGAGCCAGTACTTGACGCTGGGGGCGAAGGCCCGGGCGGTGCTCTACGGGCGGTACTACGCGAGCACCGACGATATCCGCGAGGTCGCCTTTCCCGTCCTCCGGCACCGCATCCTGACCAATTTCAACGCCGAGGCCGAAGGCGTCAAACCCGACGACATCGTCCAGCGGTTGATCGATACGGCCGAAGTCGACGAAGAGGCCGCCGAGAGCGAGAAGATGCCCGAAGTGTTCAAGTCGGCGGAGAAGTGATTTATTGGACATGAAGCCGCGTCCGTTGGTCGCGCACAGCGTGCCGGCAACGCGTCGGATTCCGCCGGTCGCGACCACCGGTCGCGGCTTTATAAAACTCCTAACCTCTTAACCTCGTAACCGTCCGTGGAAGATTCACAAAAATACCTCAACCCCGAAACGCTTGCCAAGCTGCACGGGCTCCAATTACGCGCGAAGCTGATCGTCGAGGGCTACGTTTCCGGGGTCCATCGCAGCCCGTTCCACGGGTTCTCGGTCGAGTTCGCCGAGCACCGCGAGTATGCGCCCGGCGACGACCTGCGGTATCTCGACTGGAAGGTCTTTGGGCGGACCGACAAGTTCTACCTGAAGCAGTTCGAGGAGGAGACAAACCTGATCTGCCACCTGCTGCTGGACACCAGCGAGAGCATGTGCTACCAGAGCGAGGCGGCGGCGATGTCGAAGCTCGAATACGCGCAGTGCGCCGCGGCGGCCCTTTCGTATTTGATTCTCCATCAGCAGGACAGCGCCGGGCTGGCCACGTTCGACCGCGAGATCCGCGCCCTGGTCCGCGCCAGCAGCAGCCCGTCGCACATCAAGCAGCTTCTGCAAGTGATGGAGGACGCGGTCCCCGAGCGGAAGACGTCGATCGGCCCGATCTTCCATGAACTGGCCGAGCGGCTCAAGAAACGCGGCATCGTGATCGTCCTGAGCGACTTGTTCGACGACGTCGACCGGATGCTGGCCGGGCTGAAGCACTTTCGCCACCGCCGCCACGAGGTCGTCCTGATGCACGTGCTCGACCCGGCGGAGCTGGATTTCCCGTTTCAGCACACCACGCTGTTCAAGGGCCTGGAGCAATTGCCCGAGGTGCTCGCCGAGCCCCGGGCACTCAGGAAGGCGTACCTCGAAGAATTCAACGCCTATCTGCGGGTGCTGAAAAAGGGATGTCGGATGCACCAGATCGATTACGTATTGCTGCGGACGGATCGGTCGTTGGAAGTGGTGTTGTCGAGTTATTTGGCGTCGAGGGTGTGAGTAGTGGATAGTGGATGGTGGATAGTGGATAGTGGGTGGCACTGGCGTCTCGCCAATGCGACTATCCGTGATAACAGACAAACAGGCACGAGGAGCTTCTCACCATGAACATCTCGGCACCGTTCCGTCCCGTGGGCTTACTCGTACTCCTTTCAGCCATCGTCTTGGCCGCGATGGCCGGCCGGGTTGCCGGTGAAGATCGAACCGCAGAGCGTGCCAAAGAGATTACCAGCTCGATCGGAATGAAACTGAAGCTGATCCAGGCGGGGGAGTTCATGATGGGGGCGCCGGACGGTGAGGAAGGACGTGATGATGACGAGGGCCAAGTCCATCGGGTGCATATTACAAAGTCGTTTTATCTAGGCGTGTACGAAGTGACCGTGGGCCAGTTCGGGCGATTTGTCAAGGATACCGGTTACAGGACGGATGCACAGAAGGGCGGGAAAGGCGGATGGGGTGTCAACGAGAGGGGCGTCACGGGACAGAAGCCGGAGTATACATGGAAGAATCCGGGATTCGCGCAGACGGATGACCATCCGGTGGTGAATGTCAGTTGGAACGACGCGGTGGGGTTTTGCAGGTGGCTCAGCAAAAAGGAAGGGAAGACATACCGTCTCCCGACCGAAGCGGAGTGGGAGTACGCTTGCCGCGGCGGCACGACAACGCGTTTCTTCCACGGCGATGATCCGGAGGGTTTAGTTCGTATGGGCAACGTGGCCGATGGTACGGCGAAGGCAAAGTTCCCCGATTGGAAGTGGGCCATATCGGGAAAGGATGGTTATGTATTCACCGCACCGGTAGGCCGGTACCGGGCAAACAGTTTTGGACTCTACGATATGCACGGTAATGTTTTCGAGTGGTGTTCAGACCGCTATCCTTGGCAGCGAAAACCTGTTGACGATGAACTGGCTGAATCTCACGGCACGTCTCCCGTGGACGATCCCCAGGGGCCGGAAGTAGGCTCGAACCGCGTGGGTCGCGGCGGCAGTTGGAATTATGGCGCGGCAGGCTGCCGGTCGGCATACCGCAGTCACGACTCGCCGGACGCCCGGTGCCATAACCTTGGCTTTCGTGTGGCATTAAGTCTGGCGCACGAGTGAGTCGAGTAGTGGGTGGCGGATGCTGGATGGTGAGGAGTAATTATGGCGTTGAAAGATTATCGCGAGCTTATTGCCTGGCAGAGAGCGGTTGATCTTGTGGAGATGATCTATCGTATGACTGCCGATTTTCCCAAGACGGAAGTTTATGCACTGACGAGCCAAATCCGCCGGGCGGCGGTTTCCATACCGTCAAACGTTGCTGAGGGGCAAGGCCGACGCACAACGCGCGACTTCCTCTATTTCCTGTCTGTCGCAAATGGCTCACTCAAGGAAGTTGAGACACAAATCATCGTTTCTCAACGTCTCGGATTCCTGGACGAACACAAGAAGTCCAAACTAATCGACCTGACAACAGAAGTTGGCCGCCTGATAAGCGGTCTCAGAAAATCCCTCGAACAAAAGCACGACCCCCGTTAACCCGCCGTGTACGAAGCACTATCCACTATCCACTATCCACTATCCACTATTCCCGGCCCCTACGCCGCAGGATTTGTGAACCTGTGGATGCTCGGGTGGTGGGCCGCGGCGGCGGCGCCGATCCTGATCCACCTCTTGAGCCGGCGGAGGTATCGCGAGATGCCGTGGGCGGCCATGGAGTACCTGCTGGCGGCCATGCGGCGGAAGACGCGAAGGATTCAGTTCGAGCAACTATTGCTGCTGCTGGTCCGCACGCTGTTGATCGTCCTGCTGGTGCTGGCGGTGGCCGAGCCGTACTTCGAGAGTATGGGGCTCGCGCTGGGCGGCGGATCGCGGACCCACCGCATGATCGTCATCGACGGCTCGTTTTCGATGGCCTACCGGCCCGGCGAGAAGAGCCGATTCGAACGGGCCAAGGAACTCGCACGGCGGATCGTCGAGGAAAGCCGACAGGGCGACGCCTTTACGCTTGTCGTGATGGCTTCGCCGCCGCAGGCAGTGGTGGGCACGCCGGCATTGGAGCGGGGGGAGATTCTCGAGGAAATCGAAAACCTCCGACAGTTCGACACCACGGCCGATCTGCCCGACACCGTGCAGAAGGCCCGCGAGGTGCTCCAAAACGCCTGGCGGGAGAATCCCAGCCTGGCGCACGAAATCTATTTCCTGACCGACCTGCAACGCGTCGGCTGGGCGCCGAATCTTTCGCCGGCCGCCATGGCCGAGTTCCAAGACCGCAGCAAGACACTGGCCGAATCGGCCGCGCTGGTGGTGATCGACCTCGGCCAACCGGATACCGGGAACATTGCAGTTACCGACTTGCGGACGCTCGAACCGATTACGACGCTTGCCGGCAACGTGCAGCTTGAAGCCGATTTGAAGAACTTCGAGCGCGACGCCAAGGAAAAGCAGGCGGTCGAGCTGCTGGTCGACGGCCGCCGCATCGGCCGGGAGACGGTCGATCTGCCCGCCGGCGGCGAAGGCACGGTCGGCTTCTCGCATCGTTTCGAAACGCCGGGCGACCACACGGTCGAAGTCCGGGCCGCCGGCGATCCCTTGCTGGTCGACAATCGGCGATTCCTGGCGGTTCCGGTCCGGCAGTTGTTACGCGTGCTCGCGATCAATGGGCGGCCTTCCGGCGAGCCGTTCCGCGGGGCAACCGACTATCTCGTTTATGCCCTGTCGCCGGAGGCCGACACGGCTGGCCGGGCACTGGTGCAGGCGGACGTGACGACCGAAAGCGCGCTGTTGGAACGCGATTTGGGCCGGTACGATTGCATCTTTCTTTGCGACGTTGCCCAGTTTACTGCGAGCGAGGTCCGGGTGCTGAAATCCTACCTGGACAGCGGCGGCAACGTCGTTTTCTTCCTGGGCGAAAACGTGCTGGCCGGCCGCTACAACCGGGAACTGGGCGGCCCTGAGGGCCTGCTGCCGGCGGCCATCGGCAAAGCGGTTTCGCCTGAAAAAACGATGATCGAACCATTGGGCTATCGTCACCCGATCGTCCGGGTGTTCCGCGGGCGCGAGAAGGCCGGGCTCTCGACCACGCCGGTTTTCAAGTACTTCAAGCTGGAGGTCACCAAGGATTCCGGAGCCAAGGTCGTGCTGGGAACGACGTCGGGCGATCCGTTGATGGTCGAAAAGCCTTTTGGCCGCGGCCGGGTCGTGCTGGTCGGCACGTCGGCCGATACGTCATGGACGCCGGCGCCGATTCTGCCCGCCTACGTGCCGTTGGTTCAGGAGGTGTTGGCATTCTGCGTGGGTGGAGAGCTGAAGCGGCAGAATGTCGCCGTGGGGGACCCGTTGAGCGTATCGGTTTCGACGCCTGCCGGCGACGCACCCGTCATGGTGCAATCGCCCGACGGCCGCAGCCGGCCGGTCGCGCTGAGGCCCCACGGCGACTACAGCACATGGACCTTCGGCGACACGCTCCAAAGCGGCATCTACACGGCGCGATTCGGCCCGCCGGTCGATCGTACCGAGCATTTCGCCGTGAACGTCGATACGGCCGAAAGCGACCTGACGCCGCTCGGCATCGACGAGTTGCGGAGCGACGTTTGGCCCGGCGTTCCATTCGTCCACCAAACCACGTGGCGGAACCTCGACGTCCGGACCTCCGGCGGCCGGATCGCGCGGCGCGGGCGTCTGCCCGTCAAGTTGCTCTACGTCGTGTTGGGGTTGTTGTTTTTCGAGAGTTACCTCGCCTGGCGGTTCGGACATCACACATCATGAGCGGCAGCCTGCCAAGTTGGATCGAGCGGATGCTCGGCATCGAGCCCGGGCCAGGGGAAGGTACGGTCTGGGGTATCGAAACCAACTGGATGTGGCCGCCCTGGGTGACGCTTCTGTTCGCGGTGTTTGCGGTGGTGTTCATCGTGGCGATCTACCTCCGCGAGGCCAGGACGGCGTCGCAAGCATACCGTTTGTTCCTCGCCGGCATCCGGTTGGTGCTGGTCGCAATGGTCGTGATGATGATTGCCCAGGTGTCGCTGTCGCTTCAGAAGACCGGTTTGCCGTATGCCGGCGTAGTGATCGACGATTCGCTGAGCATGACGATCGATGACCGCTACGAAACGGATACCCACAAGGCGTTCAGCGAGCGGGTGAAAAAAACGATCTCCGGCGAGGCCGAACCCAGCCGCTGGAACCTCGCGAGGACGCTGCTCGTGGAAAACGACGCCGCGATGCTCTCGGCCATGGCCGAAGACTACAAGCTCCGGGTATACTTCCTCACCGGCGTCCGCCCGACGCAGGAAACCGCGGTGGCCGGGATTGTCGGGGAGATCAAGTCGCTCGAACCGGCGGGCGCGAGCACCCGGCTCGGGGAGGGAGTGCGGGCCGCGTTCAACGACCTCCGCGGGACGGCCCCCGCGGCACTGGTGCTGTTGACCGACGGGATCAACACCGACGGCCCGCCGTTGGCCGAAGCCGCTGCGCTGGCCAGGCGCCGTGGCGTGCCGATGTACATCGTCGGGTTGGGAAGCGACAAGCCCGTACGCGATCTGAACCTGAGCGACCTGCTGGTCGACGACGTCGTGTTCGTCGACGACGTCGTCCACTTCAAGGTCAGACTTTCGGCAACGGGTATGAAGGGGAAGAAAATCCGCGTCTCGCTGCGGGAACAGGACGAACCGGAAGTCCTCGCCAAGGTCGACGTTACCATGGCCGACGACGACGCCACGCAGCAGGTTCGTATTCCCTATCGCCCGCAAAAAGTCGGCAGGTTCAAATTCACCGTCGAGGCCGAGCCGCAACAGGGTGAACTAAACACCGACAACAACCGACAAGAGCGCACCGTGGAAGTCCGCAAGGAAACAATCCGCGTGCTGCTGGTCCAGGCCTACCCGAACTTCGAATTCCGATTCCTCCGCAATATGCTCGGCCGAGACGAGACGATCGAGCTGCACACCGTCTTGCAGGACGCCGACCTGGAATATGCCGAACAGGACGCGGCGGCGTTGCGGGTGTTCCCCGTGCGGCGCGACGAGCTGTTCCAGTACGATGTCGTCATCCTCGGCGATGTCAATCCGGCAATGCTCAGCGGGTCGATGATCCGGAATCTTGCCGACTTCGTCGATCAGCCGGGGAAGGGCGGTGCGCTGGTCATGATCGCAGGGCCCGACTACATGCCCGGCGCGTTCCGCGATACGCCGCTGGCGAAGCTGATGCCGTTCGACCTCGGCAGCGTTCGATTCCCCGACCGCGAGCAGGTGCTCACCGAGAGATTTCAGGTCGAACCGACCAGGCTGGGCACGGCCTGCCCGCCCATGCAGCTCGGCGACACGTCGGCCGAAACCCGCAAGATCTGGGCGAACCTCCCGCCGCTCTACTGGCTGATGGAAATGCCCGACCTCAAACCGGCGGCGCGGGTGTTGGCGGTCGATCCCAGGCGACTCGGACACGACGGACGACCCCTGCCCGTCTTCTGCCTGCAATACGTCGGCGCCGGAAAGGTACTGTTCCACGCGACTGACGAAACGTGGCGGTGGCGCCGCCGGGTCGGCGACGTCTTCTTTGCCCGATACTGGGTACAGATGATCCGATACCTGAGCCGCTCGAAGCTAGCCGGGGCCGGTCGCACGGCCACTCTTTCCGCCGACCGGCGCGAGTACGACCAGGGCGAACCGGTCCGGCTTCGCGTGCGGTTTACCGACGAACGCATGGCCCCGGCCGAAGACGACGGCGTCACCGTCGTGCTGGAACACCGCGGCCAGAAAACGCGACGGATCGTGCTCCGCCGCGCGGCAGTCGGTCGGGCGACCTTCGAGGCCACGGTCAGCCGTCCCGGCGTCGGCGATTACCATGCCTGGATTGCACTGCCGGCGATGGAGGGCCGGGCGCCGTCGGTCGATTTCACCGTCAAGCGGCCCGCCGGCGAGTTCGAGCGGGTACGCACCGAAACGGCTTCATTGCGAGAAGCCGCCAAAACGAGCCGCGGGCAGTATTACACCTTTGAAACGGCAAAACGGCTCATCAAGGACCTGCCGCCCGGCCGACAGGTCCCGATCGAGTCGCTGCCGCCAAAACCGCTCTGGAACAAGTGGCCCGTGCTGGCGTTCTTCTTGCTGCTGCTGGTCGGAGAATGGGTATTAAGGAAAGTAGGGGGGATGGTATAGAATGAACAAGGGCTATCGCCATGTTGATATCGTCGGCGCGGGTGTCGAAACTCTCGACACGCCGGTTTTCTGCACGCCCCCGAGGCTCATACATGGCCGCCAAGCCCGCATGTATCGCATTGGTACGAAAAATGCTCTCTTTCGACTTTTGGCTCTGCATGGAAACAAGTGTGGATCGTGTAGAATAAGAATGGGGTAAACGTGATGGCCAACCAGCTCGAACAACGACTCGCGACTCTCCGCGCACGCGTGCGGCGGTTGGTCGCGGTCTATGGGGTAAGCTGGGTCGTTGCGGCGGTGATCGGAACCGTGGTGGTGCTCGGGATGACCGATTACTGGATTCGCTTTCAGGACCGCGGGCTGCGGGTGATTTGCTCGCTCTTGGTGCTCGGGGTTCTGGCTTGGGCCTTGTATCGGTTCCTCTGCCTGCCGATGTTCGTGCGGCTGGGCGACGTGAAGCTGGCGTTGAAGCTACAGCAGCGATTTCCCAAGCTGGAAGACCGGCTCGTCTCCGCCGTCGAGTTCCTCCGCCAACCGGAAGACGAGCCGACCGCCGGTTCGGCCGACTTGCGCCGGGCGGTGATTGCCCAGGCGACCGCCGAAACCGACCTGCTCGACTTCGGCGACGCGCTGGACCGCCGCCAGCCGGTCCGGGCGGTCGCGGTCTCGGGCGCGATCGTGCTGGTAGCGGCCATTCTGGCCGTCTCCGATTTCCGCTTGTCGACAACCGCCCTCGCCCGCTTGATGAACCCCTTCAACGCCACGGAGTGGCCGCGGAAGAATCACTTGAAGCTCATCGAGAAGGTCGAGCGGATCGCGCGGGGTGGAACGTTCGAAATCGAAGTCGAGGACGAATATGGCGCCAAGCTCCCGCCGAAGACGCAGATATTCTATCGCTTCGAAGACCCGGGCGGAGGCGTGACTTCGGAGAACGAGTTGATGCGTTACGTCGGCTCGCGTCTGATCACCCGGCGCGAGAACGTTGTCCGGCCGTTTTCCTATTGCGTCAGGGGCGGCGACGACCGGGCGATGGAGTGGACCCAAGTCGAGGTGCTGGAACCGCCGGTGATCGAGTCGCTCTCGATCCGGTTGATTCCGCCGTCCTACACGGCCTGGCCGCCCGAGCCGTCGGGCCGGAACATCCGCGCCCTGGCCGGCAGCCGGTTGGAGATGAACGCGAAAGTGACCAAGCCGCTCGAGTCGGCCGAGTTGTGCCTGGCGGGGGACCGCCGGGTCCCGGCCGGTATCGGTGAGGACGGTTTGCAGTTTGCAATCCCGGCCGACGACGCGTCGCCGGTCACGATCGAACGCTCCGGTTCCTACTGGTTCAAGCTGACCGGTCTGGAAGGCCTCGAGGGCGGGGGTCGCGAGCACTGGGAAATCCGCGCGGTTCCCGACTCGCCGCCGACGGTCACGATCGAACGTCCCGCCTCGAACGTGTTCGTCACGCCGGGCGCAATCATACCGATTCGCGTCTCGGCCAAAGACGATCTGGCAATCCGCACGATGGCCTTGATGTTTCAGCGTCCGGAAGAAACCTTGCCGAAAGAGGAAGAGAAAAAGGAAAAGGAGAAAAAGGGGGAAAAGGAAGAGACACTGCCGCTTTTCATCGGCCCCGACAAGCTCGGTCCGCAACCGCCCGGGGCGCTCTCGAGCGGCGAGCGGGGCGATCGCCGTGTGGTCGATTACCGCTGGAATCTGGCCGACTTGAATCTCTCGCCCGGCACACAACTGAGCTTCCACGCCGCGGCAACCGATTACCGCGGAGAAACCGGTGCCAGCGAACCGAGACGCCTGATCGTCATCACGCCGGAAGAGCTCCAGGACCGCATCGCCAGCCGACAGAACCAGATCCTCGGTGAGCTTGCCCGCGTGCTCAAAATGCAACGTAGCAGCCGCTCGCAGGTCGAGGCACTGCAAATCCGGCTTGGCGAAATCGGACGGCTCGAACAAATCGACCTCGACCACCTCCAAGCGGCCGAGCTCAACCAGCGCAACGTGAACCGCACGCTCACCAGCCGCAGTGAAGGCGTGCCGATGCACATCCTCGCACTGCTTGAAGACCTCGAAAACAACCAGGTCGACAGCCCCGACATCGAACGCCGGATGCGGTGGCTCCTGGCCGAGATCGAGCGGCTCGAGCGGAAACACCTTGTGATGATCGGCCGGGAGCTGACCGCCGGGATCAAGGCGACCCAAATCAACCTGGAAAAGCAATCGAGGCCGCCGAAGACCGACGCCGCGGTGGCGGCCTCGCTCGACAAGGCCGGGATGCATCAGGACGCCGTCATCGCCTCGCTCGAGAAGATGCTCGGCGAACTGGCCAAGTGGGACGACTACCGCCGCTTCCACCGCGAGATCCGCGAGTTGTTGCGCAACCAGGAAGGAGTCTCGCGCCGCACCACGGAACTCGGCCGCCGCACGCTGACCAGGGACGTCAAGGACCTGAAGCCGCAGGAGGTTGCCGACCTGAGAATCCTTGCCGGGCAACAGCTCGAACTCGCCCGGCAGTTCGACCGCATCCAGCAGGGAATGCAAAAGACGGTTGCCGAGTTGCGGGACAGCGAGCCCCTGGCCGCCGGCACGGTCGCCGATGCCTTGGACGAAGCGCACCGCCTGGCCATCAGCGGTCAGATGCGCACCGCCGGAGGGCAGCTCGGTAACAACCGGATCGGCCAGACCGTCGCCCGGCAAAAAGAAATCGCCCGGGACTTGCAGGACGTCCTCGATATCCTCGCCAACCGCCGCGAGAGCGAACTCGTCCGACTGGTCAAGAAGCTCCAAGAGGCGGAGGCCGACCTCGACGACCTCGCCCGGCGCCAGGAAGCCGTTGAAAAAGGATTCGAGCAGAATGCCGGGCAACCCGGCGGCCGGAAACAACGCGAGGACTTGAAACGGCTCGGAGAACAGCAGCAACGGTTGCAGAAAGAGACGGAGCGGCTCGCAAGACGCCTCGAGCGGTTGTTGGCCGAACGGGCGGCACAAAGCACCGCAAAAGCCGCCGGGCAGATGGGCCGGGCCGGGCAAAATGCCGGGCAAGAACAACGCGCAAAGGCCCAACAGCAGGCCGGTGAAGCCAAAAAATCGCTCAAAAAAGCCCAAGAGGAACTCAAACGGCGGCGACGGCAGGCACAGGTCGAACTCATTATGGAAATGCTCGCCAGGCTCGAAGACGCCGTCAAACACCTCAGCCGCCAACAGAAAAACGTCATCGCCGAAACCGAGCGGCTCGACGGGCTGCGGCAGGACCGGGGACACCTCACCCGCGCACAAACGAAGAGCCTTCAGGAACTCGCCTCCCTGCAACGCTCGTTGCAAACCGACGTCGCCAAGATGCGCGAGAAACTGGCGGGCGCCGGGGCCTTTCAACTGGCGCTCGCCGGCGCCGGCCGCGATATGGGGCTCGCCGCCGCACGGCTCGAACGGCGGCAAACAGGACCGGAAACCATCGAATCCGAAAAGAACGCCTTGCGACGCCTCGACATGCTCTTGGAAGCCCTCAAGGCCGAACAACCCGGTGACGAAAATGGCGGCGAGGGCGGGGGAGGGGATGGCGGGGGACAGACGGGAGGACAGGACGGCGTCCGCACCCTGGCCGAACTGAAGCTCCTCAAGCTCCTGCAACTGGAAATCAACCTGCGGACCGAGGATCTCCAAACGGCAGTCGATGCCGGAGAAAAACTCACCGAAGCGCAGCGGCGCGAGTACGGGGCGCTTAGCGAAGAGCAGGGCCGACTGGCCACGCTCGTACTCGAGCTCATTCAACCGGCCGAGCCCGACCCCGAGGACGCCTTGGACGGCCTGCCCGACGTGCGACAAGAAGAACCTTTGCCACCGGAGGAGGATTTACCATGAATAGGGGGAATTGTAAATTGAAAATTGTAAATTGCAAATTGCAAATTGGGAAAGCTGCTTGCGGCTTCGCACTTGCACTGCTGTTTACGATCGCGCTGCTCGCCGCGGCGCCGGCCGCCGCCCAGCAACCTCGTTCCATCGACGACGAGCTGCTCGAAGACTTCGGCCGCGATCCGCTCGACGACTTCGATCCGCTCAATCCCGACGCGGACAAGCCGCAAGTCAAGCCGCAGGTCAAGCCGGGCGACGAACTGCCGCCGGAGCTGCTCGAACGCCTCGAGCGCAAACTCGGCGGGGCCGCCGCGGCCGAAGACGAAAATCCCTTGTTGACCATCGCACGCAACATGTGCGAAGTCGAAAAACGCATCGCCCAAAACGATTCCGACAAGGGAACCCAGGACCTGCAAAAGAAAATTGTCGACGACCTCGACAAGCTGATCAAGAAGGCCAAGAAATCGTGCAAGAGCGGTTCCTCGCAGTCCGCACAACAGCAAGCCTCGCGCCGCCGGCCGGTCGGCCAGCCGAAACCGAAACAGAATACCGGCAGCAAACCCGGCCGGCGTCCCGCTTCCACCAGCAACCAACGTCCCCAAGGCGGCGGACAGGTCGAGAAGGTCGATATGGACCGGATGCGGGCGGTTATCAAGAAACTCTGGGGCGAGTTGCCGCAGCACCAACGCGAACAGATGCTCCAACTGCCGATCGAGGAGTTCCTGCCGAAATACCAGCGGATGATCGAGGAATACTTCCGACGCCTCGCGGAAGAGAAGCAGCCGTGAAAGGGAATGGGGAATTGAAAATTGTAAATTGCAAATTGAAAATTGAAAACAACCTGGTTCCCATGCTCTGCATGGGAACTCGACGCTGGGTTGCGCTGCTGATCATGTGCTGTGCAATCTCATTCCTTCCCCAGTATGCCGCCGCCCAGGAAGACGATCCCGAGAAGACGGCCGTGAAGCTGATCACCCCCGCGGCCGATCGGGCAATCGAGAAGGCGACCAGGTGGCTTGTCGGCGAGCAGCAGGACGACGGCTCGTTCGGCTCCGGCCCGTACCGCGGTAATGCGGCGGTTACCGCCCTGGCCGGCATGGCGTTTATGGCCGGCGGCAGCACCCCGGGACGCGGACCCTACGGCCGTGAAGTCAACCGCTGCGTCGACTATCTCCTGGCAAACACGCAGGAAAGCGGGTTCATCGCCGTGCCCGGCGCCGCAAGCCACGGCCCGATGTACGGCCACGGCTTCGCCACGCTCTTTCTGGCCGAGTGCTACGGAATGTCGCGGCGGCCCGAGTTGCGCGAAAAACTCGTGCTGGCCGTCAAGCTCATCGAAAACACCCAGAACGACGACGGCGGGTGGCGATACCAACCGCAAAAGGCCGACGCCGATATCTCGGTGACCGTCTGCCAGGTCATGGCGCTCCGGGCCGCGCGCAACGCCGGGCTCTTCGTGAAAAACGAGACCATCGACCAGTCGATCGACTACGTCAAGCGGAGCCAGAACGCCGACGGCGGGTTCATGTACATGATCGCCGGCGGGGAGAGCGCCTTTGCCCGGTCCGCCGCCGGAGTCGTCGCCTTGCACAGTGCCGGAGTCTACAAAGGCGACGAGTTGACCAAGGGCATTGCCTACATCGAGCGGTTCCGCCCGGCCAAGGGCGTCGTGCGCCGCGAAACCTATTACTTCTACGGCCATTACTACGCCGTGCAGGCCTTATGGCAAACCGGCGGACGGCATTGGCAGCAGTGGTACCCGGCCGTCCGCGACGAGCTGATCGACCGCCAGCAAGAAGGCGGATCATGGCTCTCGCCCATCGGAAAGGAATACGCCGCCGCCATGGCGCTGATCGTGCTCCAGATGCCCGAAAATCACATGCCGATCTTTCAGAGGTGAGGAACGTGTACCGCTTACTTCCCGTTTCCATCTTGCTCGCGGTTGCCTTCGCGCCGCCGCTGGCCGCCCGGCCGGCGGTGCCGGTCGACGGGCAGCCGTTCGATGCAAAATTGACCCGCATCGGCGCCGACTGGCAATTGACCTTCGCCGCCGGCGGGAAAGAACGCAAGCTGCCGGCGGCCGATCTCGTCTATTGGGGCACGTGTGCCGAAACCACGCAGGGCCCGATCGTCGTCACCGCCGACGGCGGACTGCTCGTGGCCGACGTCTTCAAGGCCGACAAGGAATCCCTCGTGGCCGACTCCCCGATGTTCGGCGAATTGAAGCTCCCCCTGCCGTCAGTGGCCGGCATTGTGTTCGATCCGCCGGCCGCACAAACGCAACGCGACGGACTGCTGACCCGAGTCGCCCGCGCCGGCGGCGACTCCGACCGCATCATCCTCCACAACGGCGATGAACTCGCCGGGGTGTTCGAGGGCATGGAAGAGGACGACGAAGGGGCGGTCATCGTCACGATCAAAACCGGCGTCGGGCCCGTCAAGATCAAAACCGACCGCATCGCCGCGCTCATCTTCAACCCTGCACTGAAAGACGCCGCCGCCGGCGCCGGCCTTCGCGCCTGGGCGGGATTCTCCGACGGTACCCGCCTGTTGGCCGAAAAACTCGTCCTCGGCCCCTCTTCGCTAAAGATCACCACCGCCAAAGTAGCAGGCACACTCCGTGTGCCGTCCGCTGCGGAGCAGGGGAGCAGGGGAGCAGGGGAGCGGGGGAACGGGGGAGCAGAAGGGCAAACCTGGGAAACCCTGCCCGAGGACCTCGTCTGGCTCCAACCACTCGGCGGCCGCGCCGTCTATCTCTCGCGGCTCAAACCGGCCGGCTACCGGCACATGCCCTATCTCGACCTCAAGTGGCCCTACAAGACCGACCGCAACGTCACCGGCGGCATGATCCGCTGCGATGGGCGGCTCTACCCCATCGGGCTCGGCATGCACAGCGCCGCACGCCTGACGTATTCGCTCGACAAACCCTATCGCCGCTTCCAGGCCGAGTTGGGTATCGACGACTCGACCGCCGGCCGCGGAAGTGTCCGTGCCCGGGTGTATGTCGACGGCCGTCAGCGCCACGCGACCGAAACGATCCGCGGCGGCGCCGCCCCGGTGCCGATCTCCGTCGATCTCTCCGGCGCCGAGCGGCTCGATCTCATCATCGACTTCGCCGACCGCGCCGACGAGCAGGACCACGCCAACTGGCTCAACGCCCGGCTCATCAAGTAAGGTGGGACCAGCGGCCGTCAGGCCGCGCCGGCCCACCAAAGTTACTCCGTGTGCCGTCCGCGGCGGAACAGGAGAGCAGGGGAGCAGGGGAACAGGGGAACCAATCGCTGGACACGCCCCCCGTCGACGTGGTAGAATCATCTCGTAGGGCAAGACGGCACACACCCGGCAAACCGGAACTCTCTTCTGCCGAGCCGAGTGCCCGACTGATCGCGGAGTCGCCCGCGCCGTGCAATGGCAATTCCGACTGCAAACCCTGTTTCTGCTGTTCGTCGTCGTCTGGTCCGCGATGGCGGCGTTCGAGCTGTGGGGGATTGTGCCGGCGGGGTTCGTGCTGGCCGTCCTGATCTACATCCGGGCTTACCGTGACGGGAACCCAACCCCGCTCGGAAGTGTCAGTGCCGGCCGGGGAAGACAACATGACAACCACCGATAGACACAACGATTCGCAAGCCGAAAGAACGCCCGTGCAGTTCACACTGCGGTCGCTGTTCTTGGTGTTTGTGTTGGTTTGGTCGTCGCTGGCCTTGTTCGGTCTGTGGGGAATCCCCGTCGCGGCGTACCTGTTGGTTCTTGTGATCCGCTACAGATCGGGACACCGTAACGCTCTACGGTGGCTGGCTGCGGGAACCATGCTCCTCGTGTTTGCAGTCCTACTGTATCCAGCCGTAGAAGCTGCTCGTGACACGGGGTATCCACGCCGTTGCTGGAACAACTTGAAGTGGATCGGGCTTGCATTGCAGAACTACGACTCGTTCGAAAGGCATTTTCCACCCGCCTACATCGCCGACGAAGACGGCAAGCCGATGCACAGTTGGCGGGTGCTGATTTTGCCGTATATGGACTTGAAGCTGCTTTACGATGCGTACGATTTCGACGAACCCTGGAACGGGCCGAACAACCGCGAGTTGGCCGACATGATGCCTCGTGAGTTCCGGTGCCCAAACGATCCCGACGGCGGGGCGCCGTACACAAACTACGTCGCCGTTGTCGGGCCGGAAACCGCGTGGCCGGGAGCCGATTGTGTCTCGACCGGCGAGATCCCCGACGGAACCTCCCGCACCATCATGGTCTTCGAAGTCGGCGGCGACCAGAAGTTCCACTGGATGGAACCGCGGGATATTACTTGGGAGGACGTCGTGCGCAGCTTAGATCCGGAGTCGGAGCACCGTGTTGCTTTCTGCAATCACGTCCGCCGTTCCGGGCAATTCGAGCTGACGGAATGGGTCGGGGCTTGGGTCTGTTTGGCCGACGGCTCGGTCCAAGTTATGGACGCCGAGCAAGACCCCAAAACGCTCGAAGCGCTCTTGACGATCGACGGCGGCGAAGATGTTGACCTGGAGAATCTCGTCCCGCCAAAGGTCAAGAGTCACCCAAATTGGCCACGGATCATCACCAGCATCACCGCCCTGGCCGTGTTGCTCGTCACCTTCGGCCTGCTGTTGTTCTGGCCGCTGCGGAAGCGGGCCGACGCTTTGCCAGACGACGCACACGCCGCCGAGGCCGATGAAGAACGTGTAGACATCGCGGAGGAGAGGTTCTCAGACCTTGACAAGAGCGGGTCGGAGGATGCATCATGATAGGTTCGTCTTCAACCTTTGTGCGGGAAGCCGATCCTCCGCGATACCTTCGGGTTTCGGCCGTATCGAGGATGCGGCGTTTCCGACGCAGAGCGTCGGGGCAGTGCGTTCCCATGCAGAGCATGGGAACGAGACGTTAATCGCGCCGCACGAATCTTAATCCCTCGCCGTTCCATAGGACGCGCAAATCGTCGACCGTCCAATGCTCTCTACCCACGGCAGGATCGCCGACTTCCACGCGCCCGTCGTCGGTGAAACCGAAGACTACGACCGTGTGACCGACGCCAGGAGTCCATCCCCATTCGTTTTTAGGGTATTCCGGCATTTGGGTGGCTGATGGCGGTTTCACTTACTGGAAGGGTGCGTTTTCAGAACAAAGGAGTAGTTGCCGTGGAGCGGAATCGAGGCGTTTTCCGGGGAATCCGGGGGCTCCCGTCTCCATTTGGGGGGATTCTGGCCCCGTGGGCCCTGGCATCACCCACCGAAAACCCGGAAGAGCCCGTTTTTATAGCGGGGATCGACGTCGGCGCCTCGCCGCAGCTTGACGGGGAGGACAACGGGCCACCGGGCTTCCCGGCGAAGGCGGTCGACGTTGCTGCGGAACACTTCGACTCGCCACGGCGTGTGGATGGTTTTCTTTTTCAGGCCTCGATAGAGCCCCAGTTGCCGCGTTGCCTTTCGGCCGGTTAGACACAGCACGATCATTTCCTGTTCGGTTGCCTCGATGCCGTGATGCCGCAGTAGTGTCGCGGCGGCGGCCGGACTGCACGCGGCATCGTTCGACTGCAAGCAGACGCCGTTTGTCCAGTAGTCGTCGCCCTGCGGCGGCGAAACGCAAAGAGGCTCGATCAACGCGTACACGCCCGTAATCGCAAGTGCCGCGGAGAAGGCCACGCGCCGCCATCGTCGGATTCCGCGTTGCCCGAGCACCATGCCCGCCAGAAACGCCGCTCCCAAGGGCAACGCGTTGCCGATGACGATCGCGTTCGACAACGACAACCATCGCGCAAGAACGAGCGATCCGTACACGAACAGAGCAAACGACGAAGTCAACAGCACCGTAACGAATGCAACTGCGGCGTTCCATCTTTTCGACACCCTGCGCGCCAGACGAAACCCACCTAAGAAAACGCCGCCGGAGGCGATGAGGATGACCGCAATGCCCCAATAGATATCCCACATCCCGTTTCCCCCTGCGCGCTACCGGTAAGGGCCCGTTATACCTGTGGTTTCGAGATCGAACCACATGAGACAGTCTATCTTGCCCTCCGGACAAAAAGGGATTCTAATGAACACCCTCAATGTACGCCCTGTTTTCGACAATTGCAAGGGAAAGTAGCATGCCCCACTCACGCTGGATGATCTACGGCGCCAACGGCTACACCGGGCGGCTGATTGCCGAGGAGGCGGTCCGGCGCGGGATGCGGCCGGTCCTGGCGGGGCGAAACCGCCGGGCAATCGAGGCGCTGGCCGCCGAGCTGGGCTGCGATGGCCGTGTGTTCCGGCTGGGAAAACCCCGGCGAACGGCCGAGCAACTGATGGGGCTGGCCGCCGTGCTCCACTGCGCCGGGCCCTTCTCGGCGACCGGTGAGCCGATGATGGACGCCTGTTTGGCCGCCGGGACCGACTACCTCGACATCACCGGCGAGATCCCGGTGATCGAGGCGGCCGCCTCGCGGCACGATGCCGCCAAACGCATGGACCTGTGCATTATTCCGGCGGTCGGTTTCGACGTGGTGCCGAGCGACTGCCTTGCGGCGCAGCTCGCCGGGCGGCTGCCCGGGGCCACGCTCCTGCAACTCGCGTTCTCGACGCCGCAGCACATAAGCCCCGGCACGGCCAAGACGATTGTGCAGGGGCTGCCCCACGGCGGACGCGTCCGCACCGACGGCAGGATCACCCGGGTGCCGATCGCCTGGAAGTCGAGGGAGGTCCCGTTCCGCGGCGGCCCGCGCGAGGCGGTAACGGTTCCCTGGGGCGACGTGGCCTCGGCATGGTACACGACGGCGATTCCCAATATCGAGGTCTACGTGTCGCTGCCCGGCGATAAGATCGAACAACTCCGCAAGGGCCGGGGGATGCTCTGGTTGCTGCGGGTGTGGCCGATTCGCGCCTTTGTCAACCGCACGATCCAGAAACACCTGAAGGGCCCGACCGCAGAGCAGCGCGAATCGGGGCGGGCGTCGTTCTGGGGCCGCGCGTCCGACGCGCACGGCGGTTCCGTCGAGGCCACGCTCGAAACGCCCGAGGGATACCGCCTGACCGTCGCCACCGCACTGGCCTCGATGGACCGGGTGCTCAGCCGGGGCGCCCCGAGCGGGTTCTTGACGCCGGCACAGGCGTTCGGGGCGGACTTCATTCTCGATATGCCGGACGTCGATTTCCGGTGGGAGCCGTGAAGTTCATTCCTTTTCCGCTTCGGGCCGTTCCTCCGGTTCGGCCTGTTGCTTTGCGTCGTGGCCGAAGTCCTGTTGGATCAGGTCGGTGCCCACGTTGATGTCCATGGTTTCCCAGCGGTACTTGTAGCGGTCGATCAGGTGGTCGGGCAGGGTGAAGTAATTCTCGATTTGGACGAGGTCCAGCTCGCCGGGCTCCTGGTCCGGGGGGCGGGTCGCGTTGGCCGAGATGATCAGCAGGCAGTATTTTCCCTGGTCGGGCAAGAGTATCGTGAAGTTGCCGTCGACGTTCGCCCTGGCGTACCCTCCGCCGAGCTCCCTGATCCGGCGAAGCGTTTTGTGGTTTTCGGTCGGCGGCGGATCGGTGACGCGGATGTCCCGGATATCCAGTTTCGGGTCGAGGGTGCCCTGGGGCAAGGCAACGATGACAGCGCCGCGGTCGCCGGCAATTTGCCCGGTTCCCGGGTTGTAGACGATCCGGCCTTCGAGCAGGATGCTCTCCTTTGCCGCGGCTTCCACTTCGAGTTTCTTTTCGTAGGTGGCGTCGCCCCGGCCGATGTAGTATCCCGAGGCGAATGCCGCGGCGGCCAGCAAAAGGAACAAGAATCCCTGCGCGTAGAAATTCCGGCGGTGGAAGAGGATCATGCCGCGTGGGACGGGCCGGCCCTCGGGCGCGGCCGGTTGCGCGGCGGCTTCCTGTTTGGCCGCGGCCTGCGCCGGGGCGGTCCTTGTGACCGGGGGCGGGTCCTTGGTGGCGGTTGCCCGGGCGGCATGGCGCGCCCGCGGAGTCTCGATCGCTTCCGGCTCGTCGTCGTAAACAACGAAATTGGCGGGATCTTCCTCGGCGACCGGCCCGGACATCTTGTCCATCGCCAACGACGCGTCGGCCGCCGCCTTCGTCGGCACCGTCAGCGAAAGCCCGCACTTGGGACACTGAATTTGGCTGCCGGCTCTCCGTTCGGAAATCCCCAGGAGCTGGTGGCAGCGTTTGCAGCGAAACCGGATCGACATCGGAGAGGGTCGGCGAAATTAGCGATTACCACGCAAGAAAACAATTCGTCTACACTGTTGTAAACTAGCACGCGAGAAAACGAACCGCCAGGGGAATGAAGGGGGTTGACACGGGACCTTTGTCCGGCTCACTCGCTCTCTGAAGGGGGGTCTTTGTCCCCCAATGAATTGATCCCTGCGGCGAGAACCAGGCAGATCAAGTCGAGCCCCCACAGCCCGCCACACCCCCAGGCGATGTAGGTGAGGACCGCGCTTCCCACCGTGTCGCCCATTGCCTGCAATAAAGTCCCAATGGCCAGACATACGCACACGGCGATGGGTAGGGCGACACCACCCGCGACCAGGAAGAAAACGATTGATTTGGAGACCAATCTCTGATCCATGATATTTCCTCTAGTTCCCCCAATTTTGCAGACCGTCAAGGTCGTGTCAAGATACCCCGAATGACTGGTAGGGCGCTTGACTTGAAGCGGCGGCCAAACACAATAAACAGAAGGCGAGGCCCCTTCAATCAAAGGCTATCCACCATGAGGCGACGCGTCCCCACGTTATGGACAGGGATGGCGGTGATGTTCTGCGCGGTCGGTTTCTCGGCCACTTCGCTCCCGGCTGCCGAACTCCTGATGAAAGATGGGCGGATATTGAAGGGTCGCCTGGGGGTGGTTGCCAGTCTGGCAGACCAGCCCATGGCGCCCGATCCCAACGGAGTGGGTCCCCTGCGTCTGATCATCCTGCTGGACGACGATCTGCGCCGCACGTTTGTTTCCAAGCGCCAGATTCAGGAGGTTCGCCAGGCGAACGTCGGGCAGATCGCCGAGGAGACCTTCAACATCCGGCAGCGCGTGCTCCGGGCGGGGCGCGGGGTGAAAAGCGTCGGCCCCGTCTTGAAGATTACTCCCTTTGATGAATTCGGCCGGCGGATCTTCACCTTCAATACGCCTCACGGGCCGGTCGACATCATTCAGGGGATTACCGAGATCACGCCCCGCTGGACGAAGGTGGAAGGCATCTCGCACGTCTGGGACATGCGGGTGGCCACCAGCTCCATTCCGACCGACGTTCTCCACAAGATCCTGATGAAGCAGATCGATCCGAAGAACCCCGAACATTACAAGAAGATCGCTCGATTTTACAATCAATGCGAGCGTTACAAGGAAGCACGCCAGGTTCTGGAAGCGTTGGTGAAGGCGTTTCCCAACAACCCGAACCTGGAGAACGAACTGGCCCCGTCGATCCGGTCGCTCCGGCAGCTCAGTGCCCAGCGGCTTCTCTCCGAAATGAAACTTCGCCGCAAGGCCGGCCAGCACCGGCTGGTCTTGTCGAGACTCAAGACGTTTCCGGCGAATAACGTCGCCGGCATGATTCTCGCCAATGTCCGGGCGATGATCGCCGAGTACGAGGTTTTGCAGGCCCGGGGCGCGGAGTTCTTCAAGCAGTTCGACGCCTTGCTCGAGGGGGTGCGAAGTCCCCAGGCCCGTGCGCAAATCAAGCCGATCCGGGAAGAGCTGGAGCGGGAGTTGAACGTCAACACGCTTCCCCGGATGACTGCATTTCTGCAGAATCTCAACGATCCGCAGTTGACGCCCGAGATGAAGCTTTCGCTGGCGATCAGCGGTTGGTTGTTGGGTTCGGACGCGGCGGTCGAGAAGCTACCAGTGGCCCTCTCTTTGTACCGGGTCCGCAGCCTGGTGAACCAGTACATCAACGAGCCGATCAAGTTGAACCGCGAGCAGATTTACGCTGCCCTGAAGAAGGAGGAGGGCGCCGCACCGTTGCTGGTGGCGCACCTGCTGGCGCACATGAAACCGCCGGTCTCGGACGCCGAGCCGGTCTCGGACGCCGAGCTGGGCTATTACAAGCTGGAGGTGCGCGGGCTGCCGAAGGAGCTGCCGTTCCACTACTTGGTGCAAACGCCGCCGGAATACGATCCCTATCGCCGTTATCCGGCCATCGTTACACTCAACGGCGCCGGCACCACCCCGGCCCGCCAGATCGATTGGTGGGCGGGGGCATGGGACAACGGGTGGCGGCGCGGCCAGGCCTCCCGCTACGGATACATCGTGATTGCCCCCGATTGGACCGTTGAGCATCAAAAGAACTACGGCTTCTCCGCGCGGGAGCACGCGGCCGTGCTCGGTTGCCTTCGCGATGCCTGCCGGCGGTTCTCGATCGACACGGACCGCGTTTTCTTGAGCGGCCATTCGATCGGCGGCGATGCGGCGTGGGATATCGGCCTGGCCCATCCCGATCTTTGGGCCGGCGTGATCCCCATCGTCGCCAAGTCGGAGAAGTATTGTGCCCTCTATTGGCAGAATGCCAAGCGGTTGCCCATGTACTTCGTCTGCGGCGAGTACGACGGCGCCAAGATGTCCAAGAACGCCATGGACCTCGACCGCTATCTGAAACGGGGCTACAACTGTACGGTTGTGGAATATCTCGGGCGCGGGCACGAGCATTTCTACGACGAGATTCTCAGGACGTTTGACTGGATGGACCGGTTCAAGCGGGATTTTTACCCCCGCGAGTTCGAGTGTTCGACGATGCGGCCCTGGGATAATTTCTTCTGGTGGATCGAGATGTCGGGGATGCCGCCGAGGGCCATGGTCCAACCGGTGAACTGGCCGCCGCCGCGCGGGGTCCGACCCGTGACCGTCAAGGCCAGGCTGACCGCCGCCAACGGGGTCTCGGTCACAACGGGCTCGGGTCAGATAACGGTTTGGCTCTCACCGCAAATGCTCAACTTCAAGCAGCGCGTCAGCATCGTCGTCAACGGCAAGAAGATCAACGGCCGCGAGCCTTTCGTGCAACCCGATCTCCGTACGCTGCTGGAGGACGTTCGCACCCGGGGCGACCGCCAACATCCCTTCTGGGCGAAATTCGTCCGGTAGCCGCGCACGCAAAACGCGCCGCCGGGGCAGCAGAACGACTGCTGCCCCAACGACGCGAGGGACGAAGGAGTAGCGTGTGTTTCACTCGGGAAGATTCACCTTCACAAAAAAACCTCCAAGGCAGTCAACGTTCGGGCTTGCCCCGCGGACAGGCAGAACAGGGGGGCATGTTAAAACTGCCAAATATCCCGTGCGGGACAAGCCCGAACGTTGAGTTCTCTACCATTACCGAAGTCCCCGACGACGCAGGGTCCACGGGCCGGTAGCCGGTCCTGTTGCCCATCGCGCCACCAGCTTCTGAAGCTCCGAATCGATGTGTTGACAGAATCGCACGTAGGCGCGGAGGGGAACGCGAACCGGCTGTTCCCAACGATGTCGGGCAATCAGCGCTTCTTTCGCGAAATCCGACAGCTTGCTGCTCATGGGAAGTCTCCTTCGTGCTCCGCTGCGATCCAGAAGGGTGCGATTCACGATATCCTTCTGCTCTATATACGCAGGACAGGGGGAAAAAGTTTCAGGTTCGTTCCCCAAATTGGGGTGTTATCGCGCAAGAGAACGCCCAGCGAGGCAACCGGCACCCCGCCGGGCGTATGGCTCTCGATTTCGCCGGGACATACCCCGCCGAGGCTCATTTCTTCTTGGGTTTTTTCATCTTCTTGGATTTCTTCTCCTTTTTGGGCTTTTTCTTTGCTTCCGTCTTTTTTTCTGCTTCGCCGGCACGTCGGGCGGCTTCAGCCCTTTTGGGAAACGATTCGGGCCTTCGGCCGGGCGGTCTGCCCATCCCCGGACCCGGCCGATGCCCCTGACCGTACCCGGCGCGGATCCGTTGGCCGATGTAGGCGGCCACGCGTTTTGCCTCTTCGCCGCTTAGGGCCTTGTCTCCGTCCTTGTCGGCCTTTTCCAGGAGCCGTTTGAAGCCCTCGCGGCGTTCTTCGGGCACCTCGTCGATCGAGATTTTGCCGTCCTCGTTCCTGTCCGCCTTTTCGAAGATCGCGCGGCCGGCCATCGCCATCCGCTGGGCCGATGGGGGTCCTGCGCCGCCGGGACGATAGCCCATTGGCGGTCCTGGCCCGCCGGGACGGCGTGCCGCCATCACCTGGTGTGCTCGCTTCATCCCTTCCGCAAATTCCTCGAGGCTCAACTGCTTGTCCTTGTTTCTATCCATCCGGGCGAACAGTTCCCTGGGATCGGGACGGTACGGCCGCGGCCCGGCTTGCGGAGGACCCGGCTGATGATCGTGTGACCGGGCACGTTGCCCGTAATGCCCCTGTCCACGACCATGGTGCGCTCGCTCGCCGTGTGGAGGCCCCTGCGGGCGGCGCTTGGAAGACGCTGCATGGTAACGCTTTACGGCTTCTCGGTATTCCTCCGCCGTCACCTTTTTATCTTTGTTCCGATCCGCCTGAATGAGCGCTTGTTTGATGGGTTCGGGGACGCCATCCGGCACTTCGGCGGCGCTGATGGCCCCGTCCTTGTCGGCATCGAGCCGCTGAAAGAGTATCGCCGGAGTGAGACCCTGCGGCGATCCGGCCTTCGGGTTGCCGGGACACTGTGGCGACCTGCCGTGCGGGGGACCACCTTGGCGATGCTTTGCCATCTCTTTGAATTCCGCGATCGTCACCTTCTTGTCTTTGTTCCGATCCGCCCGAATGAGTGCCTGTTTGATGGGTTCGGGGACGCCATCCGGTAGTTCGTCGGCACTGATGGCGCCGTCCTTGTTTGCATCGAGGCGCTGAAACAGCATCTCGGGACCGGGGCGCCCCGGTCGCTTGCTCTCTTGGGCCGCAAGGGCTTGCGGCAGCACGACGACCGCCAAGGCCGTCAATACACAGGGGAGTGCTTTGCGCATGATTCGCTCTCCTTGGGTTGGAGGGAAATGGGAATGTAGGTAATCCTATAAACCGCCCAAACCGCCCCGAGTTTCGCAACGCCGGGTAATTTTCCTCGCAAAGTACCCCTTTCGCGGTGACGAAGAAAGCAGATCCCCCCCGAAAGAGCGTATTTCGGAAGGTCCTCCTCCGGTCGATCTTGTCTGGATCCTGGTGAATACCTATAATCCGCAGCCCAAGTCGGGGGGCCGAGATTCCCCGAATTCTCCGATTTGGGAGAACCGTCAGCGGGGAGACTGCGTAAATGAACTAATCCCCGGAGATTCTACTTCTCACGGTATCTACTTGGCTTTACGGCCCTATTGGTGCAAAATAGGAATATTCGGGAAGACGCAACCGGGAGCCGTTTTTCAAGGAGGAATTTTCGTCGCACGAGGTGACACGTTGCAGGGCGGCTGCCGGTCGCGTGGCCGATAGCCGACGTGCCGGTCGTACCCAAGCGCGGAAAGGTGGCGCGAGCGGAGGTCTGTTCCCGCTGCACCGATTGGTCCGGCCGCATAGCCCGCCTTGCCGTTAAGGCAGCGCCGCAACGGTTGGTAAGAATCAATCGCAACGTTGCTATCCGGCAAGGTCGGTTCCAAACGACGCGTGTCGTGTAAATTTACCAGAGCCGTGTTGACGCAAGACGACAACCGGTTCCCAAACGCAACATCGGGCCGATCCACGTGCCGTCACAGGCGTTACAGGTCGGCGAGAAAAGGATTTCGATACGAACTTAGCGGTGAGGAATTGTTTGATCCCGCGGCGCGGGGTTTTCCGATGAAACGAGTGCAAGGCAGAACTTGCCTCTCGTCAAATCAATCTGGAGAATCCACGGGGCATCGTTGAAAGCTCGAGGGGAAAAATAACAACGAAAACACCGCGATAACAACGCCGCTTTCGGCATTGTCCCAGTGGAGGAAAAGGATGCACATTTACGGCCCCGCTCATGTACACGGTCCGCAGTCGGTCAACCCGTCGCACGGCCCCCAGTCGTCGAAGCCGGCCGATCAGGTCCCGTCGGCCGACTCGGCGCCGATCCGCGACGAGGTGGACATCTCCGATGCCGCCCGGCTGATCGAGCAGACCCAGGCAATGCCTGAAATTCGCCAGGATCGCGTCGATGCCATCCGCGCGCAGATCGCCGAGGGAACCTACGAAACACAAGAGAAGCTCGACATTGCGGTCGAGCGACTTTTGGATGAGATTGGGTAACCATGTCCGACAGCTTCTCTCTCGGATCGGTCCGTGTGAAGCTGCCGCCGGCAGAACGTTTTAGCCAGTTTCTGCAAAGCCGGGGCAAGCGGATCACCCAGCAGCGACAGTTGATTGTCGAGACGGTCTTCAGCCACCACGACCACTTCGACGCCGACGAGCTGATCGAGCACCTCCAGGACCTCATCTCGCAGCGGAAGGTCAGCCGCCCGACCGTTTACCGCACGCTCGCCGAGCTGGTCGAGGCCGACATGCTGCGGAAGATGGTGCTCGGGGGCCGAAGCGTCTACGAGCACGCCTACGGCTATCCCACCCACGACCACCTCTACTGCCAGAACTGCAACAAGCTGATCGAGTTCCACAGCGCCGATCTCGAAAAGATCCGCGACGCCGCGGCCAAGGAGCACGACTTTGAAGTGCTCGGCCACCGGATGTTCGTTACCGGAATCTGCTCGCAGTGCCGGCGGAAATCGTAAGCAACTGCGAAGCCGCAAGCGGCTACACGTTCACTTCTGCATCGCCGCCGAGATCGTCGGGGTATTTCTGCCGGATCGGATCGACCACCTCGGCGATGAACTCGTCGACCTGCTCGGGGGCGCGGCCGATGAACTTTGCGGGGGCCATGACGGCATCCAAGTCGACGGCGTCGAAGGCGACGTCCTTGTGGAGGCGTTCGAGCAGGTCGTTTTGGCCGCCTTCCTGTTTGACCACGGCGGCCGCCGCCTGGCTGTGCCGGCGGATACGCTCGTGCAGCTCCTGGCGGTCGCCGCCGGCGGCCACGGCGGCCATCAGGATGTTCTCGGTCGCCATGAACGGCAACTCGGCGCTGAGATGGGCGGCGATCACCTTCGGGTAGACGACAAGCCCGTCGGCAACGTTTTGGTAGAGGATCAACACCGCGTCGGTCGCCAGAAACGACTGGGGCAGCACCAGCCTGCGGTTGGCACTGTCGTCGAGCGTCCGCTCCATCCATTGCGTCGAGAGCGTTGCCGCCGGGCTCGATTCGAGCGACATGACGAACCGCGCCAGGCTGCAAATCCGCTCGCTCCGCATCGGGTTCCGCTTGTACGCCATCGCCGACGAGCCGATCTGCTCCTTCTCGAACGGCTCTTCCATCTCCTTGCGATGGGCCAGGAGCCGAAGGTCGGTTGCCGCCTTGTGGGCACTTTGGGCAACGCCCGACAGGACGCCGAGCACCTGCGAGTCGATCTTCCGCGGGTAGGTCTGGCCGGTCACCGCGTAGCTTTCGTCGAAACCGATCTTGCGGCAGACCAACTCTTCGAGCTTGCGGACTTTCTCGTGGTCGCCGTCGAAGAGGCTCAAGAAGCTGGCCTGGGTGCCGGTCGTTCCTTTCGGGCCGCGGGCTTTCAGGCTTTGCAACCGATGCTCGATCTCGGCCAGATCGAGCACGAGATCGTACGCCCAGAGGCACGCCCGTTTGCCGACGGTCGTCGGCTGGGCCGGCTGCATGTGGGTGAACCCCAGACACGGCAGATCGCGATACTCGGCGGCGAAGCGGGCAAGGCAATCGATCACCGCCACCACGCGACGGCGGATGTACGTCAGGGCATCGCGAAGCAGGATCACGTCGGTGTTGTCGCCCACAAAACAGCTTGTCGCCCCGAGATGGATGATGCCGGCTGCCTTCGGGCAGACATCGCCGTACGCGTGGACATGGGCCATCACGTCGTGCCGCAGCCGCCGCTCGTGCCGGCCGGCGGCGTCGAAGTCGATGTCGTCGACGTGCGCTTTGAGTTCGGCAATCTGCTCGGGCGTGATCGGCAGCCCCAGCTCCGATTCCGCCTCGGCCAGGGCAATCCAGAGCCTCCGCCAAGTGCTGAACTTCCGCTGCGGACTCCAGATTTCGCTCATCTGCTTCGAGGCATAGCGGGCGGTGAGAGGGTTTTCGTACTCGGTTGGTTGGTTGGGCATGGTGTTTGGCTGCTCCGCTGTCATCACCGTTTGTAACTCCGCCGGACGGTTCCCAGTCTCGTGTTGCCCTGGACGAGGTTGCGGCGGCCGTCCAGCACCCTTACGTCGTAGCCGGGAAAGGCCTTCTTGAATCTCGTATTCTTCCAGGCGTCGACGGTGATGTCATGGCTTGCCGCGCGATCGTAGTGGTACTGTGGCAGGCCGGTCTTGTCGCTTCGGACGTCGGTTCCGTCGAGATAGAGGAACTGGGCCGTGAAGCCCTCGATTCTTCGGATTTTCCGCTCGACGTCCCCGATCTTCGACATGGGCTCGTCTCCCGACGTTTTGAGGCGGATTTGCACCGGAAAGCCACTACTATTTTACCCCACCAAACGGGAGTTGGTCAACCCGGCCGTATTCGATGATCCCGCGGGGCGTTGCCTCCCGGCTATTGCGTCATTTCGACGAAGATCGCCACCAACTCTTCCAGGCCGGCCTGGTCGTCGGCATCGAACCGGGCGAGCAGCGGGCTGTCGAGGTCGAGCACGCCGACGAGTTTTTCCTCCTTGATGATGGGAACTACAATCTCCGAGTTCGACCCGGTGTCGCACGCGATGTGGCCGGGGAATTCGCGGACGTTTTCGACGACAATTGTCTTGCGTTGCTCGGCCGCCGTGCCGCAGACGCCGCGGCCGACGGCGATCCGGGTGCAGGCCGGTTTGCCCTGGAAGGGGCCGAGGACCAGCTCGTCGCCTTGGAGGAAGTAGAAGCCGGCCCAGTTCAGATCGGGGAGCGTCCGGTAGATTATCGCGGCAAGATTGGCGGCGTTGGCGATCGGATCCCGCTCGCGCTGGAGAACGTTTCGCACGTCGTCGGCCAGTTTCTCGTACAATTCGGTTTTCTTGTTTCGCAACCCGCTCCCCACTTCTTCGCGACCACCGGTCGCGGCTTTATGTGCTTGTTTTCCACAACTACCCACAATTCACTACCCACTACCCACTACCCACTGTCCTCTGTCCACTCTTCTACATATTGGTTGCATCATCGGCCCCGCCGGAGCGGGTGAGCCGGTCCATGGCGGCGGCCAGTTCGGTATTGTGGCTATCGTCGCGGGCGTAGATCCGGCAGATGCGATAGCTGACGGCGATCCGCCGGAACATTTCGCGGTCGTCGAGACTGAGGATTTTTCCACTGGCCGGCTCGTAGAGAAAGTTTTGGCCGGCGGCAGGCGTGTGGGCGCCCGGCCGGTGTACGTGCCGCGCCGTATCGACCCTAAGCGGCAGGTCCTTCAGTTCGGCGGGCAGGTTGTCGCGGATCGCCGCCTCGAAGACCTTCTGGTTGCCGAAGATGCTGCTGCGTTCCGACTCGCCGGGCGCGAAGAAGATGGTGCGTTCGCACGCCATCCTCCAGCGGAGGCGGCGTTGGAGAAACTCTCGCCAACGATCGCCCAGCGCCCGCATGCCCGCATGATCGCTGTCCGGCCAGCGCCCGACCCGCATCAACAGCGACCACTCGGTGAGTTGCTGGTACTCGTCGAGGTGTTCCAGCGGATTTCCGGGAAACAGGTACGTCTTACTGTCGGCGAACAATTCCTGGAGGGTCAGGTCGATTGCGCGAACGGTCCGGTGGAAGTAGATCGCGCGAAACAGGTCGGCCCTTACCGAGATAAACCGGACCAGCGCCGAAAGCCCCCGCTCGTGGATCGTCAATCCCTTGGGAGTGAACGTGCTGTAGTGCAGAAGCCGCTGGAGGTCGAACGCCTTGGTGCTGTAGCCCGCCATGTAGGCGTCGCGCAGCACGAAGTCCATGTTGTCGACGGTGTAGAGCCCGCTGAAGAGACTCCGCAAGAACCGCAGCCATTGCGGGGCGGCGTCCGGTTTCTCCTTGGGGCGGGTGATCAGGTAGGCAATCTGCTCGGGATCGAGCGTTTCACTCTCCGCGAGACGGCTATTGGGGTTGCGGCGGATTCGCCGAATCAGATCGCCCAACTCGTGGCAGACGATATGGCTGCCGATGATCTCGTGGTTCAGGCCGAAGTCGGCCAGGAAGTGCTTGTCGAAGAAGTGGCCGAACGGCCCGTGCCCCACGTCGTGCAAGAGCCCGGCCAGCCGCATGAGCGATTCGACGTAACCGCGGCCGGGTACGTCGGGACATATCTCCCTAAGGCTCTCAAAAAGCGCGTCGACCGCCCGGCTGGCCAGGTGCATCACCCCGAGCACATGCTGAAACCGGGTGTGTTCGGCCGTGGGAAAGACCCACCAAGCTGTCTGTAGTTGGTGGATTTGCCTCAATCTTTGGAGCCACGGGTGGTCGATGATATGCCGCTCGGAGACCTCGTCGGCCGATTCACCTTCGCATGGTGTCCCCACGGAAGAGGTGAACGGAATGTATCCATGTAGTGGATCGTGGCTTAGGCTTTCGTACTCGAAGTCGCGCATGGGGCGTATTATGGCCTGTCGGGAGGATGGTGTCCAGAAAGTTCGGTCTCCTTGCCGACGAAAATGGTAAGTGGACCGATTTGCCGAGGGGGAAAGACCGGAGAACCCCTATTTTTCGGGGGAGCCTCGATCTTGTCAACCGCTCTGGCATGAAATGCGTTGTTTGGCTAAAATCTAGCGATTCTACTCGGGTTTTTGGGTCGCAGAAAGAAGTCCGGTTTCCGCATCATGATTACTATCTTATTCTGAATTTGAAGGAGACGCATTGTGCCAAGGTCTTGCACTTGCTTGTCGATAGGAATTGCCGCGATGTTGTTGGGTGCCGGGGCGTGCTTTGCCCAAATTGCCCGGCCCAGCGAAAACCTTTTTCCCGGCACGACCAAGGGCTTCGTCGTCATCGCCAACATGAACGAGATGATCGAGCAATTCAACAAGACGCAAATCGGCCAACTGATGGCGGATCCCGTGATGGAACCGTTTACCAAGGACATCAAACGGCAATTCGACGAGCGGTGGTCGGGTGTATACGAACGGCTGGGAGTCAAGTGGGATGATCTAAAGGTCATCGCGGGCGGCGAAACGGCTCTAGGGTTGGTCCTGCCGGCTCCGCGCAAGGCCGCTCTGGCCATGGTGGTCGATGTTACCGGACGTGAGGAGAAAGCCGAAGCCTTACTCGTGAGGATCTCCGCCGACATGAAGAAAGAAGGGGCGACACGATCAGAGATAAGTGTCGAGGAGACCAAGGCTACCGTCCTGCGGTTCGATCGCGCCAAACCCAAGGACAAGCCCGACGCCCCGCAAAAGAAGACGTTCTACTGCCTGACCGACAATTTGTTTTGCACCTGCGACGATCTTCAGGAGTTGCGGGGGATCCTCGCCCGGATCGCGGCCGTCCGCAACGACAGCCTCAGCGACGTCAAGGGGTTCCAGGTGGTAAGGGGGCGGTGTGCAAAAGACCTTGCCGGGGCCATGCCGCAGATCCGGTGGTTTGTCCATCCGTTGGGTTATGTCGAGGCGATGCGGGCGGCAACTCCCGAAGACAGACGCCGAAAAGAAAGCACGTCGATCTTCAAGGTGTTGCGCAACCAGGGCTTCGAGGCCGTCCAGGGAGTAGGCGGATTCGTCGACTTCTCCAGCGAGCAATTCGAGGTCGTACACCGGTCCGCCGTCTACGCGCCGAAACCTTGGGAAAAGTCGATGAAAATGCTCGTTTTCCCGAACGGGCAGGACTTTGCGCCCCAACGATTTGTTCCACGGGACATTGCCAGTTATTACACCTTCTACGCCGACATCCTCAACGCCTTCGACAATTTCGGCCCGCTCTTCGATGAACTCTCTGGCGATAAGGAGGGAGGAGCCTGGGAAGACGTCCTCGAACAACTCGAGAAGGATCCGAACGGACCGAAAATCAACTTGCGGGAAGAGCTGGTCGCGTACCTCGGCCAGCGGGTGACCGTTGTGACCGACTACCAAATGCCGATCACCCCGAAATGTGAGCGACTCTTGTTCGTGATCGAAACCAAGGACGAGGGAGCCGTCGCCAAGGCTGTGCAGAAGACCCTGGAAAACGACAAGGACATCAAGCGGCACGAGATCGACGGCCATATCATCTGGGAAATGATCGAGAAGGAACCGGAGGAACTCCCGCCGTTCGAGATCAGCGGCGTCGGCGCTCAGCCGTGGACTCCTCCCGGCGGAGAGACGGTAGAGGATGAAGAGGATAAGAATCCTCGCTTGTTACCCCATGCCGCGATTACCGTTTCGCACGGCCAGTTGTTCGTGGCTTCCCACATCGATTTCCTGCTGAAGGTCCTTCAACCGCGCGAAGAGCACGAGACCCTTACCCGGAGTATTGATTACCGCCGGGTCGACGAGGCGATCAAAAAGCTGAACATACCCCAGAAATGTGCGAGGATGTTCTCGCGCACGGATGAAGAGTATCGTCCCACGTACGAGCTGATCCGCCAGGGCAAGATGCCCCAGTCGGAAACGGTTCTGGGGCGGCTGCTCAACGGGATGTTTGGCGAGGGGAAGGGGAAGAAGGATAAGGTCCGCAAGCAGAAGATCGACGGCAAGGAGATGCCCGACTTCGACGTGGTGCGCCGCCATCTCGGCCCCGCCGGAACGGTCGCCATCAGCGAAGGGGACGACAGTTGGTTCATCAAGGGGTTCTTGTTGAAGAAGGAATAGCGAGAGGGGGGGGCACTCAGTGGTGAGTGGCGGGTAAGACAAAAGCCTCGGCACTGCGTGCCGGGGTTCTGATGGAACCGGCGATCGACTCCCGCGTCTTCCGTCCACCGCGTCAGGCTGCACGACGGTAGGGAGTGTCGCGGCGTTGAACCCGGCTCGCTTCCCACGTTTCGGTCCAAACGCATCCCGCCCAGGAAAAGCCGACGCCGAACCCCAGCAGCAGCGACCGCTTGTCACGCCGCAACTGCCCGGAATTCCGCAGGTTGTGCATCAACAGCGGGATCGTCGACGAAACCGTGTTGCCGTAGTCCCGAAGCGATTCCGGCGCCTGCACTTCATCCAATCCCAGCGACTTGCGGAGACGGCCGAGCATCAGTGATGTCGCCTGGTGCATCAAGTACAAGTCCACCTCGTCGCGGTCCCAACCGGCGTGGCCGAGTACGCGGTCTACCAGTTGGGGAACGACGTCCACGCCGAACTTGACCAATTCCGGTCCGTCCATGTAAAGGCTGCTGGGCCACCGTTTGCGTTTTCGCGGGCGCAAGGCGTCGGCCGGCGGTCGGGCACCGCCTTCGGCAACCATCAACGCATCGCCGCCGCTGCCGTCGGTTCCAAAAATGAAGGACCCCAGCGACGGCTCCGCGGAGGCCTCGATCAACGTGGCGGCAGCCCCGTCGCCAAAAATCGTCCGCAGCGAGCGGTCGCTCGGATCGATATATTTCGAATAGGTCTCGGCGGTGATCAAGAGCACGCGGCGCGCCGAGCCGCTGCGGATCAGGCCGTCGGCCAGCGAAAGACCGTACACGAAACCGGAGCATCCCAGGTTGAAATCCAGTGCCCCGATCGAGGTCGGCAAACCCAGCCGGTCCTGCACGAGGCAGGCCGTTGTCGGCAACGGATAGTCGGGTGTCTGGGTGCAAAACAGCAGGAAATCGACCGAACGGCGGTCGATGTCGTGTTCGGCGAACAGCTTTTCCGCCGCCGCCACACCAAGGTCCGAGGCCGTTTCGCCCGACTCGGCCACGTGCCGGGTGCCAATGCCCGTCTTCTCATAAATCAGATCCATGTTCCACTGCGGAAATTCCCGGGCGAGCCGGTCGTTGTCTTCGACCGCTTCCGGCAGGTGGATCGCAATGGGACCGACCGAGGCAAATGGCATAGGTCAATGGGAAACCGGGAATTGCGGGACATGCGCGAGCCGGCACAATATCGTGGCCGACAAGGGCCGGGAAACTACCAAAAGCCCCCCGGCAACGTCAATTGCAGTTCGCCCCCACCCTTCCTGCGGCTCTTTCCTCTTTGCCCCCTCTTCGCTCGCTTACCAGCAAGTCCTGGCTTTCGTCGGTAGTCTGCAGTACGATGACCCTCCGAGGCCGTCGCTGTGGCATCGCAAACCCTTGACGGCCTCGGAGGACCATCGTACGAAGTATTTCGCCATTCGGCTGAAGTGTTACCGTATTTCGAATTTCGACATTCGGATTTGCCCCTCATGACTCCGATGAAACCCAAGCCGAAGCGGCCCGATCCCGATCTGGCCGATACGATTTCGCTGGCCCAGTTGGCCCGGCGGTGGAAGAAATCCCGCAAGGAAATCCGCGGTATGCTCGGCCGGCAGCAGATCCCCTTCATTCAGGTCCGCGGCAAGTTCCGAATCCCCCTGGCCGAAATCGAACGCTACGAAGCGGACCACTAAAGCACATGGATGCCACTGCTGGCTTGTCCAGCAGTGTGGTAGCGTTTACGTGTATGCCCCCCGAACCCGGCCCGCAATACGTTCAGCTCCTTCGGCGGAAACTCCGGATGGGCCTCCATCGTCTCGTAGACGGCGTGGTTGTGCCGAAAAGGAGAAAAGAAACCAGGTTTAATAAATGTCTCAAGAGATCCCCGCTGCGAAGAGAACGAGAATGACGTTTGCTGTGTTCAACCGCAAGAGCCCTTTCATTTCTTGTCCCCCTTTTTCGCCGGCTTTTTCTGCGGAGGTCTTCTACCCTGGTAGGGTGCGGTGTCGAAGAAATCGGTTTCGCCTTTCGCCCGGGGGTCGGCCGTTTCGGCCATCCACTTGTCCAACTCGGCGCGGAGTTTCTTCTTCACGTCGGCGTACTTCGCCTCGGCGGCGACGTTGCGGATCTGGTCGGGGTCCTTCTTCAGATCGAACAGCTCCTCCTCCGGGCGTTTGGCAAACGACAGATCGAAGAACGGGGCAATCTCCGGCTCGGCGCGGCGCTTGAGAATCTCCGTCTTCGACGGCGAACCGTCGCAGTCGCGGAACACGTCCGGGTCGCCGATCGGCCAGAGGTTCGGCCGCAGATTGCGGAGGTAAAAGAAGTCCTTCGTGCGAATGCCGCGGACCGGGTAGCTCTGCCCGTTGGGGCGGCAGACCGTGTGGCGCTCGCGCTCGACGAAGACCTTGTCGCGTACCGGGTCGATCCAGCCGGATTTGTCGGAGGTCAGCAGGTTCGTGAAGCTGCGGCCGGTCATATCCTTCGGCGGTTTGATGCCGGCGGCTTCGAGAAACGTCGGGGCGAAGTCGCAAAAACTGATGAAATCGTCAACCACCCGGCCCGGCTTGATCTTGGCCGGCCACTGGGCGGCCAGCGGCACGTGGGTGCCGCTGTCGTACAGGTTGCACTTCGCCCGGGGGAACGGCATCCCGTGGTCGCCGGTCATCAGCACGAGCGTGTTTTCCCACCGGCCGGCCTTTTTGAGCTGTTCGAGCCGCTGGCCGATGTCGCGGTCGAACCGTTGGACCTCGAAGTAGTAGTCGCAAAGGTCGTTGCGGATTTCCTTGGTGTCGGGCAGCCAGCCGGGGACTTTCACCTTGTCGAGATCCATGCCCGACTTCACGCCGGAGCCGTAGGCATAGCCGCGGTGCGGGTCGCTGGTTCCGGCCCAGAAGCAAAACGGTTTGTCTTTGGGCACGGCGGCGAGAAACTGTTCGAAGTTCTTGAAGGTCTTTCCGGCGGGGTTGTGCTTCCACCCCTTCGTCGAGCCGGGCCCCCAGCCCTTTCGCTCTTGGCCGACGAAGTATCCGGCCTTTTCGAGGATGTCGGTGTAGACGGGGAATTTCGGGTTGAGCCAGCTCCAGAGGTTTCCGCCCTCCTCGAGCCGGTGGGCGGCCTGGCCGGTAAGGATTCCGCCGCGGCAGGGCGTGCAACTCGGCGCCGGGACAAAGACGTTGTTGAACAGCACGCCATTTTTCGCAATGCCGTCGAACGCCGGCGTTTTGCAGACGGGATCGCCGTAGACGCCGGCGTTGGGCCATCCCCAGTCGTCGGCGATGCAAAAGAGAATATTCGGCCGCGGGTCGGGTTTGTCGGCGGCCAGGGCCGGTGCGGCGAGCGTTACAAGCAGCAGGATCAACAGCAATCTTCGCATGATGGACTCCTTGGGGTTGGGTCTGGTGTTTGGCAAGCAAAGTAGCGGGCACACTCCGTGTGCCGTCCGCGATTGCTGTAGGACGGATTGGCAATCCGTCCTACATATCGAGAAACTCACGGCCTCTCCGCATGCTCGCTACTTTCCTTGCGATAATTGTCTGTACTATTTCCGCACGCAGTATAACGCCTTCTTGCCGCGGATGAAAATCTTGCCGTCGGAGACGGCCGGCGAGGCGAACGTCGTGTCGTCGAGCGGGTTTTCGGTCAAGCGGTCGTAGCGCGTCGACGCGGAGACGACCGTTGTGAGCCCCTCGGTGTTGAGGAAGTAGATCCGCCCTTCGGCGGCGATCGGCGATGCCCGATACCCGCCCTTGATCCGCTCCTTCCAGAGCAGCCGTCCGCTCAAGGCGTTCAGACACCGGACGATCCCGTTGTTGTCGACCATAAACATCAGATCGCGCCAGATGACGGGCGTGGGGCTGTCGGGCGTGCCCTGCTCGAGCTTCCAGGCGATGTTCTTCCGCGAGAGTCCGCCGTTGCCGGCCGGCTTGATTGCCCAGAGCGGCCGACGCATACCTTGCGTAACATAGACCATGCCGTGGGCGGCCACCGGGCCGGTCACGCAACGAATGCCGGTCAGCCCGGGCAGGTACCACAACTGCTTGCCGGTCGCCGGGTCGTAGGCGTCGACCATCTGCCCGCCCATCACAACGATCTCGTCCCGGCCGTTGTTCTGGAACACGATCGGCGTGGTGTACGAATCACATCGCTCGGCCTTGGCGCCCGTCATGCGGAGCGTTTTCCAGACTTCTTTCCCCGTTCGCTTGTCGTGGGCAACGACGTAACTCTCCGACGGCTTGCCCGGCAGATCTGCGCACGAATCCTGCATGCACGCCGAGATCACGAGGTCCTTGTAGAGCAGGGGGCTGTTGCCGTGCCCCCACCAGATCGTGTATTCGCCGTGGTCCTTCTGGAGGTTGCGCCGCCAGATTTGTTTGCCGTCGAAGTCGTAGGCGGCCAGGTCGCCGTTGCCGAAATGGACGATCACCCGCTCGCCGTCGGTGGCCGGCGAGGGCGTGGCGTAGTTGTGGTCGCGGTGGAATTTCTGGTGCCGGCGGGCGTCGCCCTGCTTGCGGAACAGGTCGACCTGCGGTGACCGCTCGCGCCCTGCCTCCTGCGTCCACGCGATCTTGCCCGTTTTCTTGTCGATCCGCAGGAGCAGGAGCCGCTCGTTGTTCTCCTGGCTGGTCACGAAGACGGCGTCGCCCCAGACGACCGGCGTGCTGGTTCCCCAGCCGGGCAAGGGGCAAGTCCAGGCCATGCCGAAATGCTTGCTCCATGCCAGCGGCACGGCCGTCTCGCGGCAGACGCCGTCGCCCGCAGGTCCACGCCATTGCGGCCAGTTGTCGGCCGCCGCGGGAAGAACCATCACCAGTATCAACCATAAAGGAAAAATCGCCCGGAAAACGGACATCGTGTTCATCCTCGCTGAAAGTCGGGGGGTTTCACAAG
Source organism: uncultured Planctomycetaceae bacterium (assembly GCA_964547995.1). Classification (GTDB taxonomy): domain Bacteria; phylum Planctomycetota; class Planctomycetia; order Pirellulales; family Thermoguttaceae; genus CAZJRB01. The sequence goes on along the minus strand of CAZJRB010000054.1, from coordinate 9,850 downwards.
AAGTCAAGCTTTGTCGGAGGTCTCTGCTGAGACCGGGAATTTCAGTCTACCCTGTCTCCCTATGCTTGGCAAGTTTGCCCTTTTGGGGCGTCGCAAGAAGGAACCCGGTGAACTCCGGGACTGCCCCACAGCGTTTCAGGGTCCCCAGGTCCGCAGCACGGATGTCGTTTGCGTTTGCCGGCTCACCAAGCCCTTTCCTCAATCGTGGGCGGCTGCACCGGTAACTCACATGCCCGCGCAAGTGTGAGCATGGCACCCGGCTACTGTCTTTACGTCGTCGGCCGAAATGGTACACTTGTTTCTCGAACGCATGGCCCCCTCTTTGAAATGACCCGTTGGGAAAAAGTCATTTGGAGGAAAAGCCGTGCGTTCACCTATACCAATTCGTGCTAGCAGCGCTAGCACCAATCACCGAAATTTGGAACTACTGAAATTCAATTAGCTTTTGGGGACATACCAGGGGAACGTCGTCTCGGCCTGGCGTCAGCAACGAGTCTGCACCCAAAACAAGGCAAGCAAGGTGGTTGTCCGATGAATAGTACCACGGCCGTGCATTTGCCGGTGATACTTGTAGTGTCATTTGCGTTGACAGGCGATCTGTTGGCGAAAGAACCGGGGGTATCGGTGAGGTCAAATCAGCCTACTGCGATCTATGTCTCGGGCAGGGGAGATGATAATAACCCCGGCACGTCGGATCGGCCTGTCAGAACCCTTTACAGGGCACGAGAAATGGCCCGCAAAGCTGCCGGGAAACAGCCTGTTCAGGTCATCGTCGCCGGCGGTGTTTATTATCTGCCTGAGCCGCTTGTTCTGACAGACGAGGATTCCGGCACCAGAGAGGCTCCGGTGGTCTGGCGTGCCGCCGAGGGGCAGGAGGTGCGGCTGGTCGGCGGCCGTCCGCTCGAACTGAAATGGGAGCCGCACACGGACAAGATATACAAGGCCGCAGTGCCCGCCGAAGTTGGGATCGATCCGCTATTTCTCAACGGCAAGCGTCAGATTCTCGCACGCTACCCGAACTACGATCCGAAACAGCAGTACTACTGCGGATTTGGTCGCACGGCCGAGCGGGTTAAAGGTTGGAAGAAACCGGAATGTGCGTATATTCACGCACTGCACAAGGCCAAGTGGGGTAGCGGTCATATTGTGTTGAAACACGACGAAGGCGGTAATCTCTATGAATACATGGTTTCGATTGATACCACGACGCAAGGCAATGGTGCCACGTTGAATTCAGAACTGCGCTTCGCCGAGAACGTATTCGAAGAACTTGATGCGCCGAGGGAATGGTACTTCGACAAGGAAACAAGCACCCTCTACTTTCAGCCGGCAAAGAAAGAAGATCTGAACGACGCCCTGTTCGAGGGTGTTGGCAACCCGCACCTGATTCGTCTGAAGGGCACCTCGAAAGCACCTGTCAGATTTGTCACGTTCGATGGTTTCTCCTTTTCTGGTGCGGCGCCGACCTGGAAGCAGACCCGGGATCACCTCCCGAACGGTGGGGACTTCGTCGTTCATCGTGGCGGCGCGGTGACCTTGGACGGTACCGAGGACTGTGCCGTGAAGAACTGTTCTTTCATCGAACTCGGTGGTAACGCTGTCTTCATCAACGCCTATAATCGCAGGGCAACGGTTCAGGACTGCCTGATCCGTAATATCGGCGCCAATGGCATCGCGTTGTGCGGCGCGGCGGAAACGATGCGCGGCGATCAGTTCTACAAAGTGCTGGATGAGACGATCACCGTGGACAATATCGTCCGCCAGGAATGGAGCCCGCCCGAAGGCTGGACGAAGCTCCCCGACGACCTCACGCCGGGCCCCAAGACGGAGAACTACCCGTCCGAATGCCTGATCAAAGGCAACCTGATCACCGTCAGCGGCGAGGTAGAGAAGCAGTCGGCCGGTGTTTTGCTGTCACTCACGAAGGACAACGTGATCAGTCACAATACGATCTATGACGTACCGCGTGCCGGCATCTGCATGAACGACTGTTCCTGGTCCGGAAACACTATCGAGCACAACGACGTCTTCGACACGGTCAAGGAGACTGCCGACCACGGCCCCTTCAATTCCTGGGGGAAGGACCGATACTGGATCTGGGAGAATCACAGGGGCAATCACAAGGCCAATCCCAAGGCCGGCGAGTATTGCCTGATCGACGCGATGAAGCCGAATCACATCCGCAACAACCGCTTTTCCCATCCGCCGTTCACCACCCATTCCTTCGGGATCGACCTGGACGACGGTTCCACGAACTTCAAGATCTACAACAACCTGACGCTGGGGTGTTCCATCAAGTTCCGGGAAGGGTTTCACCGGACGGTGGAGAACAACATCTTCATTTGCCTGGGTGGCAACCTTCCCGCAAGGCACAAGTCATTTCCCGACAACAAGGACGTTTTCAGGAGAAACATCGTCGTCAACACCGGTTCATCCACGGTGTTGGCCGGTCTTCAGGCGCAGCCCGGGGAGATGCGGGAGAAAGACAACAACTGCTATTTTACCCCGGGCCGTTCGCCACGATGGGGTTTTCGCATTGGCTTCAAGCGGCCCCGCAAGAACTGGACGATCGAGCAGATGCGCAAGGAGCTGGGGCAGGAAAGGAACTCGATCGTCGCGGATCCGATGTTCGTTGACCCGGTCGCGGGTGATTACCGGGTCAAACCGGAATCCCCCGTTCTGAAGCTGGGGTTCAAGAACTTCCCGATGGAATTCGGCGTCACGGCGTCCCGTCTGGTGAAGCTGTTGCCGAAACGCGTTTTTCCGACGATGGAATACATCGATCGGTCCCAGGGAGGACACACTAAGAAACGGAGCGCGAAGGAAGAGTCATTTCTGGGGGCAGCCGTCAAGAACCTGACCGAGGAGGAGGAAAAGAGTGCCGTTGGGGTCGGCAGCATCACGGGGGTTCTGATTCTTCGGCTGCCCGAGGGCACTCCCCTGGCCGAGGCAGGACTGAGCAAAGGCGACCTGATCATCTCCTGCAACGGCAAGAAGGTTCATGATTTCAAGGCTTTGCGGAGTCTCGTTGACGAGGCGAAGGATAGGCCATTTGAACTGCAGGTACACGACGATTCGAGAACACGCAAATATCGAGTATTGCGCAAATGAAGGTCCCGGCAGGGGGAGAAAGCCTGTCCGGAAAGGAACCCGGGAATCCTCGAAGCCTTGCTGCAATTAGGCCGCCAATCGGTGGGTACAATTGATGTTGGGGATCAGATGCAAGATGCTCTGGCCGCGACACAAGGGGAGAAGGACCCCACTGCACCGGCGAAGAGGCTTGTCGAGATTGAGTTGCTCACCGGGCGGCAGGCCGCCCAGATCGTCGCTGGACGAACCTGGGAGCCCTGTACAAGAAGTTTCGCCGACGAGCCGCCCAAGCTCCATTTCCGCCTCTACATGCTCACTGACGACGGCCATAAGATACCCCTCGTGCAGCCTCTCCCAGCGACGAGTACACAAACCGGCGAAGCGCCTTTGCCGAACAAAGAGCCGTCACAGCCACGGTGAAGACGAACATCATTAGATGCAACAGGCAGTCGACGACAACCTCGGCTTCCGCGGGGCTTAGAGAAAAGCCATAAAGAATCGGCTGGACTTTCCCTTGTCTGGTCATTACTATCAACAGTCAGAGGATTCCACACCTCCAAGAACCGGCTTAGGACTCGTAAAAAAACTGTTTCCGGAATTCGACAGAATGCCGTGGCGTGGGGGCAACCGTGCGCGCCGCAGTCAAAGGAGGGGGCACCTGCCCCCGGCCCATCCGATTCCGGCGTTCACCCCAATGGGCCGGGGGCAGGCGCCCCCTCCTTTGATTCGATGCGTTCGCGGCTTCATGAGGACAATTCCGGAAGTTATTTCTTTACGAGTTCTAAAGAAGCCGTCCCGTTGACAACTCGATATACGCCTCGAAGGACGCAGATCAATGGCCCACGCCAACTTTTCGCTCGCACTCCTGTTCGTTTCACTGGTCCTTGTGACAACAGCACCCCTACCGGCGAGCGCTGATTCACCCGCACTGCAGGTGACCGAGAACGCCAAGACCGGACAGGTTGTCGTCACCGAATCGGGCAAACCGGTCTTGCAGTACAACTACAAGACGGTCCAGCCGCCCGAGGGGTATCTCGACAAGGTCCGGCCGGGTTCGCGAAAGTACGCGGTGCCGCGCAGCGATTACATCCACCCGCTCTACGGTCCCGACGGCGAGGTGCTCACCGAGGACTGGTCCCCCGACCACCCGCACCATCGCGGGATCTACTGGGCATGGCCCGAGGTGGACTACGCCGGCGGGCGCGCCGACCTGCACGCCTTGCAGCGGGTCTTCGCCCGGCCGACCGGAAAGATCGAACTCAGCCGCGGCCCCCGATTCGCCCAGATCGAGGCCGAGTCGGTCTGGAAATGGGAAGACAAGACGCCGATAGTGCGCGAGTTGACGAGCATTCGCGTCCACCCCGCCGGCAAAGACGGCCGCCGCATCGACCTGACGTTCGAGATCACCGCGCTGGTCGGCGGCGTGACGCTGGCGCGGCGCGGCACGAACAAATACGGCGGCTTGAACATCCGCCTTTCCAAGGTCAAGGACCTTCGGTTGATCCACCACGCCGACCCGGACGGCGCCGCGCCCCGCCGGGCGTGGTCCGATTCCGTCGGCATTCGTTCCGGCGGCAGTCGCCCGGTCGGCTTCGGGGTGTTCGAGAAAGCCACGAACCCGGACTACCCCGGCGATTGGATCGAGTACCCGAAGTTGCCGTGGTTCCAGCCGACATTCCCCGCCGCGGGGACGCGCTATTCGTTAAAAAAGGGCAAACCGCTTGTGCTGAAGTACCGGCTATGGATCCGCCGCGGCGGCGAGGCCGCTGCGGAAGATTACTCCAAAGAGTGGGATGCCTTCAACTGACGTGTATCCCTCTCTGATACGCCTTTGATACGTCTCTGAAACGTTAAAGGAAGTTGCTATGCGAAATCGAACCTGTTCACGCCGGTCATTCCTGAAGTCGTCGGCTGCCATTGCCGTGGTCGCTCCGGCGCTGGTGCCGGCCAAGGCCCTGGGGCTGGCAGAGGAGACGGCGCCAAGCAACCGCATCACCATGGGGTGCATCGGGTGTGGCGGCCGCATGCGAGCCGTGATGGCCGCGTTCAAGGGCGTGAAGGAAGTGCAGCCGGTTGCCACCTGCGACGTGCGGCAGGCCGGCAGCGAGGCGTTCGGCAAGAAGCTGCGCGTGAATTCCGACAGTTGCTACACCGACTTCCGCGATCTCGTCGCCCGCGACGACATTGACACCGTGGCGATCGCCACGCCGGATCACTGGCACGTGCTCCAGGCGATTGCCGCCATGCGCGCCGGCAAGGACGTCTATTGCGAGAAGCCGCTGAGCAATACGATCGCCGAAGGGCGCGCCCTGGTCGAAACGGCCCGGCGCTACGGGGCCGTGTTCCAGCACGGCACGCAACTCCATTCGATGCGCGGAGTACGCCAGGCCTGCGAACTCGTGCGAAACGGGCGGATCGGCAAGCTGAAAGAGGTGCGGATCGGCTCGCCACCGGGCAAGGCCTGCGGTCCCATGCCGGGCGAACCGGTCCCGAAGCAGATCGACTACGACCTTTGGCTCGGCCCCGCGCCGGAAGTGCCGTACGTTGGCCGGGTCGTCAACAACAAGGGGTGGTACTTCGTTTCGGACTACAGCAAATCGGGGTGGATCGCCGGGTACGGTGTTCACGACCTTGATATTGCGCAGTGGGGGATCGACCAGGACCGCACCGGACCGGTTCGCATCGCCGGCCACGGCCGCTATCCCCAGGGCGGGCTGTTCGACACGATCTTGACCTACGACATCGAGTTTGAGTATGTCAACGGCGCCAAGATCATCATGACCGATACGAAGAAGAATCGCCATGGCGTGAAGTTCATCGGCGAGGAGGGGTGGGTCTTCACCCGCGGCGGAATCGCTGCGGAGCCGAAGTCATTGCTAAAGGAGAAAATCGGTCCTGATGAAATCCATCTGTACGACAGCCCCGGGCATGCGCGTAACTTCATCGACTGCGTGAAGTCGCGAAGGGAAACGATCACGCCCCCGGAGGTGGCCCATCGCGCGACCAGCACCGCCCTGCTCGGCGGGATCGCGTGTCAACTCGGCCGTCCGCTCGAATGGGATCCGGACGCGGAGCGTTTCGTCGACGACCCGGAAGCCGACCGGCTCTTGCGTTACGCGATGCGCCAGCCGTGGCAACTGTGAAGCGACGTGGCAAACCCGTGACAAGGGGTTTGGACCAGGATCGCGAATGCCACGCGAAGAATGAAGAAGAGAATGAACAACAATGGACAACAACCGTATCGCAAGAGCAATACTTGGGGGTGGCCGATAAATAACTTGCCGGATTCAAGAATAAAGGAGGGGACACCTGCCCCCGGCCCATAACCAAACGAGCCAAGTGCCGGAGGCGGGTGCCCCCTACTTTCAATCCAAATCGGAAAGTTATTCTTCGGTCGCCCCTTGGTGCGTGTCTTGCGTTAATCGCTGTCGCATCGCACAGCTCCATTACCGACGACAGTGAAATGAAAGAGGGGACCGCGACCCAGGATACGATCGAGTTTTGTGATCGCCTCCAGTATGTCGGAATTGCGGCAAGAGACCCGGAAAACCATATCTGGGGTTCCAGCCCGGTAAAGTGTGACGAAGGGAAATATCACCTGTTCAGCGCACGGTTCAAGAATCCATTTAAGACGTCCTGGCGATCCGACAGCCACATTGTGCTTGGCATTCTCATACAGGACGAGTATCCGATATGGGGTACGAAACATCCGACGCGATGGGGAATAATCAGCATTAGAGCGACTGTCCCAACCTCAAGCTGCACGGCATGGTGACGACCCCTTGACTATTGGGCTTTTCACAGGCAAAGATTGGGTGTAAACATCGAGCCAGCACAGTATCAGTATGGCAATGTGTCTGGATTTGTCCAACAACTTGTGGTAGAATGCCCTTTAGTTTCTGTAGCACATTCTTCAGATTTTGGATTTTATTGCACATTTCACAGGGCAGCCTTGGGTGACCGATGCTCACGACCCGCATGCTTTCAAGTGTCGAGCTGGAAATCGTTGCGATAGAAGAGATACGCCCCGGGTCTTGGTGGCAGTTTCGGAACGTCTCCAACCCGTACTCGCGGCTCTACTTGATCACGGGCGGCGAGGCGCTCGTCAAGCACCATGGGCGGCGTTTCGTCTTGGCCCCCGACACCGTTCACCTAATCCCTGCCTTCACTCGGGCAGATCTACATTGTGAGGAGCACTTCGACGTTCAGTACTTGCACTTCACAAGCCGCCTTGCTGGAGGGCTGGACCTGTTTTCCATTTTCGATTGCCGGTATCATTTTCCGGCTACTCAACGTGAGCACGAGATATTCGCCCGCATTATTGAATTGAATCCAGGCGCGGGTCTACGTGATTACGACCCGCATAAAACGCTCGCTGAAACGCATCCGACTCGCGATGTCCATGTCGCGACGGGCGCCGACGTCGCCCGTGATCTTGAAACCGACGGTCTGGTGCGACAATTGCTGGCGCCGATTCTCGGAACCGCGAGCGATCGATCCGTCGCGTGCCTGTCCGGCATCGGCCGTTTCGAAGAAGTGCTCGCCTACATCAACGATCATCTGGACGAGCCGTTGAGCTTGAAGTCCCTTGCCGCTCAGGTACACCTTCATCCAACGTATTTCTCCGACCAGTTCAGAGAGATCTTTGGAATCCGCCCGGTCGAGTACCTGAATCGCTGCCGGGTGGAACAAGCTCAGGTGATGCTGCTAACGACAGCAATGAACGTGAAACAAATCGCAGCCAAAGTCGGCTTTTCCGATTCCGCTTACTTCTGCCGCGTCTTCAAGAAGTATTGTGGGCAAGCCCCCGGCAAATACCGGGAAGTCGTTGGAGCCATGATTTGAGTGGGCTGCCCGCTCGCTCCCCACGTTTGAGTTCGTCGCATTTCTCAAAGGACATTTGAGCGAAAGAATCCGGGAACTTCGTGTCCCGATTCACCGTCAAAACGCCTGTGGCCCGAAGCGGTCGCGGAGGGTACGAACTAGGGGCCGCAATCGAAATCAATCCCCGCACGCTTCAAAACTGGTTCCAACAAACCACACCCATATGGAGTAATAGATATGGAGTAATAGATATGGAGTAATAGATATGGAGTAATAGAGAGTGCATCAGGACCCGTGGGATTGATGCATGAAGGAACAACACGCTGCAACACCGGATCCACAGCTCTTCGTGCGTCTGATTATGGAACACGAGCGCATCGCCGCCCGCCCGCGTGGCCGGATGCTGGTGGGGGGGCAATCCAGGGAAGCCACCCACCTCCCTCAACCTGGGGTCTCGTTGTTGACGTGGCGGACTGGCACACTGCGTGTGGTTTGGTAGAATCGCGGGTGTTGGCGAAGCGGTACGTCCGCACCCTTCAAAGGAGTGTTCACAATGGCAAAGAGATCACCCACTTCATCAGGATCGCAGCAACAGCCAAAGGATAACAGCGCATTTACCACCCCTACACCGCCAGTTGATGTTGGTGAGGCCATTTCATCCCTCGCACCAATGGCGAGGACCACTGTTCGACTGCACCCTCGGCAAGGGAATGCGGACCTGAGCGCCAGTAAGATTGGGGGAGACATCCTCTGGCCGGAGAGCGAACAGTGGCCAACCTGTGCGGAGCATGGCTGTCCCTACGTTCCAGCTATTCAGCTTCGGAAGGATGATGTGCCGGAAATCGGATTCCGTCGAAACACCAATCTCTTTCAGGTGTTGTGGTGTCCTAACCGCCATCCAGACTACTTCTGCCCGATTGTCAAAGTGTTTTGGCGCAACTCCGACCGAATAAAGAAGCCGTTACCGCATTGTCCCGAACCAACAACCGCAGAACGGCGATACGTTCCAACCCCATGTGTAGTGCATCCCGAAAGAGTCGTCGAGTACCCCGATGGCGGCGAGCTATCCGAGCGAGACCATGAACTGATTGAGCTTTCGGATACTATCAACAACGCCGTATCTGATCTGGGAGTAGAGCCAATCGGCAACTGGAGTGTTCCAAATGGCGTCGGAACCTATTATGCTTGGCTGAGCGTGGCTCCTGGGACGAAGGTAGGCGGGCATCCTGGCTGGGTTCAAGACCCACCGCAGCTAAGATGCACATGCAATCATCCGATGGAATACTTAGTGTCCTTTTCGAGCCATGAATTTGACGGTGCCTCTTGGGGGCGATGGCTTCCGCTCAGCGAACGCTACGTGCTATCAGCCGAATACCATAAGCTAGCGCAAGTTCAATGCCCGGCGGGTTGGAGCTTCGGCGATGCCGGCAGTCTGTATCTCTTCATCTGCCGTCAGTGTGACGACTGGCCGATCCATGCGTTTACGCAGAGTTGCTGATCCGAGATTGCCGCGAGCCTTTGCCGAGATTCACCACTAAGCCACCCGCCCTGCGAAGTGGGTTTGGGTGCGAAGTAGGCCAGCAACATCGCCGCCCGCCCGCGCCCCCCGTTCGCCCAGATCGTCCGAGCTGCCAACCTCACCCACCCTTTGCACAAACTCCCTAGCACCCAGCCTGGGGTGTGGTAGAATCGCGGGTGGTGGTAGGTGGGTAATGATATGTGGCAGTTCAGATGACACGTTATTCAAAGCCTTGATTCTGCACTGTGAATGGAGCTTCCTTGAACGATTTGACTTCATCCCTCGAATTGTGTCAGCGTCAAGACGTAGCGCTGACACAGAATCGACACACTGCCTTGGAAACGCATGAGCCATCTGGCTCTTTTGTTTTGATTCCCTTGGAACTGGAATTCTCCGTGGTTTGAATTAGCATCGAAC
>CAZJRB010000053.1:0-47490 GCA_964547995.1 uncultured Planctomycetaceae bacterium | reverse complement strand
GCGAGCCGCTGTGGGCCTCCTCGCCGTGGATCCAGAGGATCTGCCCGCCCGTCTTTTCGAGGATCTCGCGCTCCTTTTGAATCGACGGGGCGTAGACCCAGTTCTCGGCGTAAAGCAACCGCCCCCGGCTGGCCGATTCGGCCGCCATCAGCCGCTCGACACTTTCGAGCGCGGCGTCCAGGGCGATCTGCTTGTCGAACCGGTCCCAGTGGAATTCATCCGTCCCGTCGCCGAAATAGCCGGTCAGCGGCTTTTCGCAGATGACGAACTTGTCGCGCTTTAGCCCGGCGGCCGAGACCGGCTCGTGTGCCATCGGCGGCACACAGACGTGGATCGCGTCGACCTCGTCGAGCATGGCGTCCAGCGTGTCGAAGAAGCAAATCCCCCGCTTCTCGGCATACGCCTTGCCCCCGTCGACATCGAGGGAATGGACCCCCACGACCTCGACGTTGGTGCTGTAGACCTTGCGGAGTGCCTCGTAGTGAAAGGTGGCCGAGAAGCCCGACCCGACGATGCCCGTGCGAATGGTCTTCTTTTCCATGGTTCTTCGGTGTTGGTGGTTGTTTGAGGATGGCAGGAAAGTCCCTAGGGGCGACCGAAAAATAACTTTCCGATTTGGATTGAAAGCAGGGGGCACCCGCCCCCGGCACTTGGCTCGTTCGGTTATGGGCCGGGGGCAGGTGCCCCCTCCTTTATTCCTGAATCCGGCAAGTTATTTATCGGCCGCCCCATAGTCTAGCCGGTCGCGGGGGAACGGGCAACCGGGGCATTTGGCCCGCTCCTTGACAGCCGTTTGCCCATGGTCCAAAATGGCGGGCACCATCGCAAAGCTTCTGTTTCGTGGATAGCACCCCATCTCGAACCCGGAGGACTACGCCATGCGACGCACAATGGTTGATCGCCGCCTGTTTTCGCCAAGATTGCCCGTGCTTGTTGTGTTTGTTGTTCCGTTCGTTCTGTCGGCAATATGTTTCACGTCGCGGGGCGTCTCCGCCGCCGAGTTCCGCCGGTTGCCGGTCGCCGAGTATCGCGACAAGATGGCCGCCGGATGGATAGGTCAGATGGTCGGCGTCGGCTGGGGTGCGCCGACCGAATTCCGCTGGAAGGGCAAGATCATCCCCGAAGACAAAATGCCCAAGTGGAAACCGGGCATGGTCAACCAGTTTCGCCAGGACGACATCTACGTGGAGATGACCTTCCTGCGGACGCTGGAGTTGCACGGGCTCGACGCCCCGATCCGCCAGGCAGGCATCGATTTCGCCAACAGCCGCTATTCGCTTTGGCACGCGAACCGTGCCGGTCGCGACAACCTCCGCAAAGGCATCGCGCCGCCCGACTCGGGACACCCCGAGTTCAACAAGCACGCCGACGACATCGACTACCAGATCGAGGCCGATTTTTCAGGGCTGATCGCCCCGGGTATGCCGAACGCCGTCATTCGCCTCGGCGAAGTATTCGGGCGGCTGATGAACTACGGCGACGGGCTCTACGGCGGACAGTTCGTCGGTGGAATGTACGCCGAAGCATTCTTCAACGACGACCCGGTCGCGATCATCGAGGCCGGGCTGAAGTGCATCCCCGAAAAGAGCCAGTACGCCGAGGCAATCCGCGATGTGCTGCGATGGCACCGCGAAAACCCGGATGACTGGCAGAAGACGTGGCAGTTGATCGACGACAAATACCAGAAGAAACCCGAGTACCGACGGTTCTCGTGCAGCAAGGGCGATTTCAACATCGACGCAAAGATCAACGGGGCCTACATCATTATGGGCCTGTTGTACGGCAAGAGCGACCCGGACAAAACGATCATCATCTCGACCCGTTGTGGGCAAGACTCCGACTGCAACCCCTCCAACGCCGGGGGGGTTTTGTTCACGACGATCGGCCGGTCGAAGCTGCCGGAGAGGTTTGTTTCCGAGTTGAACGACGAGGGAGTCTTCAGCCATACCGCGTACAATTTCCCGGGGCTGGTCGAGGTGTGCGAGAAGCTTGCTCGCCAGGCGGTCGTTGCCGACGGCGGGCGGATCGAAAAGGACGCCGACGGCAAGGAGGTGTTCGTGATCCCCGTCGTCAAGCCGAAACCGAGCAAGCTCGAGCAGTGCTGGGAAGCGGGCCCGGCGGCCGAAAGCCGATTTACCGAAGCCGAGATGGAACAGATCGCGGGCGGCTCGTCGCCAAAGCGGCTGCAACAGCAACTCGAAAAGGTGGCGCCCGGCTGGAAGATCGCCAACTGCGGCCCCGAAATGGACCCGGGGCTGCGGGCCAGTTTCGGCGGCAAGAAAAACGTCTTCGTGTCCCATCCCAAGAATCGCAACACCGCCTGCACCCTCAGTCGCAAAATCGAAATCCCCGCCGGCAAGAAGACAAACCTGCGGCTCGTCGTCGGCCACTATCCGGAAGGCGATTGGCTCTTGGTGGTCAAGGCCGACGGCAAAGAGCTGCTCAAGCAGGAAATCGGCCCGGGAAGTGCCGAGAAGGGCTGGGCGGAACTGACCGTCGATCTATCCCCATACGCCGGCAAGACCATCTCGCTCGAACTGGTCAACGCACCCGACGAGTGGTCGTGGGAGGCCGGCTACTGGGCCAAGATCGCCGTGGAAAGCAAATAGCAAGAGAAGTGGCAGACACACCCCACGTTTCCCCGGGGTTTCCGCGACCACCGGTCGCGGCTTTATAGGAAACTGACCGACCGACAATCGTACCTATGGAGAAACGCCGTGTCGTTCGGCCCCGCATGGCATGACAAATCAACCGGCCGGGACGTGCCGCCGGACAAGCTAACGCCCATTGTCCGCGCGGCGGCCCGGCAGCTTGTCGAGGATCTTCGCCGGGCCGAAACGCTTACCGACAAGTGGTCGGACCCCGGGCTGGCCGACGTGCTGGTGGCCGCGGCGCTCGACGAATGCCTTGAACGACTCGCCGCTACCAGTTGCTGGGGCGAGGCAAACCGCGTGCCGTCCAACGAGCTGTGGCGCATCGCCGGACCGGTTCTGGAAGCGGGATGGCTCCAGCATCGCGCCCGCTTCAAACCACTCGGCTATGCCGGCGATTTCGAGATGCTCGCGCGGATTTGCGGACAGACGAGTTGCCCCGATCCGCTGGGACGGGCCTTCGATCACTACTTCCTGAGTCTGGCAGCCCCACAAGCAGTTCGGGCGCGGACGCAACAGACAACCGCGGCGATGGTTGCCCACTGCTTGAAACACGACGGGGAGACGTATCGTGTCGTCAGCGTCGGATCGGGGCCGGCGATCGACGTGTGTGATGCGGTTTCTCTGCTGCCCGGAGAGCACCGCGGGCGATTGCGGGTCACGTTGCTCGAAATCGATCCGAAGGCGCTCGAATTCGCCCGGGCGAAGCTGGCGTTGCTCTTGCCGGACGGCTCGTTCGAGTGTGTCCGCACGAACCTGTTCCGGCTGCCGCAGACGGCGGCTCGCGATGCGACGTTCGCGGACGCCGATTTCCTCGTCTGCCCCGGGCTTTTCGACTATCTCGAAGACGCCCCGGCGATTGCCATGTTGAGACACTTCCGGCAACAACTTCGTGCGGGCGGCCTGTTGCTGGTCGGCAATTTCGCCCCCCACAATCCCACCCGGGCGTATATGGAATGGATCGGCAACTGGTACTTGCTCTACCGCACGGCCGAACAGCTCCACCGGCTTGCCGTGGAAGCAGGGATGCGGGAAGATCGTTTCCAGATCGGCTCCGAACGGCTGGGAGTCAATCTGTTCCTGGTTGCCCGAAAAGAAATCCCCAACTCGTAGTATATATCGTCAAAGGAGAAGCCGGACTTCGATCGGCTCGGTCATCTTCGCCTGAGACTTTCCAAAGGAGCGAAACGATGTGTCAAATGCGATTTACCCTGGTGTGGTTCTGTGGGGCTGTTGCCGTTGCGGCAAACAGTGCAGCGGCCGGCAATGCGGCCAAGGCCGGCAAGGTGGTCGAGGAATCTCCGACGCTGAAATGTCTCGGCGTGCGGTGGTTTGTCGCCGGGGATGATAACCAAAATGCCCAAGTGCTGGTCGGGTATCGCAAGGTTGGCGAGGCCAAGTGGCGGCGCGGGTTGAATCTGTTCCGCGTGGACAGCAGCGGGATGCGAAAGGCCGTTCGACCTCCGGCTGGAGAGACCCTGTTTGCCGGGTCGGTGTTCGATCTCGAGGAAGACACCGAATACGAGGTGAAACTCGTGTTGAGTGATCCCGACGGCGTCGGGGCCGAGAGGATCTTGCAGATGAAAACCTGGGCCGAGCCGAAAATGCCGCCCGGCGGGCGGACCGTCGACGTGCGCCCCGGCGGGCTCGCGGCGGCGCTCGGGCAATCGAAACCCGACGACACCTTGCGGCTTGCACCCGGGGTGTATCGCGGAACGTTCGCCCCAAAGTCCGGCACCTCCGAGCGGCCCATCGCCATCGTCGGCTCGCCCGGCGGAAAGACGATCCTCGACGGGCAAGGCAGCAGCAACGTCATTTCCGCCTCGGGGTTGCACGACGTCTTCTTCGAGAACCTGGCGCTCCAGAACGCCAAATATGGAATCGCCGTCAACGAAGGGGCGCGAATCACGGTGCGCCGCTGCACGATCCGCGACGTCGACTACGGGTTTGTTGCCCAGCGAAACGGCGACCGGCAGCAACGCATCTACATCGCCGACAACGTGATGACCGGTCGCTCGCGATGGCCGAGGACCGAGGGCATCGAGAGCCGCCGCGGCGTGCAGATCGCCGGCACCGGGCACGTCGTCTGCTACAACCGCATCAGCAACTTCGCCGACGCAATCGACACCTTCTCGGTCTATCCCTGCGCGGCGATCGACTTCTACGGCAACGATATCTCCGAGTGTACCGACGACGGCATCGAGATGGACTACAGCGAGCACAACACGCGTTGCTTCGACAACCGGCTGACGAACGTTTTCCAGGCGATCTCGGCCCAGCCGGCACAAGGCGGACCCGTCTACATCTTTCGCAACGCCATGTACAACGTCGGCCACGCGACGTTCAAGCTGCACAACAACACGTCCGGCGTGCTGCTGTTCCACAACACGTCGGTCCGCACGGGCATGCCGTTGGTCCTTTCGACGCACGAAACGGTTACCAACTGCGTGTCGCGAAACAACCTGTTCATCGGCACCGCGGGCAACTACGCCTACGAAACGACGGCGAAGATGCGAGACTGCGATTTCAACTACGACGGATTCGGCGGCCAATGGACGAAGTTTCTCAAGTGGAACAAGGTTCGCTACGACAGCATCGAGGCAGTACGGCAAAAAGCCCCGGTCTATCGCCACGTCATTCGCGTCGATCCCCGCGGGCTGTTTCAATCGGGCGTTCAAGCCCCCGGTGACATCAAGACGCAATTCCCGCCCAAGACGAACGACCTGCGGCTAAGCCATCGCAACCGTGCCATCGATGCCGGCGTTGTGCTGCCGAACATCAACGACAACTTCGCCGGCAAGGCCCCGGACCTCGGGGCCTACGAACTCGGCTCGCCGATGCCGCACTACGGGCCCAGAGAGTAGCAGGCGGCCACCTCTCCTATTCTTCCTGCAAAGCCCGTCGCGGATTGATCGACGTTAGCTGGTGAATCTCCTCCGGTGACAAGCCGACTTGTTCGCTGAGCACTTCGTGCATCCGCGGCATCGTCGCGCAGGAACCGACGAAATGGGATCCGTCGGGTGATCGGGCCACCAAATCGTCGCCGACTTGAATGTCCCATGTGCCGAGCGTGTAACGCCCCGGGCCAAGCCCGGCGGCGGAAATCGCGTCGGTCACCACAATACAACGCTCCGTCCCCGCCGTGCGAAGGTAATTGCCCAAAACCGGCGGTTGAATATGAACGCCGTCGGCGATGAACGTCAGCCACAGCCGGTCGGCCGCGGCCAGTGCCCGTTGGATGATGTTGTCGTGGCGGTGCATCTGTACGGGGCAACCGTTGCCGAGATGGGTGAACATCGAGAGCCCGGCGTCGATCGCGGCGGCCAATTCGTCGCCGGTCGGATTACAATGCCCCGCGGCCACCGCGACGCCTTCGCCGACCAGGCGGCGCGTCAGCCGCAGATCGGGGTCGCGCTCGGGGGCGAGTGTGACGATTCGGGCGAGCCCGGCCGCCGCATCGACCAGCCGCATCCCGGTCTCCACGTCGGCCAGCCGCACGGCGTGCCGGGGATGGGCACCGCGGTAGCCGTCCCGCTCATTAATGAAAGGGCCCTCGATGTGGAAGCCGGCCATCGTTTGCCGAACCGTTTCGTCGTCCTGGTAAAACCGGGCGATGCGCCGCAGACGGCCGCCCATGAGGTCCAGCTCGTCGGTAATGATCGTGGCCAGAAAGCCGGAGACGCCGTCGGCCGCGATCCGCTCGCACGCCTGATGAAAATCCTCGGCCGTCAGGTCGTCGCTGTTGAAATCGACGCCGGCATAGCCGTTCACTTGCAGGTCGAAATCGCCTTGTTCGTTTGGCATGGTTTCGTGTGTCCGGGTGCAAGAAAAGTAGCAGGCACACGAAGTGTGCCTGCTACTATGGTTTTTCGGAAAGCAGCGATGCGGCCGAGCCGTCGAGAAAGACCGTTGCCTCCGGGTGTTTTTGCAAGATCGACGCCGGAACGTCGGGTGTCACGGGGCCCTCAATCGTGTCGCGCGCCGCCTTGGCTTTGCGCTCGTCGGGCACGGTGCAGACGATCGCGGCGGATTTCATGATCTGGCGGATCGACATCGAGATGGCCCGGTCAGGCACGTCCTCGAATGTGGGAAACCACCCCTCGCCGAACTGCTGGCGGCGGCACGCCTCGTCCAAGTCGACCATCAGGAACGGCTCCTCGGTCTCGAAATCGGCTGGCGGGTCGTTGAACGCCAAGTGGCCGTTCTCGCCGATGCCGACGAACGCCACATCGATCGGGTGCTGCTGGAGAATCGCTCCGACACGTTCGATTTCAGCCCGGCAGTCGGCCTCGCCATCGAGGTAGTGAAACGCTGCCGGCGGCAGCGGCAGCCGGCTGACGAACCGTTGCCACAGATAAAGCCGGAACGACGCGGGATGGGTGATCGGGACGCCGACGTATTCGTCCAGATGGAACGCGGTGACGCGGTTCCATGCGATTTCCGGCTGGGCGACCAGGACCTCGAACATCTCGAACTGCGAGGCCCCGGTGGCCACGATGATGTTGGCCTCGCCGCGCTCGGCGATCGCCCGGCGGATCCGTTCGGCCCCGGCCTGTGCGGCCGCGCGGGCCATTTCCTGCTTCGTCGGGTGGATAACGTGGTTCATGGCATGGCACTTCGATTCTCGCCGTTCTTACCGTTTAGCGGCCGACGGCACGTCGGCCGAAGTCGCTCGCCGTCGTGCCGACGGCGGCTAAACGTCATTCGTATGACAATACCATTTCCCGTACGCGCAGCCAACCACCCCGGGTTTACACGCTTTTTACAAACAAATGACACCGATCTCACCACCGGTCGGGCGAGAAAACCTAGAATACGGCCATGGGTCGAGAATTTTCCCCCAATCCTCTTTTGCAAGGGAGTGTCGACATGTTCCGATTTGTTAGTGTGTTATGTGTGGGGCTGGCGTTGGCGTTCTTGTTGGCGCCGGCGGTGGCGGCCAAACAGATTACGTTGGATGTCTCGATGGCCAATCCGACTCTGCTGGCCGACAAGAAACAGAAGACGTATCTGAAAGTCGGGTTGACCGGCTTCAAGATTTCGTCGAAAGGGAAGCGGGCGCCGGTGAACATCGCGTTCGTGATCGACAAGTCGGGCTCGATGAGCGGCCAGAAGATCGCCAAGGCCCGCGAGGCCGCCAAGTTCGCCGTCCGGCGGCTCGACCGCAAAGACATTGTCTCGCTGGTCGCCTACGATTCGACGGTCCGCGTGCTGCTGCCAGCCACACGGCTGAACGACAAGGACGCCGTCTGCCGGGCGATCGACCGGCTCGGGGCCGGCGGCTCGACCGCGCTTTTCGCCGGCGTAAGCAAAGGGGCCGCCGAACTGCGGAAGTTCAAGCACAAGGACTATGTCAACCGCATCATCCTCTTGTCCGACGGCCTGGCCAACGTCGGCCCCTCGTCGCCCAGCGCCCTGGGTGAACTCGGGGGCTCGCTCATCAAGGAAGGCATCTCGGTCTCGACGCTGGGGCTGGGGTCCGACTACAATGAAGACCTGATGTCGCAGTTGGCCAGCCGCAGCGACGGAAACCACATTTTCATCGAACGTGCGGACGATCTGGCCAGGATTTTCAATTTCGAGTTCGACGACGTCCTTTCGGTCGTCGCCCAGGAGGTGGCCATCGAGATCAAGCTCGGGCAGGGCGTCCGCCCGATCCGTGTGCTCAATCGCGAGGCGGAAATCAACGGGAACAAGGTGATCGTCAAGCTCAACCAGTTGTACGCCGAACAGGAGAAGTATATCCTGATCGAGGTCGAGGTGCCCGCCACCAAGGCCGGCCGGAGCCGCAAGATCGCTGAGGTCGACGTCTCGTATTCCAACATGGCAACCAAGACGACCGACCGGGTCGCCAGCACCGTCAGCGCCACCTTCGACAAGTCGGAAAAAACGGTCGAAGCCAAGACCAACAAGGCGGTCACCGTCGAGTGCGTCATTCAAATCGCCAACGGCCAGAATAAGCTGGCAACCGTGTTGCGCGACAAAGGCGACATCGACGGGGCCAGAAAGCTCCTGCTCGACAACGCCAAATTCCTCGAGTACAATGGCACGAAATTCGACTCGGAGAAGCTGAGAATAAGGTACCGATGGAACCACGACCAGGCCGAGAACCTCGACGGCGAGAAGTGGAACAATTCGCGAAAGCTGATGCGACGTTACCAGCACTTTGACGCTACACAACAGAGCTTCTAGCAACCGGAGGAATCTTTTGGAGTGCGATGACAAGTCACCGCTTCCCTTATCCGGGACGGTTTCCTTCCGGAAAAGCCCTTTGGGCGATTGAACGCGGAAGGAAAAAGAAAGCGACGACAAGTCGTCGCACTCCATAGATCCGAACTTACGTGTCCAAGAGACAGATCATCCTCTTCCTGCTCATTGTGTGCCTGCCACTGGTCATGCTGGCATGGCTGGGATCGCGGATCGCGCACAATGAGCGGAGGATGGTCCGGCAGCAGTTCGACGATCTGCTCCGCGATAAGCTACGCGACGTTGACGGGACGGTCGCGAAATTCTTTGACGACCGCGACCGCGAACTCCTGCGGCTGACCGACCTGCCCAGCCACGATTACGACACCATCCGTCAGCTCGCCCGTGCGGAACCGCTTGTCCGACAAATGCTGGTGCTGAATCCCAACGGAACGCTCGTCTATCCCGATCCGAGACAGGAGCTGAATGACGCCGAACGCGAATTCCTGCGACGGGCCAAACAGGTGCTGATCGACAAGGATCTGGTTCGCGCGGGCGCCGACGATGGGGATGCACTTACGGAATCCCGCACTGCCGGCGTCGCCCCGACCCACGGCTGGTACACCTGGTACTGGGGCCCGGGGCTGAATCTGATCTTCTGGCACCGGCTCGAGTCGGGGCAGATCGTGGCGGTCGCCCTGCCGCGGGGGCGATGGATCGCCGATCTGGTTGCCGAGTTGCCGCAGACCCCTTTGCCATCCTCAGACGCCACAGATCCCGACTCGCAAATCCGGCTGGTCGATTCGAACGGGGCGGCCGTCTACCAGTGGGGCGATTTCGAACCGGCCGAAGATGCCCGGCCGGCGGTCGAGATCCCGCTGAGCGAGCCGCTCGCCTCCTGGCGGCTGCAATACTTCGTACACGACGAGCAGTTCGCCGCCGCCGGGCGGAGTGCGTATTTTGGTCTCCTGATCGGGCTGGTCGTCGCCGGCATCGCGCTGGCGGCCATGGCCCTGTTGTTCTATCGCGAGTACGCCCGGGAGATGCGAGAGGCGGTGCAGCGGGTGAACTTCGTCAACCAGGTCTCGCACGAGTTGAAAACGCCGCTGACGAGCATTCGGATGTACGCCGATCTCCTTCAGACTGACCTCGAAGGGCTTGAGACCGACGACGCCGCGAAGCCGCAGGAGCGCACCAAGGTGATCGTCGGCGAGAGCGAGCGGCTAAGCCGGCTTATCGGCAACGTGCTGACCTTCGCCCGGCAGCAGCGGGGAAAGCTGACGCTGCGGCCGACGACCGGAGTGCCCGACGAGGTGATCGCCGCCGTGATCGAGCGGTTCAAACCGGCGATGGAGCAGAAGGGGATCGAAATCCAGTTCGACGGCGCGGCCACCACGCCGGTCCGGTTCGACGTCGACGCCCTACAGCAAATCCTCGGCAATCTGCTCAACAACGTCGAAAAGTATGCGGCCGACAGCGAGACCGTGGAAATCGCCAGCCGCCAGGAAGACGGCCGGACAATTGTCACGGTGGCCGACCACGGCCCGGGCATCAAGCCCGGACACCGTGGGAAGGTCTTTGACCCGTTCTACCGGATTTCGGATAATATCAAGGGGGTTGTCGGCACGGGCATCGGGCTGTCGATCGCCCGCGAGTTGGCCCGGCTCCATGGCGGCGATCTGACGCTGGTGCCGTCGCATAGCGGGGCCTGTTTTCGGGTGGAGTTGGAGACGGAAGAAGTTGAGAGTTGAGAGTGAAGAGTTGAGAGTGAAGGGTTGAGAGTGGAGAATACGCCAAAGGCGTTGAACATCAAAGCCCAGGGTCGCGAAGCGCACCCTGGGGTAAGAGGTGCCAGCAACCATTATGAACCCCAACGGGGTTCTACAGACGGGGGTGGAACGATACGGGAACGGTTTGCACAACACGGCGCGTATTTGTAGAACCCCTTCAGGGTTCGGGCGATTCGTTCGACCACACTCCCAGGGTGGCGCGGCTTCGCCGCTGACCCTGGGCTTTGATGTAGAACCGCTTCGCGGTAAAGGGAAGAATGGCCAACCCATGAAAGTCCTACTCGTCGAAGACGATCAGCACATCCGCCAAGGTCTCGCCGAGATCCTGGAGACGGAGGGGTATGCCGTCCTCGAAGCGGCCGACGGCCAAGCGGCCATGGAGCTGTTTGCCGCCGAGACGCCCGACTTTGTGTGCCTCGACATCATGATGCCCAAGCTCAGCGGCTACGACGTCTGCAAGCGGATCCGGGCCGAAAACGCGGAGGTGCCGATCATCTTCATCAGCGCCAAGTCGGAGGAGATCGACAAGGTGATCGGGCTGGAATTGGGGGCCGACGACTTCATCGTCAAGCCGTTCGGGGTCAAAGAGGTGGTTGCCAGAATCCGGGCGGTCACCCGCCGATGCCGAGCGGCGGCGGCCGACACCCCGGCCGGGTCGTTCACCATGGGCGACCTGGAGGTCTTTCCCCGGGAACTCCGCGCCCGGCGGGGCGGGCAGGTGATCGACCTGAGCCTTCGCGAGGTGAAGCTGCTTACGCTGTTCCACGGCCGGCGCGGCGAGGTGCTCGACCGCAACACGATCTTCAACGTCTGCTGGGGCGAGGACTACATGCCCAACAGCCGCACGCTCGATCAGCACATCTCGCAACTCCGCAAGCGGATCGAGCCCGACCCGAAGTCGCCGGCGATCATCCGCACGGTCCACGGGGCGGGGTACCGGTTCGAGGGGTGAACCGCCCAGCGGCCGACGGCACGCCGGCCAGAGCGTGCGTTGGCATATCTCACTTTCGCCGTCGTATCGACGGCGGCTAAACGTTCAAGGCAGTTCACTTGATCACCTCATCCGCCCGCTTCAGCAGCGAATCGGGAATCGTCAGCCCAAGCTTCCGGGCCTTGCGGGGATTGACGACCAGGCGAGTGGTCCGGACGTTCGTGAACGGGATCTCGGCCGGATTTTCGCCGCGGATCACCCGGGCGGCGACCAGGGCACCTTCACGGCCCGCGTCGAAATAGTCGCGGGCGACCGCCATCACGGCCCCCTTCCGCGGCGAATCGCTCAAAAAGCTGAAGATCGGCAACTCCGCTTTGTCGGCCGCACGGACGATGCTCGGGAACGAGCTGTCGAGCATGTTGCTGACCACCTGAGCCAGGGCGTCGATGTCGCGGCTGCAAAGCGCGGTGGCGGCGTCCGACACCTCGGCCGACGAATTGGCCGCCACGGCGACCAGCTCGATGTCGTATTTCTTCAAGGCCGCTGCCACCTGCTCCTTGTTGTAGACGCAGTTGGCCTCGCCGGGCGTGAAGACGGTGCCGACCCGCCGGGCCGACGGCAGGCATTCGTGGAGCACCTCGGCCACCTCGGCATAGGCGCTGGCGGTGGCCACGCCCGTCACGTTCGGCTGGTGGTCGGTGTCCGAGGCGCCGGCGCCGGCCACAATGGCGTTGGCCACGGTCGTAAACACGACGGGCGTTTCTTCAAAGCGGCGAAGTGCCGCCTGGAGCGTCGGCGTCGAGATGGTCATCACCAGGTCGGCCTCTTCGGTTTTGGCGGCGTCCATGATGGTGCTCAGCGTGGCCAGATCGCCCTGGGCGCTGCGGATATGGAGCGTGTAGTCTTTCCCTTCCTGCAACCCCGCTTCGGCGAACCCGGCTTCGATGCCGCGCGTGGTGTCTTCGGCAAACTGGGCGTCGACATAGCGGGCCAGCACGATTTTCCAAGGTCTCTTCGTGCCGGTTTGGCGGCGCCCCCAATCGGAAACCAGCAGCACGGCCGCCGCCGCGACAATCAGAAACACGCCCAAGGCAAGCCGTTTGACGATCAGCCACATACCGGTTTCCACAAGAGTACGAAGCCAGAAGCAGATTTTCCGCTTTCAGCTTTCAGCTTTCCGCTTTCCGCTTTCCAATCAGCTTATCAAGCTCCGCCGTCAGCCGCGGGAGGATTTCGTCGTATGTAAACGCCCCGAGCTTCTCGCTGCGGCGCTTGAGATTGACGAGTGTGGGTCCGCACCAGAGGCCCAGGTCTGCGTCGTCGGTCTCGCCGGGGCCGTTCACGCGGCAACCCATCACGGCAATTGTGATCGGGTACTCGGCGGCGTAGCGTGTCGCTTCGCGGACCTGCTCGGCCAGTTGGATAAACGCCTCGTTCTCCACCCGGGAACAACTCGGGCAACTGATGATGTTCAAACCCTTCGGTCCCGGTTCGTCGTCATGGAATATCCCGGCGGCGACGTCATCGAGGATTTTTTGGCCCGCCTCAATCTCCTCGTGCTTTCGGGCGTGGGGAAGCGTGAGCGAGACGCGGATCGTGTCGCCGATCCCCCGCCGCAGCAGATGCTCCAACGCGGTCCGCGTCTTGACGATCCCCTCCGGCGGCATGCCCGCTTCGGTTACGCCAAGGTGTAACGGCACATCCGGCCGTTCGAGCACGAACCGGCGGTTCACTTCGATTACCTGCCGCGGGTCGGAATCCTTCAGCGAGACGCAATACCGGGTGAAGCCGATCTCGTCGAGCAACCGGCAGTGCTCCAACGCACTTTCGAGCATCGGGCCGAGCGAATCGCCGGGGTCGTACTTCTGCTGCCAGGCCGGATCGACCGAGCCGCAGTTCACGCCCACCCGCAGGGCACAATCATGCTCAGCCGCCACCTCGGCAATGAAACGAACCTTCTCCTGCCACGGTTTTTCCTGCTCGTGATGGTAGAGATGGCCCGGGTTGTAGCGGATCTTGTCGACCGACGGGGCCACGTCGGCCGCCAGCCGGTAGTTCTCCTGGAGATCGACCGAGAGATTCGCATCGATCCGGCGTCGGATCTCAGCCAGCGCCTCGCAATCTCGCCGCGTATCGACGGCAATCCGCACCAACCCCGCCCCCGCTTCGGCAAGGTGGTGTACCTGGGTAACCGTTGCCTCGACGTCAGCCGTTTTGGTCGCGCACATGCTCTGGACCATGATCGGATGGCCGTTGCCAATGGTAACCGATCCGATCCGAACGGCCCGGGTGGGGTTTCGAGAAACGGGTCGTCCATGGAGAGAATTCAAGCGTACACCTCAGCGGAGCGGGAGCAAAGGCTTCCCCGTGACACCCGAGCAACAGGTCATTTTGACTTCAATGGAAAACGCTCGGGATGCTCGATAACCTCAATGCCCAAATCCACGTCGAGCCTTGGCCAATAGAAGTGGCCCGGGCTCGGCTCTTCGACATCCAGTATTTTTCCAACAGGAGCATCCTTAAACCATGGAAAGTCTTCATAGGACATGAACATCTCCCTATCGGAAGCAAGGAGCCATACGCCGTGGCTGGAGATATTAGTTATCTCCACCTCGGAAATGGGCTTCCCAAGCGTCGGTGAGTTCATCGTAATGTGCCTCGATTAGTTCTTCAATCTGTTTTAGCTGCGACCGCGATAATCGATGATTTTTTGCCAACTCTACTTCAGGCTCAAGCCAATACTTGGCTTCCCCGTCACCGCACAACACATGAACGTGCATTCTCGATTCTTCTCGTGAGAAGAAGAAAAAGCGATAGCCTTTTTCCCTAAATACCGTCGGACTCATGCAATTTCTTTTCTCTGTGACGCATGACGTGGCTCCTCCCCCATTTTCACGGTTGCTTTCTACTGCTTCAAGGCGAAAACGGCCCCGAAATTGAAACTGGAGAATCTACGCGGACTTTGCCGATAAAAATGTCTGTGCCGATCTTCTACCTCAATAGTGCGCAGGCCGTGGTGCCCTGATTGTGGGGAGTGGTCGTGACGTAACATCTTGGCAGTAAAGACGTTGCGAGAGTTAGTTCCATCGGGATTCCCCCAGGGGGGCCAGTGAAACGCAGGTGGCGACTGGGC
Source organism: uncultured Planctomycetaceae bacterium (assembly GCA_964547995.1). Taxonomy (GTDB): domain Bacteria; phylum Planctomycetota; class Planctomycetia; order Pirellulales; family Thermoguttaceae; genus CAZJRB01. The sequence goes on along the minus strand of CAZJRB010000053.1, from coordinate 32,799 downwards.
GGCTTTCGACCCGATAACGACTGAGGAGAGCGGTGGAACCGGATCTCTGCGCTAGGCGTGATCGGGGCCCCACGGATGGAGGAATACCCTGTGAATGACGATATCAACGTATTGGCACTGGTAAAAGGGTCGGAGCGCTACGTTTTCTTGTACGACGATTCGAGCCGAGCGGAGACCCTGCGGATACTGGGGCGTTTCGCCTCGAACCCGGAATTGAGCTTCACCTGGTACGATGCCGCCGTGCTGAGCCAGAAGATCCGCCAGGAGTCGCAGTTCCCGGCGCAATCACGGTTCGATATGCCGCTGCCGACCGATATGGATGAATTCTCCTGAATGAACCCCCCTCTTGCGGCCTGACGCCACAACGCAATGCGCACCGCGATCGACCGTTTCCTCAAGTATCTGCGAGTAGAGCGGAACGGGTCTGAGCACACGATCAAGAGCTATCGCGAGGATCTTACTGCGCTGGCCGACTATCTGGGCGAGGCCCGCGGCGGAGAACCTCCCACGCCGGGTGACGTGACCGTGCTCGATTTACGGGGCTACGTGGCCGCACTGCACGAAGCCGGATACGCCAATTCGAGTGTCGCCCGACGATTGGCTTCCTTACGGAGCTTTTTCAAGTTCGGCCAGCGCGAGGGGTGGACCAAGGCGAATCCCGCGAAGCCGCTGAGGAATCCACGCAGGGGGCGGTCGTTGCCCCATTTCCTGTCGGCCGACGAGATCGGTCGATTGCTCGGCGCGCCGCCGGCTGATGAAGACACCGGCCTGCGCGACCGGGCCATTCTCGAAACGATCTACTCGGCCGGGCTCCGCGTCAGCGAGCTGGTCGGGCTCAACGACGGCGATCTCGATTTCGCCGCCGGCATCGCCCGCATCCGCGGGAAGGGACGCAAGGAGCGGCTGGCACCGATCGGTTCCTATGCTGCCCGGGCGCTGCGGCGATGGCTCCGCAAGAGAAAACTGCACCCCGGCGAACCGTCCGGCCCGGAAGCGCCCGTCTTTCTCAACAAGTTCGGACGCCGCATCACGACGCGGAGCGTCGGGCGGATGCTCGAGAAATACCTCAAGCTCACCGGGCTGGACAGCCGCACGTCGCCCCATTCCTTGCGTCACAGCTTTGCAACACACCTTCTCGACCGCGGCGCCGACATCCGCAGCGTCCAGGAATTGCTCGGCCACAAGAGTCTCGTGACCACGCAGATCTACACGCACGTCAGCACGACCGCACTCCGCGAGGCGTACGAGAAGGCCCATCCCCGGGCGAAGTAGACCGTCCCCGAGCTGTTGACGGCGACGCCGGTGGAGCCGATAATCGCTAGCGGTGAAACAGTCACCAAACGGCATTCACACATCGTGAGGGAATAGCCATGAAAATCGGCCTCGTCGGTTACGGCGGATCGGGCAAGAGCACGCTCTTCGAGTGGCTGACCGGCGTGGCGGCGGATCCGGCCAAGGCCCACGCCGGCCAGAGTGCGATGGCGGCGATTCCCGAACCGCGGCTCGACCAAATTGCGGAAATCTACCGGCCGAAGAAGGTCACTCCGGCGGCCATCGAGATCGTCGATACCCCGGGCCTTAGCCGCACCCACGAGGGCAATGCCGCACGGTTGGCGTTGATCCGCGAGGCCGACTGTCTTGTGCCGGTCGTCGCCGCGTACGACGACTCCGATCCGATCGTCGACATGAGGACCTTCGACGAGGACCTCATGCTCGCCGACATGGAGATTCTCTCCGGCCGCGTGGCGAAGGTGGAAGAGGCGATCAAGAAACCGCTCCCCCGCGCCGAGCGCGATCAGCTCAAACACGAGCAAGACACGCTCGAAATGGTGCTGGCCGCCATGGAAGCCGGAAAACCGCTCCGCGAAAGCGACATGACCGACGAGCAATTGAAGGTTACCAGGGCGTTCCGCCTGCTGAGCGAGAAGCAGCGGCTGGTGATCGTCAATACGGCCGACGACGAGGAAAACCCCGAGCGATTCACGGCGGCCTCCACCGACGAAGTGCCCGTCCTGGCCTTGCCGGCGGGATTGGAGCTGGAACTCTCGAAGATGAGCCCGGAGGATCGCCGTGAGTTCGAAGAGGAAATGGGGCTCGAAAGCGTCGACCGCGACCACATCATCCGCAAGTTGCTCTCCGCCTCCGGGGAGCTGCTCTTTTTCACGACCAGCGAGAAGGAGGTCCGCTGCTGGCTCCTCCGCCGGGGCGGAACCGCCGTCGAAGCCGCCGGAAACATCCACACCGACATGGCCAAAGGCTTTATCCGGGCCGAAGTCATGACCGTCGACGATCTCGTGCGGCTGGGAAGCGAACGCGAGCTTAAGGCCGCAAATCTCGTCCGGTCGGAACATAAGGATTACGTTGTACAAGACGGCGAAATCCTGTTGATCCGCTTCAGCTCGTAACTCGCAAAGCAGCGGCCGGCGGCCGCGCCGCCACTTTGCGGTTCACATCTGCCGTGCCCGCTGCCGCAACGCTTCGTAGCAGAGCACCGCAGCCGTGGCCGATACATTCAGGCTGTCGGCCGCGCCGAGCATCGGCAAGCGGACGGCGATGATGTCGTTGCCGGTCCACGCGCCGGAAAGCCCTTTCGCTTCGCTGCCGAGAACGAAAGCGGTCGGGCCGCGATAGTCCGGCTTGGTGTAGGGGACCGAACCGTCGACACGTGCGGCGACGATCGATAGCTGGTGCCGTCGAAGCCACGCGAGCACCTCGGCCCTTTCCGCCGCACAGACGGGCATGGTGAAGATCGTGCCGAGACTCGCCCGGATTGCGTTGGGATTGTAGAGATCGCCCGCGGCATCGGCGACTACCACCGCGGAAACCCCGGCCCCGTCGGCAGTTCGCAGCACTGCCCCGAGGTTGCCGGGTTTTTCGACCCGTTCGAGCACGACCACCAGCGGGTTCTCCGGGAGCGCAATGTCGTCGAGCGTCGTCTGCGGTGTTTCGGCCACGCCCAAAAGACCTTCGGCCCGGTCCCCGAAGGCGAGCTTCTCGAAGACTTGGCGGGAGACGTGCAACCGTTCGGCGTTGCAGTCAGGCAACCTCGCCAGTAAGCCCCGCTCTTCATCACTGGTGCAGAGTTCCTCGCAGACGAAGACTTCGAGGAGCCGCACCCCGGCCCCGATCGCCCGGCTCAGCTCCCGGGCGCCGTCGATCAGGATTCGCCCCTGTCGGCTGCGATGCCGCCCATGGCGAAGCCGAACGACGTCTTTCACCCGCGGGTTCTTGGGGCTGGTGATCATACGGGTCTCCCAGTGCGCGAGTCATGTCTCACAAAACAAAGGATCGGTACACGGCGGCGGCGGATCGGGCCCCCAGCGGACGACGACCCCGCTGGGCAACTCCCGGCCGGACGCCGACCGGATCGTCATTTCCCGGGCGCTGGCGAAGCCCTCGTGCTTCACGGCGTCGAGCACCATCTGCTTCAGCTTCGCGGGATCGTAGCCGGGCGTGTGGCACGTCAGTAACATGAACCGCCGCCGGTCGGCTGTCAATTGGGCACAAAGCCCGAGCAACCGGGACAGGTGTTTTGAAAGACGCCACACTTCCCCCCGGGCCCCATGCCCGTAGCTCGGCGGGTCGAGGATCACGGCGTCGTAGGTGCTGCCGCGATGGACCTCCCGCTTGCAGAACTTCACCGCGTCGTCGGCGATCCATCGTATGGGCCGGCCGGCCAGGCCGGAGAGTTCGGCGTTTCGGCGTGCCCGGGCAATGGTGTTCTTGGCGGCGTCGACGTGGACGGCCGTTGCGCCGGCCGCCGCCGCGGCCAACGTGCTTCCCCCGGTGTACGCGAAGAGATTCAGAACCTTCGGCGGCTCGTGCGACTGCGCGACACACTTTTGGACTTCTCCGGCGATCCAGTCCCAGTTTGCCGCCTGTTCCGGGAAGATGCCGAGATGGCCGACCGGCGAACGCCGCAATTCGAGAGCAACCGCCCCATGAACGACGTTCCACCGATCGGGAATCCCAGCTTCCGCGGTCCATGTCCCCTCGTCGCCCTCGTTCCGCTCGAACCTCGCGTCGGTGTTTTCCCAATTGCCCGGATCGGCCCGATCAAACGCTTCGGCGGCCGGGCAAGGCCGGTCGATCACCAGCGGCCCAAACCGCTCCAGCCGACGGCCGTCGCCGAAGTCGATCAGTTCGTATTGGTCGCGTGAGAACATGGCAGGTTGGTGACCGGGGATATTCCCCGACGGAAACTCGGGATCGGCGAAGAAACAAGTGTCGCAAGATAAAGTAGCAGACTCCGCCAAGAATCAAAGGAGGGGGGCAGGCGCAGCCGTTTGAGGCGGCGTGCTTCCTCTGTTCTGGGGCATGTTGATCCTCACATCGTCTCTGCCGAGAGGATCGACCGTTGCCCAGGCGGGCCCGTTGGGCCGGCCGGGGGCGAAGCCCCTTGGGGCGGCGTGCTTTGCGGCGGCCGGTAGTTTTTGGGCACGCGGTCGAGAAACATCTTGATCTTCACCGCACTCTTGCCCGTCGGAACCGCCGTAGCCCAGGCCGGTTTCTTCGGGTCCATCCCGAGCACGTAGAAGGAGAGAGACACTATTTTCGGCGTCTTGCCGTTCAGGTCGGTCCAAATCGCTTTCAACTGTGCCTCGTTGGGGGCCTGGTTGCCTGCGGCTTCGACCAGCACCTTGGCCGAAATCCGGGTCGAGCCCACGGCTTGATGGGCGAGAATTTTGTAGCGCGGCGGTTTGATCGGTTCCGGTTTAGCCGCCTCCGGTTGGCCGGGAGCCGTTGACGGTGGTGGGCCGCCCGTCGCCCCGGATAGGACGCTCTCCAGGTCGATCTTCTCGCCGCCTTCGTGGGTGATCATGGCCTTGAAGGTCTCAGATGGTACATTCTTCGGAATGGCCTCGATGACCCCGTTGCAGAAGACGACGTGGATCTTGTCGCCGGGTATTGTGCCGAGCACCGACTTCGGATCGCTGGGAACGAAAGGCAGGTCTTCGGGCTTGGTCCAGGGGACGGCCTTGTCGGGCCCAGCCAGGACGAAGTTGATCGTGGTGGCCTTGCCATCGCGGATACCGCGGGTCTTCTTCCCGCCGTCGAACGGCGTTTCCTTGCCGGCAAAGACCATCACACAGGTCTTTCCGTCATCTTTCCCGCGGCCGACGGCGAACACCGGTAGCATCGACTCGATGAATTGCTTGTTGTGCGGGCTGTCCCACGGTTCGTCGAGCTTCATCGCGTCGTAGAGCGGCTTGCCTTCGATGTAAGGCAATATCCTCACCCGCCAACTCAACAGCGGTTTACCATTTAGATCGCAGATGGCTTGGGGCGGAAAGTAACGCCGCGCGGAATCGAAATTCTGAATCCCCAGCATGATCTGCTGCAGGTCCTCGCGCACGCTCCTTTCTCTCGGTGGCCCAGTGTGCATCGGGCGCGGGGTTGAGCAGAGCCCGATGATTTTGGGTCCGGCTTTGCTCATCTTGACGTAGAATTGCAGCACATCTCCCTTGAAGCGGCCCTCCTGCAACGTCATTCGCACGACTTGGTGCTCCCCGAACATGCCACTGTCCAGTTTGGGTGCATCGGGCGCAAGCTCGGTTGAATGCTTCAACACCTTGCCGCCGGCGTCCTTGGAGATCTTGCCGACGATTCCGGTGTAGAACTGGTTGAGCTGATCGGTGGCCTTGAGAACCCCCGCACTATCCGGGTAGTAAGGAACATCGGAAATCGCAGTCAGCCCCTGCGCGTCGCCGCGGCAGGCCTTCTCGACGAACGCCGAGACCACCTCCTCCGCGGTCGTTGCAGCCGGTTCAGCCCTGGCAACCTGCTGCGCATCCGTGCTTGATAGAGCAGCGGCACAAATCAAGACCAACGCCTGCAACACGGGAAATCGCATTGGACGGCCCTCCACTCGAAAGAGGTTTACGTAGCAGCGGAAATGGTCGGCAACCGGGAAAGCGTCACTTGGCGGGCGCGGCTTTATGTTCGGCGCATTTCGGGGCCCTTTGCAACTCGCCCATGCGGCCCCGTCGGGGAATTCTGCAACGGGTAAGTAGTTGTGACCAGTGGGCGTACGAGGATTCGAACCTCGGACCTCATCCTTATCAGGGATGCGCTCTAAACCAACTGAGCTATACGCCCATGTGTTTGCAATGCCCCGCCCCCCTGCCGAAACCCTATTATTATACCCGTGGCTGATGTGCTGTCAAACTCTGTTGCGGTGTGGCAATAAGCCGTCTTTTCCATCCGCCTTGGAAGGGCATTCCCCAACTTGGGATTGACCCCCCTCGCCGCAATGGGCACAATCGAGCAATTCTGCAAGCGGCCAAGACGCGGTCACTTAGTCCGCAGTGGAGTTACCGGGCTTATTATGCCACGTATCATGCCACTCATGTAGAGGGAGCTATTATGAGATCTGTAAACCTTTCGATATTGGCGGCCTGTTTTCTGTTCTTTGCAATGTGGGGGACATTGGTCGATGGGGCTCCCACGGCAGAACAGGCATTGAAACTCAGGCCCATCCAGAAGGGGGTAGATTACGACAAACCCGAGGGAGAAAAAGCCGATAAGTGTACGGTCATTGCTCGAAAGATCGGCGGCCGGATCGGGTGGATTGTCGCGGACCCCGATGGGACCATCTTGAGGAAATTCCTCGATACCAACGGCGATAACTTTGTCGATTTGTGGAGCTACTACAGGGACGGCATCGAGATCTACCGGGACATCGATGCCGACTTCGATCACAAGGCCGATCAGTATCGCTGGTTCCATACCGCCGGCAGCCGTTGGGGGCTGGACAGAGACCAAGACGGGTTGATTGATGCGTGGAAGGTGATTTCGGCGGAGGAAGTTACCGCCGAGGTCGTCGCGGCCCTGGCTACTCGAGATGCCCGGCGGTTTGCCCGGCTCATGATTTCCCCTAATGAGGTTAGGGCTATCGGGCTCGGCAAGGAAAAGGCGTTAAGCGTGAATAAGAGGGTTGGCGCCGCGGCGGCCGGCTTTCGGACCATGGCCGCCCGTCAGAAGACCGTCGGCCCGAACACCAATTGGATCCAGTTCAGTGGGAATCGACCCGGAACAGTACCTGCCGGTACCGACGGCTCGACCAAGGATCTCCAAGTGTACGAGAACGTAGTCGCCGTCGTCGAGACCAACGATAAGCATGACGAAGTGCAGATCGGCACCTTGGTGAGAGTCGGCGACACGTGGCGATTGATCGATCTGCCACAGGTGCTGGCGGGCGATCAGGCCAATGCGGAAACGGCAGGGTTTTTCTTCCAGACGTCGCTGACCCGTCAAGGTGTGGGTGATCCGGCGGGAACGGCCGACGGCGGTCAGAAAATGCTCGACGAACTGGAAAAGCTTGACAAAGCAGCGGAAAATGCCACCACGCCGGCCGAGCAGGCCAAGTACAACACCCAGCGGGCCGATCTGCTCGAGAAGATGGCCGATGCCGGCAAGACGAGCGACGATCGGGCCATGTGGCTGCGGCAATTGGCGGATATGATCAGTGCAGCGGTCTCCTCGGGTACGTACCCCGACGGGGCAAAACGCCTTGCAGACCTCTTTGAAAGGCTCCAGAAGAACGAAGCCGATAAGGAACTGGCTGCGTACGTGCGATTCCGCCAATTGACGGCCGACTACGTGTTGAGCATGCAGGTTCCAAAGTCCGACTTTGCCGAGGTCCAAGCCGAGTGGCTGAAGAGCCTGGAGCAATATGTGGCCGACTATCCGACTGCCCCTGATGCGGCCGAGGCAATGCTACAACTGGCGATTGCCGAAGAATATGCCGCGCAAGAGGACGAAGCGAAGAAGTGGTACGGAAAGATTGTCGAGACGTTCCCCAACACACCCGCCGCCAAGAAGGCCGACGGCGCCCGCACACGGCTTGATTCCGTCGGCAAGACGATCCCGTTGACGGGCAAGAGCGTCACCGGCAGTCCGATCGATCTTGCACAGTACCGCGGCCAAGTGGTGCTGATCCAGTATTGGGCAACGTGGTCCAAACGCGCGCTGACCGACATGGCCGTATTGAAGGAACTGGCGAAGAAGCACTCGGGCAAGTTCACGGTGATTGGGGTAAGTCTGGACAGCGATCGAAAGGCGCTCAGCGCGTATCTGACCGAGAATCGTCTGCCCTGGCCGCAGATCTTCGAAGAGGGCGGATTGGACAGCGCCCCGGCCAACCAGTTGGGAATCCTCACGCTGCCTACCATGATCCTTGTCGATCGCCAAGGCAAGGTTGTTGATCGCAACATCCAATCCACCGAACTGGACGCCGCGGTGAAGAAGTTGATTCACCGACGTTCGGAAAAGTGAACCATCCTTGGCAGGTTTCTTCTCGACGGCGCTTCCATGGTCGGGTTGCTAAGCTGCAAGCTGCACAACTTGTAGAATTTGCAAAATCGTTGCGCGCGGGAAAAGCCTACAATCCCGCAACGCCGCACCGATACTACTCCTCTTTCTTCCTAAACCGTTTTCAGGATTAGGGTTAAAAATCTCGGTGGGATCCAGCCGTAAAAGACACCTGCTTTGGCACATGAATCGCTTACAAGGTAACCGTGAAAAGGACGTCACCTAACCCCCCAGGGAACTGACCAATGAACGGTACCGAAATTTGCCCAACCTACTGGGCTATGTGTGGGGTGCAATTGCTCGGACTGAGCACCGCACTGTTCGCACGGCTGAGCGAAGGATACCACTGTCAAGCCTCGTCTCAGCGGCTTTTCTTTGTTGCTCTAGCACTAATAGGGGGAGCAGCACTCATTTCCGTGTTGCTCGGGACCAGTTGGTGGGTCATTTCTGCGTTTACCTTATTGCTGATGGTGTTGACCGTGACATGTGACTTTAGGGGTTGCGAGCAAGCTGTATGGATTGTTGAAAGAAAACCGGGGTAAGGGGCCTCAAAGGTTCAACATCGTCGTAAGAGCTTGCTACCTAATAAGTTACGACGCCCCCGGCGCAGACCGATTTTTTCCCGTGATCGGGAAGACCTGCAAAATCGGAAAAAAGCTTCCTTTCCATACGATCATCAACCGAAACCTATTATCAGGTGTTCGACCGGCGTCTCTGCTGGTCACAAAGCCAACTACAACTCACCTAAGGGGGGTGCACGAATCAGGTTGTCGGCGATGACCCAATCGGACCGCTAGCGTTCGAGACGACATGGTTTTTGGGGGCCTGCCACGGGGGAAATTAACAGGAGGGATGAGAATGCGACGCTTGTTCACGGTTATGGTGGTTGCCACAACCACTTGCTTGGTTCCGTTGCTGGCACTTGGCGGCAATCAAGAGGTTGCCAACGAGATCGCCGCCAATTTGCGAAAGACTAGCGAACTGACAGGGCAACGGATCGCAGTGAAATACCAAAATGGTACGGCATGGCTGCAAGGGGAACTTCGCTCTCAACAACAGATCGACCAGGCGGTGAAAGTCACGAAGAATACGCCCAAGGTCGAGCAAGTAATCAGCGAATTGTCCTTGCGTGCCACGAAAACCGCACCGAAGATGCCCAACTTGTCTATCCCGAAATTGCAGATACCGACGGTCAGCGCGTTAACCAAGCGCGCGGCTGGCACACCGAAGCGGGGCGTTCTCGTTACGCCTGCTGCTCCGTACAGCCAAGAAGTGTCGGCGCCGAAGGCAGCCCCGGCTCCCATCCCGATTGCCATGTTGCAGGATGCATCTGCTCCTGTTCCCGCACCGGCCCAGGCGCCAAGCGCGCCGGTCCCGATGTACACGTCGGCGGGGAGCGGTGTTGCACCGGCCCAGTATGATCAACCCCATATGCCGAACTACTCGTGGCCAAGCTACGCGGCACATCCAAACTACGCCACGCTGACATATCCGAAGCAATATTCCCCGACCGCGTGGCCGTTCATTGGTCCGTTCTACCCGTATCCTCAGGTACCGCTGGGTTGGCGGAAGGTAGTATTGGAGTGGGATGATGGCTGGTGGTTCCTTGATTTCATCGATGCACCAAGTTGTTGTCTCCGTCCGTAGAGGGGTTGGGTGAATCCTGCGGAAAAGACAAACCCCCTTGCCGCCGAAGTGGCAAGGGGGTTTTTCGATACCTGCGACACCACCCCTCAAACCTACGGTTATTCTACATAATCGGAAAAATCCGCAAGTTCAACGCAGTTTGACACGATAAGTAGTCATAACCACGGCGAAGGCCTGTCTAGCTACCTTTATCGGGGGGGAACACGAAGTTGCCACAACAGCGGGTTCGTTGCCCGCGTGCTCCGTTTGTGACCGAATCAGAGGAACCACGGATGTCCAGAATAACCACTTCCGCCGCTCTCTGTGCCCTGGTGCTGCTGTCACTGGCCGCAACGGGTTGCACGACAACCTACGGGCCCAATGTTGGAATATTGGGGTATCCCATTCCATTGTCGCCCTATTTCCAGAAGATGGGTGAAGATACCTTCTGGGAGCAGGAACGGTACAACCGGGTACCGATTTTGGGGCCGTTTACAGCGGGCGGACCGGCGGTGGCGCTCGATCCACCGTCGGAGGACGAGATCATGCGGGCGCTGGAAGATGCCCGGCCCGTCGAAGGCGGAGTACCCTTCTTGTGGGAACAACACCGTGATGATGTGCGGATTGTCGTCGAGCCGCTTGGCGACTATGTCGATCCACCGCGGGTGTATCCGCTGATTGGACCGGCCCAACTCCACCACGCCCACTACAAGTGCATAGTCTACTTCCGGGAGGTGACTCGGGTGGGTTGGCCAATCCCATATACCACAGTTGACGAGGATGCCCAGGAAGTGGTTTATATCGATCACGACCACTTCCACATGGTCGGCAATATGGACGGTGGAAGGGGGAGCAACTACTAAGGGGCGGCCCTTTTGGCCGGGTACGTGTATCGATAACGAGACCCCGGTGGTTGCGGTCGCGGCCACCGGGGTTCTTTGGTGTTTGGCGTTCGTAGTATCGCCTTTCGGTGGAAAAACCGGCCGAAGTTGCCGCCATGAACCCACGAATGTGGGTGGTCTTGTCCGGTAATGTGAACCACTGGTATGATGGATACGTAACGTATTGGGTTTCGGGCGGTTGATCTAGGGTTGTCGCGGAAGGAGCACGGGGTGGTTCCCACCATGGGGAAAACATTCGGGAAAACGCTGCTGACGTTTGTGCTGGCGGTCTTGTCAGGGACGAGCCAGGTCCGTGCCGACCAGTCTGACGACCAGTTTACCGTGGCGGCGAATCACTACGCAGCCAAGCGGTGGAAACTCGCAGTCGAAGAATTCCGCACCTTTCTCGACTTGTATCCCGACCACCCCAAAGCTACCGGAGGCATTTTTCTGCTCGCAGAATCGGCACTGCAATTGGGTGACAACAAACAGGCACATACATATTTTCGCCGGTATCTCGAGCGTCAACCGAAGGGCAAGTTTGCCAGGGTTGCCCGGTTTCGCGCCGGTGAATCGGCTTACCTGGCCGGCGAGTTCGATGCAGCCAAGACCGATTTAATGGCGTTTCGGACGAAGTATCCCGAGGACAAGCTGAACGCCTATGCGCTCACCTACTTGGGCGATATTTCCGTCGGACGAAATGACTCCGTTTCGGCCGCCGCGTATTTCCGTGAGAGCCTTGCCAAGTTTCCCAACGAGGCTTTGGCGGACGACTGCCGCTTTGGATTGGCCCGGGCGTTGGAGCAAGAGGGGTCCCGTTTGCCGGTTGGCGACAGCCGCGGGGCGCCGGGCGGCAGGAGCCTGCTCGATAAAGCCGAACGACTCTACCAGACAGTGGCCGGTAAGGCCGGCGCCCTGGCCGACGATGCCCAGTTCCGTCTCGGCGCCGTCCGGTATGCGTTGGGAAAATACAAGGAATCTATTGATGCGTATGCCGCCTTCGAAACGAGATTTGCCGAGAGTCCTTGGGAACCGAAAGCGCGGATGGGGCGCGGCTGGACCCTGATGAAGCTCGATCGGATGGACGAGGCGAAGGCCGCATTCAAAAGCCTGACTACCGTGCCCGGAATGCAGATCGAGGCTTGCTACTGGCTCGGCATCGTGCAAGGGGAACAGGGGGATTGGCCTGCTGCTGCCACGGCCTTCCTCGGCGCCGTCAAGGCAGCCGAACCGGGCGACCATCGGATCCCCTCGCTGCGTTTCCAGGCCGGTGACGCCTTGCGGCAAGCCGGCCGAATGGAGGCGGCATCCGAGCAGTTCGATCTGATTCTCGGCACGGCGTCTCCCGACTCGGGTGCCCCCGGCGCGAATCGCCGCGATAGCGAGTGGATCGACGACGCCATGCACGGCAGAATCCGAGTGGCTTTGGAAACAGACGACCACCAGACGGTCGAGCGCATGGCCACGCGCTTTGCAGAACAATACGCAGACAGTCCACTGAAAAGCGACATCGATCGGATGCTCGCCCAGTCGCGATTGACCCGCAAAGAGCACGCCGGCGCGGTCAAGTTTCTCGAACCCCTGGTGGCTGAAGGTGCGCTCGACGAACAGGGATTGACGGACCGATACCTGCTTGCTCAGGCATACGAGGGCGTGCAACGCCACGAGGATGCGTTGGCGGTCCTGCTACCCGTCTTGGATGCAGCGGAAGGAACACTCAAGGCCGACGCACAGCTTTCCTACGGCACGATTCTAGTCGCCATGGGAAAGTTTTCCGATGCCATCAAGCCGTTGGAGGCCTTTCTCGGCGCCAATCCTTCGGGAGATGCCGGAGTGAAGGGACGCGGCACGCTTGCCATATCTCTTGCCCGCGCCAACCAGCTCGAAAAAGCAAAGAAGCTCTATGCGGAATTGATCGAGAAGCACTCCGGGCACGAACTCCTCCCGCTGATCACCGAGCAGCTTGCCGAAGCGGCCTACGCCGCAGAAGACCGCGACTGGTCGGCGGAACTCTTCGAGCGGCTCCGCGCGGTGAGCGATTCGGACGAGAGCGAGAAAAAAGGGCTTGCGGGCCAGGCGTGGAGCCACTTCAAGGCCGGAAGACTCCGCGAGGCGGCAGATGTGTTTGACGAGTTGTTGAAGAAGAATCCCCCCGATGAATCGGCTGCCGAGGCGACTTTCATGCGGGGAGTCATTCTCGAACAACTCGGGCAAACCAAGGAAGCCCTGGCAATGTACGATCGGGTAAGTGATGAGTACGCCGAGACCAGGTTACACGCCCAATCGCTGCTCGCTGCGGCGAGATTGCGCGTCAAGCTGGGTCGGGCCGGTGAGGCGGCGGCGATGTTCGAGCGGCTTGCCAACCGGTATCCCGATTTTTCCGAGATGGATGCGGTGCTCTACGGGTGGGCCTGGGCGTTGCACGACTCGGGCAAGAAGGACAAAGCCGTCGAGTTGTTTGAGCGGGTCCGCAAGCAGTACGGCGCCAATCGCCACGGTGTCGATGCTACCTTCCGGCTTGCGCAGTGGGCGTTTGACGCCGGGGACTACGCCCGTGCAAATGGGTTGATCGCCGAGGTGCTTGCCGCAAAGCCGGACGATGATATTGTCATTGAGAGTGCGTTGTATCTGCGCGGCCGGACCGCCGTGGCCGAACAGAAGTGGGCGGCGGCGGCCGAGGCCTTCGGCGCCTTCCTGAAAGCCTTTCCGGAGAGTTCTACGCGGCTGGTGGCCGAGTTCTGGATGGCCGAGGCGGCCTATCGCCAGGGAGAGTACGATTCGGCCGGTAAGCGGTTCGGGCAATTGGCGGAACACGCCGGCGGGCATAAAGACCCGTGGTTGGCTATGGTTCCACTGCGGCGTGCCCAAGTCCTCAGTCAACAAGGAAAATGGAACGACGCCTACGCTTTGGCCTCGAAAATCGAGGGGAATTATCCGGAATTTTCTCAGCAGTACGAGGCCGATTACTTGATCGGTTGCTGTTTGCAGCGGCGGGCCGATTTCCAGGCCGCGAGGAAGGCCTTCCAAAAGGTAATCCGGTCGGCCGAGGGCGGGAAGACCGAGACCGCGGCGATGGCCCAGTGGCGGATTGGCGAGACATATTTTCACCAGAAGAACTATCAGGCCGCCCTGAAGGAGTATTTGAGGGTGGAGGCCATCTACGCCTACCCCAAATGGCAAGCCGGTGCGTTACTACAGGCCGGAAAGTGTTTCGAGAAGCTCGGGGAAAAAGCGGAAGCCGAGAAGCTCTACCGCCGGGTTCTGGACCGCTATGCCGACACCCCCTTTGCTGGCTATGCGGAAAACTTGCTGAAAAGCCGGCAACAGGAAGGGGCGGTCGGCGGAAATGCAGATTTGCTCACCCCGGAGGCGGGTGGGGTACGACAATGATTATAGGGCATTTTTGTCTTTTCGCAGGGAAATCGGTGCTATCTTAGGAGCCATCCGGCATGACACTTACCACCTTAATATCGTCTCGTCCACGGACGCCCCGGCTGCTTGTGATTGGCCTGGCGGCGATTGTCGGGGTCTGGGTGCCCTTGGGCTTTGCCTGCGGCCAAACGACGGACGATTCGACCGTTGTCGTCCAACCGGAGCCAACCCAGTCGAGCGCTTCATCACGCCTTGATACTACGGTGACACCATTGGCCGACGAAGGCCCCATTCCCACGAAAAACTTGTGGGACATTATCGTCAGTGGCGGAGTGCTGATGATCCCGATCGGCATCTGCTCGATTATCCTGGTGATGTTCATCCTCGAACGGCTGATCAGCCTTCGCCGAGGGAGAGTTATTCCAAGACCGTTTGTCAAGCGGTTCCTGCGCCAGTTGCGCGAAGGCGAAATCGATCGGGATGAGGCAATGCAGCTTTGTGAGAAAAACGGCAGCCCAGTGGCCAGGGTTTTTGCCGGGGCGATCCGCAAATGGGGACGCCCCGCCGTCGAGGTCGAACAGGCGATCATCGATAACGGGGAACGTGTAACCACCAACCTGCGACGCTACCTTCGGGTGATCAACGGTGTTGCCACGGTTACGCCGCTGTTGGGATTGTTGGGAACGGTGGTTGGAATGATTCGGGCGTTCAACAACATTGCCACCGCCGACGCCCTGGGACGGCCCGAGTTGCTTGCGAAGGGAATCAGCGAGGCCCTCCTGACCACGGCCGCCGGCCTGACGGTTGCCATTCCCGCGCTGATATGCTACCTTTGGTTTGTCGGACGCGTCGATCGCTTGATTGTCGACATCGATGCGATGGGCCAGGATGTGGTCAACATGATCTCCGCAGAGGGGTTGGAGGACAAAGATAACGGGACGCAAAAGCCGCGGCGCAAAAACCGGCGCGAAGAAGCAGCGTGAGTAGAGGGAAGAGGGAAGAGGGAAGAGGGAAGAAACTCCGTGCGGATGTAGTACAATTCATGCAGACAATTTAGACCTCAACCCCGGATCGTTCCATGCCGTTGAAAACCCATCTCGATGAACAGCCGGTCTTGAACCTGACACCGATGATCGATGTCGTGTTCTTGCTGATTATCTTCTTCATGGTGGGTACGAAGTTCACCGAGCTGGAACGGAGGATCGGTCTCCGCGTGCCGGAAGTCGCCGACCGCGGTGCCCTGACCGCCGCCCCCGATCGACGAGTCATCAATGTCTACCGGGACGGAACGATTACTCTGGACAAGGAGCCGGTGAAAGATCTCGGCGAGCTTACCTCGCAGTTGGCCGCCGCCCGAGTGCAGTATGAAGACCTGGGAGTCTTGGTCCGCGGCGACGCCCGCGGTGAGTTTCAACGGGTCGCCTCGGTGCTGAACGCCTGCAAGCAGGCCGGCATCCGAGACTTGGGTATTTCCGTGAAGTTGGCGCCGCGGAAGGAATAGCAGAAACAGGCCATGATCGATTCCCTATTTCATCGACTGGCGGAATTCCTCGTCAACCTCGAGCCGGTCGTGGCGCTGCTCTGGGCCGGGCTGGCCGTCTTGACGGTTATCCTGCTGATCCTGATGCGGACCCGCTGGGGACAGTCACGGCCGCTGCGCAAATGTGTCGTCCTTTCCATCCTTGCCCACCTCTTGTTTGTCGGCTACGCAACGACGGTGCAAGTCGTGTCGGGCAGCCCGCTGGTCGAGGAGCCGGTGTTGCACGTTGCGTTTATCGAGAGTAGCGAGAAGGAGGCGGTCGGAGCCGACGATCCCGTTTCTGACGAGAAGCCGTGGGAACAGCTCGTTCACGACGAGGTGCCTCAGCCCGACCCTGTGGAACCGGATCGCCAGCAGTCGGAACCGCCTCCCGAGCCGCAACGCGAGGTCCAGTCGTTGCTGGTGGAACTTCCGGGGGACCCTTCCCTGGATCATTTGATGGTGAACACCGCCGAGCGGCCCGAGCCGGCACCGGGACCGGTCGAGGGTGCGGTGGGCCGCACATCGCCCGCCGACGCACTGCAAAAGATCGACGTCCCGCCGGCCCAACGCCGTGACGCCCAGCCGCTTGCGATACCGGCGCAGCAGGTGCAAGAGCGGCAAGCAGTAGTGGCCCTGCCCCAGCCGATACCGCAGCGAGCCGCCGTTGCGGGCGTCCCCACGGCCTTGCTC
Organism: uncultured Planctomycetaceae bacterium; assembly: GCA_964547995.1. Lineage (GTDB taxonomy): Bacteria > Planctomycetota > Planctomycetia > Pirellulales > Thermoguttaceae > CAZJRB01. Next base: position 16,395 of record CAZJRB010000053.1, on the reverse strand, counting down.
GAACAGCCCGTCCCGCTTCCCCAATTGGCCACACCTGCCACGACGGCCGATCCGGCGACTTCGCTGGCCGGGATGACCGATGAACTTCTGCAGCCGGCAAGGTCGCGGCCGGCCGAGCCGATCGCGCAGGAACTCGAAGCCCATCCCGCGTTGACCGGATCCCCGAAGCCCGGCAAAGACGATTCGAATCCGACTCGCTCGCCGAGAGACCGGTCGACGTTGGTGGCGCTGGACCGGCGGCAGGGCGGTGAGATGGAGGTCGAGACGATGTCGCGGGAGGCCACCGTGGTGACTCCACCCGCCTCGCGTCGCCGCGAAACTACACAATCGATGCCGCAGATTTACCGGCTTCGAGTGGCGCCCGACCGTTCACGCCTGGCCGAACGGCGCGGTGCGACCCCGGAGACCGAAGAAGCCGTCAAAGCGGCTCTGAAGTGGTTGGCGGGAAACCAGCGGCGGGACGGTCGCTGGGATGCCAGCGAGTATGGGGCCGGCCGCGAGTTGGTCGTCGCCGGCCGAAACCGGTACCAGGCCGGAATCGAAGCCGACACGGGAATCACTGCACTGGCACTGCTGACGATGCTTGCCTCGGGCCATACCCATCGAGAGGGAGCTTATCGCGAAAACGTCCGCCGCGGGTTGGAATACCTGCTCCGTTCGCAGGCCCGCGACGGAAATCTGGGCGGCCGGGCCACACCATATGCAAAAATGTATTGCCACTCCATGGCTGCTTTTGCCCTCAGTGAGGCTTATGGCATGACGGGCGACTACCGGTTACGTAAGCCGGTCCGTTCGGCTGTCAACTACACGCTGGCAGCGCAAAGCAAGTCTGACGGGGGATGGCGATACAAGCCTGGAGACCCGGGTGATACCAGCCAGGCCGGTTGGCAGTTGATGGCCCTGAAGAGTGCCGAGTTGGCCGGGCTCCGAATCCCCGTTGAGACCCGGAATGGGCTGATTCGCTATCTGCGGTCGGCATCGGGCGGGGAGCACGGCGGCCTGGCCTCGTATCGTCCCGGCGAAGGAGTGAGCCGGCCCATGACCGCAGAGGCGCTGGTTTGCTGGCAGTTTTTGGGAATGCCGCGCCGACATCCCGCCTCGAACGAGGCGGGCGACTATCTGTTGGGCGAACTCCCCAGCACCGAAGAACCCAACCTCTACTACTGGTATTATGCCACGTTGGGGATGTATCAACTTGGGGGCGTTCACTGGCAGCAATGGAATGATGCCCTGCGGAAAACGCTGGTCGAGACCCAGCGAAAAAGCGGTTCCCTGGCCGGGAGTTGGGACCCGAATACCGTTTGGGGCGGTTATGGTGGACGGGTCTACAGCACGTCGCTGGCTGCCCTGTGCCTGGAGGTCTACTACCGATTCCTGCCGATGTACGTGGAGGCCGCCCCGGACAAGGATCGGGCGGAGTAGCTTGCCCCCTCTGTGGAGGCATAAGTCGTGCGAAAACCTCGTGAGGTTCGCCACTCTACGTGCCGCTCTATGCACCTTGGTCCGATTACGAGTATTTGACATGCCAGCGGGTGCCAGTAGAATTGATAGTAGAGTTACCTCCCTTGCCTATCCACAAATCTCCGTGAGGATTTCGAGATGACTTGCCTGTTCGCTTTCTTTCTGGGCACGCCCGGGCCGTTCGAGTTGCTGTTGGTTGCACTGGTTGTGCTGCTGCTGTTCGGCAAACGGTTGCCGAGCGTGATGGGCTCGCTCGGTAAAGGAATTGTCGAGTTCAAGAAGGGAGTGCGAGGCATCGAGGACGAGGTGGAGAAAGCCGGCCAGGTCGAAGATTCGGGGACTAAAAATTCGGGGAATAAAGAAGAATAGGAGCCTGCCGGAAAGCAGATTGGCCGGGGAAGGTGTTCGTGCTGTCAAAAAGGTTACTCTGATGTGTGTTGCTCTTGCGTTCATAGGGATGCCGGGCCCGGCCGAAATGATCTTCATTCTGGCGATCGCCGTCTTGTTGTTCGGCAAGCGTTTGCCCGAGGTGGGACGGTCGCTCGGAAAAGGGCTGATGGAGTTCAAGAAAGGTGTCGGGGACATCGAGAGCGAGATCGAAGCGGCCACGAGTTCAACCGGCGGCGAGATTTCACACGAGCACGCGGACGATGCTGAGGACGATCGCGACGAGGCCACCGCACCGAAGTTCGAGCCGCCCGAGAGCGAACCCAAGCCCGAAGAGGCGGAAGGTTGATACTTGGGCGGCGTTTGTCGTTTGTTGACCTGTTTTGGGCGGCTAGCTCAGTTGGTTAGAGCGCCATGCTCACACCGTGGAGGTCACCCGTTCGAGTCGGGTGCCGCCCATTTTCCTTAAGGTTTCTCTCCTCCGCCGCCACACCCACGGCCTCGTGTTGGTGCCGTTTCCGCTTCTGAACGGGCGGCGGCTTCCGGGCATTGGCCCGTGTCGCCCTTACGGCCTTGTCGCAATTCCGCCCGAACCTGCCATACCGTAAGTAGTTGCCGCCAAACACACTTCAGTTGCAGGGGGGAACACAATGATAAGGACGAGAATCTTCAAAAATCCGGACGCAAAGAAGTTCAGCGTCCGGACGTTCGAGAGAGACGGAACGCAAACGTGGTATGTCCGCCTATGGTATTTCTGCGTCGTGATTCATCCCGAGTCAATTTCAGACGGCGGCTAGTTAAATCAACGTGCCAACGTCGCGGAACAATAGATCGCACGCGCCGGCCCACCAACGAGCCGTTTCCTTGTCCCACCCTCTACGAGTTCATGAATAATCCGGGCTAAACGGCCTCCCCCAAGAAAAAACCATCGCCGACTCGGGGGGCAAGTCGGCGACGGTCCAGGGAGGGGTAGTTTTTGCACCAAGGGAAGGTGCAGGAGGGGTTGCGAGGGAGGAGATTATGGGGAGGTGGCGATTCCTAATTTTTCTTCTTCCTCTTCCTGAATGATGATACGTGGTGTGACCATCATCATGAGGCTCTGGGCTTCGCGCCCGATACCGACGTTCTTGAACAGCCGGTTGACGTACGGAATCTTGTTGAGGATCGGCACGCCGAACTCGTTGCGACCTTCGCTGAGCCGCTTGATGCCACCCAGCAGGACCGTGCCGCCGTCGGGTACGCTTACCGTTGTGGTAACGGTTACGAACGAGAACGTCGGCAACTGAACGGTCGTGCCTGACGATTGGGTAATCGTTTCGTCTTGGTTGTTGTTAAACCTGTCGCCTTCGCCTTCCTCTCCCGGGATAAGACCTTCCCGTGTGGTGTTTGTCGTGGTGGTTTGCGCACCCTCGAACTGGAAGGTATTGACTTCCTCGATCTGGCTGAAGAAGGGCACGACGGTCAGGCGGACGAATCGCTTGTCGTGGGAGACGACCGCCTGGACGGTCATAAAGGTTCCCTCGGTCAGGACCACGATTACGGGCTGTTGGGCGGCGGCGAAATCGCCGACGATCGGAATGACGCTGATGACGAACGGGCTCTGCGACGTGTCAGAGACATACGCCCGCTGCCCGTTGAATAGCGTGACCTTGGGTGCCTGCATAACGTTACTTCGCCGGTCGCCTTGAGCGGCATTGATGAAGAAGTATGCCTCGATGTCGCTGAGGATAGCGAAGCCGAGTTGGGCGCCCGCCGTCGCGTCGAACCCGCCAAACTGGGGCACGGCCAGCCCGAAACTGTTCTGTTGGAACGGGATATCGAGGTCCGCCGAAAAGACGCCGGGGGCGTCCATGCCGGCTTTCACACTCGGCTCGCTTTTGGTGTGGTCGCGGGCCGTGTCACGCGTGCCGTCGGGCAGGGGGCGTCCCCAGACCATGTAGGGACGGTCGATGTTGTTTTCGATCTGGAAATCGAAGTCGACGCCGACCCGCTCGAAGAAGTTGTCGTTGAGCGTGATGAAGCGGACTTCGATGGTTACCTGGAGGTCCTGGAGGCGGCGCAATTGTTCCAACAGGTCGACGATTTCTTCATGGACTTCCTGCGTCTGGCTGACGACCAGGCTGAGGTTCGTCTCGAAGCCGGCGATCGAGCCGGGACCGCCGACGGCATCCCACGTGGTGGGTTGAATCGTCGAGGTGATCAAGTCGGTAAGGCTGTCGAAATCGGCGCCGGTGCCGCCGCCGAGCGAGCCGGGTCCGAGCCCCAAGGGCATCGTGTTGCCGGAGGGAACGCCGGCTTGGGACATCTGTGCCAGCACTGCCGGGTTGACCATGGCGTTGCTTTTGGCGCCTTCGTTGCTGGCCATGACGGCCATGGGGCTGGAGGCCGTGCCGCCCCAGGGCCCGGCGCCGCCGAAGCCCGTCGCCCCCATGGCGTTCAGGTAGGCGCCGGCCAGCCCCATCCGGGTGCTGGGAACGAAGTTCGGAATCGGGATTACGAGATCACCGACGTCGTAAGTCTCGGTGTAGACCTCCCCGTCGCGAAGCTGCTCGCTGGTAACGCTCAACACCTCGTCTTTGACGACATAGCTCAGGTTCAGCGGGCTGAGGATCAGGTTCAAGGCGCTCTTGAGCATGATTTCATTTTCCAGGGAGATGCTCACCGGCTTGTCGCTGGTGACGCCTTCCTCGCGCAGCCCTTCAACGTCGATGTGCATGTTCACACCCGTTACCTGGCCGAGGTGTTCGAGCACATTCTTGAGCGGTTCATTCTCGAATTGCAGTGAGACGGGGGTTTGGAGCCTTTTTTCGATCTCGATTTCCTGGGGAGAGCGGTTCCGGGTGCGTTCGAGGAGCCGGCGCCGGGTCGTGGTCAACTCTTCCCACCTCTCGGCATCCGGGTAGACGAACGGTCGGCTGTCGTCGAACGGTATATGGGCCGTCTCCACACTCCTCATGGTCGCCAGGAAGGCGTCACCCTTCTCCGCCCGCAACGCCTCATTGGCTATGTTCGTGCGGATGAATTTTGCGTTCAAAACGAGTTGTTTTGCCAGCGGGCTTTCCGGGGCGAGTTCCGCCGCTTTTTTGGCCACCAGCTCGGCCTCGGGAAAACGCTCCTCGTCCATCAGCTTGTTGAACTCGTCGACCATCAGCGCGAGCTTGTCTTGTTTCTCGAGTTTGACGCGCTGCACGCGTTCGATCTCTTCTCGCGTGCGATTGTTGCTCTCCTCCAATTCAATCAGGGGGCGATGTTGTTCGATGAATTTGCGTGTTTCGCCGAGTGTTCGATCGACCCGGCCGAGCAATCGTTGCCGGGCCGGCGGATCAAGCCCCGACTGCTCGACCTTCTTTCGCGACTCTTCCAACAGCGCGATGGCGCCCTTCGGATCGGCAAGGCGTTTTGCTTCGGCTTCGGCCTGCTGGTGGGCAATGTCGGCGAGCAATTGCGCGATGAGCGTTTTCTGCTTTACGGCGGCGGCGTTGCCGGAGGACTTGGCCGGTCCGGCCGGTTGTTGACTGTGGCCCTGGACCGACATCAATTGTAACTTGGTCTGCAACCGTTCGGCCGTAATGGGGTCCAATTCGTTCATGTGGGCGGCAGCTTCCCGGAAAAGCTTGTAGGCCCGTTCCGTGTCGTGATTCTTCAGTGCTTCCTCGCCTTGCAGGAACAAGGATTGGCCGGTGGTTGCGCCGGTGACTGTGGGCGTGGGTAAACCGGGAATGGTAGAACCGGGAACGGTAAAACCCGTGTCGGGCGAGGCCACCGGGGGCCGTGGGGGCGCCGGAGTCGGCGGACCGGCCGCGGGGGTCGGCCTTTGGGCAAGGTGCAAGGAATGCGGGCCTTGCGGCCGCCCTGGCACTTCGCTGCTCGCTTGAACGTTTCGTGTGGGATCGTTCATCGGATCGAAAACCGCTGCGGAGGCAACGTGACCGGGCATTGCGGAGTGGGCTCCGGTAGTGCTCGCTTCGCCGCCGGCCTGGATGACCCTCGATAAATTCCGTCGCGCCATGCCGATATCCGCCAGCACGCGGGCAGGGCAGTCCTCGCCCGGCGCAAACGCGGAATCGGGAATCTGAATCCGGTTGGCTTGCTGCGCCAGCGACTCGGCCTGGTTCAATTGACCCGCGCTCAGCGCGGCACGGGCCTGGTGTGTCAATGCTGCCACCTTCTGCCGGGCCGCCATGGAGGGTGCCGCCGCGCGCGCGGGACCTCTGCCGGGAGACGTCGCTGCCGGCCCCGGCGGGATCAAAAAGGGGTTCATCCCGGTGGTCGGGTAGGCGTCGGGCGGCGGATTCACCTGTCGCGGCAGAGTCAATGACTCGACTTGCGGCAGGTGGGTGATGTCATTCGGATTGATTCCCGGCATCGTGCCGGGTTGCGGCGCGTTTCCCTCGGGTAGCCGGATGTCGTTCAGGTCGGGGGCCTGAGGGGAGGAATTCCGCTTGGCAAAGGGGTCCGTCTTCGGGGTGGAATCCTTCTTTGCAAAAAGCTTCGGCGAGAAAAGCTTGCTTGGAAGTGTGAAGGCTTTGGACGATGCTTGACGCCGCTTCTCAATGGCCTTGCGGACCTTCTTCGGCGTGTCACCCCAGTGGAGCGGGCCAAATTGCGCGCCGGTTGCCTCGGCCAGCCTGACCAGGCCTTCGGCCCCTTCCAAGTCGTTCTGTGCCAAGGCCTCGCGGGCACGCCGCAGCAGTTCCGCCGCTTGTTCACGCGGGTTCTCCACCTGGAGCTTTCCGGCCGAGGAACCGGCCTGTGTCATGCTTGCCGAAATAAGCATCACATCCGGAGCCGCCCACGACCCGGCGGAGGACCTGTCTGCCGAAAAACATAGAGCTACGCCTGCCAAGCAGGCAAATATATAGGCAGTCTTTTTCAACGCGTTTCTCCTTATGAGACTCGCAGGAGTTTCTTCGTTGGGAGACAGAGTCGGGAAGACCCGCATTCACGTGCGCGGATCACCACTAATCACGCTCCCGTTCCGCTTGTGGATTTGCACTCCACGGGCTTGAAAAGGATGCCCGGGAGTACAAAAAATGACAAGTTTTGCGACTAGGTGTCTAAAAATCGGGTGGAAGGGAGCGGTTAAATACCCACATGGCGCACCGGGGTCAAGGTCACTTCTACACAAATTGACCTTTTCGGCAGAAAATGCGGGTGGGGGGAATCCCGGAAGAAACCGTACTCACCCCGCAAGACCGGTCCGCAGAGGGGGTGGTGGGCTTTGGGGTGCTGACCTGAGACGTTACGGTGGGACCCGGATATCGTCAAGGCTGGGAGCCCTGCGAGGAGGCTTAGTGGCAGGCGTGCGAGGCCTTCCACGGGGTGTGCGCGCCGTAGTACCAGGAGTGCGAACCCCGGGGCGGCGGCTCGGCGATGCCTTCTCCTCGGGCTCCTCCTCTTCCTTCAATACCTCAGTGCGCGCGGCAACCTTGGGCCGATCCTCCAGTTCGTCGCAAACGACCAGGGCCCCATCGCTGTCGAGCAAGATGACTCGGCCGGGCACATCCCTGCCAGGCAGTCGTCGCCCGCCCCCGGCTATGTCCAGCACCACGGCCTCGGTTTCGTAGCTGACGGGGATCGCACCATCCGAGTCGGGTGTTTCAGCGGCAGCAGCAGCGGCGGCCATCGCAGACAACGAAGTAGCCGACTCTGCATCGTCTTCTCTGGCCCTATCCCTGGTCCTACCCCTGGCATCATCCCTATTGTCGTCCCTGGCGTCATCCCTGCCAGTGGATCTTGTCACCTTCTCGGGAGGCCACTTCATGTGATAGTTGAGAACATTGCCGCGAATGACTCGTTCCTGCGTGTGATGCGCTAATTTCCCACAACTTTCGACCCATTTCACGACCATCATGTTCACGGATGGATCGTTCCAAGAGCGAAGCGGGGCTTTGACCGAAGCCAGCAGCACTTCATAATCGCGAGGGACGTCAATCACTCCGGTCGGCTCGGAGTAGTTGCCCGTGAGGTATTGCACTCGCTTCCCTTTAGCGATCAACCGTTCCTGTTCGGCCACCAAGGCCGGGTCCAAGTGGCGATTCGGGACATCAAAGTTCGGGTTTTCCAACACCAATTGCACGCGATAACGGTAGCTCTTGCCCGGCTCGACCTTGAAGTCGAAGAAGCGAAACAACCAGTATTCCGGCTCCTCTTCTTCCACGTCCGTAGCAGGCATGCCGGGGCGACGGATTACAGGTGCGGGCCGACCGGCTTTGAGTGTGGCGCGGCTGTCGGGAGGAAGCTCGTTTCCATCAGGAAGGGTTTGTGAATCCTCCGGCGGAATGTCACCCGGTGCTGTCGGGTCGGGAGCCGCCGGTGTTTCTGCCGGCTCTTCCGGCTTGGGCAAGGGGATTTGGGGGAGATGGGCAACCGATTCATCCGTTGCCCACACAGATTTTACACCCCCCTGTTTTGCGTGTGGGCCGCCTATTCGGATATCGTCGGTTTCCTCGCTCACCTTTGGCCCCAACGGAAAGGGGAGACGTCGATTGGGGTCAAGATATTTTTCCTCGATGACTTCGTGCCCTTCGTTACCCCACTCAGCTATCGCCATGTCCTTGTGCCTTCTGCGGGACAATCTCGTCCAGGCGAGTTCTGAATCGGGGCCGTTTACCTCGGCCCGCTCGACCCAATAATAGTAGTAATGTGGAGCATCTCTTTGGGGATTGGGTTCCCTCACGTTGTGGAAGGTTTCGTCGTAGGCCTCGCGTTGCCTTTTGATGGGCACCAAGCCGGTGATCACGATCCATCGTTTTCCACAAACGGTCTGCCCTTGGGCGCCGGCGGCGGCCCTGGCGGGCGCCGACCCAAACGGGGCACGCCCGGCGCTACCACGCAATTCCTCCACCGTTAACAAGGGCGGCTTCGTGCGGAGGCGGAGTTTCGGGAAGATGTCTTCATGCCAGGCTGCCTTGTATCGATACGCATCCTCATTCATCGGATTAAGCATGCCGCTGACGATTTCGAAAAACGGCGGGGCGCTCGACCCGGCAATGGCATCCGGGTCGGTCGATTTCACGTGCTTCTGGGCGCGGTCGGCCTGCTCTTCCATCTCCTTCGGTGTTTTCTTGTATGGCTTTTGTTGGACTGCCCCGTAGACGATTATCGCACAGCAAACAACGGCAACCGCGAAGACTAACTTCTCGGCGTGCTGAACGGTGAACCCGACGATGGCGTCCTTGTCGAATTTCATTTTGATTTTCATGGCCGCGGATCCTGTCGATTTGTACGTTCTCGGGTTGCGACGAGAATTAGCCGCTCCCAGCGGGTGCCGGGCCCGGAGCTGGCGGTGCGGCCGGACGAGGCGCCGGGGCACCGGGCCCCATTCCAGGCGCTGCACCGGGCTGGACCGGTCCTGGACCGGGACGCAATCCAGGCGCTGCGGTCGGTCCGGGCGCCGGTGTTACGGGAGGCGCCGGCGTTTCGGTCGGTTTGGATTCTTCGGTTCCGGGTTCTTCGGTTCCGGGTTCTTCGGTTCCGGGTTCTTCGGTTCCGGGTTCCGTTTCGGGCTCCGGCTTTTCGCTGGCAGCCCCGGTTCCTAATTTGTCCTTGTCCGGGGGGTTATAGATGTAGATGAATCCCGAAATTTCCACGGGGATGTCCGAGCCATCCAATTGTTTCACTTCGACGCCATCGTCGCGACCTCCGTGCATATGAAAGGCGGCCGCCTGGGCAGCCAAGTTCCCACCTGCGCCTGCAGGTGCGGCAGACAAGTCGAGGCCGCGGTTGTCGGGCCGCAGGCGGACACGGCGGACCTCGATCGGCATACTCGAATTGGCGCACTCGACGAGCAGCTTGGGAATCATCATCTGGTTCATGACCAGTTTCATGCGAATGGGCATGATCTTGTATTCTGCGTAGGGCATTTTGTTGGGGGCCACCGATTTGCCGTGGTCGTCCACGTACCGCCCCGAAAGGAGTTCGTCCTCGGGGGTCGACGGAGTTCGAGGGCCATCCCCTCCGGAAGATGCCTTCTTCTGTCCGACCTCCATCACGGTCTCTCCTGCACTTCTCGAATAATTGCCTATCTCCAGGGAGGTGATTTCTTTGATGTTTGCATTGTGGTTGGCGGTACACTTCTTCTCCTGGTTGTACCCGACGTACTTGTTCGTGTTCCTGATGATTCTCACGAGGGCTTCGTAGACCCAGAGGTCTTCCTGGGCAAGGCGGACTTGGCGTGTCGAAGGCGTTGTTTCCCACTGGAACTTTGCCATCAGCCGCTTGCGATCCCCTTCGTTCCACTTGACCACGCCGATCATTTTGACCTCGGGCCGTTTTTCTTCTTCAACGCCGGGTCCCGCGCCCACACCCGGCCCCGGGTTTGCGGGTTCGGCCGCCGGTTCAGCAGAAACTCCTTCTCCCCCGTCCTTCGGCCGAACGATATTGGCCATGTCTTCGCCGAACAGCGTGGGAACGTATTGGGTGATGAACTGCATGTAATCGAATCGGAGATGGGTGGGAATCTCTTCATCCTCGCAGTGCCTGAGAAACTCCTCACCAAGGACGGGAGGCCAGGGATTCTTCTCTTTTTGTACCTTGTAGAGCTTTTGCCACGACTTAAACACGTCTCCCTTCAGCTTTTCGGTTTCCGACTCCTTGGCCAAGACTACTTTGTCGTTGGGGTGGTCGCCACGGTTGGTAATCGTGTTCAACGAGCTGAACAAGCCCTCGAGGACGCCCTTTTTCTCTTCGTATTGTTTTGCGAGAATCTTCGTGGCGGTGAACCAGGCCATCAGGCCGAGGACCACGACGGTCATGCACAGGACCCAGAAATGGTGTTTCTTGATCATCTCCAGGGCGACCTTCACCTTATCCACGGCACTACTCCTTTCCTTCGGGCAGGTTTCCACCCGCTGCCTCAAGTGCTTCTCTGGCCTCTTTGCGTTGCGTCGGAGATTTTGACTGCCAGCAAAACTCGACTACGAAGTCGAATCTCCCCAGCGGCACGGTCTCCCCATTGCCGGGCCCGCCCGACGGCACTCCTGCCTCCTCGCGGTCCTTGTTGGGATCGTTGACCGTGACGTACCGCACCCGCTTGGGGTTGATAAGGACCGGATGGTCGATTCCAAGCTCCTTTGTCGTCACCGTCTCCGGAACCCGGTCGGCATCAAGCAAGGTCACTTCACCGTTACTCAAGCTCTCAATGAGCGTTTTACGAACGAATCCGGGTCCGTATTCGAACCCGCCCGGCATTCGCACCCCTTGCCGGGGCGGATTGTGGTAGTGGTATCCCGTAAGCCGGACGATCCACCCGGGCCCCCTGGGCGCGCCCCCTTGGCCATCATCGCCGTCTTTCTTGTCACTTGTTTTGCTTTCCTGGGTGCCCGGTTTGGGGTTCGTCGCGGGCCGGCCCGGCGTGGCCTGCGCATCAAATCTCTGCTGTTGCACGTTCTTATACCAGACCCCCACGTCCGCCACGGACCAGCAGTCGAGATTGGTGATGTGCAACTCGTTTCGTTCGTAGATGTTTTTCGGCCGTTCACCTCGGGGGTCCCGAGGCAGGCACCGGTTGATCGCGAGCAACAACTCTGCCCAAACAACCCGGTTGTCCACGTTCTGGACCAGGTGTGTGCCGATTTTCTTAACGTCCTCGAACTTGACTTCCGCAGCTTTGCACCCATCGACGTATTTCTGAGCCGTTTTGATTTCGCCGTCGGCCTTTCCTTTGGCGGATTTCCAAATGTCGTCTTTGACGCTGCTGAACAAAATGGAGGAGGCGGCGAAACCGACGGTACACGCCAGCAGCAGAATTGCAGCAACAGCAATCGCCCAGGGCTTCTTCTGACGGATGAGGCGGTCCTTGACGATCTCGCCGGGCAAGAGGTTGGTTTGCAGTCCCGCCTTTCCCAGCCCTTGTAGTGCAAGACCGTAGCTGACCGCAAAACTCAGCGCGTTTTCTTGAAAGGCCGGGGCACCCGTTACCTGGGGGCCGACCAGACCCTGGTACTCGTCGATCCGTTCGACCTCGTGCCCGAGGCTTTTCGTCAGGTAGGTCTGCAACCCCGACAGCTTCATCGCGTTCCCCAAGGCAACAACCCGCCCGATCTTGGCGTTGCGGTCGATGTTCGTGAAGTACCCGATCGAACGCTGCAACTCGGTCAGCAGGTCGTTGAAAACCGGCCGCATCGCCTGGAAAATCGCTTTGGGGTCCTGAGCGGCCGTGGCATTGCGCTTCAGATGCTCGGCCTTGGCGGAAGTGAGCTTCAGGTCTTTCGTCAGTGCTTTGGTGAAATGGTTTCCGCCGAGCGGGATGCTGCGCTGCCACACCCGGTATCCGTTGGTGATTACCAGATCGGTCGCGTCGGTCCCGATCGAGAAGATGACGATCGACTCGGGGGGATTCTCCGGGTCGTAATCCTCAGCCGTGGGCAGGTCCTGCATCTGGTCGAACAGCACCCAGTTGTACAGGGCCAGCGGTGCAAGTTGAATGAAATCAACTTCAATACCCGCCTTCTGATATGGTTCGAGCGCGCGAAATACCGCCTCGCGCTTCATCGCGAAAAGGCCAATCTCGGTCTCCAGAGCGAACCCTTCTTCCTCGACCCCGCCACCCATGCGTTGATAGTCCCAGATCACGTCGTTCAGATCGAAGGGAATCTGCTGCCGGGCCTCAAACCGGACAATATCGGGAATCTTCTTGGATTCGACGGGCGGGAGCTTGATGAATCGCGCCAGACCGCTCTGTCCCGAAACGCTTACGGCGACCCGGTCCCCTTGAAGTGAATTGCGCGAGAGGAATTGCTCGAGTGCATCGGCAATCAATTCTTCCGGATTGACATCGGGCTGCGTCAGGATTTTGGGGTACTCGATGAAATCGAAGGCATCGGCGATAATCCGATCTTTCTGGTGATGCGGGCGGCACCGCAACGCCTTCAGCGCACACTGACCAATATCAATGCCCCAAACGGCGTCGGTTTTGGCCATGGTGGAGATTTCCTCTGTCGAATATTCCAACCGAGCCGCCTCAGAGAATGGGCGACTCTCTGTTCCTGGCAACCCGGCCCTTAAAGTCGGCCCCTCAAGATGTGTCCAATAGGGTTACCTACTTTCTCCCTTACCTCACTTTATCCAGAATAAGGCAATTTTGTCAACCAGTTGTACCATGGGGATCTTCTTCAACGGGCCCTTTTGGTTGGGCAATGTCTACCTCATTGGGTGGCGGCGCATCACCCTATAATACTATGCCGTGCCCTGCCCAAATGACTGCCGCTCGACGTCTCCGCCCACACAGGCTATGGTGAGAAAGTTGCCAACGGGTCTGTCCATATATTGCAGCAAGCCGGCACGGCATCCCGGCAGTCGGCATAAATCTCTACATGCCATGAAGTTAAAGGAACTCATCGTATTGCTCCCTTGTCGAAGTCTGGAGGATTTCCCACTCCAACGACCCGATGCCGATGCCGAGCAATTACTCTCGGCATGGTCGGCCATGTGGCATCCGGCCTTGTTACAGATTGCCCAGGCAATGCCGAGCTGGCTGCCTGCCGAAGAACCGCCCCCGGAACCGGCCCAGCGTCTGATCCTGCTCCCCGAGTGTTCCCGGAACTCGCTCCCCGACCCCGATTGGCCCCGAGTGGCAACCGAACAGGGGGGCTGGGTCGTCGATGGTTGGAGTAGCCGCGACGATCTCATTGCTACGTTGCTCAAGAATCTCGATCATCCGCCGGACAACCTGCACCATGAGTTGGTGGCGGGGTTTCTCGCACTGGGATTCTGCCATTTTCAGGTCGAATTGCTCACGCGGCAGCTACGCTACATGAGCAACCTTGATGAGGAAAGCTTCCAATCCGAACTATTGCTGGCGGTCGACGAAATCTTCAAGGGAGACGTGGAAGCCGCCCGCAGGCAGCTCGAGTCGACCTTCGAGCTGCTCCACGAAGCCAGGGAGTATTTTTATCCGGTCGAAGCCCATTTACTCGACTTGACGCTCGTCGCGCCGACCACATTGGGCAACTCGCTACGAGGCGAATTGGCCGACGGCAAGGCCGCGAATCTGATGCTCTCCGGCGAGATGCTCCGGCAGATGGCACGGCAGGAACCCGCTACCTGCAAGGCGCTCGCCGATGCCCTGAAGTCCAACACGGCAACGCTCGTCGGCGGGGAGTACCTCGAAGCCCCTCTGCCGCTGCTTCCGCCGGAGGCAATCAGGCGCCACCTTCAGCAGGGCATTTCGACCTATGAAAACATACTCGGGGTGCGTCCGACGGTCTTTGGGCGGCGGCGGTTCGGACTGACTCCCGTATTGCCGCAGATCCTCAAAAAGTTCGGTTTCATCGGGGCCATCCATTGTGCATTCGACGATGGCCGGTTCCCCGTCGGCAACCAAAGCCGCATTGTGTGGCAGGGCGCCGACGGTACGCCCATCGAAGCCATCGGCCGGATACCGATGAACATCGACGGGGCTGCCGCGTTTCTCTCCCTGCCCGAACAATTGGGCGGCGCCATGGACCTCGATCACGTGGCAACGGCCGTGTTCGCCCACTGGCCCGGCCGATCGAGCACGTGGTACCACGACCTGCGACGTGTTGCCGATTATTCGCCCGTCGTGGGAGTCTTCTCCTCAATTACCGATTACTTCGAGGAAAGCCAGTTCTCCAGCCAGGAAGTGAAATACACGGCCGATCAGTACCGATCCCCGTATCTGCAGCAGGACGTGGCCGCCGGACGGGACGATCCGATTTCGCGTTGGGTCCGCTATTACCATCGCCGCGCGATTGCCGAGGCCGTACAAACGCTCGAAATGCTGACGGCCGCGTGCGGTACGCCGCCGAGAGCAGCAGGTGAATCCGACCGAATCGATGAGGTTGAAAACTCCATTACCACGGATTCCGAGGCCGACGACCGGTTGGACGAACGGCTCCAAAGCGATCTCGACGACGCGATTGCCCGGTTCTCGGAATCGCTCACCGGCTCGACGAGCTTGACCGGCTCGGACACCGAAGTGGGCAAGGGAATTGAAACCGGCTACCTCGCGGCAAATCCGTGGAGTTTCCCGCGGCGGGTTCGTGTCGAAACACCCGAGCTGGCCAATCCGCCGGAAGTCGCCGAGCCGGTCCGCGCGACCGACGGCGAATCGGCCGTCGTCGATGTGCCCGCCATGGGATTCGCCTGGGTGGGCCCCGGTCCGAACGACCCGGCCGAACCGGACAAACCCGCCAAGGCCCGCAAGCCCTGGTGGCGAAAGCAACGGGAAGAGCCGCCGATGACCGAGGAGAACGTGTTGCGAAACGAGTTCGCCGAAGTGACCCTCGATCCGCACACCGGTGCCTTGTCGATTGCCGACTACTACAGCCGCGGCCCGCGAATTGCCCAGCAGGTTGCCCTGAGAACGCCGCAAGGCCGTGGCGCCGAGCCGGACGACGACTCGAACTACTCGGTCATGGCAGCCGACGAAATCACCGTGACGCAAGCGGGGCCGATCGTCGGCGAGATTGTCTGCCGCGGCCGGCTGGTCGATCGCAACGTCAACCGGCTCGCCGGCTTCGTCCAGACCACGCGACTCTGGCGGGGAAGCCGGATCGTCGAAGTCCGGATCGATCTGGATATCGAGAAGCAGCCGGAGACAAATCCGTGGGCGTCCTACTACGCCGCGCGGTTCGCCTGGGACGACGCCACCTCGGACGTCTTCCGCAGCGTGAACATGGCGAGCGTGCCGACCGAGGGCGTGCGACTGGAGGCTCCGCACTTCATCGACATTCGCTCGGGCAAGTCGCGCACGACGCTGCTGACCGGTGGGCTGCCGTACCATCGCCGTTTCGGGCCGCGAAAGGTCGACATGCTGCTGGCAGTTCGCGGCGAGGCTGCCCGGTCGTTTCGCTTCGGTATTGGGATCGACCTGCCGGCGGCGATGCCGGCGGCGATCGGGTTCCTTGCACCCGAAACCGTGGTTCCCGCGGTGCGCTGCCCCCCGGCGAAAGCGGGATGGTGGTTCCATCTCGATTCCCGCAACGTGATCGCCACGTATTGGGAACCGATCTTCGCAGACGATAGCCTGACCGGCTTCCGGGTTCGCGTTCTACAAACCGAGAATCGTCGGGCGAAACTCGGTCTCCGTTCCTTCCGCTTGGTCAAATCGGCCGCGAAGATTCGCCCCGGCGATGACGATCCCCTGCAACTGCCCGTCGACGCCGACCGCATCACGGTCGATCTCGGCCCCTACGAGTGGGCCGAAGTCGAGGCGGAATTCGGCTAGCGCTGTGTCAGAATTAAGATTTGGGATTTGGGGTGCCACTGCTGGCTAGTCCAGCAGTGCCAACGGTTTACGACACGGATAACCCCAAAATTAAGACTTGACAAAGCACTAGCACGACATTTTTGCCACACACACAAAAAATGTCTGGTGACACAAATGCTTGCGTGGCAACGACTTGGATCAACGATTTTCCAGGAAAATTGTGGGATGCCCCTCGCTAGCCACTGAAAACGGGCCACGCCGAATCGACGTAACCCGTTGTCATTTCACAAGTACCGGAGGTGGGAGTTGAACCCACACGTCCCGAAGGACACTGGATTTTGAATCCAGCGCGTCTGCCATTCCGCCACTCCGGC
>CAZJRB010000052.1:0-48037 GCA_964547995.1 uncultured Planctomycetaceae bacterium | reverse complement strand
TCGATGCTAATTCAAACCACGGAGAATTCCAGTTCCAAGGGAATCAAAACAGTTTTCGTGGTATGCGGCTTGAAGTACTGCGAGCGGCGGTTGACGTCCGGGTGGTACTGATAGGGGCAATCGACAAACAGATTGTGCGCAAAGACCGTAGCTTCGGAATTGCTCCGGATTGCCTCTCCGATGAGAACGTTGTTATCGACAACAGTGGGTCCGTGATTCATCTCCAGGAAGACGGTGGCGGCATCCGTGTTGTAGATGACGTTTCGGGTGATCCGGATGCCCTGGTTACCGAAGTCGATCCAGATTCCAAAGGCACCTTGCTGTTGTCGAAATACGCCGCGGATCAGATTGCCGCTGATGACGGTGTCGACGCTGTTGTGAAACTTGATCGCCGCCGTTTCCCACCCGCCGAACTCCTTGCGGTAATTGGTGTCTTCGATGAGATTGCCGGAGATGACGGATCGCGTGGCTCCCTTCTGACCGGCAATACCCGCCTGTCCGCAACGCCGGATGACGTTGTTGCGGATGACGTGGTCCCCGTACGCGTCGATATCGCTGTAGTCCACCCCCGGCGCATGTCCCAGTATGATACCGACGCACCGGGCATGGGTAACCGTGCAGTTCTCGATAATCCAATGTTTCCCCATTCGCGGGCCGACGGCGCCCGTCTGCAGCTCCACCACGGGCGGCGCCCAATTTGCGGCCGCGTGCATGAAGCGAAATCCATCGACGGTGATGTATTTCAGGCCGGTGATTTCAGGCATGAAGAGACTTTTGCGGACGTTAATTTCGGCTACTTCCGTGTTGGGATCGGCCTTACCGAAGTTCGCGCGGATAATCGTCACTTCGTCGTCCACCCGGCAATGCCAGCTCTGCTCCGCCTCATCGACCTCTTTGGCGGTCTGTTTCTCGTAAAATGCTTCGCCATTGAGATAGACGTCCCCCCGATGATGCCACTTGCCGTAATTCAGCCAGCCCCCGGAGACATTCAAGGCATAGGGATTGTAGTCGCCGAACAGTGAGTTCGGCAGTTCGGCTTTCCAGGCGCCGCCCGCTTGACGCGTCCAGGAGGTGATCCGCTCGGAACCTTTGATGAGAACGGTCTCTCCCGGTGCCGCACGGTAGACGATGCGACGGTCATCACCGGTGCCGCCTCGGGGCGGTTTCACCCACTCGCGATACGTTCCGCCGTGAACGGTCACGGTGTCTCCGGGCTGGGCGACGGATGCAGCCTTGTTGATGGCAAGATAGGGACGAGCCTGACTACCGGAGCCCGAATCGCTTCCGGTTTTCGAGACGTGTATTTCTCGCGATAAGGCGTTCGGTCCTCCCGGAGCAATGACAGCAATACACACCGCCGTTGAGATGAGCCGAGTTCCGAGCATCATTTTTTGCCTCCACCAAGTTCGTTGGCTTCGATCTGTTCAGGCACGTGTGCTATGTGCCGGACCAACTTCTTTCACATTTTCCCGGCGGGCTTGATCGACCAGCCCTTCCGCCGGAGCGCACGGGTATGATAGTTTACCCCGGCACCGCACGGGCCGGCAAGCAGCCGATGTTCTACCCGGGTAAGCATGTCCGCAGGGGGGGCCTATTGGGGTTCCCCCGTCACGGTGGTGTCGATGTTTTCTATTGCTTTGCAGAAAACGCGAATCACTTTGCAGCCTCTCCGTGTGCCTGCTACTTTCGGCCGTCGCCGGCCGGTTCGTCGGGAGTGCTCAAGACGGCCTTGGCGAGATGGGGCGCGAGTTGCCGGGCTTTATCGAGATCGGTTTCGGCCTTCTGATTCTCGCCCTTAGCACAATAGGCGAGACCGCGGCGGAAGTAGACGGCGGCCTGGTTCGGATCGAGACGGATTGCCTTTGTATATGCGTCGATCGCCTTCTCCGGCTTGCCCTGCGTCCAGTAGCAGAAACCGCAAATGACGTGGGGTTCTACGAGTTCGGGACGCGTATGGGCCAGGTTCTCGAAGAGGCCCAGGACGTCTTGGAGGGTTTTCTTGTCCGGGCAACGAAGCCCCTGTTTCTTATCCGCCTCGGCCTTTTCGGAGTTACCCTGCATCAGGAGAACGAGGAACCGGTTCCACCGGGCGATCTGGTATTTCGGATCGACTCGGATGGCCTCTTCGAAGTCGGCCAGCGCCGGGGCAAGATCGCCCTTTCTCATTCGAGCGGCGCCGCGGAGGTTGTAGACGGAAGCGAGGAACCCGCGGGCGTTCTTATCGAGTTTGTCGATCAGGTCGTCGCGTTTGAGATCGATTTCCTTCGCCGCCGCTTCGAGTAGCTTGTCGCAATCGGCAACGGCCTTGTCGAAATCGCCGTACACGCGATAGCAGAGGCCCCGGAAGAAACACACCTGCAATTGCTCCGGCTCGCGGCGCTGCAATTCGTCGCACTCGGCGATTGCCCTGTCCAGTTGTCCGACGACCAGGAAGAGCACGGCGTCGTTGAGATCCGGCTTCTTGGGTGCGATGTGTTTTGCATAGGCCCAGCCCTTGATCTTCTTTTCGCCCTGTCGGACGGTCACGGAGATCCAGTCTCCCTCGAGTCGGCCGGCCCGGAGTACGGTTCCCTTGCGGAGTGTCAGCAGGACGCGGTCTTCCACTTTGATGGGTGTTCGACAGGTTGTGATGATGTTCCTGCCC
This sequence comes from uncultured Planctomycetaceae bacterium, assembly GCA_964547995.1. GTDB lineage: Bacteria > Planctomycetota > Planctomycetia > Pirellulales > Thermoguttaceae > CAZJRB01. The sequence continues at coordinate 45,393 of CAZJRB010000052.1, read as the reverse complement.
GGTACAATTTCCGGCTCTTCCGCTGCCCGAGCATGGTCTGTCCAGGTCGAAAGAACGGCCCAGACGAGGACTACGACGCTGAAAACTCGCGGAATAGAGCCATTCATCGATTTACCCCCCATTCTTTTTGTAGCGGGAAGCGGATTGCAGCAGCCGTATCTTCATTCCCCGATGATCTTGACCAGCACGCGTTTCGGTCGTCGGCCGTCGAACTCGCCGTAGAAGATTTGCTCCCAGGGTCCGAAGTCGAGCCGGCCGTCGTTGACGGCCACGACGACCTCGCGGCCCATGATCTGGCGTTTGTGGTGGGCGTCGCCGTTGTCCTCGCCGGTCCGGTTGTGGTTGTAGACCTTCGGCGAGGCGTCGAACGGCGCGAGCTTTTCGAGCCAGTTTTTGTAGTCCTGGTGCAGCCCCGGCTCGTCGTCGTTGATGAACACGCTGGCGGTGATGTGCATGGCATTCCCCAAACACACAGCATTACACACTGGCTTTCGTCCTGTCGGGCACAACGAAAGGGAGGACGTGATTCTATTCATAGATTCATGTGACGGCAGCGAGTTCCCGGTCGATTGCTTGAATGCGGCTAGCCCAGTAGTCAGCGGCTTCCTTCTTTGCGTCAGCAGAGAATTCACTGGAGTGTTGCACGTGGCCAAGTTGCTCCATGTAGCGGATTCTCTGCGTTTCGAGATACTTGTGGTAATCGGCTGTCGACTTTGGTATCCAGCCAGGGCCATTGCATCCACAGGTATGAAAAGCGTGTCCAACGCGGTACATGCCCTGCAAAGTTCGCCAAGCTTTGACATCACTTTGCTTGGGTGCTTTGAAATCAAGCCCCATGTCGATCATCTGTTCGCCGCATTCAGGGCAGTTGTGAGTTGCGTTGCGGTATTCCTCTTCAAGGTCTGCCAGGCGATGCCCGAGCTCGTTCTCGCGAAGTTCGAGGACTCTTGTGTTCGACCAGAGGTGGCGAAGCTGTTTGTAGACATACCCGCGCCCGCGAACGGCCAAGTAGTCCTCGATCGGCGGTTGCTTGAACGCCTTCCGGCACACGAAGCAGACATAATGTCGTTTGTACGGTCCAGACATCGCGTATCTGCACATGTGCTACTCCCCGATGATCTTGACCAGCACGCGTTTCGGCCGGCGGCCGTCGAACTCGCCGTAGAAGATTTGTTCCCAGGGTCCGAAGTCGAGCCGGCCGTCGGTGACGGCCACGACGACCTCGCGGCCCATGATCTGGCGCTTGTGGTGGGCGTCGCCGTTGTCCTCGCCGGTCCGGTTGTGGTTGTAGACCTTCGGCGAGGCGTCGAACGGCGCGAGCTTTTCGAGCCAGTTTTTGTAGTCCTGGTGCAGCCCCGGCTCGTCGTCGTTGATGAACACGCTGGCGGTGATGTGCATGGCATTTACCAGGCACAGACCCTCCTGCACGCCGCTCTTCTTGACGACGTCCTCGACTTCGGGCGTGATGTTCCGGAAGTCCATCCGGGCCGGGATTTTGAAAGTCAGGTGTTCCGTGTGTGATTTCATGACGGATCGTTGCTCCGCGGGTCTTGGGAAACGTCAAACGGCCAAGGTGCGCCGACCGCCTGCGATTATACCACCCACCGAGACCGTCGAGAAGGACACCCACGAAAATCACCTGGAAAGGGCCTCTTTGCATCGGCAGGCAGGCAAAGCAAACATTTGCGAGCCGTGCTTGCCGGCGTCCGGCGCCGGTGATATACTGATCGTCGTTCCGAAAACCGACGCGGCGGTTTGACTGGCCCGATTTGGAGAGAATGCCACATGAAAGGTTCGAATATCCTGCTCGTCGCCATTGCCGGGGCCGGGCTTTTGTGCGGATGCGGCACCCCGAGCGACACGGCAACGACTTCCCGGGAAGGACGGCTGTTCGGCGTTTCGTTCCAGACCATGAACAACCCGTTCTTCGTTGATCTGAACGAGGGAATCAAAGAGGTTGTCGAAGCGCGCGGCGACCGGCTGGTGACTCTCGATTCCCAGTTCAACAGCTTGAAGCAGAAGAACGATCTTTCCGACCTGGTTCTCCGGGACGCCTCGGGGATCTTCATCAATCCGGTGAACTGGGAAGGGATCAAGGGCAGTCTCCTGCAGGCCAAACGGAAAGGCATCCCCTGCATTATCGTTGATGCGCCGGCCAAGGACGCAGACCTGGCGCTGTGTACGGTCGCATCCGACAACGTCGAGGCCGGCCGGATGGCCGCCCGGGCACTGGCGGAAGTGAAGCCGAATGCGAAAATCGTCGTCCTCCACCTCTCTACAAACAAGGCGTGCATCGACCGGGTGACGGGCTTCAAGGAGGAGATGGCAAAGCACCCGGGGATGGAGATTCTCGATATTCAGGAAGGCAAGGGCACGACCGAAGGCGGGCGGCCGGTCATGCGCGACCTGTTGGGCCGATTTCCCGAGTTGGATGCCGCCTTCCCGATCAACGATCCCAGCGCCTTGGGCGCGGTCTCCGCCCTGGAATCGGCCGGCAAACTCGACCAGGTAACGATCGTCACGGTGGACGGCTCCCAGCCGGCGATCAAGGCCATCCAGGCCGGCAGGCTGCTCTCGACCTCGGCGCAGTTTCCCAGGGAGATCGGCCGGATCTCCGCGGAGAAAATGTACGAACACCTGGACGGCAAGCCGGTCGAAAAGGACGTCAAGGTCCGGGTCGAGCTGATCACCAAGGAGAACGCCGGTTCCTTCCTGAAGGCGGAATGAGCGCATGATTGAAGCACCTGCCGGCGAGGCCCCGCTGCTGACGCTGCACGGCGTGACCAAGCGTTTCGGCGGCGTGACCGCGCTGGACAACGTCGACTTCGACCTCCGCCGGGGTGAAATCCACGCCCTGCTGGGCGAAAACGGCGCCGGAAAATCGACGTTGATCAAGGTCCTCGGCGGGATCCACGTCCCCGAGAGGGGGACCATTCGGATCGACGGCCGGGCAACGCACATCCGCAGCGTTGCCGATGCCGACCGCCACGGCATCCGCATCATCCACCAGGAGTTGTCGCTGGCCCCCAACCTCTCGGTTGCCGAGAACATCTATCTCGGCCGCGAACCGACGCGGTTGGGTTGGTTGAGCCGGCGCGCGATGTTCCACAAGGCCGAAGCGCTGGCGGCCTCGCTCGGGCTGGATGAAATCCGCGACGTCCGCGCCCTCGTTTCGCACTTGAGCATCGCCCATCAACAACTGGTCGAGATTGCCCGCGCGCTTTCCTGCCGGGCTCGCATCCTGGTGCTCGACGAGCCGACTTCCGCGCTCTCGGAGACGGAGACGGAAGCGTTGTTCACCACGCTCCATCGCCTGCGATCTCAGGGGGTGGGCATCATTTACATCTCTCACCGGCTGGAGGAGATCATCCGCCTGGCCGACCGCATTACGGTGCTCCGCGATGGGCGTTCGATCGGGACGCAGTCGATTTCGGACGTGGACCAGCGCAAGTTGGTCCGCTGGATGGTTGGGCGAGAAATTGTCGACCATTTTCACCGGCCCGGCTACACGCCGGGCGAGGTCGCATTGGAGGTGAAGAACCTGACCGCTCCGGCAGTACACGACGTGAGCTTCCGCCTGCACTACGGCGAGGTGCTCGGCATTGCGGGGCTGGTCGGATCGGGCCGCAGCGAATTGGCCCGGGCAATCTTCGGCATCGATCGCATCCGGGGCGGGTCCGTCGAAATCGACGGCGAGACCGTCCGGATCGACAACCCGCGCGACGCACTGCGAGCCGGCATCGTGCTCGTGCCGGAGGACCGCACGCGGGAAGGCCTGGTGATGCCTCAGTCGGTGGCGTTCAACGCGGCCTTGCCCTGGATGAAGGATTGGATATCGGGTGTGGTGGTTCACTCGGGGAAGCGGCGCGAGATCGTCCGGCGGGCGGTCGATAGTTTTTCCATCCGGCTTTCCGACCCCGTGCAGCCGGTCGACAGCCTTTCCGGCGGAAACCAGCAGAAGGTGCTGGTCGGCCGTTGGATGGAGCATCGGCCGAAGGTGCTGATCCTCGACGAGCCGACCCGCGGCGTCGACGTGGGGGCGCGCGAGGAGATGTTCAACATCATCGGGTCCCTGGTCGAGTCCGGCATGGCCGTGCTGTTGATCTCCTCCGATCTGGCCGAGGTTCTCAATACATCGCACCGCGTCGCCGTCTACCGGGACGGACGGATTCTCCAAACGGCGCCGGCCGATGAAATCACGGCGGAACAGGTCATGGAACAACTCACGGGAGCGGAGATCCATGAGAACGTTTAAGCAAATGCTGCCGCTGCTGGCGGCGATCGTCGCCCTGCAACTGATCTTCCGCTTTGGGGGGCCCTACTTCTGGATCGACGGCTTCCACTGGTGGCCGGGAATCGAAACCTTCTGGGGGCCGGAAAACCAGATCGACATCGTGCAGCAGGTATCGGTCAACGCGATCATCGCCTTCGGCATGACGCTGGTCATCCTCATCGGCGGCATCGATCTTTCCGTGGGGGCATTGCTGGCGTTGGTGGGCACGACGACCGTTTACGTTTTGGCGGCAGGAAACTTCGAAGCGGGAGACTCAGCGCTGCTAAGTTGGACCTTACTTGCACTGGGTTTCGTGGCTGCGCTGGGCATGGCGGCTGCATTTACTGCGTTCAACTGCCTCGACGTGGTCCGGTCGCGCGGGGCGCGCGGTTGGCTTATGGCGGTCTTGTTCGTCTGGACGCTGGGATACGTGCTGGCCGGGGGCTTTCCCGGTGTGCACGGCGCGATGCGATTGGCGGCCGCAATTCTGGCCGGGGTGGGCATAGCAGCCGCCTTCGGCGCGTTCAATGGCGTCGCGGCGGCCAAGACCCCCATGCCGCCGTTCATCATCACGCTGGCAACCATGTTGATCGCCCGCGGCTGCGCCCTGAGCTATAACAAGGGCCTGCCGATGCGCATTCCCGACGAAGAAACCGTTTTTCTTACGCTGGGGAACGGCCGCCTTTTCGGGGTGGTGCCCGTGCCGGTAATCGTGATGCTCACGTTATTTGCCGTTGCGGCCGTTCTGTTGCACCGGACGCGGTTCGGACAGCACCTCTACGCGATGGGCGGCAATCGCGAGGCGGCCCGGTTCACGGGCATCCCGCTGGTCCGCACCGGAATCGCCGTCTACGTGATCTGCTCGCTGCTGACCGCGGTGGCCGGCATGATCCACACCTCGCAACTCTACTCCGCCGAGCCTGGCTCCGGCGAAATGTTCGAACTGAACGCCATCGCCGCGGTCGTCGTGGGGGGAACCAGCTTCACGGGCGGCAAGGGCACGATGTTCGGCACCTTGATCGGCGCAATCATCATTGGCATTCTCGACAAGGGCCTCAACCAGGCCGGCGTCCACTACTCCCTCCAATACATCGTCAAGGGTTCCGTGATTCTCGCCGCCGTCTACCTCGACGTCCGTCGCAGGCGGTAGTATCCGGTACTTTCCCGGACGTCAATCCTTCAAATGAAACAGCCGCGACAGGGCATCGAGCAGAACGTGCGGGATGCCGTGGCGGGATTCGTCGCGCAGAGATTCCAGCGGGGGGTGCAAGAGCTTGTTGACCAGCCGGTCGAACGAGCGGCGGATTTCTTCCCTTTCCTTTTCGGTCAAGTCGGGCAGCTTGTTCAGCAACCGGTGCAACTCCTGCTCCTTCGGCCCTTGCCAGCCCTCGCGGAGCTGCCGGATGACCGGGCGGGTCGCGCGGTGGTGCAGGCAGGCCATAAACCGGCCGGCCTCGTGCTCGATGATCCGGCGGGCAGCCGGGAGTTCCTTATCGCGTCGGGCGAGGTTTTTCTCGCACGCTGTGCGCAGGTCGTCGATGGAATAGAGGTAGACGTTCGGGCAGTCGCCGACGGCCTCCTCGAAGTCGCGCGGCACGGCCAGATCGAGGATGAAGAGGGGCCGCTGCACACGCAACCGCTCGATCCGCTTGAACCGGCCGGCCGTGACGATCGGCTCGCCGGCGCCGGTGGTGCTAACGACCAGATCGGCCGTGGCGAGGGCTTCGTCGAGTTGTTCCCAGTCGGCGGCCCGGCCGCGCCATCGCTCGGCCAGCTCGGCCGCCCGATCGGCGCTCCGATTGACGACGGTGACTTGATGGGCGCCTTCATCTTGCAGATAGTGGAGGGTTTCTTCGGCCGTTTCGCCGGCCCCGATCACGACGACGTGCTTGTCGTCGAACCGTTCGAAGATTTGCCTGGCGAAGTCGGCGACCGCGACGCTGGGGATGCTGACGCGCCGCTGGTGGATAGCGGTTTCGGTGGCGACGCGCCGCGCGACCTTCACGGCGGCCTGGAACGCCGAATGCGTCAGGGGGCCCGCACCCTGCTGCCCCGCGGCGAGTTGGTATGCGTTCTTGACCTGCGAGAGTATCTGCGGCTCGCCGACGACCATGCTGTCGAGACTGCTCGCGACGGCAAACAGATGCCGGACGGCGTCTTCGTTGCCGTGCCGGTAGAGATGCCCGTTCACGTCGGTCGGATCAAGGTCGTGGAACCGGGCAAGGAAACCGGCCACCTGCTCCTGCGAAGGCACCTCGCCGTTTTCGGCCGCCGCATAAACCTCCGTCCGGTTACAGGTCGAAAGCAACACGACCTCGACCCCGGGAAACGTCCGGTGCCACTGTTCCAACGCCTCGCACGTCTGCTCCGGGCCGAAAGCCAGCCGCTCGCGGAACTCAATCGGCGTGTTGTGGTGGCTGCAACCGACGACTTGCACCTTCATGCGGCACCTCCGGTTGCAGGGGGGGGGTAGACAGCGGACAGTGGACAGTGGACCGAGGACAGGGGGTAGTGGATAGTGGATAGTGGAGGGTGGATAGTGGACACGGGCTTCTGTCCACTGTCCTCTATTCTTTCTCTGCTCCAGTGGTGTGTTTCGACGAACAGCCCCACGGCCAGAACGATCACGAGAAACACGAAACTAACGACGGTCAGATACGCCACCTTGCGGCCCTGCTGGGCGGGCCGGTAGAGCTTGCCGGCAACGACGGTAATCAACAGCCACCCGAACCACACCAACGTGCTCAACACGACCGGGTCGTTCCACGGCAACCCGGCGGTTTCGCTGCGGATGTTGATGAACTTGAGAATCACCCCCGAGACGACGCCGACGCCCAGCATCAGGACCGAGATGACGATGGCCCGGGAGTTGGTCCGATCGAGCCATTCGAGGCTCGGCAGCCGCAGGCCGCGGGCCGGCGCGAGCTTGTGCTTCAGGCGCCGCGATTGCCACAGGTACATCAAACCGGCAGCGAACCCGACCAGCACCGACACGGCTCCCAACGAAATCGACACGCCGTGGATCACCCCCCAGGTTCTCAACGCCGGTTCGCGGGCAAGGGGCTCCCGGCCGGCAAACCACCATCCCGCCCCGACCAGGCCCAGCACCAACGGCATCAGGAACAACCCAAAGGGCGCCCGCGGATGGTAGTAGACCAGATAGAGATAGACGACCACCAGGCACCAAGCGGCCAGCAGGCACCAATACTGCCCACTAGACACCGGCGGCTCCGTCGGTGGCGGGGAGCCGGTGGCCTTCAGGACGTGATAGTACAGAAATGCGGAATGCGCCAGCAATCCGGCCGCGGCGAAGCCGATCATGATCGCCCCGCGGATACCGCTGCGGAACAGCAGCCGCGAAATCTCCAACACAAACACGACCGTGTAGCTGCCTGCAAAACAGACTGTTGTTACGCCCGAAAGCATCGCACGCTCTGTGTCGAGGGCCGATTCGAAGACAACACCCCCCAAGGGAAGTGCCGTCATAACAATACCATTCTATTATACCAAACCCTGGCTGGCGGGAATGGGCCACTTGCGGCGTGGCGGGCCGCGGTGTACAATGACGTTCAGCGACCTGTTTCAGGGATTAGCTCTACGGCCGGCGCCACGACCGACTCAAATCATGTCTGAAAACGGTGATCCTCCTGCGAACAAGGCGCGCGACGCCTTCGACCGGGCGATCGGCTTGATGCAGGAAGGCGAGTTCGATCTGGCCGTGGCCGCCTTTTCCGAGGCAGTCGACCACGACGATACCCTGGCCGATGCTTACTATAACCGCGGTGTCGCTTATGCCCAACTGGGCCGGCTGGATGATGCCATCGCCGAGTTCGATGCCATGGTCGAGCGGGATATGCAAAGCTTCGAGGTCTACTTCAGCCGGGCACTTGTCTATCAGCAGAAGAACGAATTCGAGTCCGCTGTGGCCGACTACACGGAGGCGATTGCCCGAAACCCCGACTCGATCGAGGCCTATCTCAACCGCGGCTTTCTCCACGACCGGCAGGAGAAGCTCGGCGAGGCGGTCGCTGATTTTACCAAGGTGCTGGACCTCGATCCGCGGAACATCATCGCCGCGATCAACCGCGGAATCGCATTGATGAACAACGGTGAGCTGGAGAAGGCGATCGACGACTTCACCGCCGCGGCGCACCTCGATCCCGAGAATCCCGACGCCTATGCCAACCGCGCCACGATCTACATGCGTGCCGGGGCCTACAAGGAAGCGATCGCCGACTACACGGAAGCGATCGGCCGCTGTGGGGCGGATCCCAATCTCTACTATATGCGGGGGAGTGCCCGGCGGCGTGACGGCCAGATCGACGAGGCCGTCGAGGATTTCACCGAGGCGGTCCGGCTGAGCGAGGCCGCGATCTTAGGGCACGTCGACCGCGGCCTCGAGTACGCGACGAACAAGGATCTGGACAAGGCGCTGGGCGCCTTCAGCGCGGCCTTGCGGCTGAACCCGCAATCGGCCGCCGTTTACACGTACCGCGGCCTGGTCTATGCGGCCCAGAGGAAATTCGACGAAGCGATTGCCGACCACAACAAGGCGATCGACCTGGCCCCCGAAACCCCCGACCCCTACACCGCCCGCGCAGGCGTCTGGCGGGCCAAAGGCGAGGACGTCAAAGCCGCCCAGGACTACGCCCGGGCAGAGGAGTTGAAGGCAAAAATATCGCAGCCCCAGGGCGAGTGAGTTCCGTTCTCAAAACAACGGCCGAATCCGCTGATCGACTTCATCCGCAAACGGGGCAAACCCCAGCGGGCAACGAGTTCGGAGTGCGTTCAAGTCGTTGATGGCGGTGGCAATACCGTCTTTCTCCTTGACGGAAACCTCCTTCTTCGTCGTACCGGTGGCCTTTGCCAACTCGGTTTTGGGATTGTGCATCCGGTCTTGGTGTGGTGCAGGAAGCTCTTCCGGCTTCCCGGGCACTTCCGGCGTGGTTGGCAAGTCCATTGCTCGACGAATTGCCGGTGCATCCGCCAATAGCCAACTTTCGATACAAGGTTGCGCCACGCCGATTGCCATGGGGAAGTCGGGACGCACCGACTCGCGTCCCTTTTCCAAATCGCCCTTCAATTTCCGATGTTCCTTCCGGCCACCCTCAGAATCCACGACGAAGACGACGCCGGCCGATCCGCTCGCAGCGGCTCGACGCTTCGCGAACTCTATCTTCCGCCAAAGACGCTTGCTCTTTTTCAGTTCCGGCTCTTGCAGGAAAGGAATCCTCTTTCGTTTGACTACCATCTGTTTCGGCTTGCCGCAGAGCTTGTAGACGAGAATCGGAACGACTCCGCTTGTGGGCGGCCCGGGTTCGGCTCCGACGCCCACGTCGGTCTTTCCTTCCCCAAACATCTCGAGCACCAGACGATCCTCAGGCGTCACCAAACAGTTCCTCCTCGCTCAGGTTGTACCACAGCTCACCGAGGTAGAACCCGCCCTCTCGAACATTCGGTGCGTCGCGAAGCGGCCGGGCGCGAACCGGGGCGTCCGGCTTCTCCGAAGTCCGGCTCAAAAACGTTACCTCCTCCGGCTCGAAAAAGCTCAATACGTACGGCGAGTGCGTCGACATGATGATCTGCGGGAAACGCACGCCTTCCGTACGATGCACCAATTCCTTCAGTAACGCAATGACTTCTCCAAGCCGCTTGGGATAAATCCCGTTCTCCGGCTCTTCGATCAGCAAGAGGTTTGGGGGATCGGGTATATGGGCCAAGGCAAGGAATCCCAGAAAGAGAATTGCACCGTCCGACGCTTGTTGGGCTCGGATTGTCTGGCTGCCTCGCGTCTCGATGAAGATGCCTTTCCCGATCTGGCTATCGGCACTATGAATGCCATTAGGAGAGTAATGTCGTCGAAGCGCCTTCTCGGACTCGATCCTCAGGCTTTTGAACTGCGGAAAGAACTCGCAAAACGCCTTGCGAACCGCGAGGAAGATCTCGGGGTCGAACCCGAGAATGTCGTCCAGCAGCGTCGATAATCCAAAACCATCCGGGTCTAAGCGGAATTTCCGGTTGGGATCGATGGCGGCGGGCGCGGCCATGAGTCTCGCCGAAAGCGCGTATTTGTGCGCGGAGTTCATTGCGGACGAGATCAGATTCGCGTCCGAATCGTCGATATCGAGTGCGCCTGCCTTCCAACGCTCAATCGAGGTGTTCTGAGGATTGCGTCGACCTGACAATTGCAAATGCTTTCCGCCTCGCTCGATCCAGTCGCCAGGAGTCCTGCAGTTCGTCCCCGTCGTAGGGAAATCCACGACAAATCCATATCGGAAGTTATCTGGATTCGCACCGGATTCCTCAGGTTCAAGCTGACCCCATTCGCCCCAGAGTTCGATTCTTCGCTCGGGACTTGAATGAAGCACGAGTTCACTACCTTCCCAAGGTCCGGGAAACGCCTGGGAAAGATTGCTACAATCCGTACTGGCATAGAACGCGGCCAATGCCTCCAGCAAGCTTGTTTTGCCGGCGTCGTTTTCCCCAATAAGCACGTGGATGGGCGTCAGCGGGATGTCGATCTCGCCGAGACACTTGTAGTTCTTCACGCCAAAACGGCTGAGATACATGGTCACCTCCTCGCGTGGGAAAACAGCGGAACCCTGGCACGCAGTGCCAGGGCTTTTACTCTGGACTCTGAACTCTTGACTTTGGACCTCTCGGCTATGCTATTTCCCGGGCACTGCCCTATTACGAGAATCCTACCGCACTCGGATGGGGTGCGGCAAGGGCTCTTCACAAAAAAACCCTCTTGCGGTACGAGACGCAAGAGGAGCATGTGAGGTTCGGCGCTTACCGGCCGCGGTTTAAGCGGCTTCGCTGGTGGAGGTAGTCGGCCAGGAGCATGCCCATCTCGCGGCTGGTGTCGACCAGGACGCGTTCGATCCGGTTTCGGCCGCAGATATTTTCGAGCCGGCTGTTGAAGTCTCGCATGGCGCGGATGTACGCCCGGCGGATTTCGTTGGGCTGCGCCAGGAGGTCCTCGGGGATTTCCAGCCCGATGAACTTGGTCATCTCGTCGAACTCGAAGGCCAGCTCGTCGTGGTGCATGATCTGGAACAGCACGACTTCATGGCGGTTGTACCGCATGTGCTGGAGCGCCGTTTCGAGGGCATCCAGATCGGTGGTGAAGAAATCGCTGAAGATCATGACGATTTCGCGGCGCCGCATCCGCCCGACCAATTGCGTGAGGCACTCGGGCAACGAGGTCGTACCCGACGCTTCGCTTTCATTGAGCAGCTCGGTCAGGCGGATGACCTGGGCCGTGGCGTTGCTGGGCGTAACCGCGCCGCCGAGTTTTTCGTCGAACGTGGCCAGCGAGACCTTGTCGCTTTGGTGGACGACTGCATAGCCCAGCGCGGCGATCATCTTCGAGGCGTATTGGAGCTTCTGCTGTTCGCCTTCGCCGTAGCGCATGGATGCGCTGGTGTCGAGAATGAAGTGGCAAACCAGATTGGTTTCCATCTCGTACTGTTTGACGACGTAGCGGTTGCGTTTGAAGTAGACCCGCCAGTCGATGTGCTTGGGGTCGTCGCCGGGGACGTACTCCCGGTGGCCGGAAAACTCGATGGCGAACCCGGACAGCGGCGACTTGTGCGAACCGGCCAGGTTGCCGATGACCAGATCGCGAGGTTCGATCCTCCGGCCGGCGATGCGGCCGAGCACTTCCGGGTCGAGGTAGCGGGAAAGGACGGATGTAGCCATGGGTCAGAACCTCATGCGGCCGGTTTTTCGTATTTTTGGTCGGCCGGAACGGCCTCTTGAAGCATGTCGATCAACTGGTCGCTGGTCAGGTCGTTGGCCTGGGCGGCGTAGTTGCCGGCGATGCGGTGCCGCAGGGCCGGCTTGAGAATCTGCTGCACGTCGCCGATCGTGGCGTGGTATCGCCCGTGCAGGATCGCCCGGGCTTTCGCACAGGTCACCAGCGTCAAAACGCCGCGAGGGCCGGCTCCCCAGTTCACCCACTTGTCGATGAACTCGGGGGCTTTGGGGGCTCCCGGCTGCGGGGTCCGAGGTGATCCCGGAGGCCCCAAGGTGGGCCGCGACGCCCGAACCAGCGCCCAGGCGTAGCCCAGCACCTGATCGCTGACCGGGATGCGGATCACCAGGTTCTGAAGGTTGATGAGGTCCTCTCCGCTCAAGAGCGGGGAGATCGTACCCAGTTTGCCGGTGGTCACTTTCCGCGCGATATCCCACTCCTCGATGCCGGTGGGATAATCGACCTTGATGTACAAGAGGAAGCGGTCGAGTTGGGCCTCGGGCAACGGATAGGTGCCTTCCAATTCCAACGGGTTCTGTGTGGCCAGCACGAAGAACGGGTCGGGCAGCTTGTGCATCTCCCCGCCGGCGCTGACCTGCCGTTCCTGCATTCCTTCCAGCATCGCCGCCTGGGTTTTCGGCGGCGTGCGGTTGATCTCGTCTGCCAGAATCACGTTGGCAAACAACGGCCCCGGCAAGAACTTGTACTTCCTCTCGCCCGTCTTCAGGTCTTCCTGGATCACCTCGGTTCCCGTGATGTCGCTCGGCATCAGGTCCGGTGTGAACTGGATCCGCTTGAACGTCAGGTGGGTCGCCTCGGCCAGTGAACTGACCAGCAGGGTCTTGGCCAGCCCCGGCACGCCTTCCAGCAGGGCATGTCCCCGGGAAAGGACCGCGATAAGGACCTGCTCGATCACCTCCTTCTGGCCGACGATCACCTCGGCCAGCTCCTTGCAGATCTTTTCGTACGATTGTTTGCAGTTCTCGACTGCGGCGAGATCATCCTTTGAGGGTGTGTCGCTATTTGCCATGGGTCTATCTCTTCTGGTTGTGGTGTCGGTTATCGTGTTCAGTCAACGCACTTCAATGTCAAACCCTGCTCCCGCACGGAAGCAGGGTGTTGTTTGAGGACTCAATCCACACTCTGAAAGTATTTTTTCAAGCGTTCTTCGTAGCCGCGCGGCGCCCGGCGCCGCGAATTGTTGCGAATCGACTTGCGCAGGTCCGGTGGAAGCTTCGCAAACCAAGGTTCCTCGACGAACGACTGTTCCGGCATCTCGTCGACGTCTTTGTCGGAATCCGCTCCCGGGATGCCTTCCGACAACTGGGGCTCCATCTGCATCAACGCCTGTTCCGGCGAGGGCTGATTCTGGATCCACGAGCCGGGCGCCGAGACCCCGCCTCCGCCGATCATCGGGCTTTGCAGGCCGGGCATCGCCATCATGGAGGGCTGCATGCCGGGCATACCTTGCCCCTGCCCTTGTCCTTGTCCCTGTCCCTGGCCGGGCATGCCAGCCATCGCCGCCGCCATTTGTGCCGCTTGATCGATCGGCACGTTGGCAAGGTCTTGCAGCAGCGGGTTGGGTCCGCCCTGACCACCCTGGCCCTGCCCCTGACCTTGTCCCTGTCCCTGACCTTGTCCCTGTCCCTGACCTTGGCCCCGTCCCTGCCCTTGGCCCTGCCCCTGTCCCTGACCTTCACCTTGCCCCTGGCCTTGCCCTTCACCCTGGCCTTCACCTTGACCCTGGCCTTGCCCTTGCCCTTCACCTTGACCCTGGCCTTGCCCTTGCCCTTCACCTTGACCCTGGCCTTCACCTTGACCTTGGCCTTCACCTTGTGAGCCGGGGGATGGTTGCATACCGGCTTCGGCCATAGCCATAGCACTGCCGGAGCTGCCGGCAATTTCAGCTTCGCGAGCGGCAAGGGCGGCGGCAGCCTGCCCCATTGCCCCTTGGATGCCTTCCGAAGCACCCTGCGCCTGAGAAGGCGACATTCCCCCCTGGCCCGCCTGGCCGGCGGCCTGCTGGGCCTGGCCTTGGGCGCCGCGCAGGGCACCGGTTGCCTGCGGGCTTGCGGGGACGGCCTGCCCGGCGAGCTGGCCTGCCTGCCCGGCTTGCCCGGCAAACTGCTGTCCCGCCTGGCCTCCCGTTTGTTGAGCGGCAGCGGCTAACTGCTCGGCGGCCTGTGCAAGCAAACCGGCGGTTGCCTCTTGTGCTGCTGCGGCGCCGCCTTGGTCTCCTGCGGCCATCGCCCCTTGAGCCTGCTGCGAGGAGGCTACTGCCTGGTCAAGCGTGCCGGCGGCTTCCCCGGCACCGGCCTGGCGCGCCAATCCGGCTGCCTCGCCGGCGGCTGCAGTAACACGTTCCTGAGCACCGGCGTCCATTCCACCACCTTGCTGTCCGCCTTGACCTTGGCCCCGGCCTTGACCTTCACCCTGGCCCTGTCCTTCGCCCTGACCCTGGCCTTGTCCTTCACCCTGGCCTTGTCCTTCACCCTGGCCTTGTCCTTCACCCTGGCCTTGACCTTCGCCTTGACCCTGACCTTCGCCTTGACCCTGACCTTCGCCCTGGCCTTGTCCTTCACCCTGGCCCTGTCCTTCGCCTTGACCCTGACCTTCACCCTGGCCTTCGCCTTGCCCCTGTCCTTCGCCTTGCCCCTGGCCTTGTCCTTCACCCTGGCCTTGACCTTCGCCTTGACCCTGACCTTCGCCTTGACCCTGACCTTCGCCCTGGCCTTGTCCTTCACCCTGGCCCTGTCCTTCGCCTTGACCCTGACCTTCACCCTGGCCTTCGCCTTGCCCCTGTCCTTCGCCTTGCCCCTGGCCTTGTCCTTCACCCTGGCCTTGACCTTCGCCTTGACCCTGTCCTTCGCCTTGACCCTGACCTTCACCCTGGCCTTGGCCTTCGCCTTGCCCCTGTCCTTCGCCTTGACCCTGTCCTTCGCCCTGGCCAGCGGCTTGTTCGGCAATACCAAGCGCTTCTTGGAGAGCGGCCTGGGTCTCGGCACGGGCGCCGGCGGCTTCCCCGTGTTGTCCTTGCCCAAGGCTTTCGGCCGCCTGACCGGCTGCCTGCTCAGCGCGGCCGAGCGCGTCGCCCAAGGCTCCACGGTCACTCTCGCTCAAACCGCCCTGTTCGCCACCGGCTTGCTCACCACCGGCTTGTTCACCACCGGCTTGTTCACCACCGGCTTGCTCACCACCGGCTTGTTCACCACCGGCTTGCTCACCACCGGCTTGTTCACCACCGGCTTGTTCACCACCGGCCTGTTCGCCGCCAGCTTGTTCACCACCGGCTTGCTCGCCACCGGCTTGCTCACCGCCAGCTTGCTCACCGCCAGCTTGTTCACCACCGGCTTGCTCACCACCGGCCTGTTCGCCGCCAGCTTGTTCACCACCGGCCTGTTCGCCACCGGCTTGCTCGCCACCGGCTTGTTCACCACCGGCCTGTTCGCCGCCAGCCTGCTCACCGCCAGCTTGTTCACCACCGGCTTGCTCGCCACCGGCTTGTTCACCACCGGCTTGTTCACCGCCAGCTTGCTCACCACCTTGTTCGACCTGTTCGGCGATTTTGCCAACGGTTTCGGCAACTTGTTCCTGCCTTGCCACGGCTTCTTGGGTGCTGGTGCCCTCGCTTTTTTGGGCGGCTTGGGCAGCGGCATCGGCGACGTTTTGCTGGCGTATGGCCTCGCGGATTTGGCTGGCGATCCTCATGGCCTCGGCAACCCCGGGCTGACCGGCGGCTTCAGCTTGCTCGGCCTGGGCCTCGGCGACCTTTTGCTGCGCCATTTCGATCTGGCTCATCTGACCGCTGATCGGGTTGAGCGCATCGGCCATTGCCTGCTCGACGTCCTCCCGCACCTCGCGGACCTCGGCCAATTGCTGCTGCGTTACTTCCCGGAGTTGCTGTGCGGTTTGGGCGAGTTCCTCGCGAACCTGCTGCGCCGCTTGCCCAAGCTGCTGTGCAGCCTGTTGGGCCTGCTCAGCGGCCTGTTGAGCGGCCGGTTTCGACGACTCGCCGGGGGTCTGCTGGGCCTGCTGCAACTGCTGGCCGACCTGCTGCATCGGCGCGGCGGCCTGCTGAAGGGTTTCGGCCGCTTCGGGAGCGGTGCTTTGGACGCCCTCGGCGACCTTCTCGGCGATTTCCTGCGCATCCTGGTGTTCGGCGCCCATTTGCTCCGCCTGTTCGGCCTGTAGTCCTTCAGCCTGGGCGGCCTCCGCTGCCTGCTGCGAGATATCCCGCTCGGCGGCTGCGGCCTGATCCAGGGAATGGGCGGCTGCGGCCAGCTCGTCAATCTTGGTGGCCAACTGCTCGCGTTGGGCGTCGCGGGTGGCGACGGCGGTTTCGGAAACGGCCTGCTCGACGGATTGCGACGCCTCTTGGACGGCCGGCGGGGTCATTTCCCTGGCGGCCTCCGCTGCGGCTTGCTCGGCGGCCTGCATGGCCGAGGTAACCGGTTGGGGCAGTTCAAGCTCTTGCGGGATGGCTGCCAAGCCCTTTTGGACCTGTTGCTCCTCCTGCCCGGCTTGGGCAGGCTGCTCCTCGACGGCTGCGGCGGCCTGTTGCTGGTGCTCGACGACCGGTTCGAGTTTCTTGCCGGCCTGTTCGAGTTGCTCGAGTTGATCGCCCAGTTCATCGGCGGTGAGGCCTTCCGTCTCAGCCGGTCCCATCTGTTCGACCTGTTCGGCGGCCTGTTCGAGCGATTCCAGCACGTTCGCTTGTTCGGCGAGGGCTTCGGGCCGGTTCTGCTCGAAGAGGCTGGCGGCGGCCTCGTAGGCGGAAGATTCGGCTTGCTGCAGCGACTCCTGCACCTGGGAGGCAGTCTGCAACGTCCCGCTCAGTTCCGCGATATCGCGTCGGATTTGCGTCTGCTGTTGGACGAGCCTCTCGGCCACCGGCTCGGTAAGGACACTTTGCCTGGTGGCTTCGCGGACGTGTTCCTGTTGGGCAATCGTTTCGCGGATATGCTCGGCGGCTTCGCTACGACCGACGTCCGTCAATCCCTGGGTGCGTTCGATCCGCACGAGCAGGGCCTTGAGCCCCTCGATAACGGCCTTCTGGCTGGTGGCGGCGTCGGCGAACTTGGCCGAACCAAGATGTTTTTCAGCGGCGACCAGCTCCTCATCGACGTTGCCGGCCTTCAAGCGGTTCAATCCTTCGGCGGCTTCGGTGCCGAAGGGCCCCGTCCACTTGCTCACTTCCGTCAGGGTTTTCTTGAACCGATCATACATTGCCCCCACGTCCCGCTGGTCTTCGAGAGTCGAGAGGTTTAGTGATTCGCGTCGGGCGTCGGGCTGTTCGGGCAGGAGTTCGGTCATCGTGAGGCACCGGGTTTCGAGCTTGATGAGCTGTTTGACCTGGGCGACCATTTCGGCGATCTTCAGGCGTCGGAGGATTGCCTGCCGCTCGACGAGCAGTCGCACGACGATTTCACGGCTTTTTTCCCTTGCTTCGGTGAACGTCTTCTCGCGGTCGGCTCCTTCGGCCGCTTCGAGTTTCGTGAGCAGATCGACGACCTGGGGCATCTCGGCTTCGACCAGTTCGTCGATGTGTTCCCGCATGGCGGCGATGTCGCCGTACCACTCGTGCGAATCGAGGCCGTTTTCTTTGAGTTGCTGAAGTTGAATATCCAGCACGGCTGTAACCAACTGGCGGGCCATTGCGCGTACCCGCTGCTGGACCTGCTGCCGCCGCTGGATGCTTTCCGACTCGAGCGTTTGGGCGGAAATGATTCGCGGTGCGGCCGTCAAGACCAGTCCCGCCGTCAAGAAAGCCGTTACCCATTTTTTAGTAGCAGTCATGGGGATTCTCCTATCCCGAGTTGCCGCTGGATCATGGTTTTGAGTTGACGGACCGACCGCCGGTCCTTCTCTGTTAGATGTTCCAGGATACCTGCTTCGTCGGTAACCTCAAACACCAAAGTCTCGGCCGAGGCGGTCTTTCCCTCGCGGGGACCGCGGAAATCGACTGCGCGAAGCACAACTTCAACCCGATCACCCTTCTTCAACTCCAGGGACGACAAGTCGAACGAGTAGGTTTTTTCGATATTTTTCTCCGGCGATTTGCCGGCGGGAAGTTTATAGATGTCCGATTGGCCTTCCGCCGATTCGCCGCCCGCACCTATCACCTTGTGAGCTATGGAAATGCGCGCCAACCCGTAGTCATCGACAGCGTGCAAGTAAACGGTCGGTTTGGCACTGGGAAGGACGAGTTGCGTGACAACCGCGGCGGCGATGCGCGGGGGCGAATCGGCCTGAATCCTGACGGTGCCCTCGATCGGCTGCTCCAACCGGAGCCCGTCGGTGTCGGTCACCTGCAACGAGTACCGGACCGGCTCCGTCACGGCGGAGAGCGGCGTGCCTTTGGGGTCCAGAACCCATTGTTGCGGCGACGCCTCCGAATCGGCGCACTTCAGCGAGTACTCCTGCTCGCTAATCGTAAGGATGGCATTTTGGAGCGGTTTATCGGAGTAGATATTCACCCGCACCCGGGAACCCTCGACGACGGAAATCTGGCGCAGTCCGCGCTGCATGGCGACCGGCCCGGCTTTCGGGCCGGTCGTTGCGTATGCCGGCGGCTCGACCTCGAGTTGCAGTTCCACGTTGGGCAGTTGTCCGACGCCCAGGTAGCCCGGCTCGGTCCACGCATCGCCCAGGAAGATCTGGTATCGCACCGAATCGACCAGCCGCGGCAACTCCGCGACGTACATGCGGATTTCCTCGTTGCCGCCGGCCGGTTGGGCTTCCTCGTCCCCGGCCGGTAGCAAGGTAATCGCCGTGCGCAGGCCGCTGCGCGAGGCGGCGAGTCGCGCCGTTCCCTTCTCGGGAAAACTTCCCTTGCCGCAGACCTCGAACTTCAGCGGTTCGCCGTATGTGAGCATCAACGGCTTTGAAGGCGTTGAATCGGGGTGCGTCGGGTTCTGGATGTCATGCCCGCTGATCGCAATCGACTCGATGCGCGTTCGCGTCGGATAGTGTTTCGATCCGAGCAGCAGCCGGTTAAAGAAGACTCGCACGTGCCCGGAAAGGCAAACCGCAACCAGCACCCAGACGATCGCGGTAACCAGCAGCAGCTTGGAGCGGCGAGAGAGTTCCTTCCGCGACAGCCCGCGCATCACGTTGATCCGCCCACCCCGCGTGGCAACGTCCTCGATCACGGCCTGTTCGAGCTGGACCGAGCCCCACTGCGGCGCCTCGGGCGACTCGAACTGCACCGCGGCGACCAGGTCGCTGTCGATCCGTTCTTCCCGCTCGACCAGCAGGGCCATGTCCAACTCGGTTTCCTGCTGTCCCAGCCACGGAAGCGTATACCGGCGAAATGCCCAGACAGCTACTCCCACCCCGACGATCAGCAGCAGCACGCGCTGAAGCGGGGTCGTGGTCGATCCCATCAGGAACGATCCGAACACGACATGCACCACGAGCCAGTCGATCAGGAAGATCGCGCCGAGGATCCAGAGCACGGCCAGCAGCAGGGCACTGTACGCGGTTTCCCAACGGACGCGCTGGCGGCGCCGTTGGAGTCGGGCGAGGCGTTTGTGTAGGTCGGCCAATCGGGTCATGACAGGTTCACCCATTTCCGCAGAAACCATTCCAGCAACAACAGCACCACCAGGATGCCGAAGCAAAGCCAGGTGTGCCATAGCGAGATGATTCTGATGGTTCGTTCAATCTTCGGGGACAGTTCAATTTCTTCGGCAAGCTTGGCGACGCTGGTCAGGTCGTAGCTCTTTCCGCCGGGGACGACCTCGGCGATCTGCTCTTGCAGGGCGACGTTGCGGACCGCGTTTTGCCGCTCGACGGCGATGCTGGTGACCTGGAACGTCGTCTCGACCGGCTTCTTGGTGATCGGGTCGGTGACGCGAATGCGATATTCCCCCGCCGCGTAGACCGGGAAACGGGCCTCGAACACGCCCTTGCGGAGCTGTGCCACGTCGAGCGACTGGACGTTGTCGCCCTCGGTCGCCGCGGCCGCCGGCAGGATCAACTCGGCTTTGAGCTGAGAGCCGTAATCTTGGAGATCCTCTTCCGAGAGCTTGTTGAAATCGGCGTCGTAGGCCTCGACCGTCAACAAGACGTGGTCGTCGGTTTGGTAGCTTCGGCGATCGGTCTGCACGACGAACCGCTTCTGGCTGCCCAAGGCATGGCTGAGACCCAGCCGATGGATCATCTGGCCCCAGAACTGCCGGTAATACTGCTCGCCGTATTTACGCCTCAACCGCCACGTTTCGTCGAAGCCGAGGTAGACGACCTCGCCGCGGCCGAACCGCCGGATCGCGATGATCGGCTGGCGGGTCTTGCCGTCGACGCACGTGTGGGTGGGGTGTTCGGCCAGGGCGGTCGCCAGCGGGTGCAGGCGCTCGACCGGCTGGTACCACGGCAGCATTCCCAGGTTATCCCATCCCCGGCGGCTCTCCTTGGCGTCGGCGCCCAGTTGCATGAAATCGATATCCGCCGCTTCCGGGGTCAACCGAAGCCGGAAGGGTTCCTTGTCGTAGATTCGCTCGCTCGGATCGACCTTCACCGGCAGAAGCGGAGCCAGGGGCGTATCGGCCAGTTGCCCCGGCCCGAACCGCGGACCCGAGAGAATCACCAATCCGCCGCCGAAGTCACCGACGAACTCGCGCGCCATCTCGCAGAACCGCGAGCTCAGCGCCGAGGCCGGCATGTCGCCCAGGAAAATCACGTCGTATTCGAAGAACTCGCTCCGCGGCGGGGCCATCGTCTCCAGGAACATCGGGCTGCTCTGCCGCACCCGAGGATCGGACGACCGAAGGAACGTCCGGAATCCCTCCATACCCACCAGCTTGTCCCGGTGGAACACCTCCTTGATGAAGCGCCATTCCCAGGTCGGCTCGTACGCAACGTACAGCAGCCGCAGGAAGTCGTCCCGCACGTTCACCTCGCGCTCGGCTTCGTTGTTCTCCTCGACCACTTCGCCCGGCACCGCGTCGACCTTGGCGGTGAACACGAACCGCCCGGTCTCCTCGGGCACGAAGGGGAAATCGAGGTCCATCGTGGGGCCGGAGAGGGTCACGGTCTGCTCGCCCACCGAAATCGACTCGCCCTCCAAATCATCGGGACCGCCGATCCGCCTGGCCGAAAGCGTCACGGTTACCTCTTCGTCTTCGAGCCCCTGCTGCCGGAGGATGACGTTGACGGTAGCTCGCTCGGCCTTCTTCATAACGAGCGGCGCCTGAAGCTTCACCGACACGTCGGACTGGGCGGTGGAACCGATGCCGACCGGGTAGAGCTTCACGCCGAGCAGCTTCGCCGCCGTCAAGGGCGAGGGCCCGGCGTTCTGGTCGAAATCGCTGACGATCACCAGTCCCGCCAGGTTGTTCGTAGCGTGGCGTCGGGCGAGATTGTTCAACGCCGCCCCCAATGCCGAAACCTCGCCGTCGGTCGTCAACTGCCCGGCAAGATGCTCCGCATCGGTATTTTCCCGGCCGTCGGACGAGAGGTCGAGCGAGCGGACGCCGTCCGGTTGATCGAACAAGAACGCCCGAAGCCGGAAGCTCTTTTCCAGTTGCCCCAGCAGATTATCGTCTTCTTTTTTGAGCAGTGCCTTGACGTATTCGACCCGGGGGAGCGGTTTCCCGGCATCGGTCGGTTGCGGGCCTTTCTCGCCGGAAAGCCCCACCGCCTCGGTCAGTTCGTCCCGCTCTTTTTCGGGGATTTCGTCGGCAATCGCCATGCTGTCGGTTCCGTCGAAGAGGAACCACAGCGACGGCCGCTTCCGGCTCGTGACGGTTACGCTGAGAATCGGTTCGGCCAACAGCAACAGAATCAGGCACAAGGCCGCCGCGCGAAGGATACCCAGCACAATGCGGATCCCAAGCGGTTTCTGGGAGTGGTATTTCCCATAGAAGACCACGGCCAAGACAATCATCGCCAGGAAGCCGAAGAAGAGCCAAGCCGGGGCGGCTTGGGCCCAGGGGGCGCCGAAGGAGAAGTTATAGCCCTCGATCGTCTCGGCCTTCTCCAATTCCACCAGGGGGCCGAGCAGTCGGGTTATCGACGTGGCGAAGATCATTCGGTTTCCTCTCTGCCCAACGAGGGCCATACCAGGAAGGCCATTTCTGCCAGCAAGCAAGCAAGCACGGCAAGCATGAACCACCGCCAGAGCCCCGTCCCGCGGAGCCGCGCGAGCTGGAGGCCTTCGGCGGCGAAGGTCTGAACTTCTTCGAGTGAACCAGCCTGGCCGCGGCCCTGGCGGAGCCGGGCTTCCTCGGCCGAGATGAGCCTTGATTCCTCGGCCGGACCGTTGACGGCCAGCGAGACGACCCAGAGCTTGGTTTCGAGACCTTCGTCCGGGGTTTCTTTGTCTTGCGGCAAGTTTCTCGTTCTCGCCGCCGTAACCTGATAGTGCCCCCGCCGCATCAAGTCGCCGAGCGTAATCCCCCAGCGATCGCCTCCAACCGCATCGACCGCGAGCGATTTCTCCACGCCGTCGGGATCGGTTAGCGTGAAGCTTGCGCTGCGCTGCGCCGCGGCGACGGGCAACTCGATCTGGCGCTCGCTGCCGAGATTGCGGTCCGGCAGCGTACTCTCGAGCATCCCCCGGAGAATGCGGTCGTACAGCAGCACGGCGTTGGTGAGCGGCAAGGTGTTCCACTCGGGAAAAACTCCGGTCGAGACGAACAGCACGCGGCCGCGGCCCAGGCGCCGCTCGATCATGAACGGCAGACCGTTCGTGTATCGGGCCAGGACGCTCGGTTTCGTTCGCGAGCCCAACTCTTCGACCGGCTGCTTGTCGTCCTCCGCTTCTCCGGGGGGGTTCCAAAGCAACCAAGACGGTTCCAACTGCTGCCGCTGGCGCCGCAGGCTCGTGCGGGCGCCGGCTTCCTCGGGGGTGAGCTTCTGCCGGCTTTCCTTCTCGTCGAGTTCGGCCAATTGCCGGTCGATTTCGGCCAAGTCCTTGCGGTGCTGCTCGATCGCTTTCGTCGTGGCGACAACCATGTCTTCCTTCACCTTTTCGCCGGCGTCGGCCTTGACCGTCTTGAAGAAGTAAGGCAACTGGTAGAGGTCCTGCTGCTCTTCGCGCGAGGTGCCTTCCAGCAGGAAATACTCGTGGTTCTGTAGACTGTTGTAATCCAGCTTGAACGGATCGAGCACACCCGCGGTTTCTTCGGGTAAACGCCCGACAGTGACGGAATCGAGGGGAGCGGGCAGGATGCCGAGGCCGTCCTTCCACGCGGCCTCGTTCCACAAGGCCGGATCGAAGTGGCCGCCCGCCGCGATCACCAGGTTGCCCCCCTGTTCGACATATTCCCGCAACAGGGGGACCGAGTTTTCGGGGTTGGATACGCCTGCGATCACGACCAGGCGGGCGTCCTCCAGCAGACTGCGCCCCGTGGCGCCCTCCAACTGGTCCATTGTCACGTGCCGGATTTCGACGAGTTGACGACTGCGTTCGGTACGGCTGGTCAACGGAACCAGCAGGCGCCGCAGGTGGAACGTCTCGCCATAGCGGTTCTTCCGGGGGTCTTCCTGGTCTTTACCCCACTGGTCGACAAACACGACGGGCAAGGTTGCCACGACGGGCACGACGGCAAACCGCTGGTCGTCGGCGGGGAGCTTGTCTTGCTTCTCGAAGGCGACCTCGGCCACGACGAACGTCGGCACACCCGGCTCCGTTGCCACGTCGAACTGGTAGGGGGGAAATTCCACCTCTCGCTTCTGGCCAGGCTGCAATTCCACGGTTTTCGTGGCGATATCCACACCGTCGATGACCAGCCTGACCGACCTGCGGCTCACCGTTCCGCCTTCGTATTCGACCGTGGCGATGAAGACGGCCGGGGTTTGCAGATCGGCCACCCCGTCGCGGAGCTTCACCTCGGAAATCCACGCGTTCTCCAGTTCCTTCGGCACCACTTCGACCACTTCTATCGGGCCGGGAAGCTGTTTGAGGTGATCGGCCAGTGACTCGGCCGGCCAACTCGCCACTTGCTGGTCGGTGACCAGGAATATCTTCTTCGCCGGCATGTCCGTCACGCGGCGGCAGGCCTCCAGGGCAAGGTCGATCGTACCCCGGGCCATCGTCGCCCGATCGACCGGCTCAAGCTGTTCGAGCGCCTCGATGGCGTCGTCTTTGCTGTAGTACGCCTCGTAGCTGAACCCGGCCGGCGCACCACACGTCGGCAACACCGAAATCCGGCTCCCCCGCGGAAGCCTCTCGATCAACTCTTTGGCCTTGTCTTTCGCGCTGTCCAGGAGCGTCTCATCGAGTTCCTTAAACTCCCGGTATCCCATGCTCAGGCTGTTGTCGACCAGCACCACCGCATGGACCGGCTTGTTCGGGTCGATCTGGCTGACCGATTTTCCCAGAAATGGACGGGCCATCGCCAGCCCGAACAGGATAAGGCACGCCGTGCGCAGCGCCAGCAGTATCAGGTCCCGCAATTGCAATAGCCGGCGATTGCGAAAGATGGCCTCGCGCAGGAAATCCATGGCTGCCCAATAGACCACCTTGTAGCGCCGGCGGTTGAGAAAGTGGATTACCCATACTCCGGCGGCAGCCAATACTCCGGCAAGGGCGAACCAGGGGGCAAGGAACATGGCGAGGGCTGGGGTTTGAGGCTAGAACGGAGACATTCCGTGCAAACGCTTCGCCTCCACTCTTCTTCTTATTGATGTTTTCACAATATTATCTATTACGGCGCGTCCTCCATCTATTTCGCCTTATTTCACTACTCCTTCTATTTTTCTTTCTTTCGCAGGCTTTCTATCTTTCCCTCCTGCAAAATCGGCAAGTAACGGTTCGGCATGGCCAGCACGAAGCAGGCAACCGCGGTCGAGTACATTTCGCCCGGCTTCCCCCCGACGCGCCCGCCCGTGTGCCACACCCCGTCTACCGCCGGGTCATTGGGGGCATGCTGCTGGCCGGCCACCAGGGAGTCTCGCAGCAGCGGGTAGTTCTGCTTCCAATGGTCGCCGCCGACCTGGTAGAGCGCCTGACCGACATAATATAATGTATAAGCATCAAACGGCACCCTGCCGTTGCCGCTGAACTTGTCCGGAGCGGCCTTCTCGCGAATCGCCTTGGTAATGGCCTCCATGTTCTTTTCGATCCGCCAGTCGTCGTACTGGGCGAACTCCTGGAGGCAGACCACTCCGGCGGCTGCCATGGCGATTGTCCCCTGCCCACCCCCCTTATTGTAGGTAAACTGCCCCGGGTGTTTTTGCTGCTCTTCTTCCGACGCGTGGCGGGAGCAACCGTTGGGGCTGTAGTGCTCGCGGACGCTCTGGATGGCCAACTCGATCACCTCAGGCGGGACTTCCAGGCCGCTGTCCACGGCGCTGCGCAGCGCCTTCGCCTGCATGACTGCAAGGCTCAAATCGTGCCCGTGCGGCTGCGGCCTGGCCACATAATCCCATCCGCCGTCCTTGCACTGAGTCTGCGCGATCAGTTTCAACGCGCGATCCAGAAGCGGGCCGATCCGCCGATCGTCGCTCATGCCGTACGCCTGCCCCAGCACGAACGTCGACAATCCGTGGTTGTACATGTCGCGACGTTCGTTGGACATGTTCAACAGCCCCGAGGGTTTGGCGTGGCTGATAACGTAGTTCAGCGCCCGCTGCGCCGCTTCGCCGTGCTCTCCGCGCCCCGGTAATTCTCCGGCCGCCAGAAACGCCAACAGGCCGGTGCTGACCAACCCGAGATCGTTCGAAGTCCAGTTTCCTTCGGGGGCCTGGTTTGCCGCGAGCCATTTCAGCCCGCGATCGAGAGCCTGTTGACTCTCAGGCGTAATCTCCCAGTCTCCTTCAGCACGAGCCGTGGACACCCAGCAAGGGTTGAGCAGAAGGGCGATGGTCAGGGTCCAACAGAGAAAGGAAATTCGTTTCATGGCATGCGCTCTTCGGCAACTCGATTCGCCGGCGAGTCCTCCCAAGGCGTGCAAATAGGGAATGGCAGGTTCCGTGATTTTGAACATTGAAAACCGATTTGTCAAGCAAATTGGGAAAAATCAGCGAAACATATTTCCTGCGAAAATTGTTACATCTACCCCCTTGCTGTCCCTCCCTTCTACTAGCTTGTTAAGCATTCCCGTCAAAAAGAACATACCTATGCCTCCATTTGGGGGATTCATGACAAGGCATCTTTCACTTTCCTTGGATCAACTCCATGATTTCCTGGTTGGCCCCCCGGTCGTCTGTGGACAGAAACACCCAGTGTCGGTTGCCCTCGACGGCCAACGGCCCCAGGAGGGGATCTTTCACTTTGTCCGAAAGCCCCACGGACATTCGGTCCTTCAGCCGGCCGGTCTTGGGATCGATCCAGACGAGCATGACCCCGGCGGGCGTTTCGCGATCGTTTGACGCTTCAAGCCGGGCGTAGCAAAGGGCATTTTTGTCGGCGCACAGCCGCGTTTCGAGACGGTTCTCGATATCGTGGCGCCAAACGACACAACTCCAATGGGGTTCGATAGCGATCAGGCCGTCGGTGGTTTCGGCGATGAGCAATTCACCCAATCGTCCCACCAGAGAGGTCAATTCCGGCATGCCCGTTCGCCAGAACAGCCGGCCGGTATCGAGTTCGATACACTCGATACCCCAAAACCCCGGCTGCGTAGCGTAGACACGGCCCCCGGTGACAACAGGCTTTCGATGAATCTGCTTCGGCCACGGTGAATTGCCGTAGGTTGCTCCGGGCGAGGGTATCCAAGGTTGGCGTCGGGCCCACCGCACCCGGCCGAACAGGTCGCAACACAGGACGGCCCCGCCGACGGTGGCCACCACCTGGTCGCCTTCCACTGCGACTTGTGCAGACAGTCCCCCCGGTGGGCAATTCTGAAACCTTGCCAACGGCACCCGCCGCAGTATCCGGCCGGTGTCGGCGTCGAACTGTGTGAACTCCACGACGCACTGTTCGGCGGGCTCGTCGGTTGCCGTCAAGGCCAGAAGTTTCCGCCCGTCCGGAATGGGATCGGAGATCACCGACGTTGCACCATGGAAGTCGTTTTTTCCTCCGCGTTTGCCGGCGGTAGGGCGGCTGCTCCAGAGCAGTTTCCCGTCACGGACGTTCAGGCAAGCCAATTCGAACCCGTTCTCCGCACTCCGCCGAACGAAGATCCGATCCCGATCGACGGCCGGCTGCAGCGGCGCGGCCGACCAGTGCAGCGGCTGCTTACCGCCAAACGTTTCTCGCTGCCGCCATACCTGCCGGCCCGATTTCAGCTCGAACGCGGCTTGTTGAATCTGGCTGTTGACGATCATCTTTCCATCGGCGATGTCGACGGCGGTCGAGCGCGCGGCCCAGAGTCCCTCGCGTGGTATCCGGTGTACGCGACGATCCAGGTCGACAACGAGACGTGCCCATTCGCGAAGTTCGTACGCCCGCGGCGGCGGAGGACGGCCGAATGCGTCCATCGCGCCGTTGCCTCCCGAAGACCGGTCGGCACGGAATCCGCGCGCCGCCCGGCGGGCCTGCTCGACCAGCGTCTCGAACTCGCGCGGCGAGAGAACGAGTTCGCCGATGGTCACCGTCCGGGTAACCGGCTCGCCGATGTCCTTGTCGAGCATGGCCCCAGCCAGCCGGAGTAGCGCAAGGAGTTCGCCGCGCAGCGCATCAGGCGCATCGGCCAGGGCACGTCTGTAATGGTTCATTGCCCGGATGAACTCTCCGCCGGACAGGGCCCGGTTGCCCAGCCAGCGATGGGCGTCGGCGGCGGCCCCGGTGCCGAGGAACTGCAACGTCGCCGCTTCGACGGCCGCGGGGTCGTTCTCCGCGATTGCCCGACCCACCCGCAACTTCCCTTGCGGCCCGAATTCCGCCTGCATGGTCCGCCGCAGGGCCGGATTGTCGTCCATCGCCAGCCGCACGATCTGCGGCATCGAAACCAGCAGCCGCTTGTCCTTGGTGTCGGGTAACAGATCTCCCGGATGCGAGGCGGCCGCCGCGGTGAGAATCTGGCATGCGTCGCGATACGCCCCGCTCGCAAGCGCCGCCTTGAACTCGCCGAGAACATTGTAGCTCTCCTTGCTGATCTCCGTGACCAATGGATGCTGCCACTGTTTGCCGAGCGTGGGCGGCTTGCCGGCCGTTGGCTCCGCAAGCCGTACGCGCGAGACGGCCTCGCCCCAGTTGAGCATGTGGGCAACGGCCATCTGATTCGTTACGTGGACGTGTCGCTCCCGCCAGCGGTCCATACGCCGCTCGTAAAGTTCTTTCCGTTCGTAGGAAGCATTGCTCGGTAGTTGAAGCCAGAACTTGGTTCGCCGGCACATGGCATCGACTTTTGCCCAGTGTTGCGACTGCACCTGCGTGAGCATCTCGAACCACAGCAGGTCGGCGAGGACAGGGGCGGCAACGGCCCGGCCCGGCCGGTTCAGCAGCGCCCGTCTGGTCAGCGTAAAGGGCGCCGGGTGGCCTTGCCGGTGGAGTTGCTCGCCCAGCCGCTGGTAGACCGCCCCGGCGGGGTCCAGGCGTGTCTCCTGGCTTTGGTAGGTCGTGGGGATCAACAGCGACGCCTCGTCCAGCAGCGCGAACTTCTCCGTAGGGTCGCCCGGCTCGTCCACCACGTCGCGCATCAAATCGAGCAACAGCGGCTGACTGACGTGGCGAGGGACGTTTTCGGCCAGCGACCGAAGGGTACACGCCCACCGCCAAACCTTCTCGGGCACATCCGGCGGACGGCTCTCGGCAACTCGTTCTTTCCATTGCTTTTCCGATCCGACGTCGCCCATGGAAGGGACTTGCCGTTTGACCGCCCCGGGCACGAGCGATTCGAGCCGGTCGAGCCGGCGGATCACCAGCGATTTCAATCGGATCGATCGGGGCTCCCGTTCATCCGGAAAACAATAGATGCCGATCTCCGAAAAACTCCTTTCGAGCGTCGTGTCCTCATAGTCCGCCGGGCTCCAGTGCTCGCCGTCGCCGCTGATCCAATACCGCATAGTTCCGCCGGCGGCGATGATCCGCAGCCACTGCCTGCGGCCGGCGAGCCTGACGACGCTCCTGTCGTTGTAGCGACCCCGCTGGCCGATGTAGCTTTTCGGCGCCATGGTATCGTAAACCGTTTTGCCGGTGCTCTTTTCACCGCAGAAAGAAATCCATTGCAGGTGCCGGCCCTTCTCATCGGCCAGGTAGATCCCCGTGCCGTGCTCCGGGTCCTCGAGTTCGAAGATGAATTCGACCAACTCCGGCTCGCCGGTGTCGATCCCGGCTTGCGAGACCGGGGCGTTTGGGTCTCTACGCAACTTCTTCCTCTGGTAGAAGTCTTTTTTGTTCATCTTTTCGATGACCAGTTCGATTCGCCCGTCGGCCAGTTTGTTGACCTTCGACTCCTCCCACAGGTCGGTCTTCCACTCGATGTCTGCCGGCCGGTCGATCCGGCAGACCACCGGCCGCGAAACTTGCGGCAAGGGCGCCGGGCCCGAGCGAATCAGCTCCATGCCGATTATCTTTGCGGATTCGCCTTCGAGATAAACTTCGTCCGGTGTGCCGCGAAACGGCGCAGTGAGCAGGACCAGATCGCCGCGCGTGAGCACCAGGTGTTTGCCCTGGCAGCGGACTTCGACGGCGCCGGTCCCCGCCCGCTCGTAGCGGGCGCCCGAGGTTGCCCACAAGGCGTCGATCGTGGACGTCGGCTGATTGCCCTTTCGCGTCGTTCCGTAAGCCGCCCAAACGTCTCCCTTGCCTTTGTGCCGGGCAAGCGTCACGCCCTGCCGCCCTTTCCAGAAGTGAAGCTTGACGTCTTTCTGGTCGTGGACCATCAGCCGCAACGCCGAGTCGGGTTGCCACGCCGGAATCAGTCGAAAAACTCCCGACAGTTGTCCCATCGCGATATTGCGGTAGCGGTAGTCGGAGATCCGCCCGCGAACGGGCTTCAGCAGCTTCTTCAGGTCGTCGGCCGTCGAGTAGTGCCCGCCGAGTTCGAAGTCCTCGAAGCAGACCTCCGTGAATGCCGGCGGTTTGTCGGCCTTCGCCGGGACAGACTCGTGGCCCACTGCAATAGCTGCCAAGCAGATTACAAAGCCGCGACCAGCGGTCGCGTAGAAGCGGGACCAGGGCATCCACAACAGAAGAACCAAACGGGACAACCACCGCTGCAAAACCGAACAAATCGGCAAATGTGTACCCGGGGGTTCCGCGACCACTGGCCACGGCTTTGTAACGCAAGCAACGTCGGCGCCGAGTCGGATTGGTTTAGAGAACTTGCGCATAGATTCAGCATACTGCAAAGGCATCTCCGCATCAACGTCCTCAGACCCCCTGCTTGACCCGACCGCAGGGGGAGGGTAAAATCGAACCCCTGCTCCTGCACCGGAGAAAAGTCGCCATGGCCCCGCTCGAGCTTCCCGAACGCCTCAACGCCGCTTCGGTTTTCGTCGATATTCACGTCGCGGAAGGGCGCGGAGAAAAACCCGCCATCCTCTGCGGCAACAGGACGATTACCTACGGCGACCTCCAGGAAGGGGCCAACCGGCTCGGCAACGCCCTGAAGGGTTTCGACGTCCGGATGGAGGAGCGGGTAGCAATCCTCCTGCCCGACACGCCCGAGTGGGTCTTTGCCTTCTTCGGCGCGATGAAGATCGGCGCCGTCGCCGTGCCCATGAATACGATGCTCAAGCCGAACGACTACGAGTATCTGCTCAACGACAGCCGTGCCCGGGTGCTCGTTGTCGATCCGGTGCTGCTGGAGGGCATTACCGAAATCCGCGGCAACCTGAAGTATCTCGAGCATATTGTCGTCACCGGCGACGATGCGCAAGGCCACCTGCGGTTCGACGACGTGGTGCAAGCCGCCTCCCCCGTGCTCGAAGCGGCCGAGACGAGCAAGGACGACATGGCTTTCTGGCTCTACAGCTCCGGCACGACCGGTTTTCCGAAGGGGGCCATCCACCTCCACCACGACATGATCGTCGAGGCCGACCTCTATGCGAAGCAAACCATCGGCATCCGGCCCGACGACGTTTCGTTTTCGGTGGCGAAGCTGTTCTTCGCGTACGGGCTGGGCAACGGCCTTTACTTCCCGCTCCGCGACGGCGGAACCACCGTGCTTCTGCCCGGCAGGCCCATGCCCGACGTCGTGTTCGAGACGATCGACAAGTATCAGCCGACGGTTTTTTACAGCGTTCCGACGAGCTACGCGGCCCTGTTGCACGCGGCGGAAAAGAGCGGCCGCAGCGGCCTCGGCAACGTCCGCATGTGCGTCTCGGCCGGCGAGCCGCTGCCGAAACACATCTTCGAGAAGTGGCTCGAACGCTTTGGCGTGGAGATCTACGACGGCATCGGCTCGACCGAAATCCTCCACATTTTTATATCCAACCGCCCCGGCCGGACCCGGCCGGGAAGCACCGGACAAATCGTCCCCGGCTACGAGGCCAAAATCGTCGACGACGACGGCAACCCGCTCCCCCCCAACACCGTCGGCACGCTCTTCATCAAGGGCGACAGCATCGCCGCCGGATACTGGAACAAGCACGAGCAGACCAAGAAGACCTACTGCGGCGAGTGGATCAATACCCACGACAAGTTCTCCGTCGACGAAGACGGCTACTTCTGGTACGCCGGGCGGACCGACGACATGATCAAGGTTAGCGGCCAGGCCGTCTGGCCGACCGACGTCGAGGCCATTCTCCAGCAACACCCGGCCGTGCTCGAGAGCGGAGTCTGCGGCTGCCCCGATCGGGAAGGGCTGCTGAAGCCCCGCGCGTTCGTCGTCCTCAAAGACGGCAACGAACCCTCGGCGGAGCTGGTCCGCGAGCTGCAGAACCACGTCAAGACGACGACCTCCCCGCACAAGTATCCCCGCTGGGTCGATTTCGTCGACGAGTTGCCCAAAACCGCCACCGGCAAGATCAAACGCTACAGGCTCCGCGAGATCGCGGCGGAGGAGTAAGTGGCGGGTGGTGGGTAATGGATGGCAAGCAGTGAGCAGAATGTGAAGTTGGGGCAAAAGCCCAACTGCCGGAAGACTATTTTGCCCGGAGCTTATACACCCGCAGCATGTCGGGTTTCGGCGGTTCGCCGCGATGGGCGCGGTCGCGGTTGACCGGCAGGGTCTGCCAACGGAGGAAATAGCGGACGCCGGGTTCGCCGCTTTGACCGATGTCGTGGACCGTTCGCGGTTGCATGCCGCCGGTTTCGGAGGTAAAGAGCTCGCCGGGCATTTTGTCCTGCGGGGGCGCCTTGCCGAGCGGCTTGAGCGTCTTCTCGTCGAGCCGCCATCGGCCCGAGCCGAGCTTGTCGTGGCGGTACGATTGCGTCAACGCTCCGTCCGGTTCCACAGCGACCGATCCCACCCGGATTTCAAAGGGAATGGAGCCGCCGCCGTGGAATTCCCAACGGTAGCCCCAATCGCTCGTCTGGTACGTCTTCCACCCGTCCTTTTCGCGTCGGGCATTGTAGAGCTGCGTTTTGCCGCCGGCGTCGAACTTGTGATAGGCGATCACGACGCGGCCTTTCGAGTCGAACCCGATTCGGGTGTTCCCGTTGATCATGCCGCCGCCGGGCGGAACGGGATCGACGACCTCGGCCGTGCCAAGCGTGATCGGCAGTTTCAACGGCGTCCCGTCGCTCTTTTCCCAGTGGATCAGGTCCTTGCTCCGGGCGTAGCAAAGGTGGTGATTCGTCGCGCAGTCGGGCGTGTCGCGCCACACCCAGCAGACGTGGAACATGCCGTCTTTGTCGCGGATCGGGCCGTTGAAGTAAGCGTTCATCTTACCCTGGCCGGAAAAGAGCGGCTGGTCGAGCAGTCGCCGCCACTTCTTCGTTTTCAGGTCGTAAACGTTCCATATCTGGTTGCCGTTGCCGCTTCCGCCATCGCGGTAGGTGAAGATCAACTCGCCTTTCGCGCCGCGGAGGAATACCGGATACGTGCAGCGGCGTTCGTTGCTGCCGACCATCGCGGGAACCCGCTCGAAGCTATCGATGTCCAGCGGTTTTTTCGTGCGGAAGTAGATCAGCGGCACGCAGTGCATGTTGCCGCTTAAGTGGATGTGCCCGTCGTCGTCGAGCGTCATCGTGATCGAGTTGTGGCTGTCCCATCCGACCTGCTGCGGCAACTTTACGAAATGCCACTTGTCGCTGTCGAGCTTTCGCACGCCGACGGTCATCTGTCGCCGGGCATCGTAGAAGGCAACGAACTGCTGCTTGCCGTGCGTCAACAGACAAAACCGGACCGGATGGCCCGACCAGACCGGGGCGACGTCGATTGTCTTCTCGGTTTTCCATTCAGCAGCCACAACGGCGGAATAGTACGAAACGACGACGAGTATGGTGGCCAGATTTCGGATGCGAACCACAGTTGTCCTCCATAAAGCCGCGACCGTTGGTCGCGCCAAGCCCCGGGGTGCGAAGCCGCAAGCAGCTTTACGGCAAAGTTACTTCTTCGGTTGGTCCTTCCCGGCCGCCCAGCGGATGCCCCGCAGGACGATCTCCGGATACATGGGGTTCTTCCACGCATGGGCGTCGTGCCCGAGCATGAAGTAAAACACCCGGCTGTTGCCGTAGTCCTTCACCCAGGCCAGCTCCGGATCGTTCTTGGGATTGTCGGTCGTCAGCAGGACCGTCACATCCGGTGAGGTGTAGTACTTGCCGTAGGTCTCGTCGTGGATTTCGAAATCCTTCAGGCCCTTGGTGATCGGGTGGTCTTTTTCGGCGATGCTGATCTTCATGTCCTGGCCGTGCGCCCAAGTCGACTTGGGGCAGTCTTTTCCGTCGATCTTTGTCGGCTTGAAGACGAACTTGCCGCCGATGATCTTCCGGAATTCGTCCCAATCGCGGTGGGCGCCCATGTTGTGGTGCAACGACACGAGGCCGATCCCCTTTTGCAGCAACTCGACAAACGCCTGTTGTTGCTCGGGCGTAAACCCCTTGACCATGTCGTACATCACGATCACGTCGTAATCCTTTTCGAGCCCCGGCTTGAGCAGACCGGCCGACTGGGGCATCGGGGCCTTCGTGTACTCGATGCCCTCCATCTCGTTGAACATCTTGAAGAACGGCTCCTGCTGGAAGCCGTGGCCGCCGAAGGTCAGGAGCACGCGGATTTTCTTCTCCGCGGCTTGGGTGCTCGCCGCGACAACGAAAAGCAGAAATACCAGCATCGTGGAAAAAACGTGTCTCATGTCGACAATCTCCTCAAAAAAGCGGGTTTTCAGGGCGTTTCCACCGTTGCGTATGAACCTAGCGGGTTGATGCCGGCAAGTCAAGCATTTTCGGGTATTGGGCGGGATTTCATGCGTCGGCAGTGAAACCGCGAAGGCCGGTCGGCCGCGGTCAAATTCAGTTGCCGTAGCGGGTGCGATGCTCTATACTAAAAGTCCTCGCCAAAATGGCAAGTATTGACGCAACTACAAAGGACCAAGAGCATGAAGTTGAACCGATTGCCTTGCTGTTTTCTTTCAAGCCTTGTCGCCCTCCTGCTCGTTTCCGCCATTGCAGCGGTCGCGGCGGCTGAAATTAAGGTTCAGGTTCGATCCTGGAGCAGCAACGCAGCGGGATTCGCACAGTTCAATGCGGAACTGAAGTTGCGGGACGACGCCAATCTGCTGAAATTCCCCGGCTCGAAACTGGTGCTCACCGACGGCATTTCGGCCGAGCACGCGTCGATGCTGGCCGACGGGACCGGCGGGGTTTGGGTCGGCACCGGGCGGATTTTCATCGGCGAAGGACGCCCTTCGCGCGTGGTCTTCTACCTCGGCCGCCCGCGGCTCATTCGCGAAATTCGCGTCCTGACGTCCAATAGCGACAGTCGAACGAATCAGGACTACGAAATCCGGCTGGCCAAGAGTTCATCGAAGGGAAAGAAGCTGCCGGAGTTTCCCGCCAAGGCGGTGTTCAGCTCTGGCGACAAAGTGATCGGTCCCAACCGCGGCCCCTGCATCAGTACGATTACCAACACCGCTGGCGGCAACCTGACGGAGGAGCGTTACGATTTGATCGAGTTCCGCATCTATCCGACTTTCGGCGCCAATGCCGGCGCACCGGCCCGGACGGATTTGGCAAAGCGGGGATTTGCGACACTCGTCGAGCTTCAGGTGTTACCCGATCCGAAGGACCCCGAATTGTTTGCTTCGCCCGAGCAGCGCAAGGCCTGGATGGCCGAGATCAAGCGCAAGCGGAAGGCCGCCCGACTGGCGGAGATCGCCCCGCTGGCGGCGGATTCGGTCAAGAATCTGGCCGCGCTGGAACGTGCCATCGACGACCTCGCCACGACCTACCCCAAACGCTTCAAGGGCAAAGAGTACAAGGCCCGCTGGCAGGAGTTCGTCGACCGTTTCGAGAAAACCGAGGAGGGCGAGCTGGCCAAGCTAAGCGAGGAGTTTAAGGCGTTTCGCCGCGAGGTCTTATTGTCGAATCCGCTGCTGGACTTCGATCGGCTGCTCTTGCTCAAACGCGGTGCGAAGTCGCCGAAACTCGGCTTGCCGCAGAACTGGCAGAGCAATTCGAGCTTGAAGAAGAACGGCTACAACGATTCGATCGAGGTCCTTGCGCCCGTCCGGCCCGACGGCGAGATGAAAACGCTCTTCAAGCCCGAGGGCGGGCTTTTCGTCGGCGACGTCGATCTTGATTTCGACGCCGAGAAGATGCTCTTCTCGATGCCGGGCAAGAACAATCGCTGGCAGGTCTGGGAAATCGGCGCCGATGGCTCCGGCCTGCGCGAAATCACCGGCGAGCAACCCGACGTGGACTGCTACGACGCGTGCTACCTGCCCGACGGGCGGATTATCATGACCTCGACGGCCTGTTTCATCGGCGTGCCGTGCGTCTACGGCGGCTCGCACGTGACGAACACGTACATCATGGACCCCGACGGCCGAAACATCCGCCAACTCACCTTCGACCAGGAGCACAACTGGTGCCCGGTCGTTACGCCGGGCGGCCGGGTGCTCTACTCCCGCTGGGAATACGCCGACACGCCCCATTCGAACACCCGGCTCTTGTTCCACATGAATCCGGACGGCACCGGCCAGATGGAATACTACGGGAGCAACTCGTACTGGCCGAACTCGATCTTCTACGCCCGCCCGATTCCCGGTCACCCGACCAAGGTCGTCGGTGTGGTCGGCGGCCACCACGACAACCCGCGAATGGGTGAGCTGGTCGTCTTCGATCCGGCCGTCGGCCGCCGCGAGGCCGACGGGGCCGTCCAGCGGATTCCCGGACACGGCAAGCGGGTCGAGCCGATCATCCGCGACGGGTTGACGCGAAACAGTTGGCCGAAGTTCCTCCACCCGTATCCCTTGAGCGAGAAGTATTTTCTCGCGTCGATGAAGCCCAATTCGAAATCGCTTTGGGGAATTTACCTGGTCGACGTGTTCGACAACATGCTGCTGATCAAGGAAACGCCGGGGTACGCGCTGATGGAGCCGATCCCGCTTCGGCCGACGCCCCGGCCGCCGGCGATCCCCGACAAGGTCGACCTGGCCAGCAAGACCGCACTGGTCTACATGCCCGACGTCTACGTCGGCGACGGCCTGAAGGGCATCCCCCGCGGCACGGTCAAGTCGTTGCGGCTTTTCACCTACCACTACTCGTACCAGGGCATGGGCGGGCTGCTGGGAATCATCGGCATGGACGGGCCGTGGGACATCAAACGGGTGGTCGGCACCGTGCCGGTCGAGCCGGACGGGTCGGCCAAGTTTCTCGTGCCGGCCAACATGCCGTTGTCGATCCAGCCGCTCGACAAGGACGGCAAAGCCTTGCAGCTCATGCGGAGCTGGATGACGGCCATGCCGGGCGAGGTGCTCCAGTGTGCCGGGTGTCACGAGCCGCAAAACACCACGCCGCCGCTGAAGATGACGACGGCCGTCAATCGCCCGCCCGCCCAGATTACGCCGTGGTACGGGGCGATCCGCGGATTCAACTACCCCCGCGAGGTCCAGCCGGTCATCGACAAATACTGCGTCGGCTGCCACAACGGCCAACCGCGGCCCGACGGACAGCAGATCATCAGCCTCCGCGGCGACGTGAAGATAAAGGATTGGGCCCAGATTACGCCGGGGCGAGGCGGCAACCGCGGCGGCAAGTTCTCGGTCGGCTACTACGAGTTGTCCCGCTTCGTCCGCCGGCCCGGCATCGAAAGCGATTACCATCTGCTCGAACCGATGGAATTCCATGCCGACACGACGCAACTGGTGCAACTGCTCAAGAAGGGACACCACGGTGTTAAGCTGGACGCCGAGGCCTGGGACCGGCTCGTCACGTGGATCGACCTGAACTGCCCCTACCACGGCACCTGGGGCGAGGAACTCAACCCGCGGACCCAACGCGAACGACGCCGCGAGCTTCTGAAACTCTACGCCGGCATTGACGACGACCCCGAAGCCGTGCCGGAGGTCTCAACCGAACCGATCGAGCCGATTATCCCCAAGCAAATCGTCCGGAAGCCGCAGAAGATAGAATGTCCCAATTGGCCGTTTGATGCCGCCGAAGCGAAGCGCCGCCAAGCGGCGGCCGGATCGACCACGAAGCAAACGATCGAACTCGGCGACGGCGCCACCATGGAGCTGGCGCTTATCCCCGCCGGGGAGTTCGTCATGGGAAGCGACTCCGGCGAAATCGACGAACAGCCGCGCTGCCGCGTCCGAATCGAGCGGCCGTTCTGGATGGGTATCCATGAGGTGACCAACCGGCAGTACGCCGAGTTCGACCCCGAGCACGACAGCCGCGTGGAGACCAAGAACACCTACCAGTTCGGCATCCACGGCTATCCGATGAACCGGCCCGAGCAGCCGGTGGTCCGCGTTTCGTGGCAACGGGCGATGGATTTTTGCCGGTGGCTGTCGCAGAAGACCGGGCGGCGGTTCACGCTGCCCACCGAGGCCCAATGGGAATACGCGTGCCGAGCCGGCACGGACACGCCGATGTTCTTCGGCGACGTGGACACCGATTTCAGCAAGTTTGCGAACTTCTCCGACGCCACCATGACCAAGTTCGCCAGCAACCCGTACACGGTCGACCAGCCGCTGAAGAACCCGCCGAAGTATGACGATTGGATCCCGAAGGACTCGCGTTTCAACGACGGCTCGCTGCTGTCGGTCGCGCCGGGTACGTACCAGCCGAACGCCTGGGGGCTTTGCGACATGCACGGCAACGTCGCCGAATGGACCCGGTCGATCTACCGGCCGTATCCGTATCGGGCGCAGGCCGAGAAGACCGCCGCCGGCCCGACCGACCGCATCGCCGTCCGCGGCGGCTCCTGGCGCGACCGGCCGAAGCGGTGTACGTCGAGCTTCCGGCTGAACTACCTGCCCTACCAGACGGTCTACAACGCCGGTTTTCGCGTAATCTGCGAGGCCGACTCAAAGACCGTCGCGGCGAAGTAACAAAAAAGTCTTCCGGCATTCTCCGTGTCGGCATCCGTATTGGTACACGTTAAACCCTGCGGCCAACTCACGCCGTGGCCTGTCCGTCCGGTGCGGAGGAGACGGTTGCCAAGGCAGTGGTGGAGTTCGATCAGGGGGCAGAGAATCTACTGAAACCCGATACCTGGCGGCCTTGGCAGAAAGGGATTCAGCACGAGGGGGAAGTCCTTGCGGCGGGCGCATTTCCCGCTAGAATCACGCTTAGGGGCACTCAGAAACAACGTCGGTAGTCTTGGATGACGATTACGATAAAGCCGCGACCGGCGGTCGCGCCGAATCACCGGCCGTAGCGGTTTTGCGCGACGCCTGGCGCGACCGCCGGTCGCGGCTTTATAAGGAAAATGGAAAATGCCATTTCTCGCTGCACCACTAATCGGGAGGGGTATGTCATGAGCGGACGGATCATACGTCTGGCGGTTGCCGTGGTCTTCACTTCACTCCCCGCAGCTATGGCGCCGCAACCGGCTACAGCGGCGGAACCCGGGCCCAAAGTCAAGGCCATTCTCGACCAGCTCGATTCACCCCGGGGGATCTGTGTGATCGTGGACGACCGCGACGCCAAGTTGGCCATCGAGTTGGCAAAGGCCAGCGAGTTGCTGGTCTACGTGCAACTGCCCAATGCCGAAGCCGTCCAATCGGCTCGCCGCGCCGTGGAAAAAACGGGGCTGTTGAACG
The DNA here is from genome assembly GCA_964547995.1 of uncultured Planctomycetaceae bacterium. Lineage (GTDB taxonomy): Bacteria > Planctomycetota > Planctomycetia > Pirellulales > Thermoguttaceae > CAZJRB01. Next base: position 6,373 of record CAZJRB010000052.1, on the reverse strand, counting down.
TGCGCGTCTTCGTCGAACAGGGAACCAACGACCGGATTCATCTTGCCGACAACCTGGCAGACATCGTCGCTGCCGCCGGTGCGGACGTTAAGGTCTCGAAGGAAGAATCGCTGCGGGTCCTGCGGCCCGGCGGAAAGGCCTTCTTGGGCGAGAAGACCATCGTCAAGCCCGTTCCCAAAGGCATGGACACGTGGAGCCACCCCTATCACGGGCCGGACAACAACCCGCAATCGACCGACCGGCTCGCCCGGGCCCCGTACCTGACCCAATTCCTCGCCGAGCCGCTGTTCGTTCCCATGCCCGAGGTTTCCGTCGCCGCCGACGGACGGGTTTACCGCGCCTTCGGCCACATCGCCCACAAGGCCAACCAGAACCCGATGCTCAACACCCTACTGTGTATCAATGCCTACAACGGCACGATCCTCTGGCGGCGGCCGCTGCACGAAGGGTTCATGATCCACCGCAACACGATGATTGCCACGCCGGAGGTCTTTTACCTGGGCGACAACGAATCGTGCAAGATGATTGATCCGCAGACCGGCAAAATCCAGGACGAGATCGTGATCTCCAAGGACATCTCCGACGGCCCGGTCTGGAAATGGATGGCCCTGCCGGACGGCGTGTTGTATGCCCTGGTCGGCGGCGAGGAAGTCTATCCGCACACGCAGCGATCGAACACGCCCGGCATGGGGCATTGGCCTTGGGGGATGTGGGAGGGGCACGACTATAAAAACCCCAAGACGAACTTCGGTTTCGGCCGGACGTTCGTTGCCATCGATCCCAAAACGAAGAAAACCCTTTGGCGCCACCGGGAAGACGAGTACATGGACAGCCGTGGAGTCTGCATGTGCGCTGGCCGCATCTTCTTCTACAGCCCGGAGAAGCTCTTGGGGTGCCTCGATGCCAAGACCGGCAAAGTTCTTTGGAAAACCTCCAATGACGATTTGCTGAAGGCGATTGGCCCCAACGGTCGGGCACAACACTACGTGACCGGCTACTCCACGACGACCTACATCAAGTGCAACGACAAGTACATCTTCTTCGCCGGGCCGCAACGTGCGCGGATGGTTGTCGCCTCGGCTAAGGACGGAAAGCTCCTATGGCAGAGGGACGGCGGGAACCTCCAACTCGTGCTCCGCGACGATGCCATCTACGCCGCCGGGCCCGGACAGACCGGCGTCATCCTCGACTACGCGACCGGCAAGGAGCTCGGGAAGCTCCCAACCCGCCGGGCGTGTACCCGTGCGACCGGCAGCGTGGATAGCGTGTTCTATCGTGCGTCGGGCGGGACGGTCCGCATCAACACCGGCACGAAGACGGCCCAGCACATTGCCCCGATGCGGCCACCCTGCCACGACGGCGTCATCATCTCCGACGGCCTGCTCTTTTGGGGACCGTGGATGTGCGGGTGCCAGTTGTCGCTTTACGGGCATATCTGCGCCGGCCCCGCCGGAAAATTCTTCGAACATTCCGCCGAGGACGACGATCGTTTGCAGCAGGGCAACGGCGGCACGGCGTCGGTCGAGCGTTTCGAGATCAAGCCCGATGATTGGCCCGCGTACTGCGGCAACAACGGCCGTACCTGCGCCACGAATGTTGCCATCCCGCGCGAAGTCACGAAACAATGGACGTTCCAGGTTCCCACCGGCGCGATGCCGACGGCCCCGGTGATCGCCGGCGGAGTAACATTCCTGGGCGACCGCGGCGGCACGGTCTGGGCACTCGGCAAAGTAGCAGGTACACGCCGTGTGCCGTCCGCGGAAATCCTCTGGAAGGCGAACACGGGCGGGCCCGTCTACTTCCCGCCCGCCGTGGCCGGCGGACGCGTCTTCGCCGGCTCGGCCGACGGGCGGGTCTATGCTTTTGAGGCAGCCACCGGACGGCTGCTCTGGTCCTACCGCGTTGCGCCTGTCGACCGGCGGATCCCCGCTTACGGGAAGCTGATCTCCACGTGGCCGGTTGCCGGCGGGGTGGTCGTCGAGGACGGCACCGTCTACGCGGCGGCCGGAATCACCCACTACGACGGCACCCACGTTGTCGCACTCGACGCGGCGAACGGAAAGCCCAAGTGGCGCAACGATTCGTCCGGCGATCTGTCGAAGAAGGTCGACTGCGGGATCAGCCTCCAGGGCGATTTGTACCTGGCCGACGGGGAGTTGCGGTTTCTCGGCGGAAACGCTTACGAAACGGCACGCTACGACCTGAAAACCGGCAAGTGCCGCAACCAACCGTGGGACAACCTCAACTCCCGGTTCCACACGGCGTTCTATCCATACTATCCCGTGTACGGCAAGTACCTGTCGCTCGACTACACGTTTCCCGACCGGAAGTCGCTGATCTACGACGCCAGCTATGAAGGCAGCCGTTTCTCGAACCTGGCGCTGTTCGAGCCGCTTCCGCCGGGCGCGCAAGAACCATGGAAGCCTGCGTCGCGCTGGGGACGGCGGAATCCGCCATCCAAACGGAAGGCCGTCTGGCAGGACAACTCGGGACGCAGATACACCGGTTTTGCCGCCTCTCCCCACATCCTGCTGGCAGCCGGCCATGCGCGATCGAAGCCGATCCTGGCGGCCATCGACATCAAGGACGGCTCGACCGTCTGGCAGCAGGAACTCCCCGCCACGCCGGTCAAGGGCGGTGTGGCCGTCGACCACGGGGGCCGGATCGTTGTCTCGTTGGAAGGGGGGCAAGTGCTTTGTTTTGCGAAAGGCGTTTAGCGGGCAGGCTTGCCCACCGCTCGCATTATGAGCAAACGGGATGTACAACGGCAGGCAAGTCCGCCCGCTAAACTTGTATTTGACCGGGGACCTTGACATAGGAGAAAGCGATAATGGGCAACGCTGAAGATTTCGGCAACCGGCTCGGCGAGGCGCTGGAAGAAGTCCGTGCGGAGATTCGGGCGAAGGAAGAAGAGAAACACCGGCTGCTGGAAGAAGCACGGCAGAGGGAAGGCCACGCGCGGGAATACGCCTACCGCTTCTGGCACAACACCTTCCGGTCGAGACTGGACGAGACGGCGCGGAAAATCCCTAATGCCTCGGTCCTCAAGGAAGACGCTACCGAAGACAAGTTCTCCCGCGGATTCACGGCCGACATCAAGGGAGGTCAGGTCGAGTTCCAGCTCACCATCACGCTCCGCAACGACTACCACGAGCTGTTGATGCAGAGCAAGGTCTTCTTCTATCCGGAAAGCACCGGCAGCAACAAGCCGGCCGGCAAGAGCCTCCACTCCGGATCCGAGAGTTTCCTCACCGATGAGTACAGCGAGGAAGACGCTACCGCTTGGGTCGAAGAAGAATTGATCCAATGCGCCGCAAAGACCATTCGCATCCACGAGGAATTTGAGTGAGCCGGCTTCGGGAGTTGAGAGGTTCTGTGGCACAACCGCTTCGCGGCAATACTCACCCTGGGGAAAGACGATGCAGGCACGAAGCAATCTTACGATGGTCATTACGGTGCTTGCGGCGGCAACGCTTGCGGCATTACAAGTTGACGCGGCCGAGAAAACGGCCAAGGGCAGGACGGGGTCCCCGGCCGCAGACGCCGCCCCGCCGGAATCCGGGCAAGAGCCCGTCAACTACATGATCGTTGTGACCGGCGGCGAGCTGCTGTCGGGCGCCTACGCGGACGGGCACACCTGCTTCCTGACGCGGACCCTGCACCCGCTGGGTCTGAACTGCGTCGGTTCGATGACCGTCGGCGACAAAAAGGCCGAGTTGAAGGACGCGCTCCGCTTTGCGACGGGCAAGGCATCCCTGGTAATCGTGACCGGCGGCCTCGGCCCCACCGACAACGACATTACCCGGGACGCGCTAGCCGATTTCACCGGTATTGCGCTGAAGGAACAGCCCGGTGTGCTGCAAGAGATGGCTCGACGGTTCCGCGTGTCGCCCGACCGGCTACGGCCGAACCTGCGCCGGCAGGCACAGGCGCCGATCCGCGGCGCCTGCTTGAAGAACCCCAACGGCACGGCGGTTGGTCTCGTGTTTGAGCCGGGCAACGCCGTTATCGTGGCGCTGCCGGGGCCGCCGCGCGAATTGCAGCCCATGGTCCGCGACCGGCTCGTACCCTACTTGAGCCGGCGGTTCGGCACACGGTTGCCCGGCTGTTCGCTGACGCTCCGTTTCGTGGGTCTCGGCCAGTCCCGGATCGACCAGACTCTGAAAGATCACGTGCCGCTTCCCCCCGGCGTCACGCTTTCCTCGCAGTTCGAGGGCGGCCGCGTCGATTTCACTTTTTCGCTGCCGAACGACACCCCGCAGGACCGCGCGCAGCTTCAGCACTTGAAACAAGAAATCCTGAAACACCTCGGCGACCACGTCTATGCCGATGACGACACGTCCCTGGAGCAATGTGTCGTGAAACTGCTGGAAACGCGCGGAGCAACGCTGGCGCTCGCGGAGGCGGGCAGCGGCGGGGCCCTCGCTGCGGGGCTGACTGCCGCAGACGGCAGCGACCGGGTGCTGGCCGGCGCCTATGTCGCTTCGACCGAAGAGAAACTGCGACGGCTGCTCCGAGTGCCCGACGACAAATGGGCCGGCTGCACGTCGGACCCCAAAAAGGTGAACCTGCTGGCTTCGGCAGCCGCCGAACGGACGGGAAACAGTTGGACGGTCGTCGTCGGCGAGCCGCGGCTCGGCGCCGGCGGCGACCGCTGCGTCGAGGTCGCGCTGAAACCGCCCGGCAGCAGCACGCAGTGCCGACATGTTCCACTCCGCGGCCGACACGAATCAGCCCGCACGCGGCTGGTCACGCAGTTGCTCGACTTGTTGCGGCAGGAATTATTGAAAGGACAGCCATGAGTCTGACATACGAAGAGGCCGAGAAACAGCTTCACGCCTGGACTGCCAACCCTGCGCTGCTGAAGCACGCTCGGGCCGTTGAGGCCGTCATGCGGCAGGCGGCGGCCAAATACGGCGACGCGGCCGAGGAAGAAACCTGGGCAATCACCGGACTGCTCCACGATGCCGATTACGAACGGTGGCCCGATGAACATCCCCAGCGGATCGTCGATTGGCTTCGGGACCGGGGCGAGGAGGAAATCGCCTATGCCGTTTCCGTCCATCAGACCGCCTGGGGGCTCCCCCCGAAGACCCTCATGGACAAGGCGCTTTTGGCCTGCGACGAACTGGCCGGGTTTGTGATCGCCTGTTGCCTGGTCCGCCCCGACGGGATCGCCTCGCTGAAGCCAAAGAGCGTCAAGAAGAAGCTAAAGGACAAAAAGTTCGCCGCGAAGGTGGATCGAGATATCATCCGCCAGGGCATCGAATTGCTGGGGGGCGACTCGGGCGAACACATCCAGTTCGCGATTGATGCACTAAAGCCCCATGCCGAGGAGTTGGGGATTACCGGAACGGGAAAACCGTCTTAGATCCTGTTTTTGGACTGTCTTGGTTCAACGTGAATTGAGGGGGCCAATAAACGGGGCAGGTCAACAGGTCTAACTTTTGGGTCAATCCTTTCCCGAGCGGCTGCACGGGCGGAGGACCGTTCAACAAAAGGCGCATCCGCCCGACGCCAAAAGAGAAAAAGGGGTCAGCAAAAGAGAAAAAGAAGAGAAAAAGGGGTCAGAACTATTTAACGTCTTTCGTTTGTTGGGTTTGCTTTCTCGGTCGACCGCGGGGGCGTATGGTTAGGTCGAGATGGAGACGTTTTGACAATCGTTTTACCCAAGCGGCGTCGCCGTAGGGCAGGCCGGTCTCGTTGCTGCGGCGGACCGCTGCCAGCTCCGAATCGCCGGGCGTCTGGTGGATATATTTTGTCCAACGCCGCCGACGCGTTGCCGGACGCACTGCCAAAGCTTCGTACGCCGCGACGCCGTCGAGCAACTCGTCCGGCTTGCCGTCGCCGTGGGCAGCGAAACTGCTCCACCGGTAGTTGCCCGCCCGACGCACCATCTTCGCCCAAAGCGGATTCGCTTCGATGTACCGAAGCACGCAAAGCAGATGGTCGTCGTCCTGGATCACCGGGCTCTTGAAACGTCCCTGCCACACGTGGCCGCACGTGCCGTGGCATCGGTGGTAGCGCTGCGTGTGCGAGACCAGCAGGCTCTGCACGATTCGGCTGATGCTGACGCCTCGCGGCCGCAACAAGAGGTGAATGTGGTTTGTCATCAGGCAATAGCCGTACAACTCGAACGGTTTGCGCCGTTTGAGATCTCCGACCGCCTCGAGAAACGCCGGATAATCGCCGTCCTCAAAAAACACCGGCTGCCGGGCGTTCCCACGATTGATCACGTGGTAGATCAGGTCGTCGGCAATCGGTCGCAGCGGTCGGGGCATTGCCACAGTCTAGCAGAATCAGCGTTTGCTGTCAAGAAAATAGTTCTGACCCCTGGTATGTCCCCAAAAGCTAATTGAATTTGAAAAAGGAC
>CAZJRB010000051.1:8854-48355 GCA_964547995.1 uncultured Planctomycetaceae bacterium | reverse complement strand
CGAATTCTAACAAAACCACCTCAAACCACCGACACTAAATTCCCGCACGATGCTTATTTTCCCGACCAATCCGAAGTTCCCGCTTGGCAGGTTACGGTTCCCATGACTGCAATTCTCGGTCTTTCTGCCTTTTACCATGACTCGGCCGCCGTCCTGGTGGTCGATGGAAACATCATAGCAGCAGCCCAGGAGGAACGTTTTACACGGAAGAAACACGACCACGGTTTCCCGGTCAATGCGATTGAGTATTGCCTGAAAGAGGGCAAACTCACACCGGAGCAACTGGACTACGTGGGGTTCTATGACAAACCTTTTCTGAAGTTCGAGCGGTTGCTGGAAACCTACCTGGCGTTTGCACCGGTCGGGTTTCGATCGTTCCTCAAGGCGATGCCTCTTTGGCTTCACGAAAAGCTCCATTTACCCAGGGAGATAAACGAGGGGCTTGGGGGACGGTACAAGAAGCGATACATTTTTGCCGAACACCACGAATCCCACGCAGCCAGTGCATTCTTCCCCTCCCCGTTCGAGGAGGCCGCGATTCTCACACTCGACGGTGTCGGCGAGTGGGCGACTGCCAGCTACGGCTACGGCCGCGGCAACCGGATTACCCTGACCCACGAGCTTCGATTCCCGCACTCGTTGGGGTTGCTATACTCCGCCTTCACCTACTTCTGCGGATTCAAAGTCAACTCCGGCGAATACAAACTGATGGGCCTGGCCCCTTACGGTGAACCGAGATACACCGACACCATCCTCGAAAAGCTTATCGATTTGAAAGAAGACGGGTCGTTTCGGATGGACATGTCGTACTTCAACTACTGTCAGGGGCTCGCCATGACCTCGAAGAAGCTCGACCGGCTCTTTGGCGGCCCTCCGCGGGAGCCGGAGTCGCCCCTGACCGAGCGCGAAATGGATCTGGCGGCGTCCGTCCAGAAAGTCGCCGAAGAAATCATGTTGCGGACCGCTCGGCACGTACACGAGCAAACGGGAATGAAGAACCTCTGTCTTGCCGGCGGCGTGGCTCTCAACTGCGTCGGCAACGGGCGCATTCTTCGCGAAGGGCCGTTCGAGAATCTCTGGATTCAGCCGGCGGCAGGTGACGCCGGCGGGGCTCTAGGAGTGGCGCTGTTCATCTGGCACCAGTTGCTCAACAAGCCTCGGGAGCTGCCGCCGGGCGACCGTCAACAAGGGTCGCTGTTGGGACCGACATACAGTGACGAGGAAATCGGTGCGTTCCTTGAGACCGCCAATGTAAATTACGAGTATCTCGGTGACAGCGATGCTCTGTGCGAGCGGATCGCCGCAGATATTGCCGACGGTCAAGTCGTGGGGTGGTTCCAAGACCGTATGGAATTCGGCCCGCGGGCCCTGGGATGCCGGAGTATCCTCGGCGACGCGCGTTGTGCCGCTACGCAAACGCTGATCAATATGAAGGTGAAGTTTCGTGAGGGTTTCCGCCCGTTTGCCCCCGTGGTGCTGCGCGAACACGCCCACGAATACTTCGATATGACGGCCGGCCAGGAAAGCCCGTACATGTTGCTGGTTGCCCCGGTGCAGGAGGGCAAACGGGTATCGCTGCCGCCGGGTGCCGTCGGCGTGAAGGGCATCGACAAACTCCGGCAGTGCCGTTCCCAAATCCCCGCGGTCACGCACGTCGACTATTCCGCTCGCGTGCAGACCGTCGATGCGGAGCGTCACGGGCTGTTTCGCAAACTGATGGAGGCGTTCTACCGCAAGACCGGTTGCCCGGTCATGGTCAATACCAGCTTCAATTTGGGTTGGGATCCGATCGTTTGTTCCCCGCGCGAAGCATACGAAACGTTCATGTCGTCGAACATCGATGAATTGTGCATGGGACACTACGTGTTGACCAAGCGAGCCCAGCCGGCCTCCGTGCCGGCCTCCGCAGCGGACAGCCGCGACGAGGTGCTTGCAGACCTGTTGCGCAGCCCGTGTCACGACGCCTGTCTGGACTCCGACAGCGATGTCGCGAGCTGTACTCAGTGCGGTCGCACGTTCGACAAGGAAGACGGCATCCGGATGATGTTCTGGCCGCACGAGCATTTCGACCAACCTGGTGACGTGACGGAGAAGGTCAAGGCGTTCTACGAAGAAACTCCGTTCCCCAACTACGACGATCACGACTCATTGCGGTCGCTCATCGAAAAGTCGCGGCGGGGACAGTATGCCAGGGCGCTCGACCGCTCCATTAGCTACAACACGACGGTGCTGGAAGTCGGCTGCGGAACGGGGCAACTGAGCAACTTCCTCGGCATCTCCTGCCGGCGGGTGATCGGGACCGACCTCTGCCTGAACTCGCTACGCCTCGGTGAACAGTTTCGGAGGGAACACGGTTTGCACAACGTCCGGTTCGTGCAGATGAACCTGTTCCGCCCGTGCTTCAAACCCGGTTCGTTCGACGTGATCCTCTGTAACGGCGTGCTGCACCACACGGCCGATCCGTTCGGCGGATTTCAGAAGCTGCTGCCGCTGCTGAAGCCCTCCGGATACATCGTCATCGGCTTGTACAACCGCTATGGACGGCTGATGACGGACACGCGCCGTCAGGTGTTCCGTCTCACCGGCGGCCGCGCCAAGTGGATCGACCCGATTTTGCGCAGCGGGTCCCGTAGCAAGGCCCAGAGCCGGGCGTGGTTTGCCGACCAGTACCGCCACCCACATGAGTCGAAACACACGATCGGCGAGGTGCTTCAGTGGTTCGACCATTGTGGTGTGGAGTTCATACGCGGCGTACCGTCTACCACTCCCGGCCCGACAAGCTGGAATCGTGCCAACCTCTTTGAGCCCGAGCCTCGCGGTACGACGCTGGACCACTTGCTCGTTCAAGCCAGGGAGGTAGTCACCGGAAATCGTGAAGGCGGATTCTTCGTGATGATTGGCCGCCGGCCGGGCGCCGCGACGGAAGCGGCCTCCCCGGGGGCTTTGCCCGGGGAGACGCAAACCACCGAGCCCTGGACCCCAGAGCAAGATTTGACAGAAAAGACGGCCCGAAGGGCTGCGTGAACCTTGCCAATCGGATTGACTAAAATCGAAAACAACCGCTTCGAGGCCACAAATGAAACTGATCCAGATCAATCGAAATCCGTCCCGTAGCCAGTTGGCCGTTTTCGGCGCCATCTGGCTGGTGTTCTTCGGGGTGGTGGGCGCGATCGTGTTGAGGGAAATCGGCTCAATTGGGACGACTACAGCGTTCTGGGCGGCGGCGGTGCTGGTCCCGGCGATCGGCTGTGTCGTCCCCGGATTCCTGCGGATCGTCAACGTGAGTATGGCCTATGCGGTCTTTCCCATTGGGCTCGTAGTCTCTTCCACAATCCTGGCGATTGTGTACTACGTGGTGTTGACGCCCATCGGGGTGATAATGCGGCTATTCCGCTACGATCCCATGAACCGCCGCTTCGACAGCGGCGCCGACACATATTGGCACCCGCGCGAGCAAGACGACAGGCTCAACAGGTGCTTCCGGCAGTTTTGATCTACAAGGAGGTTGAAGCCATGGCCAACGAGTCAATTCCGATGGAACAAGAAGGGCCGGTTCGGGAGCTTGAACGGCAGGCCGCCCGGTCGCAGCGCGGTATCGTCGGCGAGTTCGCCGATTTCTTGCTGCACAACAAGAAATGGTGGCTCACACCGATTGTCGCGGCGCTGTTGCTGGTAGGACTACTGGTCGTACTAGGAGGTTCCGGCGCAGCACCGTTCATCTATACGCTATTCTAAGACACCGTGCCGGCGATGCGGAGCAAGAGGCGACACTCGCCGGCTGCCTTGAGGAGAGTGTCATGGAGAAAGTAACGTCGAACCCCAATCAGCAAGTTGGTGATCTGCCGCAAGATCCCGTCGTACCGTCAGGCGATGAATGCCGTCGCAAGCCAACCACGCGGTTTTCGGCCAAGCTCTTCTTGTGCGGCGTCGCCACGTTGATTGCGTTGGCCATGTGTGAGGTGGTCCTGCGGTATGTCTGGCACAATTCCTACTGCGGCGAATCACCCGGGCACATGCTCCGGTTGCGGATTCACCCGGCCCGTCGCGATTATCTCATCGACCGACGAGTTCTGGATCCTGCAATACCCCGAGTGCGGCTGCAAACCAACGAACGGTCGTACGTGGTTCCTTCGGCCCAGCACCGTGATCCGGTTGCCACCGTTGCGTTCCTGGGCGGGTCGACGACCGAGTGCTCGGCCGTCCAAGAGGCTCTCCGCTTCCCGGCGTTGGTGTCACAGCAATTTGACGAACGGGGTTGGAAAGTGAACACTCTCAACGCCGCGATGTCCGGAAACACTACGCTTGACTCGGTCAACGTACTGCTGAATCACGTGGTCAACGATCGTCCGGACGTTGTGGTGATGATGCACGCCTTCAACGATATCGGGCTTCTTGACGCTACGGGCGATTACCGCCTGCGCGCTGCCCACCCGCTTTCCGGGAACGACTTCTGGCGCTGGTGCAAACACCAACTCTCCAGCCGGGTTTTTCTCGTAGGCCTTGCCCGAAAAAGCCTCGCCCGATCAGTCATCATTGACAGGCATGCTGTTCCACAAACAGTCGCGTGGCGATGCGATCCGGCTCGCGCGAAGAAGATCCCCGTCGAGGCTTTCCGTCAACGGCTGCTCGTATTCATCGACATTTGCCGGCGGTTTCACATCCAACCGGTGCTCATGACCCAGCCGGTAACCGGCATGTCGAATGAGTTGACGCCTGCGTGGGGAAACGCGGGCGCGCAGGATCGCTTCAACGCCGTCATTCGCGAAGTCGGCCAACAGAACGATGTGCTCGTGGTCGACTTGTGCAATCACCTTAAGGAGAACGTGCCCGATTGGGATAAGCCCATGCACCTCTTCTACGACGGCGTTCACGTGACCGACAAGGGCTCTGAAGTCTATGCGGATCATATCGCGGACCGCCTTCTCCCCCTCATTGAAGAGATCGGGCGTCAGAAAGGGGACTCGAACCTGGTAGCAGCCAATCCCTGATCTCCTGCTTTGCCGTTTATGCCGCCCGAATCTCGTGCTTATCTTAGCGTATCGACTCTTACGGCAACTCCGTCTTCACGCCTTCGTCGATCGGCATTTTGTCCGGCAGCGCGCCGGTCTCCTGCATGAGCCGGTGGAACTCGGCTTTCGACCGCTTGACGGTCCCAGCATTACAAATAACATGCCCGAAACGATTTCCAGCGGCAAAAGGGGCAGCCGTCGCTTGTCAAAGGGCGGTTAGACCTCGAAGATATATTTGAGCGAGAAACAGATGCCCACCACGATAAAGATCGTGCCGGTAATCATGCGGGCCCACCACTCGACTTTCGACAGGATGTTGTACGTCTTGCCGACCGATCGGGCGCTGTAGGCCAAGAGAAACGCAACCAGCAGCACCGGCAGCGCCGTGCCGATGCCGTAGATGAGCGGTAAAGCAACCGTGCTCAGGGGCAACGACGCCGTGGGCAGCGTAATACCCACTCTGGCCAGCACGGTCGTAATCGCCTCGGCCTTGGAACCCATGATCAGGGCCAGCAGCCCGAAGAACCAGGCCGCCGAGGTCGGGCAAAAGGATACCGCGAAGAGGATGCCCAGAAACAACGCACCCCAGATCCCCATCGCATCGACCCGTTTCTGCATTCCCTCGCTCATCATCGTCCCGCCGCTGGTGACGGTAATCAGCCCGACCAGGAACATGCCGAGGATCAAGAAGATCGGCCCGAGGAGCAAGTGCATGTATTTCTGCAGGAACAGGGACACCGCGGGGATCGACAGTGCGGTGGTTGCCAGCAGCACGGCCAACGCGAGATAGAGCAGACAGCGCCCCAACGTATAGAGCAATCCGGCGCCGATAACCGTCCGCGAGTCCTCGACCTTTCGGCCGATGTAGGAAATCGCGGCAATATTGGTCGCCAGCGGGCAAGGGCTGATCGACGTCAGCACGCCCAGGTAGAGGGCCGCCAAGGCATAAAGCAGGTAGGTAACCATTGTCTATTTGAGGTAGGCTCCGACATTCTCCTGAACGTATTTCAGGAACGCCGGCTTGTCACCGGATTTCGCCCAAATGTCTTTCAGGTTCTTGAATTCCGCGACTTTGTTGTCCGCGATCTTCGCAACGATCAGCGCCGGACCGCTAATGCCGTAGGCCTTCGTAAGTGCGGCGTTCTTCTTGTTCTGGAAATCGATGTAGTAGAACTCCACAGTGCCGTCCTTGAGTTGTTGGGCGAACCCGACCTTGACGGCCTCTTCCGAGTAACTGCCCATCTTCAGGCACGTCGGGCAGCGTTTCGTGCGATGGAAGTACATCACCGCGATGCGATCGGCCGGGGCCTCGGCAGCCGGCGCGGGACCTGGAAGGATCGCTGCAAGGCAAGCAACCGCGACAACGGCAAAAACAATGATAGCAACACGTTTCATGGGTCTCTTCCTCCGTTAATGGTTGGGAAACGGTGTTCTTTACCCTGGAAGGGGAATGTCGGGCGGGTCCGCGGGAACGGGAATATCCGGTGGGTCAACATCGGGAACCGGAATCGCCGGAGCACCGGTTGGCTGCGTGGCCCCGGACTCCCGGCCCGGAGTTTTCAGCATTTCGTTGATTTCGTCTCGAAGATATGCGGAAAGCCTCGCCTTATCCTTCGCCAGCGCCAGAACCCGATCGAGGCGATTCCACCCGTCGATCTCGCCGTCCTTCATTCGAACAAGCACAATGGCGGGATCTGAGACTCCAAAGTCGATTGCCATTGCCTCGGCCGCGGGGTCCGTCGCGTAATCAAGAACCTTCCAGACCACTTCGCCACTGTCCAATTGCGAAGCATATTCGGCCTCGAGCGTTTCGCGTGCGTTGGACTCGGCGGCGCGGCAGGTCGGGCAGCGGACGCCGTGGAAGTAGTAGACCATAAGGGCGTCATCTACCGTCTCGCCTTCGGCGGCACCACCCAACGACGCCCTGACGCCACCCGACTTGCGAATCGCTTCCAACTCCTCGGCGATCTTGGCCAATTGCGGCTCCAGCCGCGCTGCCGCCTGCAAATCGAGCGCCCGGGCGATCAGCAGGACGAGCGTCGCCGAGAAAAACGAAATCAGGCAAATAGCCACGGCATTTTTCAGTTCCATATTCGTTCTCCTCGGAGGGACGCCTACTCGGACAACATCTGTTTAATCTCCTCGGTGCCGGGCACCTTGCCCACCACCTTGACTTCGCCGTCGACCACCAAGGCCGGGGTCGTCATCACGCCGAAGGAAGTGATCTGCATGATGTCGGATATCTTCTCGATCTGTGCATCGATTCCCAATTCCTTGACGGCCTTTTCGGTGTGCTCCTTCAGCTTCTCGCATTTCGGACAACCCGGTCCCAAGATCTGTAACAGTGCCATAGTAAAACGCCTCCTGTGAATCGTAAGGTTTAGCGGGCGGGCTTGCCCGCCGTTGTACATCCGGATTTCCCACACTCTAAGTGGCGGGCAAGCCCGCCCGCTAAACGGCTACACCATCCCAGCAACTTAGCGTTGTCATATTATGCTTGTCAATACAATCGCAAACCTCCATCGGTTCGCGGTATCACTCTCCAAGCCCGGCCACCACGGCGGGCGCGTTTTGCGGTCCGTGGAGCGGGTCGTCGGGAAATATCGCGCCGTACCCCATCCCCACCACCGTGGCCATTATTACGACCAAGCCGACAAAAACGGCCGTCTTCACATTGCCAATCACGGAGCGGATCACCAGGATGCTCGGGATCGACAACGCGGGACCGGCCAGCAGCAAGGCCAAGGCGGGGCCCGGCGCCATCCCGTTTTTCATCAGCGTCTCGATGATCGGAATCTCGGTCAGCGTGGCAAAGTAGAACAGGCAGCCGACCACCGAGGCAATCAGGTTCGACGTCACGCTATTGTCGCCCACCAGGGCCGCCACCTGCTTCTCCGGTACCAGGGCCCCGAGAAAACCGACGATGAAAACGCCGCCGAAAAGAAGCGGTATCAGCAACTTGGAAAAAATCCATGTGTTGCACATCCACTCCGAAAAACTCGCCTTGTCAAGCCAGACAAGACTCATAATTACCACCACGACGCCCATGGCAGCCGCCAGATACCAGCGCATGTGGTGAATCTGCGTGACCCAAGTGTCCACGTCGACGATCGAAGCAATTTCCGACTTCGGCAACCTCAACACTTTCCCGACCGGGTGCCCCAGGACCGCTTCCTTCAATCGCAGATCGTAATCGTCCAGCGTTTCGTATTGTAGCGTTGCCTCAAACTTCGTGCCATCAGTCAATGCAACATGCTTGTCTCCCGGGTTGAACCAGTCGCTGAAAACGAGAAAGGCAATCATCGTAAGCAACAACAAGGCGCTCTGGTAGAGCGGGCGCTTCGAGGCCGGCGGATCGGGCATCTGCATCGTCGCGGCGCTGCGTTCCTCCTCGCTGCGGCGGAAGATCAACGCCATGACCAACCCGATAATGACTCCAAATACGACCGCACCGATCACCCGCGCCACGCCGAGCTGGAATCCCAACACCCGCGCCGTCAGGAAAATGGCCAGCACGTTGATCGCCGGTCCGGCATAGAGAAAGGCCGCCGCCGGTCCCAGCCCGGCCCCGATGCGGTAGATGCCCGCAAACATCGGCAACACGCTGCACGAACAAACCGCCAGCACCGTGCCGGAAACCGATGCAACGCTGTACGCCTCGACCTTGTTCGCCTTCGGTCCCAGGTGCTTGAGTATTCCTTCCTTGGAAAGAAAGGTCGTGATCGCACCGGCGATGAACAACGCCGGCACAACGCAGGCAAGCGTATGGTTTCGCGCGTACCACTGAAGCAATACAAACGCCTCGATAATCGCGCGGGTGACCTTGGCGTGTAAGGGATTCGTGCCGGGCTCGAACTGCGGAGTAGCCAGCGGCAAGAAATACGCAGCGAGAAAAATCGCGACAAATACCGCAAGGATCGTCAACTCCTTCTTCACGGGTTACCTCCACCTTTCAGTTGCACAACAAGAGTGTAGGACGGGTCTCCAGACGCGTCTTTCCCAATGAGTCGTGGTCCTTTTGCTGATGTTTGCGGGCCTCATATTTCGTGAGTTCCATAAACGCCGGATCAAACGCGGTTTCGCAATTCAATGGACGGGTTTGGAAACCCGTCCTACATTTCCCTTTTGCCGGCAATTTCGTGGCCGGTTGGCCAAATCGCCAAATTCCCGCCAAAAAAAGAGAACGTCCGTTCGTACCGCTCCTCGGTTTCTCAGCCGATAAGTTCCTTCTGGCGCTGGGCGTTGCACTGTATTACCGACTCGACGCAATCGAAGAAGTCCATCACGCACTTCACCCGGAGCTGGTAGAAGACCTGGACGCCCCGCTTGTCGTCCTGGATGATGCCGGCCTCCTTCAGCACCGCCAGATGCTTCGAGACGGTCGACATGTCGGCCCCGATCATCTCGGTCAATTCGCAGACGCATTTCTCTTCCGCCCGGGCAAGTTGGTCAACAACGAAAAGCCGGGTGGGGTGGCCCAACGCCTTGAGGATCTTGGCCCTCGCTTCGTATCTCGCTTGTGTCTTCGCGTTCATGGCGTGTGCCTTTCGTATTTTCGTTTATCGTCACTTCTCATTTGGCATTTTAGCCAAATAGCCAAATAAGTCAAGGGCACTTTGAGATGATCGACGACTTTTCCCCAGACTTTCCGGGGGGATTGTAAAGTTTCCCCCCTATTTTTGCCCCGATGGCCACAATCCGCCGGCTGACATATAATAGGGCAGGTTTCCGGAAGCTTGGTGGTTCGTAGCAACGCCCTTAAGCGGCTGAAATCAGTGCGACAAACAATATCTCCCACCCGGTCTGCTGTATGAAACTGCCCGTTGACGAAGGACTTCGACTCCTTGCCGCCGGTTACATCCAGAAACAGGGCCGGCGACTCGTCCGGCAACTGGACGGCGTGCGGTTGGCCGACGACATCGAGTGCGTTCACGAAGCCCGCGTCGCCTCGCGACGGCTGCGCGCCGCGCTGCGGATGTTCTGCAACTGTTTCCAGGCCCGAAAACTCAAGCGGTGGCGCAAGGCGGTCCGGCAAATCACCAAGGGACTCGGCGATGCCCGGGACTTGGATGTGCAGATCGAGTTCCTTTGCGGCGTGCTCGACGAGTTGACCGAGAAGTCCTGTTATCCCGGCATTGCCAGGTTGCTCGTTCAGGTCGAAAAGCGGCGTGAACGAATCCAGCCCGATGTGGTCAAGGCCGTCGATCGATTCGAAACGAGCGGGGTCCTGGACGAGATGCGGGCGGTCGCCAAGTCGATTCTTAAGGAAGCCGATCGCCGTGGTCTCGGCGTGCAGAGTGCGGTTGCCTATCTCCAGACCGAGCAGCACATCCTCGACCGCCTCAACAATTTGATGTGCTACGAGGACAGCCTTGGCGACCCCGAGGCAATCGAACAACACCACGCAATGCGGATCGCGGCGAAGCGGCTGCGTTACACGGTCGAGATCGCCCGGCCCGTCTACGCCGGCCGGTTGGACGAAACGGTTACCGTCGCAAAGCGGCTCCAGTCGATGCTCGGCGATATCCACGACTGCGACGTCTGGCTCGAGTATCTTTGTTCGTTTGCCAAGGAGGAACGTGCACGAATCCGCAAGCGGTTCGGCCACGACGGCCCCTTCGAGCGGCTGAGGCCCGGCATCGACCATCTCGCACAGGATCGCCGCAATCAGCGCGAAGAAACCTTCCGCAAGCTGGTTGCCTATTGGCAACACCTGGAACAGCAAGCGCAATGGGAATTGCTGATTGCAGTCATCGGCCTGCCGCCGGAATCTACCACCACCACCAAGCCGCAACCGGCGCCCGCATCGGACATCCTGAAGCTCCGACCGGTGGCCACGCCCCCGTCATGAAGCCGGAGAAGCCGGCACCTATGCGGGAACCACCCTTTCCGGGTACGGCGTCAACTGTTAGAATAAACTGGAAAGATCGTGAACGGGGACCATCGGGATGAGGTTGGTGAACGCTTCGAGACCAACACCATGAGCGAAACGTCCGAAAAGCAGATGCGAGACGTTATCCTCGACTCAATTGCCGACGGTGTTTTTACCGTTGATGAGAACTGGCGGATCACGTCCTTTAATCGGGCCGCTGAACAGATTACCGGGATACCGCGGGAAGACGCCATCGGCCAGCCGTGCTGCGACGTTTTTCGTGCCAGCATTTGCGAAAGCGAGTGTTCACTTAGACAAACGCTGAGAACGGGTTTCCCGGTCGTAGCCAAGACGATTTATGTCATCAACGTGGAGGGCGACCGCATCCCGGTCAGCATCTCTACCGCAATCCTGAAGGATCAAGACGGACAAGTCATCGGAGGCGTGGAAACCTTCCGCGACCTCAGCGTGGTGGAAGAGCTGCGCAAGGAGCTGGAAGACAAGTACACGTTTGCCGACATCATCGGCCGCAGCCCGGCGATACGCCGGATTCTCGACGTCCTTCCCCAGTTTGCCGATAGCAACAGCACCGTTCTGATTGAAGGCGCCAGCGGAACCGGTAAGGAGCTTTTTGCACGGGCGATCCATGACTTATCTCCCCGCCAGGACAAGAAGTACGTCGCCGTTAACTGCGGTGCGCTGCCGGATACGTTGCTCGAGTCCGAGCTCTTCGGCTACAAAGCGGGTGCGTTCACGGATGCTCGCCGCGACAAGCCCGGCCGTTTTGCGCTCGCCGACGGCGGAACGATCTTTCTGGACGAGATCGGAGACGTGTCGCCGGCAATGCAGTCCAAATTGCTTCGCGTGTTGCAGGAAAGGGTATTTGAGCCTTTGGGTGCCGTCGAACCGGTCCCGGTGGACGTGCGTGTCATCGCGGCTACCAACCAGGATCTTGCTCAGCTAGTCCGTAAAGGCGTCTTCCGGGAAGATCTCTACTATCGTATCAATATTGTACGGCTACAATTGCCACCCCTGCGCGATCGCCGGGAAGATATCCCCCTCCTAATCGAGCACGCCATCTCCAAGTTCAACCGCTTGCAGGAGAAGCACGTCGCCGGCGTATCCGAAGAAGTGGCGGCAATTCTATTGGAACACGATTATCAGGGCAACATTCGTGAACTGGAAAATATCATTGAACATGCCTTCGTGCTCTGCCGCGGCCAATTGATCGAACCGCAACACTTGCCGGCTGCCCTTCGTGAGAAGGCTTCTTCCACGTTGCCATCCACCGGAACCGGTCTTACCCTGAAGGCCCTGGAGGCCCTACACATCACAGACGCCATTCGACGGCATGGCGGTAACCGCACGACTGCTGCGAAAGAACTAGGCATCGATCCGAGCACGCTGTTTCGCAAGATCCGGTCGCTGGGTATCGAGTTACCGGAAAAAGACGGCCGGAGCAGAGAATTGTAGAATTGCATTGTGCAAGGGTTGCCCCAACGGCCCATTGCATATTGCAACGGTGCGGTCCTGTTTGGCGATGGCTTCCTTCGACGCAACTCCTTGTTTTCAAACGGGTTGTGGTTCGCAACCATTCTCCTGATCCGTTTTGGCACGGTTCTTGCTTAGTCCTGCCTTTATGAGAATCGTTATCCCTGTTACCGGTCAGAGAATCTCCCCGGTCTTCGATGTTGCCCGGCATTTGCTGGTGGTCGATGCCGAGAACGGCCGCGAGATCGGGCGGAGCGAAGAGATTTTGGAAGATGTTCCGCTCGCATCCCGGGCAAGCCTGATCGCTCAATTGCGCACTGACTTGCTGATATGTGGAGCAATCTCTCGGTTACTTGAAACGGCGTTGCTCTCGGCGGGCATAGAGATCATTCCGCAGAGGTGTGGTCAAGTGGAGGAGGTGCTCCAAGCATTCCTCTCAGGCAAGCTGACAGGGGATATGTTCGTAATGCCGGGCTGCTGTAGGCGCCGTAGACGACGGCGCCGGTTTTCGGGTGGCCGTTTTCATGGCCCCCCCGCGGGTTGAGATGTAAGGAGATGTACTGTGAAGGTGGCTGTAACGTCGCAAGGTCCGGACTTGAATAGCCGGGTGGCTCCGCGATTCGGGCGCGCACGGCACTTTCTCATTGTGGACGCCACATCCGGCGCATTCACCGTACATGACAACTCCGGAAATCTGGGCACGGCTCACACCGCAGGGATGCAAGCTGCCGGAGCTGTTGTCAGTTTGGGTGTGGGCGCAGTGATCACCGGGAGCATCGGCCCCAAGGCGTTCGCTACGCTCGAAGCCGGCAATATCGAGGTCTATACGGCAGCCTCCGGAACTGTGGAGGACGCTGTTGAGAAGCTTAAGGCGGGCCGACTTGAACCCGCCCAAAGGGCCAATATGCAAGAACACTGGAAATAGAAATCGAAGGCAACCCTTTCCCAACAGGAGAAGTATTGATGCTGTCAACCGAAAAGGATTCCGAGAGTGCCCTTGTCATTGCGATCCCGGTCGCGGGGGGCCAGTTGTGCATGCACTTCGGGCACTGCGAGCAGTTCGCTTTGCTCGACGTGGACACTGCAAGCAAGGAGATACTGAACTCCCGCCAACTCGCTCCGCCGGTTCATCAGCCGGGTGTGCTTCCGCGATGGCTGCACGAGCAAGGGGTGAATCTGATCATCGCCGGCGGTATGGGACGGCGCGCTCAAAATATCTTTGCGGAACAGGACATTCGGGTCATTGTCGGGGTGCCTGCCGGTTCGCCCGAGAGCGTTGTCCGGGCCTACCTCGATGACAAGTTACAATCAGGTGAGAACCTTTGCGACCACTAAGCAGGAAGGAGAGGCTTAATGAAGATAGCCGTAACATCGCAAGGCCCGGACTTGACCAGCCAGGTCGATCCCCGCTTTGGACGCGCGAAGAGCTTCATTGTTCTAGACACCGATACGGGCGAGTTCTCGGTACACGACAACATACAGAACGTGAACGCGGCGCAAGGTGCGGGAATCCAGGCCGGACGGATCGTCGTCGACTTTGGAGTAGAGGCGGTCATTACCGGCAACGTCGGCCCCAAGGCCTTTGCCGCGCTTCAGGCCGCCAACGTCAAGGTGTATCCGAGAGCGTCCGGGACGGTGAAAGAGGCCGTTGAGAAACTCAAGGCGGGGGAGCTTTCGCCCGCCGATGGAGCCAACGTGCAAGGACACTGGATGTAGAGGTGCCGATGAAAATATTCTTCGACTGCATTGCCTGCTTCATTCGCCAGGCGTTGGATTCCGCACGCCTGGCGACACCGGACGAAGCCGTTCACGAGCGCGTCCTTCGCGAGGCGCTTCGCGTCGCCGCCGAAATGGATCTCCGCCAGACTCCGCCGGCGATGGCTCAGTGGATTCACCGGGCAATCCGGGAGTTCACCGGTCAAAATGATCCCTATCGCGAGATCAAGGAGTGGTCCAACCGGATGGCCCTGACATTGTACCCGACGTTGCGAGCTTGGGTTGAGGACTCGAATAGGCCGATGGAGACAACCATAAGGCTCGTGATTGCAGGCAACGTGATCGACTTCGGCGTGAATAGTCACTTGAGCGAGGCCCAGGTCCGCGAGTCGATCACGGGCGCTCTGTCGGCTCCGCTGGAGGGAGACGTAGAGGAATTCTGCTCTGCGCTATCCGGAGCTGACCGTATCCTCTACCTGGCCGACAACGCCGGGGAAATCGTCTTCGACCGATTGCTTATCGAGCAACTGCCGCCTGGAAAGGTGACGGTTGCGGTCAAGGGTTTTCCGGCGATCAACGACGCCACTCTGGCGGATGCCGAAGCCGCGGGCATCCACCAAGTGGCCGAAGTCATCGAGAACGGCTCGGACGCCCCCGGCACGATTCTCGACGATTGTAGCGAGTCGTTTCGGGACCGTTTCGACAAGGCCGATCTGGTAATTGCGAAGGGACAGGGAAACTACGAAACGCTCAGCGAAGTCGACAAGGACATCTACTTCCTGCTGAAGGCGAAATGCCCGGTGATTGCCCGGGACATCGGTTGCCAGGAGGGCGCCATGATCCTGAAGCGTTCAAAGTCGATGGCCGCCAGCGGGAAAGGTTAGTATTCGGAAGGCGTTTCAATAATAGGGTGGAGAACACAATATTTGTGTCCTCTTGACGCAAGCAGACTTTTGTAAAAGGAGACTCGTTATGCCACGTGGTGATGGAACAGGCCCGCAAGGGGAAGGCCCGGGGACAGGCCGGGGCAAAGGACCTTGCGGCGGTGGAAAAGGAAAAGGAAAAGGTCGCGGCCAGGGCCGCGGTCAGGGAAAAGGAAAAAGCGGCGGCCGGGGAAAAGGTCAAGGCCGCAGTTCGGGCCAAGGGCAAGGCCGTGGACAAAATCAGTAGGCTTTTTGACCAAGATTTTGAAGAAAGAAAGGAGCTTCACAATGCCAAGTGGAGACAGAACAGGTCCCGCGGGAATGGGACCCATGACAGGGCGCGCAGCAGGTTACTGCGCAGGGTATCCGGTGCCGGGGTTCATGAATCCTGCTGCCGGTCCCGCGGTTTGGGCTGGAGGAGGTTATGGGGGGGTTCCTGCAGCCTATCCTCCGGCCCCCTATGGTGTAGTTGGGATGCCTCTTGGCTATCAAGCGGCATTTCGACCATTCGGCCCAGGATTCGGCCGAGGGTTCGGCAGGGGATTCGGCCGCGGAAGGGGCCGGGGGCGATGGTGGTAAATCCGGGTGGCACTATCGTGCAACCCGAAGTGTGAAAAAAGGAAAGCAACAAACTTCTTTCAAGAAAGGAACGCAACTATGCCAGGTGGAGATGGAACGGGCCCGATGGGAATGGGCCCCATGACAGGACGCGCAGCAGGTTACTGCGCAGGGTATCAGGCGCCGGGTTTTATGAATCCCGTTGCTGGCGGCTTTTGGGGCCGGGGCCGCGGAGGCGGCCGAGGACGACGCAATTGGTTCTATGCCACCGGCCTGACCGGTTGGCAGCGGGCCGCATTGGGCCAGCCAGCCTTCGGGGCGGGCTGGGGTTACGGAACTCCACATGCCACGCCATTTGCCCCGCCCGCCACGGGCGCAGAGCAGGAACTCGACGTGCTGAAACGCCAGGCGGAATACTTCGCCGGCGCCCTGGAGGACATCAAGAAACGTATTGAAGAACTTCAGGCACAGCCCCAAAAATAGCGGCAATGGTAGCTGCGTTCGCCAGAGCGCGGACAACGCAAGACCACCGCACGGTGGGCGGGGTATCGCGGCAAATCACGGTGTCCTGCCGGTTTTACTGAACGCGGCACTTTCCGAAAAACTACGGAAGCAAGAAAATGAAAATCGCTGTTACTGCGCAACAACCCTCGTTGGATGCGGCCGTCGATCCCCGCTTCGGCCGGTGCCCCTGCTTTCTGGTCGTCGAAACGGAAACCCTCGACTTCGAGGCCATCGAAAACCCGAACGTGATGCTCGGCGGGGGCGCCGGTATTCAATCTTCACAACTGATGGCCGAGAAAGGCGTTCAGTGCGTGCTTACGGGCAACTGCGGTCCCAATGCCTATCAGACCCTTGCGGCAGCCGGGATCGAGGTGATCGTTGGATGTTCCGGAGCGATACGCGAGGTGGTGGAGCAATTCAAGGCAAACCAATTCAAGGCAACCGATGCACCGAACGTTGCAAGCCATTTCGGCACGACCGGTTCGCCTGCCCAAGGCCAGACGCCGGCAGGTCAGCAACCGCCGCCGGCAGGTGGCGGAATGGGAATGGGTGGCGGAATGGGTATGGGAAAAGGAATGGGAGGCGGTATGGGACGCGGTGGCGGTATGGGTCGCGGAATGGGGCGCGGAGGCGGCATGGGTAGGGGAATGGGGATGGGGGCGGCGAGTGGCCCCGGGCCGGGTAGTGCGCCGGACATCCCTCCATCTCAAGCCGCCAGCAAGGAAGAGGAACTGGCCGCCCTCCGGCAACAGACCGAGGTCATGCTGCAACAGGTGCAGCAGATCCAGGAGCGAATACGCCAATTGGAAAACAAAGGCTGAGCCCCATGCAGATTGCCATAGCCAGCGGCAAAGGCGGCACCGGCAAGACGACGGTTGCGACCAACCTCGCCACGGTCGCTTCGCAAAACGGCCGGAAGGTCGCCTACCTCGACTGCGACGTGGAAGAGCCCAACGGGCACATCTTCTTGAAACCGGAAATCACCGACCGGAAACCCGTCGGAAACCTGGTCCCCCAAGTCGACGCCGAGAAGTGTACCCTCTGCGGCGAGTGCGGCGAGATTTGCCAGTACAGCGCGATCGTCCGCGTGGGGAAGAAGGTGCTGGTATACCCCGAGTTGTGCCATGGTTGCGGCGGCTGCTCGTTGGTTTGTCCGACGGATGCGATTACCGAGGTGTCTCGGGAGATCGGCGTTTTGGAGACGGGGCGGGCCGGGGCAATCCGGTTCGCCCAGGGGTTGTTGAAGATCGGCGAGGCGATGAGCCCTCCCGTGATCCGGGCGGTCAAATCGACCGGCTTTCAGGCGGACCTTACGATCGTCGACGCCCCGCCGGGGACGTCCTGCCCTGTGATCGAATCCGTGCGGAGAGCGGATTTCGTTATTCTCGTGACCGAGCCGACCCCGTTCGGATTCCACGACTTAAAGCTCGCCGTGGAGATGGTCCGGGTGTTGAAGCTGCCGTTCGGCGTGGTGATCAACCGGGCGGACATCGGCGAGAGGGAAGTCTATTCGTATTGCGCGAAGCAACGCATTCCCATTCTTCAAGAGATCCCCGACGACCGAAAACTGGCCGAAGCCTATTCGCGGGGCGTGATGGCCTGCGACGCGCTGCCGGAATACCGGGCGATGTTTGCGGGGCTATTGGAGACTGTTATGGAGGGAGCCCGAGCCGGATGAAAGAGCTTGTGGTCATCAGCGGCAAAGGCGGAACGGGAAAGACGTCCCTGGTTGCCTCGTTTGCCGCGCTGGCGGAAAGTGCGGTGCTGGCCGACTGCGACGTCGACGCGGCCGATTTGCACCTGGTTCTCGAGCCGAAGATCGTCAAGCAAAGCGGGTTCTCCGGCGGTTCGCAGGCAAGGATCATTCCGGAGCGTTGCACCGCCTGCGGCAAGTGCGAGGAGATATGCCGGTACGACGCCATCTTCTACGACGGGCCGGGTAACGGCCGGGCGCCGAAGACGTTCCGGGTCGATCCGATCGGCTGTGAGGGCTGTGGAGTATGCGCCTGGTTCTGCGCCGAGGACGCCATCGAATTTGCGCCCGCCGAAAACGGCCAGTGGTTCATCTCCGACACGCGATTCGGACCCATGGTCCACGCCAGGCTGGGAATTGCCGAGGAGAATTCCGGCAAGCTGGTGAGTCTCGTCCGCACCGAGGCAAAGAAGCTTGCCACCGGGCGGAAGCTCGACCTGGTGGTTATCGACGGGTCGCCCGGGATCGGGTGTCCGGTCATCGCCTCGATTACCGGCGCGGATCTGGTCCTGGTAGTAACGGAACCGACGCTCAGCGGCCTGCACGACTTAGGCCGCGTGGCGCAACTGACGAAGCACTTTGGCATCCAGACGCTCGTATGTGTCAACAAATGGGACCTGAACGCGGAACTGGCGACGGAGATTGAAAACGAGGCCCGGCGGATCGGTGTCGAAGGAATCGGCAGAATCCGATACGACCCGGCCGTGACGAAGGCACAGATTCAGAAACAGGCCCTGGTCGAATATACCGAGACCGGGGCCGCAACCGACACCCAAAAGGTCTGGTTGGAGGTGTCGAACAGGCTGGGTAAGCTCGGCCCGCTCGCAACCCCGTGACAGGAGCCAATTCAATCGAGGATCGATATCATGCCGCAATCCACCAAGAACACACCGATGGTCGACGAAGCACAGCGTCAACTCGAAGAGCAGGCGCTCCAGGGCCGCATGTCGGAGATCGGGTACAAGCTACTCGTTCTTTCGGGCAAAGGCGGCGTGGGGAAGAGCACCGTCGCCGCAAACCTGGCAATATCCCTGGCCCGGGCGGGGAAACGCGTGGGGCTCCTGGATATCGACGTCCACGGACCAAGCATACCGAAGCTGATGGGGCTCGAAGACCGCGGCGTGCAAATCACCAACGAAGAAATCATACCTGTCAAGGTGAGCGACAACCTGGGCGTGATGTCCATCGGTTTCTTGCTTGCCAACGGCAAAGATCCCGTGATCTGGCGGGGGCCCAGGAAATACCATCTCATCCGCCAGTTCCTCAAGGACGTCACTTGGGGGCAACTCGATTATCTCGTGGTCGATTCCCCGCCCGGAACCGGCGACGAGCCGCTCTCGATAGCCCAGCTTGTCGGCACTCCGTCGGGCGCGGTGATCGTCACCACGCCGCAAGAAGTAGCCATCTCGGATGTACGCCGCTGTGTTTCTTTCTGCAATGCCCTGTCGCTGCCTGTTATCGGTGTCCTGGAAAACATGAGCGGTTTTGTCTGCCCGAAATGCGGGGAGAAGATAGACCTGTTCAAGCGCGGGGGCGGCATGGCGTTGGCCCGGGAGATGGACGTTCCCTTCCTGGGGCAGATTCCAATCGACACCGAGGTCGTTATCTGCGGAGATGACGGGATACCGCTCGTGCGCGACGGCCCTCAACCGCCGGCAGCCAAGGCGTTTGCCGGCGTTGTCGGTTTGATTCTCGCTGGCAATCTCAACTCGGGAAGGTAACAAAATGTTGACAAAACGCTGCTGGCCGAAAAGTTTTTCAAGCAAGAGAGGATTGGCGTGGTGATGAACATGCTGCCGAAGACACGTGCACAAATCGTTCGGGGCTATCTCAACGGAGAATTGACTGCCGGGGCTGTCTCCATGACGACTGAAACCACATTGGACGCTTCATCCGACCTCCACAAGGAAGCCCACCCGAATTGTGTCGTGTGTGGCCCTGGAAATGAATCTGGATTGCGTCTTGAGTTTCCCATGTTGGATGACGGCAGCGTGCAAACACATTTCAATTGCGACGCCATTTACGAAGGTTTTCCCGGCATGTTGCACGGAGGCGTGATCACGTCGCTGCTGGACGGCGCCATGACCAACTGCCTGTTCGCGCATGGACGCTCGGGAGTCACGGGTGAATTAAAAGTGCGATTTTGCCATCCGGTGGCTACCGATCAAGGTTCGCTTGTACGTGCTTGGATTGAGATGTCCTCTCCGCCTTACCACTTGTTGAAGGCAGAACTCATTCAGAATCAACAGGTCAAGGCAAGGGCCACGGGAAAGTTTGTGGAACAAGCCAATTCTCAGGCAGGATGCAGGCAGAGGCGAGAAAACCAGTCATGCGGGTTCAAGGTGAGAAAATGAACATATTGTGTGCCATTGACGACACGCCGGTTGACGGCCGCCAAAAACGGCCGACACGGCGCGAAATCGTGCGGCTAACGACGGCGGGAGTCGGACTGGGCCTCATAACCGGCCTCTGTAGGCAAATCCGGTGTGCCGAAAGTAATACTCCCGGCCGGCAGGGACAACGATTCGACGTTGCCGGCCGCGAGCAGGAAATCATCGAGGAGGCATACCGGCTCGGCCACCAGTACGAAAAAAATTATGGCGGATGCTCGCAATGCACTCTGGCGGCCCTTCAGGACGCCATTCCATTCCTGGCGGCAGACAAAGGGCTGTTCCGGGGAGCCAGTTCTCTGGACGGCGGGGCCACACCGACCGGGCTCCAAAACTGCGGTTCGTTTACCGGCGCGGGAATGGCTATCGGCTATCTGTGCGGTAGACGAAGGAACGCCAAGTTCGAAGGCTCGACGAAACAGTCGCACAAGCTGATCCGCAAGCTCTACAAGCAGTATGAAGAGCATTACGGGAGCGTGTTGTGCAAGGACGTGCGCGAAAAGGCGGAGCGAGACTGTCCGGAAGTGGTCGGACTCGCGGCAAAATGGACTGCGCAAATCCTCTTAGACGAGTTCAGCACCCGCAGCGCCGATAATGCAGATGCACCATCGGCTCTCGAAGACGATGAAGACCGGGAGCCGCCATGACCAGCTACATATTTGGCCCGGTGCCCTCGCGCCGGCTCGGACGCTCGCTCGGCGTGGACCTTGTACCGCTGAAAACGTGCAGCTACGACTGCATCTACTGCCAACTTGGCAACACCACTTGCAAGACCACGGAGCGAAAAGAGTGGGCGCCGCTGGACGACGTTGTTCTCGAATTGAAGGACAGGCTCTCAGCACGTCCGGATTACATCACTCTATCCGGGTCGGGCGAACCCACCCTTTACTCGCGGTGCGGCGAACTCATCGACCGGATCAAAGCGATGACGGGCGTGCCCGTGGCAGTGCTAACCAACGGATCCTTGTTGTGGCAGGAAGAGGTCCGCAAGCAGTTAATGAATGCCGATCTTATCGTTCCCTCGCTCGACGCCGGCGACAAAGAAATGTTCCGCCTCGTGAACCGTCCCCACAAGGACGTCTCTTTTGAGAGGATGTTGGCCGGGCTGGCGGACTTCCGCCGCGAGTTCCGGGGCGACTATTGGCTCGAGGTATTCGTGCTGGGTGCCTACACGGCAATCAAGGCCGAGTCTGCCAAGCTAGCCGAATGTGCAAAGCTCATCGGACCGGATCGTGTCCAATTGAACACCGTGACGCGCCCGCCGGCCGAGAGCTTCGCAATCGGCATCTCACGCGAACGCCTGACCGAACTGGCAAAAATGTTCAATCCACCTGCCGAAGTAATCGCCGACTTTCAGGACGTTCACGGACAGGCCGGATTCGCTGCTAGTCGAGAAGACGTCCTGAATCTACTGCGAAGGCGCCCCTGTTCAATGGACGACATTGCCAGCGGGCTGGGCATGCACCGCAATGAAGTCGTCAAGTATGTTGAACACCTCAGCGCCGAAGGGCTGCTTTTGCAAACACGAACTGAAGGGCGGCTGCACTACCATGCCGCACAAGGTCGAGGTGACCGTGATTGATGATCTTCGAATAACGGTGTTGGCTGAAAACACGGTGCGCCGGGCCGATCTGCTGGCCGAACACGGGCTGGCATTGTGGATTGAGGCCGACGGGCGCCGCATTCTGTTCGACACCGGCCAGGGCGGGGTGCTTCGCCATAATGCCGAACACCTCGAAATCCCGCTGGATGACGCCGAGATGCTCGTGATCAGTCACGGCCACTTCGATCACACAGGTGGTCTGGAAAACGTGCTGAAATCGAATGGCCATGTGGACTTATATCTGCACCCGGCCGCACTGAAAGAGAAGTACCATCGGGAAAATACGCCTCCGCACCGCAGCATTGGAACCGGTCTTGACGAGCAGGCTTTGCGCCGGCGAACGCAGAGCCTGATATGGACACGTGAACCGACGGAATTGACGGCAGGGGTTCATGTGACGGGCGAAATCCCGCGGCGGAACGATTTCGAGGATACCGGCGGCCCTTTCTATCTCGGCCGGTCGTGTACCGAGCCGGACCCGCTGCCGGACGATCAGGCATTGTACGTCGAGACGCCTGCCGGGACCATCGTGGTTCTCGGCTGTGCCCATGCCGGTGTGGTCAACACGCTGGATTACGTTGCCGAGCTGACGGACCGGGACCGGGTTTACGCAGTGCTCGGCGGCATGCACCTGGTACGTGCGACAGCGCGGCGGTTGGAAGCGACGGTCGCGGCACTGAAGCGATACGGGGTGCAGCGGGTCGGCCCGGCTCATTGTACGGGAATGGGCGCCGCCACCTGTCTTTGGTCCCAGTTGCCCGGTAAGTGCTTTGAGTGCCCGGTCGGGTCAGTATTCACCGTTTAAGACGAGGCGAACGACGTTCACTAAACGTACCAAACATTGGAGGACGAAAGTCATGAAAGTCACAACGGCCCTTACAGCGATCCTGGCACTGTCATGGGGTGCTCTTGCGCCCCCTGCTCATGCTCAGAAGGGCATGGGCGAACTATCCGGCGTAGGACGGCAGGCCGTCAAGCCGGAAGTAGTATTGCTTTCAGGGAAGGTGCTGGCGACGGAGACCGGGCCCTGCAAAAACACCACGGGACCAGCCGACGTCGGGTCCCACTTCCTGCTGGAGACGCCCAAAGGAAAGAAGCTGAACATTCACCTCGGCCCGGCGGCCGCCGTGGACTACATCGTCGAGCAATTGACCGTTGGAAAGAAGGTGACCGTTCACGCTTTCCGCACCAACAAGATGCCGGACAACCACTACGTTGCCCAATTGTTGACGCTCGATGGAACCACGATTCGGCTGCGCGACGAGGGCCTTCGCCCCTTCTGGGCCGGTGGCAGCGGCGCTTCGCGCGGCGGGCCTCAATACGGCTCCGGGCGGGGACGTGGTTGGGGACGTGGCGGAGGACATGGCGGAGGACGTGGCGGAGGACGTGGTTGGGGACGGCGTTGAGCCGTCGGGTATGGGCTGCGATTGCGGCGCCCCAGAACCGCCGTGGACAGCAACTGTGAAGGAACCGTCGTGTCGTATTTCGTTCAACTGTCGAAGACTCAGTACCGTTGGCTGATCGGAACACTGACGGTTGCCGTCGGTATCGTCGCCTTCGGGTGGATATCGGAGCCCGAGCATGAGGCGGTCTCCGTTTCCTCGCTGACGGTGGAGATGAGCATCCGGGACATCGCGCCGAAACTGGGCGCCACGGGTAAGGCCCTGGCACGCGAACTCGGCTTGCCGGTGGACGCACCGAAAGCAAAACCGCTTCGGAAGCTCGGCGTCGGGCAAGATGAACTCGATCACGCGGCCGGCCATCTCCTCTCTCACCGGCCCAGCCGGCTGAAATACTACGTCTTCGCAGCGATTGTGCTGTGGGGACTGGTTTTCCTCGTCCGCCTGGGACGTCCGGACGGGGCTCCCGTCTCCGAACGCAAGACCTGGTATCCGCGTGCCCCGTACGTCTTCACGCTATTGGTCGCCGTGATCGTCTGCGGCTTCGTTCTCGGCAAGTCGCCGAACCCAATGGAGGGGGCCGTTAAGGTCTTCAAGTCGATGGTAGGGCTCTACCCTTCCGTCTGGGGCAAGCTGGTCTTGTTCCTATTCTTCATTGGTCTGGCTATCGTCGGAAACAAGCTAGTTTGCGGTTGGGCCTGCCCGTTCGGCGCCCTGCAGGAATTGCTCTTTAGCCTGCCGATTCTCAAACGCATCAAGCGCCGGAAGGTGCCTTTCCTCGTATCGAATCTGGTCCGGGGCAGTCTTTTCCTGTTAATGCTGCTGTTCTTGTTCGGGATTGTCGGCGGGAAGAAAGGTTTCGTTATCTACCACTTTGTGAATCCCTTCAACCTGTTCAACCTCGACTTCGAGACTCCGTCGATCCTGATTACGGTCGTAGTGGCGTTGGCGACGTCGCTGGCGATGTACCGCCCGTTCTGCCAGTTCGTATGCCCGTTCGGATTCATCTCCTGGCTCGCAGAGAGGCTCAGCCTGGTGCGCGTGCGCATCGACCGGGACCTGTGTACCGACTGTGGAGCATGCGTGCAAGCGTGTCCACTGGGGGCTGCAAAGAGCAAAGTGAAAGGCGGGCTGTTCGGGGCGGATTGCTACAGTTGCGCCCGTTGCCTGAACGTCTGTCCCAGTAATGCGATTGCCTATCGCTGTGCGTTCGGCAGTCCATCCCCGAATACGCGTAAAGTGTCTCCGCCCGAATCTCCAAATGGGGTAGCGGCCGGCGTTGACCGTGTTTCCCGAACTCGGTAGCATGAACGAAATCGGATTCATCCTTAACCTACAAACACCAATTCATGCGTTGTCATAAGCCAAGGAGGTATGAGAATGTCCAATCCCGCGAAAGTCGTCATTATCGGCGGCGTGGCCGCCGGGCCGAAAGTGGCTTCCAAGGTGATCCGCCTGATGCCGGATGCGGAAGTCACCATGATCGAAAAAGACGAATTCCTGTCTTATGCCGGGTGCGGGCTGCCGTACTACGTTTCCGGCGTCGTGAAGGAGCAGGCCGAACTCATGTGTACGCCGGTGGGCGTGGTCCGCGACCCCGTGTTTTTCCAAAATGTCAAGCACGTCCGAGTCATGAGCCAAACCGAGGCTACGAAGGTTGACCGGGCCGGCAAACGCGTGCAAGTACGCGCAAAAGACGGCGGGGAATCCTGGTTGGACTACGACAAGCTGGTGCTGGCCACGGGCGGCACTCCGGTGGTCCCCCCGCTTCCGAACATCAAGCTGGAAAACATCTTTGCTCTGCACGGCGTCCACGACGCGGAAGGAATCAAAAAGCTCCTGGCCCAAGACAAGGCGCGGGACGTAGTCATTGTCGGCGGCGGACTGATCGGAGTGGAAGCCACTGAAGCTCTTGTCGAGAAAGGTTGCCGCGTCACGGTCGTCGAGATGCTTCCGCAAATCCTCGGTTTTCTCGATTGGGACATTGCGAAACTCGTCGAGCAGCACATGGAGTCGCACGGCGTGAAGGTGCTCACCGGCACGAAAGTGGAATCCTTTGAGGGCAGCGGAAAGGTGGAACAAGCGGTCACCGACCGGGGTAAGCTGCCCGCCGACATGGTGGTCCTGGCAATCGGTGTCCGTCCAAACGTCAAGCTCGCTCGGGATGCCGGCCTGGAAATCGGGACGACCGGCGCCATCAAGGTCGACCATCGCATGTGTACCTCCGACCCGGACGTCTACGCGGCCGGGGATTGCGTCGAGTGCGAGCATCTGATCACCGGCAAACCCGCCTACATCCCCCTGGGTTCGACGGCGAACAAGCAGGGGCGCGTCGCCGCGAATAATCTCTGCGGCGTAGAGGACACCTTCCCGGGCGTTCTCGGCAGCACGATCTGCAAGGTCTTCGATTATTGCGTCGGCAAGACGGGGTTGAGTGAAGCAGCCGCCGGTGAGCTGGACTACGAGGTCGTGACCGTGATGGCCCCGGCGCCCGACCGGGCCCACTTCATGCCGACCGCAAAGCCGTTGCTGCTGAAGCTTGTGGCGGACAAGAAATCGCGGCGGCTTCTCGGGGCCCAGGCAACCGGGCCGGGGGCGGGCGACAAACGGATCGACGTGGCCGCCATGGCGATTACCGGCGGCATGACCGTGGATCAGCTCGCCAATGCCGACCTCTGCTATGCCCCGCCCTATGCCCCGGCCATGGACAACATCATCACCGCCGCCAATATCGCCAGAAACAAGATTGACGGGCGGATGGACGGGGTCTCCGCAAGGGAAGTCCATCAAATGATCGAGAAAAAGACCGATTTTATTTTTCTCGACGTTCGGGGCCCGGCCGAATACGAGGAGGTGCGACTACCCGGCTCCATCTTGATCCCGCTGGGGACTCTCCGCGGTCGACTGGATGAGCTACCCAAAGACAAGGAAATCATCGCCTTCTGCAAGATCTCGTTGCGGGGTTACGAGGCCGCTTTGATCCTCAAGGCGGCCGGATTCGAGAAGGTCCGCGTGATGGACGGCGGGGTTGTCATGTGGCCGTTCGAGAAGTTGACCTGAATTCCGTGCGGGTCCGTCGGCTGTCCTCAGCAGCCCGCACTGACCTTTCCCGACGACGAGGCACACATATATGGATCAGAGAGCCTTTCAGGACTACTACCCGGACGAGCTGAGCCATTGCTACGGTTGCGGCCGGCTGAACGAACACGGTTTGAAAGTGAAAAGCTATTGGGACGGCGAGGAAACCGTTGCCACTTTTCAACCCAAGCCCTATCACATGGCGGTTCCGGGCTATGTCTATGGCGGCCTGCTTGCCTCTATTGTCGACTGCCATGGGACGGGGACGGCGGCCGCGGCGGCCTATCGGGCGGAGGGCCGGGCGATGGATACGCAGCCGCCCATCCGTTTTCTGACAGCGTCGTTGCACGTGGACTACGTCCGTCCCACACCCCTGGGCGCACCCCTGGAGATCCGTGGAAAAGTGAAGGAGATCAAGGGCCGCAAGGTTGTGGTGACGGCTACCGTGTCGGCGGATGGCGAAGTGTGTGTTCGGGGAGAAGTGGTGGCGGTTCAGGTTCCCGAGAGTTGGATGCCGAGACACGCGTGAACAGAAACATCATTCGGACGGAGCGCGAGAAATGACAGACAGCCCGAGGATTTCAAACAGGGTCGGTCGAATATCCAAATCCGCCATCCATGAGATGACAAGGCTGTCGAAGGAGGTGGACGACGTGGCGTTTCTGTCCTGGGCAAAGCCGACTGCCGATACTCCCGACCACATCAAGGACGGCGCAATCGCCGCCATAAGGAAAGGGCTGGTCGGAGGATACAGCGAAAACCTTGGTCTGCCGGAACTGCGGGAAGAAATCGTCAAAAAGCTCGAGCGGGACAACCACGTCGATGCCGATCTCTCCCAAATCATGGTCACCGTCGGAGCCATTGAAGGATTGGCGGCTGCCGTAATGGCCGTGGTTGACCCGGGTGACGAGGTTATCCTGCCCTCGCCGACCTATTCAACGCACGTCCGCCAGGTGGTCATAGCTTCGGGCAAGCCGGTGTTTGTCCCCACAATCGAAGAAGAAGGATTCGCTCTCGACATTCAGGGCATTAAGAATGCGATAACTCCCCGGACGAAAGCGATCCTGTTTTGTTCCCCGAACAATCCCACCGGCACCGTCTGGTCCGAAGAGCAGCTTCGGCAAGTGGCCCGGATTGCCCTGGAAGGCAACCTGATGGTGATCACCGACGAAGCCTACGAGTATTTCACTTACGACGGCCACGAGCATTTCAGCATCGCCTCCATTCCGGAAATGAGGCGGAACGTGATAAGCTGCTATACGTTTACCAAGACCTATGCAATGACGGGTTGGCGGATCGGGTATTTGCACGCCGATGAAGAGGTGATCCCCCAGATCAACAAGGCACACATACCACTGGCGATTTGTGCCCCGGCGGTCTCGCAATATGCGGCACTTGCCGCTTTGAAAGGGTCGCAGGATTGCGTTGCGGAATTCCGGGAACACTACCTGTCTGCCCGCAACGTCATGTGTGAGCGCCTTGAGCGTCTCCGTTCGATTTTTGCCTACGAAAAACCGAACGGCTCCTATCTGATGTTTCCCAGGATCCTCCTGGAGGAAGGCAAGGACTCAACCGCTTTCTGCAAAAGACTGTTGAAGGAAGGCGGCGTCTCCACCACGCCCGGGATAGCATTCGGGCCCACGGGCCAGGGGCACCTGAGAATGTCGTTTTGCGTCCCCGAAGAAGAGATCAACAAGGCATTCGACAAGATGGAGGCATATTTCGCGTGATTCATCCGGCAGCTTACTCGGAGCAAGGCCGATATGCAGAACCAAGGCCCCCTTTCGCAATCACGAATGGGCAAGTATACTGTTGTCTGTTACCATGACTACTCCCGCCACGTCGTACATGCCAGGACACAAAATGGATACCAAGACTCACGCACGCTACGAGGCCCGGGCCAAGATCTTCAAGGCCATGGCCCATCCCACCCGTCTGTTCATCGTGGACGAACTGGCCAGGGGAGGTGAGAAGTGTGTCTGCGAACTCACCGAGATGGTCGGCGTCGACATGTCCACGGTGTCCAGGCATCTGGCGGTCCTCAAAGGAGCGGGCATCGTGCAGGATGAGAAACGCGGCTCCATGGTTTACTACCGATTGCGGCTGAAGTGTGTGCCTCGATTCTTTGATTGCGTCGAGTCTGTTATGAAGTGCAACGCCGAAGATCAGCAAAAGCTGCTTTCTTGAGCAGGCTTAGAACTTAGATAATCATACATCGTTTTTTTTGGCACAGGACTTGCCGATTTAGCCAAGGCGCCATGCGGCCAATCACAACCAGGACCAGTAGGAAACAAGTAAGGATTACAAGGGTCATGAATAGCGCAGAGATCAGTCGCCTTCTCCGCAAGGCGTTCGTTCCCATGGGAGCCGCCGTTCTGTTGATTTCCGGGATGTCGGCGACAACAGCAACCCAAACGACGAAGGCAGCCTCCCATCACGCTCTCTCTGCAACCCAAAGACGCCCCTCGCCGCAAGGAGTGTGTCCACCATTCCATCTGCGAGACGAGGACGGGAAGGTCATCGACCCGATAAGCGGCGGCAACGCTGATAAGCCGTACTCGCCCCGGCAGACCTGCGGGCGGTGCCACGACTACGATAAGATCACCAAGGGATACCACTTTACTCAGGGAAGCGGCGAAGAGCCGACTGCGGATCAGGCCGGGCGTTGCAGGTGGGCCTCAACGCCGGGGAACTACGGCGGCACATGGTGCTCGCCGGCGCCTCTCTACCGCTACCTCTCGCCCAAAAACAACAGCTCGCCGAGCGAGATGGACATGACCTCTTTCAGCTTCATCACCAGCGGGTGTGGCGGTTGCCATCCGGGCGGCGGACCCGCCGAGTTCGACCGCGAGGGAAAACGGTACGACCGCTGGATGAGCGATCCTGAGAGCAGCTTTTCACCGGTCGCGGACAATGATTTCGACGGCGACTACTATCAGGCCCGTTGGAGTGAAACAGGCGTGCTGGAGGCCGATTGTCTCCTCTGTCACCTGCCCGAGTACGACTTTTCCCAACGCAAGAAGCAACTGTCCGCCTTGAACTTCCGCTGGGCGCCTGTGGCTGCGGCAGGATTTGCGGGTGTGAACGGTTCCGTCAAGAGCGGCGACCCGCCCAAGGTTGTTTATCACAAGCATAAATTCAATCCCGACGGAACGGTTTCTCCGCACATCGTACGCGAACCCCGAAATCAGACGTGCCTGGCGTGCCATGCAAAACCCGGGTGGAAAAAACGCGGCGCTAATTTCCGCAATCGCACAGACGTTCACCTCAGGGCCGGATTGAAGTGCGTCGACTGCCATCCGGCAGGAAGTTCCGCCACGGACCCTCGCATCTGTGGACACGAAGAACATCAGATCGGCAAGGGCGACGACCCCGGCGGGCACGTTCGCGACGACTTGAATAACACGTGCCGCAGTTGCGCCGACTGCCACAGCAGCGGGTATCTTGGCGCCCCGATTGCCAAACACCGTTGGCTTCCGCCGCTGCACCTGGAAAAGATCGCCTGCCAGACGTGTCACATTCCTCAACGGACGGTGAAATCGGCCCAGGTCGTGGCAAGCGACGTCTTCAACCCGGGCGCAAAGATTCCGACCAAGGGAAAGCATCTCTGGACCTTCTACGGCCCCGATGCGGAGTATTGGAACCATTACGGCGATCTGGAGATGATGGGCTACGACGACAAGCCCACCGACCCGTTCCGGCCGGTTCTCGTGCGTTACAGGGGGATGATCTACCCGGTCAACCGGATTCACAATACATGGCCCGCAATCGAAGAGGAAGGAAAACCGGGGCTCATGCAGCCGAAGATGGGCAGCATCTACAAAATGTGGAAGGAACATCAGTCCGACCCGGAGAAGTATCCGGCGCTGGCAGAGATTGTGGATGATAACGGAGACGGCGTGCCCGAAGTCAATCGAGCGGCCGAAATCGACGCGATCATCCATTCGGTCGGCACGATGCTCCGGGACGTCGGGTATCCGATGGAGGGCAAACGCGCGGTCTGGGTGATGAACGATCGCGTGTACCGATCGGGCACGGACTATAAACTTTTGGACAAACACTCGTGGGAAGCGTCTCCTTACGCGAATGTCCACAAGTACAACCATGACGTCTACCCTGCACGAAGCGCGCTGGGGACAAATGGTTGTACGGACTGTCATCACCCAAACGCCGATTTCTTCTTCGCCGGCGTTGTCAAGTATCCCTTTGACGAGAACGCAAACCCCGTAATCGAGCCGCAGTATCATCTCTTGGGGCTGACCGGCGCCGGCGCCGTCGTCGGGGCCTGGCGGGAGGCCTATTTGAAGCCGGTCATCTACGGGATGATGGTCGTCTTGGTCCTGGCGGGAATGGCGTTGGCCGGCGGAACGGCACTCCGCTGGGTGCTTCAGCCGCGTCCGGTGCCGCGGCTGCTGCGTCTCGCTCCCGGGATTGTGGCCTTCTGCCTCGGCGGCAGTGCCCTATACCTCATCATCGGGCGGCGGGAGCTGGTGGAATACTTGCTCCCAACCCGATTCTGGCTGGACAGCAACCATTTTCTTGTCGTCGTGTTCGCAATAGGGGTGGGGCTCGCGGCGTTGATATGGGAGATCAAGGTCACCATGCCGGGCAACGAAGGCCGTTCGCCGTTGCGAGTTGCACTCTCGATTTGGCTGGTCCTGGCACTGGGGCTGGCCTGCCTGGCAGGCTCCTTGATGTTATTCAGGATACCGGGCCTCGACACGATGACGCGAGCGTCTTACACCCTCCTCGATGTCGCCCTGGTGTTTCTGATCACTGGTGCGACCGTCGCCGTTTTGCATCGAGCTTCCTCCATCAACAAGGAAAAAGTCGATAAGAGCTTGCCGTCGTCCGGCCGGTAGAATACACTAGTACCTTGTGACAACTGAGATTGTGGGTTGTCGGGTGCCATGCCCACGCTTGTCGTGGGCATGTTTGCGGGCGTTGCAAAACATGCCCACGGCAAGCGTGGGCATGGCACCCACAGTTTCAATGGTCGTACGGTACTAAGCTTTGTCCCAAAACCCGTACGACGGGCTTCCAAGCCCGTCGAGGAGTTCCGTTTCAGTGGAAGCGACGGGCTTGGAAGCCCATCGTGTACGGGTTTTGAGACAAAGCCTGGGCTTTGCCTGAAAACGGCTTTCAACTTGTACTCCGAAGACCATGAAAAACGCGATAACACGAATGGAGGCGATTGGAGTCCATTTTGCTTCCCAGCCGCTGATTACCGTGCTGGGCGTGAAGTACTTGCATCTCCAAATGGGGGACGGCACGGACCTGTACGTTACAGAGCACGGGTTGCCCTTCATCAAATGCCTCCTGCCCGAGAACCACTGGGGCGACCCGGCATGGCGGGGTAGCCATCGTGTCCGGTTGCTTGGCACGAGTTCCGTATACCGAGTGACCACCAAGGAGGTGGATGGCCGGTCGATAGACGTCGTGATCAAGTGGAACCGGATGGGCCAGGACATCCCCGGCGAGACGGCGGCGGCGGGCGATTTGGATGGCGCGGCGTTCAACAGCCCCTTCATGGAGTTCAGCCTCGTGCTTGAAATGCGGAACACGCGAAACGAGTCTCCGGGGCAACTCTACACGCACAGGCCGTTGGCCATTTATGTGCCGCGCAGATTCGTGGAGGGGGAGCGGCTCGGCCGAAAGAAATACAAGATGAAAGAGATCCAGCGGAGGCATGACGAAATCAATCTGGACTGGAACCGCAACTACGCCGTCATTTACGAGTGGCTCAAGGGCATCGATGCCGCCAAAGCTTGTGGAGAGGGGCTGATCGATCGTGACGGAATGGTCCGTCTCTGCGAGCGGGCCGACCGCCAGCTGCGATCCAAGGGGTTCTGTGTTCGAGACAACAAGCCACAACATATCATCGTTCGGCCCCGGTCCGGCGGCAGGCTCGCCGAAGACAAGTCGGGGGGCGTCCTTTACGGCCTCGTGGATTTCGAGCTGTTGGAGCGGGCACCGGAGAGAGAAGAGGTGATGCGCGCGACCAAACGCCGTGACTACCTGGTCCGGCAGGCCCAACGATTCAAGACCCGGGAGGAGTTGCCGCCGGGGCTCGTGCGGGTAACGATCATGGGGGTCGACTACGTCTACGGCCAGGTCGAGAGCACCGGCGGCGCCCTCTGGGTGGTGGGACGGGACCCGATGCTCTTCGACTACTTCTTGCCCGAGAAGTGGCGGCGGACGCCCCGAACGAAGCTGGCCGTGCCCGAACAAGTGTACAAGACCGTGACCAAAGACAACGTGCACCTTGTCTGGCGAGTGTCCCGCGTGGGGGAACGTCCCCAGGTCGACCCTTTCGTCCGGAACGAGCGGCGCATTCTGACCTGCGGCTACAATAGCCCCTTCGAGGAATTCGCCATTGCCATGGAACTGTCGCGCAGCGGAATCGAGACCGAGTATCCGCGCGCGATCTACATGACGGGCCACCGGGCCACTGCCGCGCCTTCGCTGGCCGACCCAAGCCGGTACGAGACCCACGCGGACCTCCACACACCCGAGGGACATCCCATTCTCAGCGAGAACCACGAATACATCACGATCTGGGGCTACTGGAACGGTCCGGACGAAGCGCTTGCGGTCAAGGACGAGGTCGTCTACAAAGGGGTGGACGCGCTCTCCGCGTATCGCGAAGGCCGATTGACACAAAAGGCATACCTGCGCGTGATGCGGGCAACCAAGAAGCGTCTCGCCGCGGCAGGCATTGAAGACCTGAGCCTTTCCGGTAGTCATCTGTTGCTGTCCATCGACAAGTCTTACCGGCTTGCGACGGACCAAGAAGGCTTGCCGGTCGTCCGAATCCGTAACTTCGAGCTGCTAAGAAGGGTTGCAGCCACCCGGTGATCCTTACCGCCGGAACTCCTGCCCTGATTGCGATACGCTCCTGGAGGTGCCGCCAAACCGGGTGGGGATCAACCTCGTGTGTCCCGATTGCGGCGGGGTGTTTTATGTCGAGCGATAGTGCACGTAATGCAAAAACGACGAGCGAATCATGGACAAGTTTGCTTCTCGCTTCTACATTGACGTCAGTAGTGAGCGGTGAATAATGAATCATCGGATGCAGCGGTAGGCAAAAGCCCCGGCACTGCGTGCCGGGGTTCTGGCGGACCTGCCGGGAAACCATCGAAAAATGCTTTTCTTTCCAACAAAGGAGCACACAATGGCCAGTTCATTAACGCGCCGCCAGTGGTTGTGCGGTACGAGCGCGGCAACGGCGAGCGTGGTGTTAGGAGTCGGGCAGAAAGCATCGGCGGCGCCCAAGGCAGTTGCGAACGAGACCAAAGTCATCAGCCACCTACCGCACCGTTACCACGGTTGGCCGACGCTCACACGACGGAAGAACGGTCAACTGCTGTTGGTCTGTTCCGGCGGCCGCGAGGCCCACGTTTGCCCCTTCGGACGCGTCGAGCTGATGCGGTCCGACGACGACGGCAAGACCTGGGGATGGCCGCGGGTCGTGATGGACTGCGCGATCGACGACCGCGACGCCGGGGTGCTCGAAACGGCCAAGGGAACGGTCCTGATCACCACCTTCACGTCGCTTGCGTATGAGCCGATCCTTGCGAGGGCCGAAAAAGCGACCGGCACGAAGGGGGCGTGGCCGGAGAAAAAACTGCGGCGGTGGCAGGCCGCTCATAACCGCACCAACGACGAACAGCGGAAGAAGGCCCTCGGCGTCTGGATGATTCGCTCGACCGATGAGGGCGTGACCTGGTCGGGCCGGTACGACTGCCTGGTCGACAGTCCCCACGGGCCGATCCAGCTCGCCGACGGCCGGCTTCTGTACCCCGGCAAGGAACTCTGGCGGGGCGAAAACCGCATCGGTGTTTGCGAGTCGACCGACGACGGTGCTTCGTGGCGGTGGCTGGCCGCGATTCCCACGCGCGACGGCGACAACCATAAAAACTATCACGAGTTGCACGCGGTGGAAGCGGCCGGCGGCAGGCTGGTCTGCCAAATCCGAAACCACAATAAGGCCAACCACCGCGAGATCCTGCAAACCGAATCGGCCGACGGCGGACGTACGTGGTCGGTGCCGCACCCGATCGGCGTCTGGGGCCTGCCGTCGCACCTGTTGCAGCTCCGCGACCGCCGGCTGTTGATGACGTACGGCCACCGCCGTGCCCCGCTGGGAAACCAGGCCCGCATCAGCAGCAACGGCGGTCGCAACTGGTCCGAGGCAATGATCATCTCCGGCGACGGCACGTCCGGCGACCTCGGCTACCCGACGTCCGTCCAACTGGACGATGGATCCTTGTTGACCGTCTGGTACGAACGGATGAAGTCGTCGCCCATGGCCGTCTTGCGGCAGTCGAGATGGACATTGGAAAGCTAGGCGGACGGCACACGGATGGTGTTTTGACCAGCGGTGTCAGGCGGCTTCCAGAGCACCCCCAGGCTTGGCTGGTATGGTCGTCGCCCACCGTAGCGAACGTGTTTAGCGCAGACTTACTTATGGGAACTGCTGCTGCCGGTTCGGCTGTGGCCTTGGGTCCGGTATCGGTCGAGCAACTGGGAGAGGCGGCGGGCGGTCTCGGGGTTTTCGCCGGCGACTTCCCGCCGCTCGGAAGGGTCGTTGCCGAGGTGATAGAGCTGCGGCTTGAACTCGTCGGCCCTCGCCCTCAACGCGCCCTTTCTGGTGGCCGGGTGGTAAATGCCCTCGATCCACTTCCAGGGTCCCCGGCGGATCGCGAAGTTGCCGTCGGCGCTGTGGACGATCATATCGGGGCGGATCGGGCCCTTGTACGATTCGCCGAGCAGGGCGGGGAGCATGTTGTAGCTGTCTTCGGCGGCCTGCTCCTTCGGCGGCAGCGGCTCGCCCACGATGGCCGCCGTCGTGGCCAGGATATCGGTCAGGCTGAGCATCTCGTCGCAGACGGTTCCCGGCGGCACATGGCCGGGCCACCTTGCAATAAACGGGACGCGAAAGCCGCCCTCGAAAACGCTGTGCTTCCCGCCGCGGAAGCGGCCGTTGACCTTCAACCCCGCGTTGAAGGCGTCGGTCTGCTCGCTCTCGCGCTCCGGCTTGTAAACGCCGCCGTTGTCGCTCGTAAAGATGACCAGCGTGTTGTCGGCCAGCTTCTTGCGGTCGAGCGCATCGAGCACCCGGCCCACGGAGACGTCCAGCTCGTGGATCCAATCGCCGAACGGCCCGGCCTTGCTGGTTCCCTTGGTCTTCTCCGACGGCGTCACGGGGTTGTGAACCGTCACCGGCGTGTAGTAGAGGAAGAACGGCGTATCGGAATCTTGCTTGTCGAGCCAGGCGACGGCCTTTTCGGTCAACCGGGCCATCACTTCCTCGTCGACGCGTTGCGGCGCGTCGAGGCCCAGGAACGGCCTTCCTTTGAAGTTCTTTCCGGCCTGGTCCGGCGGCGTGAGGTTTGCAGATCGCAGCCCGGCGACGCGGTCGTTTTCGGCGTAGATGCCGGTGATGTCGCCGTGGTTCGACGGCACGCCGAAGTGGTAGTCGAACCCGATCTGAAGCGGTCCCGGCCGCAGCGGCTTGGTGTAATCGGTTCGGGCGTCCTTGCCGTAGCCGAGGTGCCACTTGCCGACGGCGGCCGTGCGGTAGCCGTGCTTCTTGAGCAGCGAGGCCATATTGAGCCGCCCGGGCTCGATGTGCAACGGCGAGAAGACGCCCAGCACTTCGCGCTTCAACGAGGTCCGCCAGCAGTAGCGGCCCGTCAGGACCGAGTACCGGGTCGGCGAGCAGACCGAGGAGGTGGTGTTGGCATCGGTGAATCGCCGTCCTTCCTTGGCCAGCCGGTCGATGTTCGGGGTGCTAAGCAACTTGGGATCGGCCCCGCAACAGCCGGCGCTTCCCCAGCCGAGGTCATCGGCCAGGATGAGCACGATATTCGGCCGGCTCGGGTCTTCCGCGGCCGCCGCGCCGCTCGGCAGCCAAGCCGCGGCCCAGCAAAGAACGGCCAGGACGAAAGTGGTTCGCATCAAGGGTTGTGTGTCGGACATAATGCTCGCTTTCTCGGGAAATGCGTCGAATGCTTACGGTTTCGGTTTCCAGGGCCGGGGGCCGCCGGGTTTGGGCTGGAGGAACTTGGCGTCGACTTCGCCGTACCAAGCGTGCAGCCGCTTGCGCATGCGGTCGACCTTCTCCGGCATCTTTTCGGCCAGATCGTTTCGCTCCTCGATATCGTTCTTCAAATCGTAGAGATGGACGCGGCCGTCCTCGAACCGCTCGATCAGCTTGTGGTCGCCCATGCGGATCGCCGCGCCGGGAAAGCCGCCCTGGTTGCTGTAGTGTGGATAGTGCCAGAAGAGCGCGTCGCGGTCGAGGCTCTTGCCGCCCTTCAACAAGGGGACCAGGCTGACGCCGTCGAGA
Source organism: uncultured Planctomycetaceae bacterium (assembly GCA_964547995.1). GTDB lineage: Bacteria > Planctomycetota > Planctomycetia > Pirellulales > Thermoguttaceae > CAZJRB01. The sequence continues at coordinate 11,704 of CAZJRB010000051.1, read as the reverse complement.
TGTTGGCCGGGCCGCGGGGGCAGACCGGCGATGTCGAGGATGGTCGGGTAGAAATCGGTGCTGATCACGGGGACGCCGCAGGTGCTCCCCGGGCGGGTGACGCCGGGCCACTTGATGAGAAAGGCCTCGCGGATGCCGCCCTCGTAGAGCCAGCCCTTGCCGCCGCGCAACGGCAGGTTCGACGTCGGCGAGCCCTCCGACGTCGAAAGGCCCCCGTTGTCCGACATCAGGAAAACGACCGTATTGTCGTCCAGCCCCGTCGCGGCGAGCTTGTCCAGCACGCGGCCGACCGCCGCGTCCATGCTTTCGACCATCGCGGCATACGTCGCATGGTTCTGAACGACCCGGACCCGGCGCGGCGAGTCGGTCGGCCAGGCCTGCTCCTCCGGGGCGAACTCCGGTTGCTTGTCGAGCTTGGCGGCCTTCGCCTTGTATTTCTCGACCAGTTCCCGCGGGGCCTGAAGCGGGGTGTGGACCGAGTGGAACGAAAGGTAAATCAGGAACGGGTCGGCTTTGAACCGCTCGATGATAGCGGAGGCTTCTTCCACCAGCCGGGCGGGCAGGTGCTCGCCCTTCGGGCCGTCGGCGAGCTTGGGGTTGCGGTAGGGCGAGAAGTAGCTGGCCGGCATCCCCGCCCGGTGGCCGCCGACGTTGATGTCGAAACCCTGGGCCTTGGGCCAGTACTGCTCTGTCGATCCGAGGTGCCACTTGCCCAGAAAAGCCGTGCGGTATCCGCCCTGCTTCAGCGCCTCGGCCAGCGTGATTTCCGACAGCGGCATTTTGTCGTTCAGCGGGGCCGGGCGAAAGCGGCCCGCACGCTTGCCCGAAAAGTAGTTCGTCGCGTCGACCCGCGAAGGGTACTTGCCCGTCATAATGCTGTAACGCGTCGGGCTGCAAACCGGGTTGGCCGCATAGCCGTCGGTAAACCGCATCCCCGTCTCGGCGATTTTGTCGATGTTGGGCGTTTCGTAGAAGGTATTCGGGTTGTTCGCCCCGATGTCCATGTACCCCAGGTCGTCGACCAGGAAGAAGACGAAATTCGGCTTCTCGGCGGCCGGGACGCCGGACGGCAAGAGCAGGGGGACCAACAGGGCCAACGCGGAAATGGCAGTCTTCATCGCATCCTCGTTTCTTCAGTTGCGTGGCGGGGCACTGCGGCCGCTCTTTACGTAGCTGTCCAACTGGGTCTTCAACTCCTTGACGATCTCCGGGTGTTTGAAGTAAAGGTTGTTCGTTTCCCCGGGGTCGTCTTCGAGGTTGTACAACTGGCCGGGGGCTTCCGGCGCCTTTTCGGGCAGGGCGTACGACTTCAGCGGCTCCCGGGCGTAACTGTTGCCGCCCGATCCCCGGTGGTCGAGATACTTCCACGGGCCGCGCCGGATGGCCAACGCCAGCGAGATGGTCTGGTGAAGCGTGTAGCGGCGGATCGGTTCCGCCCGTTTCTGGCCCAGCAGAACCGGAAGGATGTTGAAGCTGTCTTCCGCGGCGCCGTTGGGCAGCCTGTAGCCGACAATCGCCGCACAAGTCGCCATGACGTCGGTCAGGCAGACGGTCGCGTCGGAGGTGGTGTCCGGCTTGATCTTGCCCGGCCATCGCGCGATGAAGGGGACCCGGTGGCCGCCTTCCCACTGGTCGCGTTTCATGCCGCGCCACGGCCGGGCGCCGTCGTGCCGGTGGTCCTTTCGCATGTGAATCACGCTGGTGACTTCCGGGCCGTTGTCGCTGGAGAAGAGGACCAGCGTCTCGTCGGCCACGCCCAGTTGCTTCAGCGTTTTCATCAGCTCGCCGACGACGTAGTCCAACTCGAAGATGAAGTCGCCGTGCGGCCCCGCGCGGGTCTTGCCCTTGAAACGGTCGGCCGGAAACGACGGCAGATGCACCCCTTGGGTACAGTGCAAGAGAAAGAAGGGCTGATCCGGGGCCAACTTGACGTGCTCCGTGAGAAACTTCCGGCTCTTGTCCAGAAACACCAGGTCCACTTCCTCCAGGTCGAAATCCGGCGCGATCATCCCAGGGCGGTTGTCCCGCGAATACGGGTGCTTCGGCAGCGGCGTGCGGTCCACAATGCCGGTCGGTGGGACGGGAACCCGGTCGCCCTCGATCCAGGCGTAGAGCCAGTCGGTGGTCGGGCAACAGGCCGTGCCGAAAAACCGGTCGAATCCCCGACGGGTCGGACCATCGGAAATGGACCGCGAGAAATCGATCCGTTGCACCGCTTTCAGGCCGTTCTGGCAGATCGGCTTGCCCTCCTTGTCGAAGAAGGTCATTCCCACGTGCCACTTTCCGACGCACGCGGTGGCGTAGCCCTTGTCGCGGAGCATCCCGGCGAGCGTCAGGCGGTCTTTTTCGATCAGACAGGGCCCGCCCGCCCCGGTGAACACGCCCCGCATCCCCGTCCGAAACGCCATGCGGCCCGACAACACGCTGTAGCGGGTCGGCGTACAGACGGTCGAAGGGCTGTGGGCGTCGGTCAGGCGGATTCCCTCGGCGGCGAGCCGGTCGAGGTTCGGCGTCGGGGCCTTCGCTTCGGCGTTGTAGCATCCGATGTCGCCGTAGCCGAGATCGTCGGCGAGGATGAAGAGGATATTCGGCCGCTCGGCCGCCTGAAGCGGCTGTGCAAGCGGGGCCAAAGCGAGAACTGCCCCAAAAATAGCGATTCGTTGCATGATTTTTATCTCCCGGCCGTCCGCGTGATTTGCCACATGGTAGTGTGACATGAAACGCTATCGTACGCTGGATGATCACACAATAGAAGTGTAGCAGTTACAGAGCGGTTGCTCAAGCACGAGAAAGACGCAGAAAATCTCCCATAGACCAACATTCCAGCGGGCATTACCGGGCCGGGTGCCA
>CAZJRB010000051.1:0-8754 GCA_964547995.1 uncultured Planctomycetaceae bacterium | reverse complement strand
CGGGCTGCTCGCCGGGTGCCACGGGCTGCTCGCCGGGTGCCACGGGCTGCTCGCCGGGTGCCACGGGCTGCTCGCCAGCCCGTGTTGGGTTGCGGCAAGTTTGGCTATCAATCCCAGAACTCTGCCGGTAGGCCATGGACCTTCGGTAAAACCGGGTCTTCGTACTCCCCATCTGCGGCGTAGAACCGACAACTCGACCACCGCCACTGTTGCGGCTCCTGCACAAGCCCACGCCGGACCGGGTTGAGATGGATGTAATCGATCGAACTCTGCACCGACTCCGGGGTGGTCAAGTTGCGGTCGTACCCCGGTCCCTCCTGCCAATATCGGAAGACCGTCTTGCCCGGCCTTTCTTGAACCGTCAAACGCACAAGCAACGGGCTGTTGGCCTTGATGAGCAACTGCTTGATGCGGTACGAATAAGGCCGTTTGACCGCGTACAAAACGTTTTCGATCCGGCAGGTCGGGTCATTCGGGTAGACCAGCAGGTGAACGTGCTCGGGCATATAGACAAAGGCCGTCAGCGAGCAGGCGTGCCCTGCCATCGCCCGGTCGATGCTCCGGCTGAGCATTTCCCGCCAGAGGTCGTGCGTCAACAACGGGAGCCGATGATAGCAAGAGAACGTCAACTCGTGGCAATGCCCCGGCTCGTTGTAGTGCCGAACACGTTTCTGCCGACGGGTAGTCATGACCGATAGTCTACCCCGGCACCACACGGGCTGACAAGCAGCCCGTGGCACCCGGCAAGCAGCCCGTGGCACCCGGCGAAACCGCGAGGCCGGCAACCGTCTATGTTCGCGCAGCCCGCTATTTCTTGCCCCAACAGACCACCGTGCCGTCCTTCTGGGCGATAAACGCCTGGCCGCCGGCTGCCGACATGCCGTCGAAAACGGGCATTGACTTCAGGGGATACTCGGCCCGTTTCTTGCCGTCTTTGGTCGAAATGAGGCGCAGTTGCACGCCGCGCTGGCCGAGAAATCCCGCCAGGGCCTCGTCCGCGTTGTCGAACGCCAGCAGCCCGGACGACTTCTTCCCGAGGTCGGGCGGACCGGCCACCAGCAGCGTCTCCGGCGTCAGCACCATCGCCCGGACGATCAGCGATTCCGGGTCCGACCAGACGGGCGCGGCGAGGCGGGGCCCCGCCGGCCTTCGGCGCTTCGTCTTCTTTCCCGGTTCCGCCGGTTTCTTTGGCACCGGCTTTGGTTGCGGCGGCTTGGCGGTCGGGGCCGCCGTTCGGTCGCGCCGCCAGAGATGATAGGCATCCATCTTGTGCCCGGTCGGCCCGCCGGCAACGCGGGTTCGCCCGTAGCCGAAAATGGCCCCGTCGTCCATGGCCAGGATACGCCCGGCCGGGGCGCTGGCGGCAGCCTTGGCCCAGCCGCTCCAGCCGGCCGAGACGTTGGTCCCGAAGATCCAGTACGAACGCACAAACCACTCCTCGCCGAGGAAGCCGTCGATCGAGAACAGGTGCGGCTTCGTTTCCGACATCGGCTGGCCGTCCGGGTCGAACCGCATGTGCTTCAGAAAGATCGAACGGCCGTCGCCCGAAAGCAGATCGGAGCGGACGCCTTCCATGTCGAAGCCACCCGGTTCGCGGCCGATCTGGCGCCCGGTCTTCGGATCGAGATGGTAGATCGTCGTTTGCGAGAGTTCCTCGCCGGTCGCCGGATCGATCCGGTAGAGCACCAGCCCGCCGTCGAGATAGCTGTTGCGCCCGGCGACGACGTAAAGGGTGTCGTCCTGGATCAGCACGGAGCCGTGGACGGGCCACATCGACGAAAGCTGGTCGAAGGCCCCGACCAGCCGCGTCTTCGGGGCGGCCTGAAACTGCCACACCAGTTGCCCGTCGTCGGCCCGCAGACAGTAAACCCAGCCGTCGGCGGCGCCGAACAGGATCGTGCCGCGGTAGCAGGTCGGCGAGCTGTCGATCCGGCCGCCGGCGATGAAGCTCCACAGTTGCTTGCCGTCGCCGGCCCCCAGTGCGTAGACCGTATGCGAGTCGATCGCGGCGACGTAGACCCGGCCGCCAGCGACAACGGGCTGCGTCAAGCGCCCGCCGATCTTGGCCGACCATTTCTGCGCCAGGTCGTCCGGCACGTCGGTCGCCACCGAACCGCTTCGGGCGTTGTCGCTGCGGTACATGGGCCAGTCGCCGCCCTTGCGCTTTCCGTTCTGCTTGGCGCTCTTGCCGAACGCCGGCCCCTTGACCAGCGGCGAGCGGTCGGCCTCGCCGTCGTCCGCCCGGGCAGCGGCGGCGGCGCAGAACCCCTGCGTCTTCACCTTGTTGAAGCACGCGCACGCGCTGGGCGGGGCGTAGATCAGCCCGTTCGCCGGCATGATCCCGTATTGGCACGTCCCGCGAATCCAACTGTTGTTGCCGATCCAGCCCTTCTTGATGTCGACAACCTCGATCCCCGAACGCCCCGTCAGAATGTACTTCTCGGTCGCCTTGTTTCGGTAGCAGCGGTGATGGGGCATGGCCACCCGGGCGCCCTTCCACGGCAACTCCCGGACCAGCTCGCCGGTCGCGACGTCGTATCCCCGGAAATTCGACCCGACCCATGCCACGCCGTCGACGACGAACAGGTCGGTCGGCGAGTTGTATCCCTCCGAGCAGGCGACGCTCCAGAGTTCCTTGCCGTCCTTGACCGCATAGGCCCGAAGCTTGCTCGGCCCCAGGCGAGAGAATCCGCCCTCATTCCATCCGTGAACCCCCCAGGCGACCTTGCCCGCCGACGGCGCCGTTTCGGGCTTCGCCGCCGAGGGCTCGCGGTCGGCGCACAGCACGACGTCCTTGGTCACGACCAGCGTCGGGGCCGAGAAACCCATCCGCTTTGCCAAGGTGGCCCGCGGCGTCTTCCAGACCGTCTCGCCCGTCTTCGCATCGAGCCGCGCCATGCCCTGGGTGCTCTGGTAATAGACGCTGCCGTCGCGTGCGGCCAGCGTCAGCGGCAACAGGTACTCCTTGTCGCCGAAGTCGTGTTTCCAGAGCGTGCGGCCCGATTCGGCGTCGATGGCCGTAACGTATCGAAAATCGGTCGGCTTCGGCTCGCCGCGTCCGTACAACCCGCCGCCCTTGCGATCCCCTTCCGATGTGCCGACCACGAGAAACAGCACGCCGCCGTCGACCACGATCTCTTCGGTGTGCTCGGTGCCTTGGTAGGTCTTCAGCGTCTTTCCGGTCGCGGCACAGATCTCGGTGACCGGCGCCGCCAGACCGAGCGTGGCATAGACCCGGTCGCCGACGGCGACCAGCCGCCGCTGCAGTTGCACCGGGCCCGAGCGGAAATGCCGCAGGTGGTCGTTCCACTGGGGAATCTCCCGCTTCCAGAGCAGCGCGCCGTTGAAGGCGTCGCGGGCGACCAGCCGCCACTGGCCCAGAAACCGGATGAACGCAAACGGCGCCTCGTCGACGATAAAGAACACCCGGCCCCCGGCCGTCACCGCCGCGCTGACGCTGGCCAGCTCTTCGTGGCTGCGGCCGAAACGGGGCTCCGAAATCCACTGCAACGACCGGGGCTCGCCCGCCACGCTATCCGCCGCCACCGCGTTGTTGTCCGAGCCGTGCAGGTAGTGGGTCCACTCGTCGATCTCGTTGGGCCACGGCTTGACGGTCTTCGTCCACTTGCCGCCTTGCTTGACATAAGCCACCCCGCCCGGGCAAAGCACCCGCATGATTTCCGACGGCTCCAGGTCGCCCGGATCCTCCGACACGACGAGGTTCACCAGGCCGTCGACGTAGGGCAACCGCTTGCCGCGGAGCTGGTCGATCATTGCGCTTCCATAGATGCCCAGCGATTGCAGGTGCCGGCGCGCCTTCTCGACGTTCTTCGGATCGGCGTCGAGCCCTTGCACGACGCAACGCGGGTTCGCCCGCAACGCGGCGGTCAGCTTCCCGTCCGCACAGCCGACATGGACGATCAGCCCGCCGTCGATTCCGGTGGCTTCGAGTATTTGCTTGGCCAGCGCCGCGGGGCCGTCTTGACCCTCGGCGACCGCGAGCGGTCCCGCCCAGGCAACCAAGCACCCCAGCGCGAGAAGCCCCATGTTCAAAAGACCGGCCGAACGTTGCTGTTTCTTCATGGTTGTGTCCTTTCGTGTTCACAGTTTTCACAGGCAGGGCAGAGTCTTTCATTATCGACGCGCCAGAGGCGTGTGCAAGACCCTTTGCCCGTAGCCACGCTCGCCAGAGCGTGGGCAGCGGCTTTGTCGTAGCGCACCCACGCTCTGGCGCGCGTAGCTACCACGGACGTACCGCGACCGCATGGGAAACCCGGCCAACACGGGCGCAATCCACCCGTGCCACCCGAGGTCTTCCGTTTCGGCACCTCCAAGAAACCAAAACGGCCCAATCCCCAGGGCAAACACCCCGGACAACGGGGAAATAATTCGCCAGCGGGGAGAGGGGGTCAGCACAAATTATTGATTTTACCGCAAGGGCCGGGGTGCCATGCCCACGCTTGCCGTGGGCATGTGTGTGGTACGCAGACGGGACACTCATCGTCGAGGACTCCGGCGGCACGGTGACCAGCAGTGCGGCGTACGCCACTTACGCGGGTGGCGGGGCGACAATCGTGGCGGATACGGGCCTGACGTTGGATTTCGACACGACTTCGCAACCTGGCAAATCCGTCATCACTGCCGTTGTCGTCCCCGAACCCTCGACATTTGTCCTCGCCGCCCTCGGCCTTTTGGGCCTGATCGGCTTCGGACGACGGCGGAAGCGGTAGCACCCTGGAAGCAACCGTTTCGCCGATCACTTCCCATTCTTGTCGAGCGAATGCATGGGGCCGGAATGCATGTGGGGCCCGCCAGGCTTCGTCCACCTCAAGAATTGGGGTAGGCACGCTCGGCGGAGGGTGGGATTCCCACGGTCTGGCGAGCGTGGCTATCCCAAAATCAACGTTTGGCACGGCACTCGCTTCGTCGCCGGCGGAACCGGGCCAGCGGCAGGAGTCCGAGCAGGGCGACGGAGACGAGGAGGAGGGCGGGGGGCTCGGGGACTATGAAAGTACCTTCGAGGGTGAGGTCGTCCAAGGCCATCGCGCGGAACGTGTTGTTGTTGCTGCCGGGGTTGTATCCCGCTAGACGGAACGTCGCCGTCTCCCCGTCGTTGAGGATAATGGGGCTGCTAAAAGTCCCCGTCGTCAGGCTTAAAAACGATCCGGTCATACTAATGTCGGACGTAGCAGTGTACACGTCCACGTACGACGATCCATCCAGACTTCTCTGGAGAGCCCAACGTTTCCATCCTCTCTCGTTGTTGTCTGTGGAGCCGGCCCCGGCCCTGGCCGCGTCGAACGAAAACGTGTCGATAACCCAAGACGATCCCGCCCCGCCGTCGGCCGTAACGGAGAACGTAATGAACTGATTCGTGCTTATGGCTTCGTCCAAGTCGGACATGTTTCTCGGGTTTGAAGCGAGATACAAAGCACCCGTTCCGGACCCCGTAGAACCTTGCGGGCCCGTATTCTGAACATTTGTAAAATTATGGCCTTCTATACCGGTTGAAGTAGTATCCCACCATTCCCCTCCCCCTCCCCAGAAATCGCCGACAAACCAACTCCTGTCGCCGGTTGAGTCGACCAGGCTACCGTTGTTGTAGCGCGGGAGCACTCCGGTGCTGTCACAATACGAATAATACGTACCGCCGACGTTTTGCCACAGTTCGGTGAAAGCGCTGCCAATGACAACGGAGCCGGCGGTTGCATGGGTATCCACAGTGGTTGCGGCCAAGGCCGTGCTAGCGTTCCCCTGCAAGCCCTGATCGGGAAAACTCCAAATGGCGAGCGTCTCCGCGCGTGCCGGCGGGGTCGAGATGAAGACCAACGCCAAAACGGCTGCAAAGAGAATCCCGCGGTTGTTCATTGCACCGACTTTTCCCATTTGGCCTGAACTCGAACGAAATTCCGAAGAACGGCAAAAATATTATAACATGGTCCACCTCCTCTCGTCTATTGGTTTGGGCGGCGTTTTTCGCGAGATTTGGTTTGCTCTCAGCTTCTGGCACACTCCGCTGGGGGGGGTCATGCCGGGGTGCCATGCCCACGCTTGCCGCGGGCATGTGTGTGGGGCTTTTTTGGGGGGACGAGCCAAACGCCGCGAGTGGCGGGCGGTAACGCGATGCGAATTTTGTGCGTGTTCTGCATGCCCACGCAAGCGTGGGTGCGTGTTTAGCGTGCTAGCAAGCCCAACATGTTGTGGGATGCAGTGCTTGCAGCTCAACAGATTGTGGCGGTACACAGGCGACCGATACTGCTTCAAGAGCGTTTGTCACAGGCCATCCTACAAATTGTGGTGCAAGCACAGGTATTCATACAAGTGCTTGTGTTTGATAGCTTTGCAAGTACGCTAAACACGTACAAGCGTGGGCATGGCACCCGGCTTGCCGTGGGCATGTGTGTGGGGCTTTTTGGGGGGACGAGCCAAACGCCGCGAGTGGCGGGCGGTAACGCGATGCGAATTTTGTGCGTGTTCTGCATGCCCACGCAAGCGTGGGCATGGCACCCGGCAAGAGCCGCCGCGTGGAATGGACTGACCCCTGGCCTAACCAAGAAATACACGCCGATCCCGCACACGGAGAACCTGTTCAAAATCTCCGGTATCGGGTACGATAAACAGTAAGGCAAGCCGTCTGGCCGTCATACCGGACGGGTGATTTCAACCGTTCGCCCTCCGATGATGCAGTCACCAAGTTGATGGAGATCGGCTGTGGGGAGAAGCACGCCGAAAGCCAAGCGGAAAGGCGTGCGGTATCCGACGCAGCGATTCGAGTCGCTGCAAGGCCTCTCGTCACTGGTTCTTCCATTCATCGGATTGACTCTGGTCACCGAATCCCTTGTTGCATACTCGAACAAGTTGGTGTTTGACGGGATCCGGCGGATCATCATCGGAAACAAGAGTATCAGCTTTGCGACCGACAGCATCGCCTCCCATTATCTGAGTTGGGGGTTCCTCAATCTAGCGGCAAGCGCGATCGCAATGGCGGGCTTATTGGTCTGGATGTACAGCGCTCACAGGAACCTCAAGTCACTGGGTTCCCGCGGGCTCGTCTACGAGCCATCCTCGACCGTCGTCGGTTGGTTGATCCCGATCGTCAACTTCTATATGCCGTGCCTCGTCATGAATGAGATCTGTCGGGGAAGTGAACCCGATGACACTCGACGGAATCGCGACGCCCTTTTGGTCGGAACGTGGTGGTTCTTCATGTTGTCAGCGGTGCTAGCTTGGTCCGTTGTTGGATTTATTTCGGTCTTCCCGGTCGGCCCAGTGGGTTTGCGAGTTCTCGTGTGGATGTTGATTGTGTTTCCCACCAACATATTACGGATTGCAGCCTTGGTACTGACCGGCATCCTTGTTGTCAGGATTACCAGGAAACAGGAAGCCGCCGCCAAACGCATTAAGGACCAGGATTCGACGTTTGAGTCGGACACGAAAGCTCAGAGACGGTCAAACTCCAGCGCACCGATCGTCAAACGCGAAGGCAGGTGGGATCGTATGGTAGGAGCCGTGTCGGTCCTTTCTGCTGGTGTATTCCTTACAACAACCATTCTGGCATTTGTGTGGTTCTTCCCCTTGGAATCCGGGCGAGGCGGACTCTACTGGGCACCGGCAATATATGTTTATGAGACGCTTGGATTCGCTGGCGCAGTTGGACTGCCTGCCATCCTGTTCCTCATATCTTCCGTCGTAGCGATTGCCGTGTTTACGAAACCCAAGTGAGCACGCGGCGGGTGGCACTGCTGGCTTGTCCAGCAGTGGGGTAGCGGGGAGAGTCCTTGTGGCCGGCATGCACGGATTGCCGCTTGAGTTTGAGGGGGCCTGAACGTACACCGCAGAGACACTGCTGGGCAAGCCGGCAGTGGCACCCCGGCGGCCCACGGCGAGTGGGTGCCACCTTCTTGCATTCCGTCAGCGGAATTGCTAGACTCAAAGCCGGCTTGAGAGGCCCACCCGGCATCCCCCCCACACCCTCCACAGGAGACCGCCATGATTGGATCACCCTGGAAGCGTACGCTGGCTCTGTCACGAATTTTCCGCCGATGGAGGCCGAGCGCCGCGGGGATTTTGCTCCTCGCGGCGGTCGTTGCGGGCGGGCGCTGGGGGCTTGCGGCCGAGAAGAAACCGGCCAAAAAGAACAAGCGGCCGAATATCCTGTTCGTCTACTGCGACGACCACGCCTACCAGGCCATCAGCGCGTACCAGGAAGTCAGCGCGTACGGGCTGAAGCTGAACGAGACGCCCAACATGGACCGGCTCGCCCGGGAAGGGATGCGGTTTGACAACTGCTTCGTGACCAATTCGATTTGCGGGCCGTGCCGGGCGGTAGTCCAGACGGGCAAGTATAGCCACGCAAACGGGTTTTTCTGCAACGGCGACCGGTTCGACGGCACGCAGCAGACCTTTCCGAAACTGCTCCAGAAGGCCGGCTACCAGACGGCCGTCGTCGGCAAGTGGCACCTGGGCCACCACATGACGCCGCAGGGCTACGACTACTCGGAAATCCTCATCGGCCAGGGGCCCTACTACAATCCGCCGATGATCAAAAACGGCCAGCGCACCGAACACACCGGCTACACGACCAACATCATTACGGACCTCGCGCTGGCGTGGCTCAAAGACAAGCGGGATCCGGACCGGCCGTTCATGCTCATGTATCAGCACAAGGCGCCGCACCGCAACTGGCAGCCGGGCCCCAAGTGGCTGAACAAGTACGACGACGTGACGATCCCCGAGCCGGACACGCTGTTCGAC
>CAZJRB010000050.1:0-48373 GCA_964547995.1 uncultured Planctomycetaceae bacterium | reverse complement strand
GCCCCCTTGGGGGGCCTTCCTAAAGCCTCCCGCTACGCGGGAGGATATTTACTTCGGCATGTTTGTGCCCACCCTGGCCCCGCCCGCAGAAATCGACCACAATAGGCTTTTCATCCCTGTGAATGCCGGATCCCATAGGGATACCGTCTCCTACAGGTGTAGTTGCCGCAAAGTAGTCGTTTCATGCGAACAAAAATCGTCCTCTGCTACCCCGTCGAACCTCGCCACATCGAGCAAATCGCCGCCGCCATGCCCGAGGCCGAGGTGATCGACGCCGGCCAGGAGCGGGTTGCCGATCAGTTGTTTGAGGCCGACATCTTTTGCGGACATGCCAAAGTGCCGGTCGATTGGGAGGGGGTCGTGCGGCAGGGGCGGTTGAAATGGGTCCAATCCTCGGCCGCCGGCATGGACCACGTCATGGTGCCGGCGATCACCGAATCCGACGTCACCGTGACGAGCGCGTCGGCCGTTCTGGCCGATCAGGTGGCCGAACATGCCATTGCGCTGATTACGGGCTGGTGCCGTAACATGCCCGCCTTCTTCCTCGCACAGCAGAAACGAGAGTTCATTCGGCGTCCCACGCAGGACCTGACCGGCAGTACGGTAGGTATTGTCGGGCTTGGTGGAGTTGGCCGGCGCCTGGCGGAGTTGCTCCGCGGTTTCCATACGCGGATCTTCGCCACCGATATGTTTCCGGTTGACAAGCCCGGCCACGTTGAAGCCCTTTGGGGGGCGGATCGGCTCGATGAGATGTTGCCACTGGTTGATTTTCTCATCCTATCGCTTCCCTTGAACGACGATACGCAAGGGATGTTCGATGCGGGCACGCTGGCAAAGACAAAGCCGGGTTCGCTGTTTGCGAATATGGCCCGCGGTCCGTTGGTCGTCACGGGCGACTTGATCGAGGCCCTCGAAACGAGGCACCTGGCAGGAGCCGTGGTGGACGTGACCGATCCGGAACCCCTGCCTCCGGAGAGTCGACTCTGGGACCTCCCCGGTGTGATCATTACCCCGCACGTGGCGGGTCAGTCGGCACGACGGATTGACAACATGACCGACCTTTTCTGTCGAAACCTTGCCCGCTGGCAAGCCGGCAGACCGTTGATTAACCGCCTTTTCGACAAGAAACTGGGGTTTCCGATCCGGGGTCGAGGAACACCTATCTGGGGGGACGGATGCGAATCGGAATGAGCGTTCCGGCAGTGTCTTGGCCCCAAGATTTTTCTCGCGGTGCCATCCCAACCGCTAACTCGGAAACAAAAATGCACGTGGTTAACCCGGTGTCGCTGGGGGAAAAGCGAACCGAGTCACCCGGAATCCCCCGTGGAAAACGCAAGAACGGTCTGGACGTGCGGACACCCGCCCAGGTATGATATTCTTCATTCATACTGAACTCATATCTTCATCCAAACTATGAGGGGTTGTATGGCAACCACCACTTTCCTTGAAGGAAGTGCTACCCAAACCTGGGGCGGCCATCAGACTACTCGATGCTCCGATGAGCTTCTTGGACAGTACCAGAACATCCTCAACGACCGGCGGCTCAGTTGGACCGAACACCACGAGTTCCTCCGCCCGTTGGGTTCGGGGGGACAAGGGATTGTTTATCTCAGCGAGCGGCGCGGGACGGACGACTTTACCTTTCCCGTTGCGCTGAAAATATTCTCGCCGGAACGCTACGAAGGCGATCACGTGTACGACGAGGCCATGTGGCGCATGGCCCAAGTGGCAGCCAAAGTTGCACAGATCCAACAGGACAATCTCCTCGACGTACACAACTGGGTCGACCGCCATCGCATCCGGTTGATGGAAATGGAATGGGTCGACGGCTTCGACGTCTCGCGGTTGCTGACGCAGAAGATGCTTGATCGGCTCTTCGAACGCGTCAGCACGAAGCGGTGGAACTACATCAATCAGGTAATCGTTACGACGGGGAAGCAGCAACCGAGAGTAACACCGGGCATCGCGATCGCCATCGTCCGCGACTGCCTTGCCGCCCTGGCGGCTTTGCACCGCGGCGGAATCGTCCACGGCGACCTCAAACCGTCGAATATCATGATCAAACGGACGGGTAACGCGAAGATTGTCGACATCGGTTCGGCGTTTGACGTAGAGGACCCGCCCATGCGGCGATTGTGTACGCCGGCCTACGCCGCTCCCGAAGTGCTCGAAGGCAGCGAGAGCACGCCCCGCAGCGACCTGGCCAGTCTGGGATACGTGTTGATAGAGATGCTCTCCGGCGCCCTGCCGTTTGCCGGGCTGACGAAATACAGCGACCTTCTGGAAGCAAAACGGTTCCTGGCTCAACGGTTGCCGAGAATTCTCCCTGGCGAAGTGGTTTGCAACAAGTTGCTGATGAATTTTTGCCGGGGCCTGATTGCGCCGGACCCGATGCGGCGTTTTCCCAGTGCCGAAGCTGCCGACTTCGTCGAAGAAGGCGCGGCCGCGTTCCATCGCCAGTTGATCAAGGTGGATCTTGGCGCCGAATACGACAACGAAATCCGGCTCTGGCTGGAAGAGCTGGTCGACTTGGATTGACGTTCCGCCGTCAAGGCCACCGCGTCGCACTTATCTTGACCCAAGTTGGGTTCGACGAAATTCGATTCAGTCCCGCGCAAATCAAATCAATGTTACGCTCGGCAGCGATCAATTCGTTTGCAAAAGGCAGCGGAGGGAACGCCACCGACCGCGGGCGGGCACAAGGGGTGGCACCAGAAACGCCTTGCACCCCACTGCACGACGATGAAGAGAAGGCGGTTTTCCCCCCAGAAAATCGCCCCTGGCAGTGTTTCGACACCCCCAAAATACCCCCTGAAGGACCCGGCGCCGATCGTCGCGTTCGTGCTGAAGCACACGAGGCAGTAGACGGCGACCCGGCGCGTGCAAGCGGCCCCGTCTCTTCGCGTGCAACAATTTCCTCTACTCGGCTGCCGTCCGGTCGATGCGTCCTTTCCAGTCTTTCAGATATTCGACCCGCCAACGGTTGACCGTCTTGGCGCCGGCCTTGCCTCCTTCGCGGAGCTTCGGATCGGGGTTGTCGTGCCGGTAGTTGTCCCCGTGGCCGGTTCGGACGAATGCCCCGCCCCAGTGGTCCTTTGTCGGGTCGTCCGGCTCGCCGCGAAGTAAATAGAGGACCGACGGGGTGTCGCCCATCTTGATGTCGCTCTTCTTGCGGACGAACAGGTCGCCGAGCGCCCCGTGCCCTTTGACGTGCTCGGCGACGAAGGTCCGGTTTCCCCAGTCGCCGTCCTGGCGGCCGCCCTGGTACATGCCGCGGAACGTCGTATCGCACTCGATCCACCACAAGTCGCGGTGTTCCTTGTAGAGGTAATCGCGGGCAGCGCGATCTTGGTTGGTGTTCCAAGAGCCAATCGAGTAGACGCGGATATCGCGCTTGATTTCCGGGGCGTCGTGGACCGCCTGGGCAACATCGGTGATACTCCCCCAGACCAGGACCCAAAGCGGCCGCACGTCGCTCGGGCGCGAGATCGACTGGTCCGCCCGCTCGACGATCCACCGCGACCCTTCCGTCGGCTTGCTGAATCCCTGCTTGGGGGCCGGTTCGACCGCTCCTTGTTTCGTCCGGTTGCGAAACATCGCCGGGAGCGGGTACCGTGCGTGGCGCTTCAACTGCGGATAGTCCTTTTCGTAGGCGTCGATTACTTCGAGAATGTGCTTCGCGCGGCCTTTGCCGGGTGGCGAAGAGATCAGCCCCTCGATATCCAGCACGTCGGCATACATCAGCAGATGGACCATCGACTGGAAGTCGTCGGGGTCGGAGCCGCCGATGTCGGTCGAGACGACCACCCGGGGCCGGTCGTCCGCCAACGCGCCACCGCTCGGCTCGGCAGCCGAAGCGGTCCTCGTATAGATTGCCGCCGCGCTAACAAGAAGTAGCAGACACACTTTGTGTGCCGTCCGGAGTGTCACTGTTCTTGAAGTCATCGTTTTCACCCTGAAATGGAATTGTCGCGTACCAACTCGACGAACTTCCGGCAGTTTTCGGCCAGATTCGGGCCGTGGCGATGGAGATCGCCGCCGATCAGCAGGATCGATTCGTTGCCGTAGAATTTGCACAGGTCGGGCACGCGCGGAAGGCTCATCCCGCCGGCGGGCGCCGGGAAGATCGGCCGGATCGGGCCCATCGGGCGGCCGGTCCCCTCGACTAGGTCGCGGCACTCGTCCGCCGAAAACGAAAAACGGCCGCCGTAGTTGGGAAAGATGCTCCCGTCGGCGCCGGCCAGCCGGGCGATCTGGCCGTAGAGGGCCCCGTGCGATATCCCCTCGCCCGGCCGAAGTGTGAAACTGCCCTGAAACGCCGGATGGTTGAGAATCGGAAGCGAGAGCTTGTCGTCGTCGGCAATTGAGCGCATGGCATCGAACCCGGAAAGCCCCGGCGAGATGAGGAACCCACCGGCACCGGACTCTTTCGCCACCCGGGCACGCTCGGCCATCACGTCGATCGGGGCGGTGATGTTGGGGAAATAGAGGCAGCGCCGGCCGGTCTCTGCATTCGCCCGGGCGACCGCTTCGCCACACCGGGCCACCCGCTGATCGAACGGGCAGAACGGCTGATCGGCCAGGCCGTGGTCGTCCTTGATCATGTCGATCCCGCCGAGGGCGAACTGGTAGGCCAACGCAGCAAGCTCCTCCGGCGAGAACCCCATCGGCTTCAGCGCCGTACACAACAGCGGCCGGTCGTCGACGCCGACCAGTTGCCGCAAACCCTCCCGGCCGAACCGCGGCCCGCGGAACTGCCCGGCCAGACTCTCCGGCAGGTCGAAACGCACGAGTCGAAGCCCCGTCTTCAGGCTGATGTTGCCAAACAGGACGTTGAGCAGTTGGGTAAGCTCACCACCGACATCTTCGATCGGAAACTGAATCACCGCTTCGAAAATCTCGTCACCAATCTGTTCCAGCGATGCCAGCCGCCCGAAGATTTGCCCGTGGATGTCTTGGCGATCGATCAAGTCAGGCGGGAACTCGACCGTTTGCTCCACGCAGATATCGCGTGCCCTGTCATCGGCTTCTTCGGATGTACCGGAAAGGTGGTAGACGGCCGTGAAACGTTCGCCGCTGAGATTCAGCATGGGTGATTCGCTCATTTCGGGGGGGCTTGATTCGTGTTGAGATAGTCAGAGGTAGGCCTCGTTATGCTCGCCTGATCCCGCGGTAGATCATTCATCCGTGTCGGAACGGTGATTTGATCGACGTTTCAAACTCTTAATTGAGAGTTCGATCACTTCAGGTATGAGGGCAAGGAAAAGGCAGATGGGAAACAAAACACACCCAACCATAGCAAATCTTTTCGTTGTCTCTGCATCATGAGCCGCAACGTTTCGGAAAGCTATACCGAAGCCAATTACCACACCGACGCATAGGCCCACCCATAACATGGATGCCCTCTCCCACCAGTAGCGAACCTTGGTCATAACGCAGCTTCCTTCTGTTGAGGTTGGCGAGGTACGATCGATTCAGCTTGCACTTGGGACATCACAGGTCTTCTGCTTTCGCGGTGCTTCCGGCCGGTTCCAAGCGGACTGCCGAGAGATCCTCTTCGGTCAGGCCGAGCGGCTCGCCGGCGAGCTGTTCGACCGCGCGGACCAGTGCGGCGGCGTCGAGGCCGTATTCCTTCATCAGGTATGCTCGGCTCGCACCGTGGGCGTACTCGTCCTTAAGCCCGATGCGGATGAGCCGCTTGCCGAGCCCCGCTTCGGCCATTGTTTCGGCAACCGCCGAGCCGAGCCCGCCGATGATGCTGTGGTTCTCCATCGTAATGACGCCGTGCCGCGCAGATGAACACGCGTCGAGGATTTGCGGATCGTCGAACGGCTTGAGCGTCGAGACGTGCAGGTGCCGCAGCGAGACACCGCGATCGGCCAGGGCCTGCGTTGCCCGCATGGCTTCTTCGGTGCATATCCCGCTGGAAAGCACGGCCACGTCGTCACCCTCTCGAAGCACGCGGGCCTTGCCAAGCTGAAACGGCTCGCTTGCGGGAAACAACTGCGGCACTTCCCCGCGCAGCATCCGCACATAAACCGGGCCGTTGACCCCCTGGGCAACGTCGATCACCGTCTCTACGTCGGTCGCATCGCCGCAGTCGAGCACGGTCATGTTCGGGATCAGCCGCATCAGCCCGACGTCGTCGACCGCCTGGTGCGTCACGCCGCCGGGCGTGGTAACCCCCGGCAGGAACCCGATCAAACGCACCGGGAGATTCGGATAGCCGATCGACATCGCCACCTGGTCGAACGGCCGCCGGCAGATAAAGACGGCGAAGGTGTGGACGTACGGAAAATATCCCTCGCGGGCCATGCCGGCCGCGAAGCTGATCATGTTCTGCTCTCCCAGGCCGAACGAGAAGAAGCGATCGGGGTAGGCATCGCGAAAACCGTCCGCCTCGCACGACGAGGTCAGGTCGGCCGAGCAGACGATGACCTCGGGCTTGTCCTTGGCCCAGGCGACGAAGTTTCGGGCATGGGGTCGCTTGACGTACTGCATCGGTTCTCTCAATGGGTGCTACAGCGCTAAGCCAGTTATTTGGTGGTTCGTTTCGTATACAAAGTCGCGACCAGTGGTCGCGGAAGCCCCGGATAAACGTTTGCCGTTCGTTCTGTTTTGCGGGCGGGATGGTCGTTGGCGGTTCTGATGTCTGGGATGCGTTGATCCTGCTGCTCCGCGACCACTGGTCGCGGCTTTGTATATCTGTCTGGATACTTGAACGGGGTTCCAACCGGAACCCTGGCACGCAGTGCCAGGGCTTTTGCTATCCACTATCCACTATCCACTCTGGACTCCGGACTCTCTCTGCTCATTTCAATCAGGACTTGCTCGTAAGCCGCCCGCTCTTCCTCGGTCTTGAAACGGACGTAGTGCAACTTGGGGGCCCGTTGTCGCAGCAGTCCCATGTCGCGGCACGGATCGGTTTGGGCCAGGACCACCAGCGGCTTGCCGGCGCGGGGCGTTTCGGCCGGCGCCAGCAGGGCATCGGGATCGTGGCCGTCGACCTCGTGGACCGCCGCACCGAACGCCTCGAGCCGGGCGGCAAGCGGCTCGGTCGTCATCACGTCGTCGATCTTCCCGTCGCACTGCTGCCCGTTCGCGTCGACGTAAACGCCGATGTTGTCGATCCGGTAGTGTGCCATCGTGGCAAAGGCTTCCCAAACCTGGCCCTCCTGGAACTCGCCGTCGGACATGTAGACCCAGACGCGGCCGGTGTCGCCGCGGAGTTTCCGGGCCATGGCGATCCCGCCGGCCTGCGAGATCGCCTGGGCCAACGAGCCGGCGGTTACTTCGTGGCCCGGCGAGTGCTCCGCACCGATCAATTCGACCGTGCTGCCGTCTTTGTTGAACTGATCCAGGGCGTCCGGGGCCAGCCGCCCCACTTCGATCAGCACGGAATAGAGCACCAAGGCATAATGGACCGGTGAGAAGACAAACCGGTCCAAGTTCGGGGCCTTCGGGCCGTTGTAGTCGGCCCCGGTGAAGCTGTCCGGGTTGTTCGCACTCGGCACGCCGGGGAACGGCCGCGGTGTCATCGGTGCCACGCTCGGCGCGAGGTTCATCACGCGAAGATAGAGCGTAGCCAGCGTCTCGGCCGACGAGCAGGCCTGAGAGAGGTACCCGCCGTTGTTGTAAAGGGTGTGGGCCAACACGCGCCGTCGGACGGCTTTGGCTGTGCGGCGGACTTGCTGCTGCCAGGACGGTGGCTTGTTTGTGGCGGCGTTGCTGCTCATGGGGAAATCCCATTTTCTCTACAACGGCACGCCGTTTTCGCCGACGTACCGTCGGCGGCTAAACGGCATCGGGAAAGTGCTTCGTGACAATTCCAAACTAAAGATCCTTGGGGAACGGATTGACGACGTGACGGCCGCTGTCCATACGGATGATCTCGCCGGTGACGGTGTCGAACGCCGGGTCGCACAACACAACACACATCCGGCCCAATTCCCGGGCGTGGACCCGGCGGCCCAGCGGAGCGCCGTCGGCCGGCGGGGATTCATGTTCGGGGTCCTGATCGATGGTAATCGGGGCCATCGTATTGACGGTCACCTCCGGGGCGAGCTTGTACGCGAGGAAATCGGCCATCGCGTTCTGCGCGGCCTTGCCGATGCCGTACGCCGAGTGCGAAGGATTTTCGGCCGACATGGCCGAAAGTTGGATGATCTTCCCGAGCCCACCGGTCTCCTTCATCCAATAGCCGAGTTCCTTGGCGAGCATGAAGTTGCCCTTGAGGTTGCCGTCGATCGCCGTGTCGAGCTGCTCTCGGGAGAGTTCGCGAAAGGGCCGCAGCCCCTTGGAGCCGCAACAGAGCACGAGCACGTCGAGACGTTCCCACGTCGCTTTGACGCTCTCGATCAGCCGATCGATGCTTTCCTGGGCAAGCAAGTCGAGGTGGAAGAGGTGGGCTTGCCCCCCCCGGTTGCGGACGTAAGCGGCGGATTGCTCGGCCCCGCTTTCATTCGAGAACCAGGTAGTGGCCACATTCGCCCCGGCGTCGGCGAACGCCCGGCAGATGAACGGCCCGGTTTCGCTCGAACCGCCGGTGACCAGGACGTTGGCGTTTTTCACTCGGTCGATGTTCATGATGCTGGTCGTTGGCCTCCAAGATGCCAGCATATCTCGCCGGTCACAAACGAACAAGGAATCGGGGCCGTATACCGCACCATATAATGTGCTACCCCCCACTAAAAAGGGTTGTCTTGACCGCCGGGAACTTTCTGCCATCTTGAAGCGACTAATCCAGTGGGGATCCCTTGACTTTCAATGAAAACGGAGGCAGAAACGATGAACTCGCGATTTTGGAGAATTTGGGCGGTTGTGGTCTGTGCGGGACTGTTCGGCGGAACTGCCGTCGCGCAGAACCACGTGGCCGAGCTGGAGACGTATTTCGATCACGTCCAGATCGCCGAGCCGGTGGTCTACCGCCAGTTGGCGGTCTATCCGATCGTGCCGAAGGACTACGACGGGCTTCGCGGCCGCTGGCTGAGCCTTGACGAGGCCGTCGAGCGGGGCGTGCTGGATGTCACCGAGAAGGGCGGCGGCGGAAGCGTGCCCAGGGTCATTGTCCGCAACACGAGCCGGCGGGATCACATCTTCATCATGTCCGGGGAGGTCGTCACCGGCGGCAAACAGACCCGGACCGTACGCAAAGACGTGGTCCTCTCGCCCGGCGAGCAGATTGAGCTGGAGGTATTCTGCGTCGAGGCCCATCGCTGGGAAGGCGGCAAGCAATTCTCGGCCGGCAAGGCGCTGGTGCCCCAGTCGATCCAGAAAGAGCTTCGCAAGGGTACGGATCAGCGGGGCGTCTGGTCGGAAGTCGCCCGAAACAACGCGGCGCTGTCGGCCGAAAACGCGACCGGAAGCCTTGAATTGGCACTGAAAGCCGGGCCGGTCAGGGAGAAACTCGCGAAGGTCCGCAAGAGCATCATGCCCAAGGTTCCGCAGGGCACGATGGGGTTCATTTTCGTCGACGGCCGTCGGGCGGTCGGCGCGGACTTCTTTGGAAGTGAGGACTTGGCGCGAGAGCTGCTGCCGAAGCTGCTCGACTCCTATGCCGTCGATCTGATCCTCCAGCGCAAGGGAGGCGGGGGAGGCCGGGCCGACCGCGTGGCCATCGACTTCTTCGAGCGGATACGTCGGGCGGGGAGCCGGCGGGTCGATACGCCCGGCTCCGGCGCAGGCATCCGCACACGCAGCGGCGGGCTCTTGGGCGACGGGGTGAGCCTCGGCGGCACGCTGGTCCACTACGGCGTCCAGATCCAGGACCGGATCGTCCCGATGCCGAAACCCGTGCCGCGGCGTCGAGGACAGCCGGAACCGTTGTTGCAGCAACAGATGCGGTAGCAGCCTGCCGGCAATAAGGCCGGCCGGATTCAACGGACGTATTCCAGGCCGACGATGGCCCCGTGGTAGAAGGCGTCGCTGCTGCTGTTTACCAGGGCCCCCGGTGGAACTCCGAGATATGTGGAGTCGATTTGTTCCGCGGCCAGTGCGACCCCGGCGATCCACATCATCTGATATCCCCCTCGCAGCGCAAGAGATGGAGTCAGTTGATAGTCGGCGGTAAACGCCAATTCCCCAACGAAGGCTGCGTGATTATTCTTGGCGGTCACGGCGGTGCGGTCGTATGTATAGCTTGATGCCTCTCGCGATCTGTTGTCGTAGATTCCCGCTTTTCCCAGGGCGTTCACGCCGAGACGGCCGCGTTGCAGCAGGAGGGCGTCGGCGCCGATTTGAACGCCGCAGAGCCGGTTTTGAGTGTCCGTCAGAAAGGTTTCCCTGCTGGCGGGGCCGTTGTACCAGTCCGTGATTTGAAACGTCTCGTTCAGTTGGAGATATCGGAAGCCGGCCAGCAGCGTCAGCCACCCGTTTCGCTGCCGCCGCAGGTTCAACTCGAAGCTGGATAATTCGGACCCGTAGCCGAGGCGGATTTCCCGGATGTCATCGTAGGATACACCGTAGAGGTTGTTCATGGCGTACTGAAAAGAGGCCCCGCTCAGCCCGGCCTGCGAGTTCCACCCGTCGATGCCAAAGTAAGTGAACTCCAAGTCGGACCGGTCGGGCCGGTGTCGAATTACGCTGATCCTCGGACCGGCGGCCGTGGAAGGGTCGAGATTGTCCACGTTGATAGCCGGCGCATCTTGGGCAAATTGGTCCAGATAGAGCACGCGCGGAGCCGCCCTGGAACGATCGAGTATCAGGGCGTCGGCGGTTACCGTCCATAGAGGGCAGCAGCAGCAATCCGATACGCAACAACAGCAATCCGACTCGCAGCAAGAGCCATCCGTTTCGGAGTGCGGCGCATCATCTAATTCGTAATACGACGCATGATCTAAACCGGCGGCGCCGGGGACAGATATCCCAAAAATGCCGAGAATACCGTGCGTGAGGGCAATCCACGCCCATGTGGGTCTGCGGACCATTCCGTGTCCCCCCCTGAAAAAGGGCCCTGTTTGCGTCTGAAACCACCAATGGCATCGGTAGGAGAAGAGGTACGGGTATACCGATTTGCGCAGGTGAACGGGAATGTATGAAAGGAAGCGAGTCGATGCCCGTATAATCAATAAAGTCACCGGATACCGGCAAAGTTTCCCAATCGTATCGACTTGCCATTGTGGGTGCGGCGACAATAGACTCTACGGGATGACTCAAAAATAACTTCGGTAGTAGCTACGGTCGCCAGACCGTGGCCGTCTGCGTTGCCCACGGTCTGGCGACCGTAGCTACCGGCCGAACACCGGAGTTATTCGTGAGTCGTTTCTAAGGGGCGGCCCCCTTGCACTTGCCGGTCTTTGGAAGTTACAATGACCATCGACCGATCCGCAACGAACGGCCGCATTCCGCCAAATACCCGCCAAAAGGAGCCGACCCATGAGTCATCCCGAACCGAACCGCCGCGATTTTCTGAAGACCTCGACCGGTATTGCCGCCGCTGCGTCGACGGCGCCCTATGTCTGGACCAGTTCGTACGCCAGGGCCGCAGACAAGAACGACCGCCCCAACATGGCCTCGATCGGCGTCGGCGGCATGGGCGGCCACGACGGCCGCAGCGCCTCGCGGTACGCCAACATGGTCGCCTGCTGCGACGTCGACCGCAAACGCGCCGAGGGCTTTGCCAACCACTTCAAGGACAAGAAGCCGGAAATCTACGAGGACTATCGCAAGCTGCTCGAACGCAAGGACATCGACGTGGTCACCATCGGCACGCCCGACCACTGGCACTCGAGAATTATCATCGACGCGTTGAAGTCGGGCAGGGACGTCCAGTGCCAGAAGCCGATGACGCTGACGATCGACGAGGGCAAGCTGATCTGCAAAGTCGTCAAGCAGAGCGGCAAGATTCTGCACATCGGCACGCAACAGCGGAGCGAAAACCGCAGCATGTTTCTCAAAGCGGTGGCGCTGGCCCAGAGCGGACGGCTCGGGAAGAAACTGACGGCCACCTGTTCGATCGGCGGCGGGCCCGGGAGCAAACCGTTTCCGACCGCCGAGCCCCCGGCGCACCTCAACTGGGATTACTGGCTCGGCCAAGCCCCGAAGGTTCCCTATACGCCACAGCGATGCCACGGCAACTTCCGCTGGTGGCTGGAATACTCCGGCGGCAAGATGACCGATTGGGGCGCCCATCACATCGACATCGCCCAATGGGGGCTGGGTTTCACGGACTCGGGCCCGGTTGAAGCCGAAGGGACCGGCGAATTTCCCAACCACCCTGACGACTTCGACCCGCTGAAGTTCCTCAACGGCGAGCAGAAGATCCCCAACGGATATAACACGGCCTCGAAGTTCAAGATTACGCTGACCTACAAGAACGGCAACCGGATGATCGTCCAGGACGGGCCTGACAACGGCATCTGGTTCGAGGGCGAGAACGGCCGCATCTTCGTCAACCGCGGACGCCTGACCGGAAAACCCGTCGAGGAACTCACCGACGCCGACAAAAAGTGGCTCGACGAGGAGGTCGTCAAGCTCTATAAGGGCAAGCAGCCGGGTAACCACATGCAGCACTTCTTCGAATGCCTCAAGGAACGATCCTTTACCGTTTCCGATCCCTTTACGCACCACCGCACGATGACCTCCTGCCACCTCTGCAACCTTGCGATCCTGTTGAAGCGGAAGCTCCGCTGGGATCCGGACAAAGAGGATTTCATCGGCGACGAGGTCGCCAGCGCATTGCGGAGCCGCAAGCAGCGCGAGCCGTACACCATCAAGGCTTAGCTTAGCAGCCCGTTGAAAAAGTCGGGGTCTGGTCCAATTTTCGGCGAGGCAGCGTATTTGTCACGTGAATCGCTGGCCGAAAACTTGGACCTGACCCCCTCCTTCCACGATCCGGCAGATCCATGAACACAGCAAAGAAACGTTCGGCCAAAACGGTCGCGGCGGTGGCCTTGGCGGGCCTGATGACGTGGGGGAGTTTTGCCGCCGAACCCAACGGTGAAGCGGCAAAACCGCCAAAACTGTCGAAACTGCCGACCATTACCGACAAGACCCTGGTCGTCTGGGTCCGGCTGGCCAACACCACGCAGCGGGCCGGGAGCGCGTTGACGTTGATCGACGACCGGGAGCGGTTTGACGCCGTCGTTTTCGCGGAAAAGGAACCGGGAAAATGGATGGCCGGCAGCGATTTCTTCCGGCGCACTTCCCGCGACCAGACCGCCTGTCCGGTCGAAACGGCCGATTCCAAAACGCCCGTGCAGATGGCTATTGTCTACGACGGGAATACGATCACGATCTACCGCAACGGCAAACAGTATGACGGCTATCAGTTCGACCGGCCGCAACCGTTCGACAAAGACGTTATCGTGCTGCTGGGTCTGCGTTACGTAGGAGGCATGGGTGAAGTCGGTTTTCTCGCGGGCGACGTCGAGGAAGCACGCATCTATAACGTGGCCCTGGATGCCGAAACGATTGCCCGCTTAAAGCCGAACAAACCGTCCGATCCGAAGCCGATTGCCCAATGGACCTTCGAGGACGGCACGGCGTCGGACTCCATGAAGACGTTTCCTCCGGGCGAGCTTCGCGGAAACGCCCGGATTGCCGACGGCAAGCTGCTCTTGGACGGAAAGGACAGCTACGTGGAGATCCGCCGGCCGCGCCCGGTGGTCGTGCAGAGCATGTTCTACCGCCCGCGTGCAAGAGAAACCGGCCGGATGTGGGACACCTGGTTGTATTGGCACGAGGGCATTTACTATCTCTATTACCTTGCCAAGAGTGGAGGCCGTTGGGACAACATCTCGATGGCGACCTCGCCCGACGGGGTCCATTGGAAAGAGCTTGGGCGGGTCTTGTCGAAGCGCAAGGATACGACGTGGATGGGCACCGGCTCGACCTGGAAATCGCCCCGTTATGACAAGGACGGCAAGTTCTTCATGAACTTCTCCGAATGGCGGGGCCCGCGGCAGACCATCTTCTTCGCCGAATCGACCGACCTGCTCCACTGGCGGCGGCTGGGCGACGAGTGCGAGTTTCAACAGGATACCCGCTGGTACCAGCCGAAGGGCCGGTGGGATTGCATCTACACGATCCCGCGTCCCGGCGGCGGTCTTTTCGGCTATTGGACCGCCACGCCAAAGCCGGAAACGGGCGGGCGGTTCGGCTTCGGCCGGACTCTCGACGGCGTGAAGTGGGAGGCGTTGAAACCACCGGAGACACCCGGAGTCGGCGGCGGAGAAGCCGGGGCGGTCGAAAAAATCGGCGAAAAATACTACATGATGTTCGGGCATCACCCCATCATGGAAACGCTCATCGCAGACCGCCCGCAGGGCCCCTTCCACCCGGCCAAGAAAAACCGCCTCCTCTTATCCGGTCACACCTATTTCTCCAGGTTCTTTCCCGCCCCCGACGGCGTCCTGGTCAACCACCACGCGATTGCCCGAAGCGGCCCGGTCCATTTCGGGTCGCTCAAGTCGACGGTCCTCGACGACGAAGGCACGCTGCGGCTCGGCTGGTGGAAGGGCAACGAGAAGATGAAAGGGCAGGCCGTCGACGTCAAAGTGTTGCCGGCCGCGCCCTCCGGAAATATGCCGATGGCGATGATAAAAGACCCGCTGAACACGGACAAGGGAGTCATCCTCGAAGGCATGTTGGCGCTGCCGAAGACCGAGGGTTCGCTGCGAAGCGGGCTGTATGTCGAGTGTGCCAAAGACAGCGGTTCGGCCATCCTCGTCGCATCCGACGGCACGGTAGAACTCGGCCCGGTGAATGTCGACGGCACGGGATTCAAGGCGGAAAAACGGGTCGACCGCGAGATGTCCTTCGGCAAACCGGCCGCGTTTCGGCTCCTGCTAAAGGGTTCGCTGCTGGAATTCTACCTCGACGACATCCTGATCGAGTGCTTCAGTCTGCCCGGCGATGCCACCGGCCGAGTGGGATTCATAGGCGACGTCACCGGCGTGAAGGCATGGAACTGTGACTAACGCCGGGTTAGGCTTTGTCGGAAAACCCGTACGATGGCCCTCCGAGGCCGTCGATCAAGGTTCGATTTCGCGTGAAAACCGGGGCTCGACGGCTTCGGAGAGCCGTCGTACAAGAGGAGGGGGCACCTGCCCCCGGCCTATAACCAAACGAGCCAAGTCCGGGGGCGGGTGCCCCCTTCTTTCAATCCAAACCGGAAAGTTATTTCTCGGCCGCCCCTTAATCTTCCAGCGGACGGCCGTGCCGGGAAATTGGCAGCTCGACCGTAATACAGGTTCCCTTGCCGGGGGCGCTGTCGATGTCGGCCTTCCCCCCGAGAAGCCTGGCCCGCTCCCGTATTCCCCCCAACCCAAAGCACTTTTCCTGAATGGACTCCGGGGCGAAGCCGGTTCCCCAGTCTTGGATCCTGATTCGTATGATATCGTTCTGTTGTGCGAGTTCGATTAGCACCTTGTCGCTTCGGCTGTGCCGCCGAGCGTTTGTAAGGCTCTCTTGAACGATGCGAAAGACGGCGTTTTCCAGCACCGGTTCCAAACGGTCGAAATCAACGCGACTGACGAAATCGATTTCCGGACCTTCTGAAGTCTTGTAATCGTAGACAAGATGTTGGACGGCAGCGACAACCCCGGAATCATCGAGAATGAGCGGACGCAGTCCGCCGATCAGGCGACGGACTTCTGCAATGCCGTTGTTCAACAGCTCCACGCCTTGTTGAAAGGACTTGGACGCCATTTCGGCATCATGCTCCTTGAGTTGCTCGTGTACCTGCAGTTGGATTTGCGCCGCTGCCAGTTGTTGAGCGAGGCCGTCGTGGATTTCGTAGGCTATCAGTTTCCGGTCCCGATCCTGCATTTCCAGCATTTGCCGGAGACCTTGCCGCTCCCTTCTGAGAGCCTCTTCCGCTTCTTTCTGCTCCGTGATGTCAACGGCAAAGCCGACCATGCCGACAATGTTTCCGTTCCTGTCCCGGCAAGGCACCTTGTCCGTCTGGACCCAACGCGTTTCGCCCGAGGCCGACGTGTGTTTCGTGGTCTGCCGCCGTGGTTCTCCGGAGGCAATAACCTCCATGTCGTCCTGATAATATCGTTCCGCCATCTCGGACGGCGCGAGATCAAACGCCGTCTTTCCGATCCATTGATCTTGCGGTATCCCGGTGGTCTCCGCCATGGCCCTGCTGACGTAGAGGAACCGCCCCCCGGTGTCTTTGTAGAAGATATAGCCGGGTGCAAAATGGAAGATGGTTTGCAGGTCTCGTCGCTGCTTCCGGATTTCCTCTTCCGTCTGCTTGCGCTGGGTGATGTCTCTGATGATCGCGCTGGCCCACCACTGATTCTCCACCCTGAGCGGGGAAACGACGATTTCTATTGGAAACTCTGTCCCGTCCTTCCGGAGCGCCTCCAATTCCATCACCTTTCCGACGGCGGGGCCTTGGCCGGACTTGGCAAATCGTTGTACGCCCTCGACCGTCCTCTCCCGGTATCGAGCAGGCACGAGGACCTCGTGGACTTTCTGTCCCAAGATTTCTTCAGCGGAGAACCCGAACATCTTCTCGGCGGCAGGATTCCAAAGCACCGTTTCTCCGGCGCCGTTGATGACAACCACGGCGTCGAGAGCGGCATTGCAAATGGTCTGCAGCAGCGCCTCATTGGCCCAAGATGCTTGCGTTTCGTACGACATGAGATCTGTCCGGCGGAATCATTGCAGAAGATTATCTTATCATGCTTAAGATGATACGCAATCCCCCCGATAGAGTGGCGACAGGATTGGCCAACGTTGATTTTGCTCGATCCGAGCTTTTCACCTGACAATGCCCTAATGGGGGGTTGTTTGCCGCACTGCGTATTGTAGAATCAGCATAGAGTCTCCCCGCAGTCAAAGTCAGGGGGTAACCTGGATGTCCGAGCCGTTCACAACGATGGTGATCCGGTGATCTGCACTCTGTGCAAGGAGTAACCGATGACGCCGAGCAGCACCAGGGTCAGCAAACACAAAATCCTTGTCGTGGACGACCACCCGCTGGTGCGCGAGGGGTTGCGCCACTTGGTTGACAAGGAACTCGACTTGGAAGTGTGTGGCGAGGCTGAAGATCAGGGCGACGCACTACGGCAAGCCGAGGTCACCCAACCCGATGTGGCGGTTATCGACATCTCGCTCAAGAGCAGCCACGGGATCGATTTGATTAAGGAGATCAAACGTCGGAACAAACGCGTCAGGGTCCTGGTGTCGTCGATGCACGACGAGTCGCTTTTTGCCGAGCGTTGTCTGCGCGCGGGGGCCGAGGGCTACATCAACAAGGAGGAATCCCCCGCAATTCTCATCAGCGCCATCCGCCGGGTGCTCCGGGGTGAAATCTACCTGAGCCCGCGAATGACCAACCGCATCTTGAATCGCGTTGGCGGCGTGCGGACCGTGGAACATGATCCGATCGAGACGCTTACCGATCGCGAGGTGGAAGTGTTCGAAATGTTCGGTCATGGACTTTCCGCAAAGCAAATTGCGCGACGGCTTGACTTGAGTCCGAAAACGATAGAATCGCACCGTGTAAACATCAAGAAAAAGTTGAATCTCGCCAACAGCAGCGAATTGGTGCGATACGCGACTCAATGGGTAATGGAAAACGGTTGACCCCGATCAGGCTGGCCGTCGCGCAAAGCATCTGTGAAATCGTGCATCAAGGGAATCTCCGGATCCGGGTTTCTAGGGAAATTTCCTAGGGCAAGACTAGGATTTCTCCAATACCCGGACGCCGGATGTCAGCCTATTATAGCCGAGGGAGAATCCACTTTCCGGAGGCTGACATGACTTGCAGCGATCTCGCCGCCCGTATTCAAGAGTTGCAACCCGAGGCAACGCTGGCCGACGTTGCACGATTGTGCCTGCTGTTGGCCAACGGTACTGGAAACCCTGAAGCACTTGGAGCGGAGGACCTCGCCAAGACCTGTCGTGACGTGCGTATCCGCCTCGAAGCAACTACCGACCAGCACGCTGCCATGATTAGCGAGTTGGAATGCCTGTCGCGAGAGTTTTCCGGGACCTTTACCCTGGACAACGTGTTGACTTTGGTTCGGGCGTTCAAGGTGCAAAGTCAGATGTTGCGGCTTTACGTGGGCAATCGTCGCTGGATGTTGGGCAGTCTCCCTGAGAAACCAACCGGGGGAATCTAAAATGGGTTCAAGCGCGACTGTCCTGCCGCTCCGCCATGCGGCCGCATCTGACGCCGGCGCGAGCGGGCGGGACCTCGACGACACGCCGAATCAGGCGTCATGCGAAGAAATCGACGACACCGTGAGAATCTGTGGCGAGTGCTTCGGAGAGATCTCATGGAATGCCCGTGTTTGCCCGCATTGCGGGAAACCGGTCCCCCGTCTGTAAAACCGGTCTTTGGGGCCCACCTAAGGTCCCTGTTTTCGGACAGTCTGCCGCGTTCTCGGCCGGTCCGGGCGGAAACGATAGTCGGGCCATAACGGGCAGTTCAGGTCGGTCCAACACTTGATCGCACGAATCTCGTCCGTCGTCAGCTTCACCTCGTAGTGGTCTTTCTCCAGCACCTTCCAGAGCTTGCTCTTGACAGTGCCGAACGTCAGCGGCGCGGCCTTGTGGTGCTCGCAGCCATAGGTGTAATCAAAGTAGTGTACCCAGCCTTGGGAAATGAGTGTGCGGAAAGAAGCGGGAACGGCGTCGGCATCGAGCGTCCCGGTCAGGTCGATCTTCTGTTTGTCGGCGGCATCGTGGCAGCGCACGCACTTCGCATCCCAGACGGGCTGCACCACCTTTTCGTAGGAGAAAGGGCCTGCGCCCCACGGCGGCGCTGCAGGATGCTCCGGCTCGCGCCTAAGCGCGGTCCCCTGGCGGACCGGCGGGGCGGTGAACCGGTCCTCGTGGCACCCGATGCAACTGCGCCGCTCGCCCGGTTGAAGTTGTACGACGCTCCGCATCCGCTGCAACTCGTTGAAATCCCCGTCCAGAACCTCGAAATAGAGCTGCTTGCCGGCCGGGGCGTAGAAGTTGGCCGAGCCGTCCTCCTCGACCGGCACGATCCCGAAGGTCCCCTTCGCCACGTAGCTCGGCCAGCCGTGAGGGCCTCTCACCTTGTGGGTCGGCGTGGCGTACCAGTCCTGAAAGGGGCGGTGATCGTGCCGGTACTCCCCGCTGGGCAGCCGTGCCACGTCCGCCCGAACTTCCTCACAGATCCGAATGTACTTTACTCGCCCCCGCTCGACCGCCGGTTCGAGCCCCCGGTAGACGTCGGCCAGGGAGAACTGGCCCATTGCCAACTCATCGTGGCCTGTCCCCGGCTCGGCACTCAGCACCGGCGGGGGCGTGACCGCCCGGAATACGGTCGGGCACACGCTGCTGATTTCCGGGTCCAGGTGCAGCAGCTCGCGGTTGCCCCAGCGGTCGATCACGTAAAGCCCGAACTGCTGCTCCGGTGCGTGACTGCAGAGGAAATAGTCGCGCGAGAGCGGCACCGGATCGCGGAAGCACTCCCGCCGTGCCCAACTCATGTGCGTATGGAAGCGGACGTCCGGCGTGATGCTCCGGATGGCTGCCGGGTTGAAACGGCCCTTGCTGAGGTCGATCAGCGCGATCGGGCCGTTCAGATCGCCGCCGTGCGAGACCAGCGTGCAGCAGATCTCGGCGGTGCCGGGCACTTCGTGACCGTTCGCGTAGCAGTTGATCGTGTTGTTGCCGAAGATCAGCTCCGGGTGGGTGCCGTTGGGGCGGATCGCCCACAGCGTGTGGCCGAAGTCGGCCCCCTTGTCCAGGTACTCCGACCGCATCCAGATGATCCGCCCGTCGTTCAAGAGCGACGGCGTCCATTCACTCAAGTTGGCGTGCGACAGCGGCCGGATGTTGCGGCCGTCGGCATCCATGCGGAACAGCACGAACGCCTGCGGACGCCAGCAGAGGAACCGGCACTTGCAGCGGGTGGAGATGAACGCGAGCCCGCCGTCCGGCAGCGGACAGGGAAAGTAATCGTGGAACGGCCCGCCGGTCAATTGCTCCACGCCGCTGCCGTCGGCGTTCATGACCATGAGATGGAAGTAATCACTCTTTGACGGGCGGTAAGCGAAGTAGATCCTGGCGGTGTCGAACGTGGCTACCGGGTTGCGGGCAATGCCGTCTTTCGCCTCAAAAACACGCACGACGCGGGCATCTTGCGGCAGTAGCCTTCCGTCGTGCCAAGGGATTTCGAGAGTACACACGGCGCCGCCGGTGCCGCCCCGGGCGTCCAGAATCACACTGTAGTTGTGCGAGGGCAGGAACGGGTGACGCTTGACGAACAGCACGCGTTCCAGTGTCCTCAGGTCCGGATCGCGGAACATCAGCCGCCGCTTCGCCAGCCGGGCGTCGAAGAAAACCGCCCGGGCCGCATCGGTGTCCGGGGATTCCGCCGCCAGCAGCGCCCCGTACCGCCCTCGCAACTTATGGAGTTCCGTTTGCTCTTTGGTGACGTCCAGATCTCGCGCCGCAAATCGTTCGATCAGCTTCTCGAACTGTTCGAGCACGCGGGCCACCGGATCGCGCCGGTCGATCTTGGTCCATGAGTAAGCCTCACAAAGAAATGCATAACGAAGCAGATCGTCCCCCTGGAGCCCCGCGCGAAGCTCGACCCGCGCAGCGCCCAGCAGGGGCAACACCTGCGGCTTCGGCGGCGGGTTTCGGGTTGGCGTCGGCACCACGGCTTTCACCTCGCCGGCGGTCCGCCACTGTTTGCCGTCGAGTGATAACCGGACTTCGCAATGAACCGGCACCCGGTCCTTGTAACGCCCGCGGCGGTCGCGCGAGAATACGACCTTGGCGATCTTGACCGGCTCAGCCAGCTCGATCTGGGCCCACTCGCCCGTCGCCCCCGCCGCGATCCAACTATGGTCGTTGCCGTAAAGACCGTCGTTGAGATGTGGAATCCGGTGAATCGCATAGCCGGGCAGACACGACGACGCGGTCGCTTTCGACCCGGAGTTGGCCAGGGCAAGATTCCGCTTGCCGTCGGGCCCGTAGATCTCCAGCTCGTCGATGCACGGCTGGCTCGACGAGCTGCGGTGGATCACAAAGCGAACGTACTTTGCCTCCGCCACGGGGAAAGTAACCTCATTCGGCCGCTCCGGCCAGATGGTCGGTGTCGCTGCCAGGCCCACCATGGCGAGCCAGCAAGAGAGAAAGCAACTGTACAACATGCGAATCGGACGTGCTGCGGGAAATTCTGTTGAAACGCTGTGACAATCCACGCGCCATTATGTGACGAGAACTACCGAAATGGCAAGCCCGTAATCTTTCGCTGACCGATGCTCTCGCTACAGGCCAAGAACCACGACTCGGATTTCGTCGGCCATCGTTGGTTGCCCCTGGAACCCCTTTCCTCAGGTCGGCCCAGGCCCCCCCAAGATGCCGGCGGATTCGCGGCGAGTGGTCTTTGCCGAGCCACTTGGGTAAGATAATTGAGGCCGTCCGGGAATTCGACCCTGTAGGGAACGCCCTCTGTGGCGTTCCGCAGATGGATCGTTGCCCAAAAGGAACGGCACAGAGGCCGTTCCCCTACGGTGATTTCGGTCTGCAATTCCCGGACACCTTCAGATAATTTCGACGGCAAGACCCTCACAGCAGTGCGAGATGAAGCACTTGTCGCATGGAACAGTTGATCAAGGAGCCAAACATGAAATCAGCCACGTGCCTCTTGTTGTGGGCGTGCCTCGTCCCGGCGGCTACCCCGGACATTCAGGAATTGCTCGACTCGTCCGGGTTCAAGGGCGGACTCATCGTGCATCTTGGGTGCAACGACGGCAAGCGAACCGCAGCACTACATTCCGGGGACAACTGCATCGTTCAGGCACTGGACGCCTCGGCGGACGTGGTGAAGGCGGTTCATAAGAAAATCAAATCCCGAGAACTCAACGGCAGAGTGACTGCGGTGGAGTTCGACGGCCGGACGCTGCCTTATCTCGACAACGTCGTGAATCTCCTGGTGGTCGACCGTGCGTTTTCCGTCCCCCGCAAGGAGATGATGCGGGTGCTCTGTCCCGGAGGGGCGCTTTGCATCAAGGAAGACGGCAAGTGGAAGACGATCACGAAGCCCCGGCCCGACGATATTGACGAGTGGACGCACTTTCTCCGCGACGCCGACAACAACGCGGTCGCCCGCGACAGCCGGATCGCAACACCGCGGCACCTGCAATGGCAGGCGGAACCCAAGCGGACACGCGACCACGACGCCTTGGCGAGTATCAGCGCGATGACCTCCAGCGATGGGCGAATCTTCTACATCATCGACGAAGGGCTCACTTCGCTGGTCCACCACCCGGCAAGTTGGAAACTCATTGCCCGGGATGCCTTCAACGGGATGCTCCTGTGGAAGCGGGACATCCCCGACTGGGTGACGCATCTGCACTATTTCCGCTCGGGCCCGGCCCAGCTTCCGAGACGCCTCGTTTCGGTCGGCGACCGTGTGTGGGCAACCCTCGGTCTCGATGCGCCGGTCAGCCTGCTCGATGCCGCGACGGGCAAGACGCTTTTGACGTACAAGGGCACGGAAAACGCCGAGGAGATGATCTGCCGCGACGGCGTCCTGCTCGTGGTCTCCGGCGACCCGCACCTGTGGAACCGTCTCGCCCCCAAGATCGACAACTACTGGGACTTCTACATGGAGGAGGATCCCGGCGTGAAGGGCAAGACGATCGCCGCGTATCGCGCGGAGACCGGCCGGCTTCTGTGGAAGAAGAGCGGGAAAAACCTTGCCCGATACGCGCCCCTGACGCTGATTGCCGCCGGCAAGAAGGCATTCTATCTCGACAACGAGAATCTCTATTGTGTCGACCTGGAGACGGGGAAAGAACTCTGGCAGTCGCCCTTTCCCACCAAGGGGTTGTTCCTGATGAACTACACCCCCACCGTCGTCCATCACCAAGACAAGGTGCTGTGCCTGTCGCTGGACCGCCTGGCCGTTTTCTCGGCAAAAGACGGAAGGCTGCTTTGGGAGAACCGGGGATACGCCGGTTTCGCCGCGCCCGGAGACCTGTTTGTAATCGACGGCCTCGTGTGGACCTTTCCGGGAATCCAGGCGATCAAGGTAAAGGCCCAGGACGTTCCGGGCGGCGGGACCGAATTCCTGGCGTTCGATCTCCAGAACGGTGAGGTGAAGAAGAGGCTGGTCAAGAAAGACGTATGGCCCGGCGGGCACCACCACCGCTGTTACCGGAACAAGGCCACCGAGCGATACCTGCTCAGCAGCCGGCGCGGCGTCGAGTTCGTCGATCTCGAAGGCGACCAGAATACGATCAACTGGTGGATCCGCGGTTGCTGCCAGTACGGCATCATGCCGTGCAACGGGCTGATCTATATCCCGCCGCATCCGTGCAAATGTTTCAACACGATCAAGTTCGACGGCTTCCACGCCTTGTCTGCCAAAAATTCGCTGGACGATATTGAGCCGGACGACGACGGCCGGTTGAAGAAAGGGCCGGCTTACGGAACGATCGACAAACCGAAAACCGAATCGCTGCCGCCCGCCGCGGATACGGCGAAAGGCCGCATCTGGGCGCCGCCGGCGCCCAATGCAAACCCGGACGAGTGGCCCACCTTCCGCCACGACATCAGCCGCAGCGGTTGCACGAGTTCCCGGGTGCCTGTAGAACTCGAGAAGAAGTGGGAGAAGGACATCGGCGGCCGATTGAGCAGCGTAACCGTCGCCGAGAACCGGCTCCTCGTCAGTCTGGTGGATGATCAGGCCCTCCTTTGCTTCGACGCGGAGACGGGAACGCCAAAGTGGGAAATCCACACGGACGGGCGCGTTGACTCTCCCCCGACAATCTATGCCGGGATGATGATCTTCGGCTCGCGTGACGGGTACGTCTACGCATACACACTCGATGACCCGAAGCTGGTGTGGCGTTTCCGGGCGGCGCCCGTCGACCGGCGAACCGTGGTCCGCGACCGGATCGAGTCGGTCTGGCCGGTCCATGGAAGTGTGCTGGTGCAGGACGGCGTGGTCTACTTCGCCGCGGGGCACAGCTCGTATCTCGACGGCGGAATCCGGCTCTTCGGCCTCGACGCCCTGACCGGGAAACTGCTCTGCCAGGCAACCGTCGCCACGGAAGGGGCCAGCCAGGCGGGCGCCCTGCCCGACATACTGGTCTCCGACGGCACGAACATCAACATGCGGCAGGTCCGGTTCGATCCGTCGTTGAAGCAGGGCGGCAAAGGCGGGGGAACCCTTGTAACAACGACCGGGCTCCTGGAGGATTGTTTTGCCCACCGGTTGAACTGGACCCTGGGCGGAGGCGGAGGACCGTTCGGCAAGCTGCTTGTGTTCAACGACAAGATGGCCTACGGAGTGCAGTCGTTCTACACCTTCCTGAAACACGACCGCTCGATGCAGCCCCCGACCCACACCGGGCACCTGCACCAGAAATACGCCCGGTACAAAGCCGAATGTTTCCCCATCGGAAACCGCCTCTACGCCCAACCGAGCAAAGCCACTAGAAGGACGGCGCCGAGCAAGGCGCCTGCGGGCAAGAAAAAGAAGAAGGGCGGCATATCCAGTACCGCGCGACATACGTGGACGGAGACCTTGCCCGTCCAGATCAGGGCACTGGTCCTGGCCGGCGACACGCTTTTTGCCGCAGGCTGGAAGGACTCGGTCACGGTCTT
Source organism: uncultured Planctomycetaceae bacterium (assembly GCA_964547995.1). Taxonomy (GTDB): domain Bacteria; phylum Planctomycetota; class Planctomycetia; order Pirellulales; family Thermoguttaceae; genus CAZJRB01. Next base: position 23,812 of record CAZJRB010000050.1, on the reverse strand, counting down.
CGACAAGGACGCCGGCCCCGAACGAGAACCGGTCCTGATGGCCGTTTCGACCGCCGACGGCAAAATTCTGGCCGAGTATCCGCTCGACGCCTGTCCCGTGTTCGACGGCATGGCCGCCGCCTACGGCCGCTTGTACTTGACGATGAAGAATGGAAAAGTGGCGTGTTGGGCGGCCGCAGCGCGGTAGCCCGCCCGCCAAACCGTGCTGCGGTCTACTTCAACTTGCCCTTCGGGCAAATCTGTAGCAGTGTACTTTCCGCATCGGTTCCCGGGATGGGATAGGCGGCGAGCTTTCTCAGGGCGAGGTTTTCCAGAAGGTGGTGATGGCGTGCTTCGCCGCGTTCCTCGACCCAGGCGGGGCCCTTCAGCACCAGGAGCCGGTCGAAGCGGTCCCAGCAGGGCTGAAACCATTCGAGCAACTTCTTGAGCTTGGCAACCGCACGAACGACCAGTGTATTGAAAAAGTGTTCTTGTAAGAGTTCTTCCGCCCGGCCGTGGAGCACCGGCACGTTGAGGCCCACCCGTGCCGCGATTTCCCCTGCTGCGCGTGCTCTCTTGGCAACCGACTCGCAGAGCGACACGTCGAGATCCTCACGGACGATCGCCAGCACGATACCCGGCACGCCGCCCCCGGTCCCCACGTCGAGCACCCGTTCCCCCTTCTCGAGAAACTCGGCAAAGGCCAGGCTGTCGACCACGTCCCGGGCGACGAACTTCTCGTAATCGGTGTGCCGCGTGAGGTTGATCTTCGTGTTGAACTGCCACAGCAGACCGCAATACCGCGAGAGCAGGGCTATCTGCGGCTCGGGCAGTTCGATCCGGTGCCGGGCCAGCGCGGCGGATAGGCTGTCGCGGGGGGGATTCACGGAGGATGGTCTCTTCGGGTACAATAGGGTAGGTGTCTTGAAAAAACGTATTGTGGAAACAACACTATAACATGCCGCTGAACCATGATGAATATGTCGAACAGGCCTACTTTTTCGCCACGCTTCGTGAGCGGATGAAGCAGAGCATGTCGACGCAGGACCTTCTGGCGTCGATCTCGCACGAGGTCCTGGCGACCACGAAGTTGCCGGTGGCGATCGAGTTCATGGCGGACGAGCTGCGGCTGACGGGCGGGTTTGCCACTGCGATGGGCCGCCTGTCGCACTACTTCTCCCCCTTCCAAACCTATCTCGTCGCCGAAGCCGAGAAGCCGGAGGGCCGGTTCGATTTCCAGGTCGCGCTGGATATCCTACAACGCGAGGCGGAATACCGCGCGAAGGGGGCCTCGCTGCAAGGGCTGTTTCTCTTCCAGTTCGAGAGCCTCTGCCGCAATCGGCTGGGGTACGACCGCGGGTTGGAGGCGATGGCCGGCGACGAGACGTTCGACGACGACTGGCGGGAATGGATCCTGATCGTCCGGCGGCAGATCGGGCTGATCGACTTCGCCGACATGATCTATGTCCGAAGCGAGCTTTATCGCAAGAATCGCGGTGAAGTGGAGAAGCCGATCCTCTTCGGCGAGAAGGAAGGCAAGATCGCCCTGGCCAATCGCCGCAAGGACCCGCTCTATCTCTTCTCGGCGCTCGAGCGGCACCTCGGCTATCCCAGCGTCCCGCGTCCCAAGCCGGAAGATGCCAACCGTTACATTATCCCCCAGCTCCAGCGCACGGTCGAGCGTTTGGAAAGACGCGTCAAGCTGCTCGAAGAAGAACTCCGCGGCGGGATCAACATCGCCAAATTCTACGCGAAGGAAGCACGCAAGTCGGAGAATGAAAGTTGAGAGTTGAGAGTCCAGGGTTGAGAGTCCGACGCCGAGCGTCGCTCGCTACGTTCCCATGCGGAGCACGGGAACGAGAGCCGCGCACGCAAGTCGGAGAATGAGAGTTGAGACCCTCCACTTTGAACCCTCGCCTCACTATCGCGGCGTGGGCACCCGGTGGAAGACGGGAATTTCGGAAATCGGTTTTGGATCTGTCTTGCGTTTCGGTCGCCGGGTCGTCCCTGCAAGGAAGTTCTCGATGGTCGCGTTCTGCTGCAACTGCTGGAAGTGCCGGGCCATTGCCAGCCGGAGTTTCTTTTCGTGGATGTCCCGGTAAAGCAGGTCGCGGACGTCTTCAAATTTCACGTCGACAGGCTCGGTGTAACCCTCGCAGAGGAGGATAATATACATGTTCCCCACCTGGATGACTCCGGAGAGTTCCCCCGGCTTCATTGCGAAGGCTTTTTCTTCGAGCTTGGGCCGGCCGCCGTGCATTTTGATGGGCGGCACTTTTCCCCGCAGCGCCTGGCTGCCGGGCTCGCACGAGTATTCCTCGGCGAGATCGCCGAAGTGTTCGACGGTGAGATTCTTTCGGGCCATTTCCCATACCTGAAGGGCGCGGCGCTGGTTCTGCATCACGATTGCCCGGCACCGCACGCGGGGGCCGTAGCTCCCCTCGAAACTCTTCTTCATGTCCTCCGGGGTAATCTCGACGCTCTCGCCGACCAGTTTCTTCAGTGCTACCGAAGGCCAGACTGAATCGTGGCGGTAGACGCTGATCGAAACGCCCTGTTGTTTTGTGACCAGCTCCAACCACGCGTTGACGTCGGGCGATCCGTCCGGCCTGCGAGGAACCGATACGGAGGCCGCCCGTGCGATCTCGGCGTCGATGTCCTTTTCGCTGACGGTGATATTGCGTTTCCGGCAGGCCGATTCGATCAGTTTGCGGTTGATGGTCCCTTCGAGGACTTCGGCGCCGTGGCGTTCGATACACTCCTCGGCCAGTTGTGCGATGGCGATTGGCTTTCCGTTAATCAAGGCCGCCACGTGGGGTAACGCACGGCTCCGAACCGGATCGTTGAACACGTTTTCCACCTTCGCTTCATTCTGCAACTGCTGAAATATCTCTCCGGCGACTTCTCGCGTCTTGCCGTCGCGGATAATCTCTTCCAATTGCGGCGCAACCTGCTCGAACTTCACCTTGGCGGGCGGCAACAGCTTCTCGCGTTTGAGGATGACATACTGCCCGCCGGCTTGAATGACTTCGGAGACTTCCCCGTCGGACATGGTGAAGGCGGCCAGTTCGATTTCCTTGTAGTAGCCGTGCCTGCGGATCGGTTGGATTCGACCGTTGCTGCTGGCGCTGGGGATGTCTTCCGACTGATCCTTGGCGACATTGCCGAACTCGTCCGGGTTGGCCACCACTACCGCATGGAGCTGCTTGGCTTTTTCAAGGCTCTTGCACGCGATCAAGCGGGCGCGGACGCTGGGGCCGTATCTTTTTTCGAATTGCTCTTGCAGCTCCTTGTCGGTGACTTTCAATCGCTCGCCCGCCAGACGGCGCAAGGCCAGGGTGGGCCAAATAATGTCTTTGGCGTATTGCGACGGGTTGATGCCGCGCTCCGACTTGAGCATCTTCAGCCACTGTTCGATCGGCAGCCGGAAGCGCGCGGCCATCCGTTCGATCTCCGCATCAACATCGGCCCCGGTGACGTTGATTCCCTGCCGCGCGCACTCCTCGGCAATGAGTTGCTTGTTGACGAGACTCTCCAAAACGTCTTTGCCGTAATGGCGGAGGCACTCGCGGCCGAACTCCTCGCGCGTGATGGGATAGCCGTTGACTTCGGCAACGATTTCCGGCGGCGCGGGTTTCGCGCGGACGGAACGCGGGGTGGGCCGGTTCGGTACGGTTCGGGTTGTCCGAGCCCGGGTCGCGCGGGGCTGAGACGGCCGGTTCCCAGTGCGGGAGTGAAAGGCCGCCGGCCGCACGGTCGATGTTTGTGGCTCGGCACTGGCCGGCTGTGCCCCCCAATAGTGCCGGATTACAACACACACGGCGAGCATGACAATGCCCCCGAGGATCATCACCAGTCGCTTTTGGGGACGTTTTGCCGGGAATTCGACCTTTTGGGAGTGGTGGCGAGTCATTTCGGTTCCTCCTTAAACCGTTATGCTATAAGAAGTTGCGCACTCGCGCGGGTGCGCGCCTATCCATAGGTTGCGGGGGCGAGCAGTATAAAGAGGCACCACCAGTGGGGCAAGGCCGGTTTTCGGACCGGCGAGCCGCCCTCTTGGAAACAGCGTCTTGCCCGCAGGAATCTGCCACCGTATTATTTCACAGCGTCGATCAGTCAATCGTTGCGCAACGATGAGAAGACAAACGTCATGTATAGCGGGATAGCCCGGTTACAGTGCTTTGGCCGGGCCGGGCTCAGCAATCGCAGGATGGGGACAAAGACCATGAAAGAAGTACCAACCGCCAACATGGTTCTCTTGTGGGCGGCGGCGACCGCCTGGGGTGTTCTGAGCGGCTGCAACCGGCCCGAACCCGAGAAGCCCTCGCTGCCGGAAGTGACGGTCGCCAAGCCATATCAGGCGGACGTGGTTTCGCACGCCGACTTCACCGGCAAGACCCGGGAAACGGAGTCTCTGGACGTTCGAGCGCGGGTTCAGGGGTTCTTGAAGAGCATCAATTTCGCCGACGGTTCCGATGTGAAGGAGGGCCAGTTGCTCTTTGTCATTGAGCCGGAGCCCTTCGAAGCCAAGGTCACCGAAGCCCAGGCACGTCTGGAATCTGCCAAGGCTCAACTGGTGCTGGCCCAATCGAATCTCGAGCGAGCTGCCAAACTTGTTGCGAGCAAGGCGATTTCCATGGAGGAATTCAATACCAGAACCGCCCAGCGCGACAGCGCGAAGGCGGCAGTCCTTGCGGCCGAGGCAGCACTGGAGAACGCCAAGATCGATCTGAGCTATACGCAAATCCACACCCCGTTTCCCGGACGGGTCAGCCGTCACCTGGTCGACGTCGGCAACCTGGTCGGTGCCGGGGAAAACACCCTGCTGACCACCGTTCGCAAAATCGAACCGATCCACGCATATTTCGATATCGGCGAGATCGACTTGCTGGAGTATATGAAATGGAGGAAGCAGCGCGGGGATGATAATGAAGCGGGGCCGAAGGAGAAAGTGGTCTATCTGGGACTTGCCGACGATGAAGGATTTCCCTACACGGGCGAGATTGACTTTATCGACAACACGGTCGACGCGTCGACGGGAACAATGTCCGTACGCGCCGTCTTTCCGAATGAAGACGGCATGATACCGCCGGGGGCCTTTGCACGCATCCGGGTTCCCGGGCCGCCGATCGAGAATGCTCTGCTGGTTGACGATCGCGCGATCGGAACCGACCTCGGCGGGAAGTTCGTGTTGGTGATCGGCGACGACGACAAAGTCGAACGCAGGTACATCAAAGCCGGCCAGCTCGTCGGCGGAATGCGGGTCGTCGAAAAGGGGCTCGGTCCGAACGACCGTTATGTCAGCAAGGGCATCCAGCAAGCCCGGCCCGGGATGCCGGTGAAATGGACGCTCAGCAGCGACGTCCCTTCACTGCCGGTGAACGAAGTCATCCAAGTTCCCAAGCACGAGAAGGACTCCCGGTTGCCGCAGCCCCCGATCCCCGGAGAGCCGGCCGTTGACGAGCCGAGCATCGACGAGCCGGTTATCAACGACCCAGCCGTTGATATGCCCGTACCCGGAGTTGCCCGTCCGTTGGTACCCGAAGCCGCCGGTCCGCCCCGGATCGAAGTCGGGCCGCCCAAGCCGACATTGCCCCCACCGTAGCCGCGAAAGAACCCTCCAAGCATGTTTTCACGCTTTTTCATCAACCGGCCCGTCTTTGCCACGGTCATATCGATTGTGATCGTCTTGTCCGGGGGTATCACGCTGTTCGTTCTGCCGGTCGAGCAGTATCCGGACATCACGCCGCCGACGGTCGAGATCTCGACCAGCTACCCCGGCGCCGATGCCAAGGTCGTTGCCGATACGGTGGCCACGCCGATCGAACAAGAGGTCAACGGCGTGGAGAACATGATCTACATGTCGTCGAGCAGCACCAGCGACGGCAAAATGACGCTGACGGTCACCTTCGAGGTGGGTACCGATCTGGACATGGCTCAGGTGCTGGTCCAGAACCGCGTCGCGATTGCCGAACCGAAACTGCCGGAAGAAGTCAAACGCCAGGGAATCACGACAAAAAAGAAGTCGACGAGCATGACGCTGGCGCTGTGCGTCTTCTCGCCGGACGGGAAGTACGACGAGCTTTTTCTGAGCAACTATGCCACAAAATATATCAAGGACGAACTCAGCCGCGTGCCCGGCGTTGGCGACGTGAGCGTCTTCGGGACGTCCGAGTACGGGATGCGCATCTGGCTCGATCCGAACAAGCTGGCGGCCCGCGGCCTGACCACCAGCGACATTCTCGGCGCAATCCGCGAGCAGAACGTCCAGGTTGCGGCGGGACAGATCGGTCAACCGCCAACGCCCCCCGGCCAGAACTTCCAATACACGATAACAACGACCGGCCGTTTGGCCAACGAGGAGCAGTTTGAAGACATTATCGTCAAGACGGGCGCCGACGGGCAAATCGTCCGGCTGAAGGACGTTGCGAGAATCGAACTCGGCGCCGAGAGCTATAACTGGTTCTCCCAACTCAACGGCAAGCCTTGCGCCACGATCATGGTCTACCAGCTCCCCGGCGCCAATGCGCTGAACGTGGCGGACGGCGTCCGCAAGGCCGTCTACGGCAAGGACGGGAAAGGAGGATTGGCCGAGGATTTCCCGGAGGGACTTGATTGCGACGTCGTTTACGACTTCACGGATTTCGTCAAGGCATCGATCCGCGAGGTCGTCGAAACGCTTTTCATCGCGGTCGTGCTGGTGGTCTTGTCGGTCTACATCTTCCTCCAGGATCTCCGCACGACGCTCATCCCCGCCTTGACGATCCCGGTTTCTCTCATCGGTACGTTGGGCGTCATGATGGCGTTGGGATTCTCGATCAACACCTTGTCGCTGTTCGGACTGGTCCTGGTCATCGGAATTGTCGTGGACGACGCAATCGTGGTGGTCGAAAACACCGTTCGCCTCATGGAAAACGAGGGGCTCCCTTCCAAAGAAGCGACGGCCAAGGCGATGGAGGAAGTGACCGGCCCGGTGATCGCCACGACGCTCGTGTTGCTGGCCGTTTTCCTGCCGACGGCGTTCTTTCCCGGCATTACGGGCCAACTCTACCGGCAATTTGCCCTGACGATCTCGGCGGCAACGTGCCTCTCGTCCCTCAACGCACTGACGCTCAGCCCGGCGATGTGTGGCCTGCTGCTGCAGCCGTCCATGGTCAAGCTGGAACGCGTCATGATGTTCCTGTTGAAGCTTTGCGGCCCGGCGCTGATCGGCCTTTGGCTCGATACAAAAGGGACGTCGCCGCTTGGATTTCTCGGCATCGAGCATACGTTCCTGCTGGCCGGCATCGTCCTCGGCGTGCTGTTGACGATAGTGCATTTTCTCAGGAAGCCGACGCCGGCACACGGGTGGTTCTTCCGCGGCTTCAACTGGGGATTCGAGCATTCCACCAACGGGTATATGGTGATTGTCAACGTCCTGGTACGGCGACTCGGGATCATCATGCTTCTGTTCGTCGGCTTGCTCGTGGCAACCGGCTTCGGGTTCACGAAGATGCCGACCGGCTTCATTCCCAATGAAGACCAGGGCTACTTCATAGTCAATATTCAACTACCCGACGCCGCGTCGCGCGAGCGCACCGAAGCCGTCGTCAAGCGAGTCGAGGAGACCAGCATGAAGATGCCGGGCGCCAAGGACTCGATCAGCTTCTCCGGCTACTCGCTGCTGGACGCCAACGTGTCGTCGAACATGGGCAGCCTTCTTGTTACCTTGAAACCGTGGGACGAGCGCACGTCGCGGGAAGAGCACGTCGGCCACATCGTGGCGGCCTTGAACCGGGAGTTCCAGGATGTCCAAGAAGCGATCGTATTTGCGTTTCCGCCGCCGCCGATCCAGGGAATCGGCATGGCCGGCGGGTTCGAGTTGAAACTGCAGGACCGCGTGGGCGGCCAGGACGCCACGAAGATCACCGAGGCGTGGGAGAAAGTCGCCGAAACCCCGGCAAGCGACGACAAGGAAGAACCCAGTCGGCAGAGTGTCGGCCCGGGAGGGCTCCAGGAGATTGCCAACGACGTCGTGCAAGAAGCCAATGCCGACCCGTTGCTGACCGACGTGACCACGCGGATCCGCGCCTCCGTCCCCCAGCTTTTCGTCAAGATCGACCGCACGAAAGTCAAAAAGCACGGTGTCCCGCAGGACGAGGTCTTCCATGCGCTGCAGGCAAACCTCGGTTCGGTCTACGTCAACGACTTCAATAAGTTCGGCCGGATCTACAAGGTGATGGTGCAGGCCGACCAACCGTTCCGCAATCAAGTCGAGGACATTGCCCTGTTGAAAGTGCGCAACGACAAGGGCAAGATGATCCCGCTCACCTCCGTGGTCACCGTTCTGGATAGCGTCGGACCGCAGAAGATCGACCACTACCAACTCTACGCGGCCGCAACGGTCAACGGCATGCCCGCCACCGGCGTCAGCTCCGGCCAGGCCGTCAAGGAGATGGAGAGAATTTGCGAAGACAAACTTCCGCAGTCGATGGGGTACGACTGGACCGGAATGACCTATCAGGAAATCAAGGCCGGGAACCTTGCCCCGATCATCTTCTCGCTGGCTTTGATCTTCGCCTATCTCTTCCTCGCCGCGCAATATGAGAGCTATTCGATTCCCCTGGCGGTGATTCTCTCGGTCCCGCTGGCAATGCTCGGGGCGCTAGTCGGCGTGTGGTTCCGGGGCATGGATGTCAACGTCTATACGCAAATCGGGCTCGTCCTGCTCATTGCGTTGTCGAGCAAGAATGCCATCCTGATTGTCGAGTTCGCCAAACAGCAAAGCGAACAGGGGAAATCGCCGGTCGACGCAGCGGTCGAGGCGTCGCGGTTGCGGTTTCGACCCATCCTGATGACCGCGTTTTCGTTCATCCTGGGCATCATCCCGCTGGTGATCGCCTCCGGCGCCGGGGCCGAAAGCCGCAAGGCCCTGGGAACCGCCGTGTTCGGCGGCATGCTCGCCGCAACCTTCTTCGGGGTTTTCCTGGTGCCCGTGCTCTACGTCGTCGTGCGGCGAACGAGCGACTGGCTGCCGGGAAATCGAGTGCAAGGGACCGTCGGGAACTCCAAGCAATCGCTAAATGGTGGTCAGAGGTCGGGCGGCAGTGACGCATCCCCGGACATGTCCGCCCCGAGCACGTCATAGCCCTCGATCGAAAAAGGGGATTCGCGCCAGCCGTATCCCGGATCGAAGTAGGGTTCGGTGATTGCCTGCTTGATCGGCATCTCGCCGGTCTCGGCCGGATCATAAATAACGCGGATGTCGGCCTTGCCGGGACCGGGCCATGCCTCGAGCCGAAAATAGCCGGGGATCTCGTACATGTCGTCGCGCTCGAGGAAAAAGAACAAGAGGTTCGCACGGCCGCGACAGGCGAGGTTGTCGAGCTTCAACCGGACGCTTGCCACACGATCCGGCGGTTCGCCGTGGATTTTGACGAACGACGGAAACGGACAGAGACAGGATGCCCCGACGACGCCGGCCACGCACAACAGCAACAAGGCCACCAGCGCCGCCTGCGGCCAGCGCCCGCCGACCGGCTTTGCCGGACCCCAAGTCAGGGGACTGGGTTTCCCGACGGGACACGCCTCCAGGCAGTTCAGGCACGCAAGACATCTCGCGGCCTTGACCTCTTCAAGCCGATCGACCGGAATCGCCGTCGGGCAGGCCCTCGAACACTTTCCACAGTCGATACACGTATCCGCATCCCGCCGCACGCAGGTCAGTCCGAATCGGGATATCGGATTGAGCACGGCCGCGAGCGGGCAAAACCACCGGCAGAAAGGCATCATCACAAGCAGAGATGCGACGACGATGACCCCCAGCACCACGTAGGCCCAGACGGTGATATCCGTTCCGTGGCGGCTGATCAGGGCATAGCACGGATCGAAGCCGCGGAAGATCAACTCGCCGGCGCGCCACGTTAGGACAAGGATAACGCCGAGGACCGCATACTTCAGCAGCGCCAAACCGCGGTCGACTTTCGGTCCGGCGCGAAGGGGTTTCACGCCAAGCCTTGCGGCGGCGGCGCCGAGCCACTCGGAAATGGTCCCGATCGGACAGACATATCCGCAGAACGCCCTGCGCAGGAGAAAGGTCATCAGCACGACGCCGCCGAGGATATAGAAATTCGAGACGCCGAGCGAACAGAGCATGGTGCCGCGGGTGGCGTACTCGTAGATTGCCTCAACGCCGCCGAACGGGCACCAGCGTTCGCAATTCGCCCCGAAGACAAAGACGCCTAACAGCGTGAGCGCCAAGAAGCCGCCCTGGACGATCCTCCTGGTCCTTTTCATGATTTCCACGTGCAGAGGTTCTTACTTGCGTCCGCTGCTGCATTTTCCCCGCATCGGGCAACCGGCACACTTGCTGCCGCCGCTGCACTTCGATTCGGCCACCTTCGATTTCGTTTGCAGGACCCTGGCGAATTCGGCGGTCGAGGCCAGATCGGCGAAGTCGGGGCACAGCTTCGCGTGGGCCTTGAACCCGTCGAGGAGACTCGGCGGGATTGCCTCGAAACACCGAGCCAACGAGCGAAGCGCCTTGTCCGTATCGCCGGTCGCGGCATAGAGCCGGGCAGCCGAGTAGGCCATGCCGGGGCCGGCGTTCTCGTGCAACGAGACACGGCGGGCAATCACCTTGGCACGATCGACTTTGCCGTCGCGAGCCAAGGCAACACCCAGCAGCGCATTCGTTGCACCGGTCGCCTTGTCCGGATCGATCTGCGAGAGGACTTCTGCCGCCTCGGCGTTTCGGTCCATCGCCAGCAGCGTTTCAGCCAGTCTCACGGCGGACGGCGCGTCCTGCCATTTCGCATAGACCTTTTTGTCGATAGCCAGCGCTTCGGGATAGATCTTTTCCCGCACGTAGAACGAACGCAACGCATCAGCCGTGTAGTGCCAGCGCCGCGGATCCGTTTCCGTCTTCAGGCGTTTCCGCAGTTGTACGATCTGGCGGACCATGGCGTACTGCGAAACGTATTGCCGGTTCGATGAGTCGGCTCTCGCCGCATCGGCAAAGGCGGCCATTGCGCCCTTGAAATCACCCTTGGCCAACAACGCTTTGCCGTCGGCAAACACCTTGGCGCCCGGTTCGCCGCGGACCGTCGCCGCAAAGGCAACAACGGCAACAACAAAAACGCCCATCCAGATTCCGTTACTCTTCATGGCTCTCTCCTTAAATGTGGAAATCAATTTCTTCATGCTCGTGGGGGATCGGACCGGTTTACCCCCTCCTCGGCGGCCCCGCCATCCAACCCGGAGCGCTGTGCAAGAAGTGCATACCGCAAGCGCGGCAACTGGAACATTGTTGCACAACCGGTTTCGTTTCTGTTCCGACGTATACTTTCGGCAATCTGCTCGTATGTACCGTGCAGGAACGGCCGGCTGCTCTTCGCGCACCAGCGTCACAGGAGAGCATTTAGCAACTACCGTGCCAAGGAGCCGGTGTAGCTACGGCCGAACACCAAAGTTATTTGAGGCCGTCCGGGAATTCGCCCCTGTAGGGAACGCCCTCTGTGGCGTTCCGCAGATGGATCGTTGCCCAAACGGAACGGCACAGAGGCCGTTCCCTACAGTGATTTCTGTCTGCAATTCCCGGACACCCTCAAGCCATTTGTGAGTCGCCCCCTATTCCGCCCCGGCTTCGATAACTCGGAGTTTGTAGATGAGTGCCCGCCGGCTGATGCCGAGTTTTTTGGCGGCGTGCGTGCGGTTGCCGCCGCATTCTTCGAGCGTGGCGAGGATGGTGGCTCGTTCGACTTGCGGCAGGCGTCCGGCGCCGGCTCGCCGGGAATCGGCATCACCGGCCAGCGAGGCGATTTTCGGTGGGAGATGTTCCGGCAGGATAACGTCGCCGCGGCAGAGCAGACACGCCCGCTGGACGGCATTGCGGAGTTCACGGACGTTGCCCGGCCAGGGATGCGCCAGAAAGCACTGCATCGCTTGCGGCGACAGCCGCACCGGCGCACCGGCGAACTCGACGGCGAACTGCCGGGCCAGCGGCAGGATGTCGCCGTGGCGTTCGACGAGCGGCGGGACAACCAGTTCGATTACGTTGATCCGATAGTAAAGGTCCTCGCGGAATTCACCTTCGGCGATGGCTTTGCTCAGATCGCGATTGGTCGCCACGATCAACCGGGTGTCGATCTCCACGGGAGTTTCGCTGCCGACCGGTGTGATTTGCCCGGATTCCAGCGCTCGCAGCAGCTTCGGCTGCAAGTGCATCGGCATTTCGGCGATTTCATCGAGAAAGAGCGTTCCTCCGTCGGCCGCGCGGAAGAAACCCTGCCGGGCGGAGTTGGCCCCGGTAAAGGCCCCCTTCGTGTGGCCGAACAGTTCGCTTTCGATGAGCGACTCGGGCAAACCGGCACAGTTTGCGGTAACCATCGGCCCGGCTGCGCGGGGACTCCACCGGTGGATCAGTTGGGCAACGACTTCCTTGCCGGCGCCGCTTTCGCCGGTAATGAGGACCGGGGCGTTTGAGGCGGCCACCACGGCTGCCGTTTCGATGACGTGCCGCATGGTCGGGCTTTCGCAGACGAAGCCGGGAGGCAGTTCCGGAACGGCTTTTGCGCCGTGTACCGCCCGGCCTTCCGGCATTCCCAACGCCTCGGCAACCGCCACCTCCAATTCGTCGAGGTCGATCGGTTTTGAGAGATAGTCGTCGGCACCGCTCTTCATCGCGGCCACCGCTTGACGCAGGTCGGCGTAGGCGGTGATCAGCAGCACCGGCAATTCACCTGCCATCTTGCGGATTTCCCCCAACGCCTCGATGCCGCTGGCGCCGGGTAGCCGAACATCGAGGAGGACCATGTCGGGCGGGCTGCGGCGGATCGACGCCAGCGCGTCCTCGGCCGAGGATGCTTCCGTCGCGGTGAAGCCGAGCGAATCGACGAATCCGCAAAGCAACCTGCGTTGCGCGGGTTCGTCGTCTACCACCAGGATTGTGCGTCGGCGTTCAGACATGGATTCGATCCAGCCAAAATAAGGAACCTCCGCCGGGGCGCGGCGCGTAGCCGGCCTCCCAGCCGTGGGCACTTGCGATATGGCGGACAATAGCCAGCCCCAGGCCCGTGCCGTCCGGCCGGGTCGTGAAGTAGGGCGCAAACAACGACCCGACCGCCTCGGGGGAGACTCCCGGACCGTGGTCCGCGACCTCGATCCGCCTGCCGCCATCTTGTCCCCCCCGCACGAAAATTTCAACCGTTTGTCCCTCGGGCGAAGCCTGAACCGCGTTCTGGACGAGGTTGAACAGTGCCTGGCGAAACATCTCGCGGTCTGCCCGGACGATCTCGTCCGGTAATAGGGCCGTGCGGCTGAACGTGATGTTGTTCGCGTTCAAGTCGGGCTCCAGCAGGAGGGCCAGTTCGTCGGCCATTTTCTTAATGTTGACCGGTTCGAGTTCGGGTTTGCACGGTCTGGCAAAGGCAAGAAACTGGTTGATCCGCGCGGTTACCCGATCGCACTCCTCGACAATTGCCTGTGCTTGTTCTTGTTGCTCTCGGGATTGCCGGTCGGATTGTGCCAATTGTTGGGTCCACCCGCGGATCAGCCCCAACGGGTTGCGGGTTTCGTGGGCCAATCCGGCGGCGGCCCGACTCAAGTCGCGCAGGTGCAGGGCTTCCATCTCGAGGGCCCGGGCACGGCCCGCCGACCGGATCGTGATACGCCATGCCAGGGTTGCGCACAGCAACACGACGGCTCCGGCGACAACGAGGGAACCGCGCAGCCAGACCGCGTGGCGGCAACGAGCGTCGACTTGGGAACGATCCAGCATCAGAATGACCGCAAACTCTCCCCCGCCCGAAAAGGGACCTTCGCCGCCGCCGCTGTGGTGAAGTCCGCCGGGAGCGGGCGGCAAGTCAAGCGGTTCGACGAGCCGGAATCCCGCGGCATCCCAGAAATCACCCCCGACGATCGGAGACCGGCTACCGAGCATCTCGGTCTTGCCGGCCGACAGCATCAACCGACCGTCGCCGGAGACGACGGCGACGGCCAGGATGTCTTGCGATTTGACAAGCTCATCCAGCGACCCTTGGAGTTGGGCCGCAAAGAAATACCCTCGCCGGCGGTGGGCCCGGATTCCGCCCACCAAGGCGTTCATCACCGAATGGGCCTGGCGGTGAAGCGTTTCGCGGGCCAGTTCGCATTCATGGCAATACTCGCGGTGTTGCCACCAGGCCAAGGCAGACAACGCCAGCAACACAACAGCGACAGTTGTCCAGGTTTGCCATCGCATCGGCAGGGTTTCTCATGCGGTCAATGCCGCCAAGCTAACGGTCTTTCCCGGGCTTGTCAATCTCTCTGAAACGCTCTCTCGAAATGATCGCAGATACCGTCCTCATCTTGATCGATGAACCACGGCCCCCGGCCGTATCCGCCGCCTTGTCCGCGACCGTTCCCCCGTCCGCAACCCGGCCCGAGGCGCGGGCAACAATCTCTGCCGGAAGCCGGGCCCCGTCCCCAACCGGGTCCTGCACCCTGGCGTCCCCGGCCGTAGCCCGGACTTTGTCCCTTGCTTGGCCCCATCTGTCCACCACGGCCGCGCGAATTGCCGCCCCAGGCCCAGAAAGGCCGCAAGCCCTCATCGCGGAGCCGGATCGAATCGCCGTCAATCGCCAGCGACCGGGCCACATAGTGGTTCTCCGGCATTTTCGCCGTGCGGAAGGCGTTGACAGTCACCTTCTTCCCGATGGACAATCGATCGGCGATGTGCTCGACCACGTCCGCCGGCCCGAGGTGAATGTTCAGTTTTTCCCCTTTTCGCGTCTTCAGCAGAAAGTGGGTTCCGACGTTGGCTCTCCCCGTCGTCTTCTCGCAGGGCCCCGTCTTCACCCCCGTCACCTTTCCCGACAGGGAGACCGCTTCCGGCTTGACGGCCTTCCTTGCGATACCGGTCGATTCTCCCATTCCTTTTTGGGCATAGACGCCGGGTACAATAGGGCCCCCGGCCAATACTAAAACGGCCATCCAAGTTGCTACAGTTTTCATCGCTTTGGTCCTCCAAGGTTGAATTCCGGCGCCCTGCAATAGTTGCACACTACTCTCGGCCCCATCGGCACCTTCTTGCAGACGCCGTTTCTATTGCCGGGCCCCGAACATCCGCGTCCACCGGATTTCAGCAACAAGGGCCGCAGGTTTTCAGGCCAGACGCACCAGGACACCTTCGTTGCGTTTGGCCCGGGGCCTTGTCTCACAAGGCAAGTGCAACTTCAATGCCAAACGACCCATGGAGACGAATCCTGCCCCACTTGTCGGGGCGGGCGGGGTAGGATTTTTCCCAGCCCCCGACCAGGGTTTTCCCGATGGTACGGTATTCGGACGAAGCATACGATTACATTGAACGATGGAGCGGGCACAAATGTGTGCCCCTAACAGCCGCGCTTGCCCTCGCGCGGCACGCGACAGGCGGGGTGCATTTCCCCTTTGGGCCCCGCCGCCCCTTGGGATGGCGGGGCGCCGATGGATAACGGCTTAAGCGACTGCAACTGGACGCCTCGCCATCCTTTTCTGCGTTCTTCCGTTTCTGGGCGAACGCCGGTTTGCACTCGTCCTCCCATGCTTTCCCGGCCGATACAGCCACGTGCCCCGTCTCGCTCCCCCAACGGGGGGGATGCATAAATCACACATCCGGAGGGTAGACGCCCCGGTATCAGGAACTATCATAGATATTTTGGGTTGTACCCTGCGCCTTCGCGGAGGGCATTCCGCCGCGCACGTCGGTTGTTTATCCAAGATTTCCCCCTGCCGGACGAATTCCTGTGTGAGGGAACCTGAAACGGGACGTGTAAGGATAGGGGGTGAGTCATGTTGACGACCATTTTTCTGATCTGCGCCGCCGTCGGCGGTACGGTTCTGGTGTTGCAGTTCCTCTTGTTACTGATCGGGCTGGGGGGCGAAGCGCTCAATATCGACGTACCCCACGACATCGGTCACCATTTCGGCGGCGATTTTCATGGAGACGTGGGTGGAGACATCGGGCACGATTTGGGTGGAGACGTCCATGCCGGCGCGGCACACGACGTTCATCACGGGGACCACCACGTAGCCTCGACCTGGCTGTTCGGCGTAATCTCATTCCGCACGGTCGTGGCCGCGTTGGCCTTCTTCGGCCTTGGCGGCCTGGGAGCGGAGGCGGCCGGCATGGAGGAGTCCGGACAACTGCTCACAGGCGGAGTCGCCGGACTGGCGGCCATGTACGGGGTCTATGCCCTGATCCTCAGCATCGGCAAGCTCAAGGCCGAAGGGACCGCACGCATCGAGCACGCGGTGGGAAAACACGGCACCGTCTACACCACGATCCCCGCCGATGAGTCAGGGAGCGGAAAAATCCAGATCAACCTGCAAAACCGGACCATGGAATACCTGGCCCTGACTGCCGGCCACGCCCTGGCGCCGGGCGCCAAAATTGTCGTGACGGATGTCATTACCTCAAATACCCTCCAAGTCGAACCGTTCTTGGAAACTGAAGAAGAAAAGGAACAACCATGATGAATGCTTCCCTGTTTGCCTCACTTTTTCAAGCTCTCTCGGGCGACAAGACCACGCAGATCGTGGCGATCACTGCGGTGCTGGTGCTGGTCGTCTTCTTCGGTTTCCTGTTGCTGGTGCTAAAGTATTACAAGCGCTGCCCCAGCAACCGCCTGCTGGTCGTCTACGGCAAGACGGGGCGCGGCGAGGCGGCCACTTGCATCCACGGCGGCGCCCGGCTGGTCTATCCCCTGATCCAGGACTATGCCTGGCTGAGCCTCGAACCGATGCAGATTGAGATTCCTCTGCGCGGGGCCTTGTCGTCCGAAAACATCCGCGTCAACGTACCCAGCGTGTTTACCGTGGCCATCGGGACCACCCCGGAACTGATGCAGAACGCGGCCATCCGCCTGTTGGGTCTGAGCTTTCACGAGATCGAGAAGCAGGCCTCGGAGATCATATTCGGGCAGCTTCGGCAGGTGATTGCCTCGATGGGGATCGAGGAGATTAACCGCGACCGCGACAAATTCCTGACCCATATCCAGCAGTCGCTCGAGCCGGAACTGCTGAAGATCGGCCTGGTGGCGATCAACGTGAACATCACGGACATCACGGACGAGTCGGGCTACATCGAGGCGATCGGCCAGAAGGCCGCCTCGGAGGCCATCCAGACCGCCCGCGGCGACGTCGCCGACAACGAGAAGATGGGCGCCATCCGCGTGGCCGACGCCGAGCGAGAAAAGGCCGTCGAAGTTGCCAACGCCGAGAAGGTCCAGAAGATCGGCACCCGCGAGGCCATGCGCGACCAGGCCGTCCGCGTCGCCGAACTCGAGAAGGAGCAGGTCGTCGGCGAACAGTCGGCCGCCTTCGAGCGCGAGGCCCAGGTCAAGGAGGCCGAGCGGGACATGCGCGTCAAGCTGGCCGACGCCGACGCCCGGGCGGTCGAGGGCGAAAACGTCGCCAAGGCCGACATCGCCGCTTCCCAGGCCACCTTGCAGGTGAAGAAGGCCGAGGCCTACCAACTGGGGGAAACGGAGAAGGTCACCGCCGAGGGCGCCGTGCTCGAGGCCGAGCACATTGCCCGCGCCAAAGCGGCAGTGGCCGAGGCCAAACGGATCGAGGCCAAACGCCGCGCCGAACTGGAAGCCCCGGCCAAGGCCGAAAAGGCAAAGATCCAGGTCGAGGCCGAGGCCGAGGCCGCCAAGCTCCGCATCGAGGCCGAGGGCGACGCAGCCGCCATCTACGCCAGGCTCGAGGCCGAAGCCCGCGGCCAGTACGAAATCCTGGCCAAGAAGGGCGACGGCTTGCAGCGGATCGTCGAGGCGTGCGGCGGGGCCCAACAGGCTTTCCAGATGTTGATGCTCGAGCACTTCGACAACCTGGTCGAGGCCTCGGCCCAGGCGATCTCGAACATCAAGTTCGACAAAATCGTCGTCTGGGACGCCCCCGACAGCAACGGCGCCAGCAGCACCGCCAACTGGCTGACGAACATGGCCCGCACCCTGCCGCCGATGATGCAGGTGATGAAGGACATCGGCGGCGTGGAACTGCCCGACACGCTGGCCAGCGTGGCCGGTTTCGACAAGAAGCCGCCGTCGAAGCAGGACGACCCTGGGGAGGCGGCCGCCTCTGTCGAGGAGGCGAAATCTTCACGCTCCCGCCCCCCGGCAAAATAACCGCGGCGCCTTTTGCGCTCCCGTCGGCGCGCAAACCGCCGCCGAAACTCCAATTGACATGTCCGGCCGTGATCTGCCATACTACCGGCCGTTGTGTCTTGCGGCGCCCGTGGCGCGGCCGGGGAAATTCGGCAATGCCCGGTGGGATAACGGACCGGGAGAAAGGATTGTCCAAGGAGGAAAAATGTCTTTTCGCATTGATCAACGGATCGATTGGGAGGGTTCCGACCCGGAAAGCGGGCTGGAAGACTACATGCAGGAAGTGATGGAACGGTTCTTCGATTCTCCGGAGGGGAAATCGCGGCTGGAGGCCGACCCAAACATGGGCTTCTGGGCCAGCCAGGTGATGTACTACGGGGGCACCTATCTCGGCGTCAACTTACCGGAGATGACGTTGGGGGATTTCAAAGAGGTCCTCACGGAGCTGTTCCCCCGCAAGATATCCACAACGTCCGAAGACTCCGCCGCGGATGTCGTCCCGGAGTTGACGGCGTTCTGGAACTACCTTGGGCGGGAATACAACTTGCCTCGTGCCGGGACCATGCTGAAGTTCCTCCGCGAAATCGAGCCCGACTTCCCGGGAATCATGAACGACCCCTCGAACTTCGGGATGGCGAAATCGTTTTTCATGGCGGGCCAGTCGGCCGGCTTCGACATGACGAACAAAGCGGGCATGGACGCCTTCATGCTCCAGTACAACGCTCAACTATTGCAGCAGAAAACCCGGATGCCGACCGTCGAGAGGCTTCCTTCGTTCCACAACGAGGAGTTTCCTGCATTCAGCAGTGTTGAGAAGAGCCGGGAAAAACAAAAACGGGAGAAGAAGAAACGCAAGGCGGCCCAAGCAGCGAGAAAGAGAAACCGGAAACGAAAGTGACCCCCGAGGGTCGAAGCCCCTACGGACAGAATTCACCGGCGGCAGCGGGAGTGTTCGTTTAGCCGCCGTCGGCACGACGGCGAAAGGGAGCATTGGCAACGCACAACCTGGCCGACGTGCCGTCGGCCGCTAAACATTGCAAGTGCGAATCTACGTTCGCTTCGTGAGCGTCAGCACAAATCGTGCCCCGTCCTCGATGCTTTCGTCGATGCGCAGGTCGCCGCCCATGTCGCGGGCCAGCCGGCGGCTCAGGGCCAGGCCGAGGCCGACGCCGGGGGCCGTTTGGGCCGCCTCCTGGGCCGATTTCGAGAACGAGCGGAACAGCTTGCGGCGGACCGGGGGCGCGATGCCGGGGCCGTGGTCCCGCACGCTCACCGTTGCGTGCCCGTCGTGCCCTTCGATGCGGAAATGGATCCGCTTGTCGGAGGCTTTCGCGGCGTATTTGCACGCGTTGTCGACCAAGTTGAAGAGCACCTGCTCGACGGCTGAGACGTTTGCCGAGACCGTACACTCCCCGGCCCCGTCTGCCGAGTCGAACTCGAGCTGCATGCCGGCCTGCTCGGCGCGGCCAGCGAGGCGCTCCTTCATGGGCTCGATGAGCTGGCGGAGCGAGATCCACTCGACCCGGCCGTCGGCCCGTCCTCGCTCGATCCGGGCATAGGCCAGCACGTTCTCGACCATGTGGGTCAGCCGCACCGCTTCCGCCCGAAGGGTGGCGAGGTAGTGCCGCCGCTGCCCGTCATCCTGCACCATGTCTTCGGCCAGCATCTCGGCGTACATCTGGAAGGTCGTAAGCGGCGTTCGCAGCTCGTGAGTGACCGCGGTGACGAACGACGCGCGGCGTTCGCTCAGGCGCATCACGCCCAACAGCAACGCGGCAACCGCCAGCGCCGCCAGCAGCATGCATATCCAGGCGATCAACAGCGACAGGCGGATCGGCGAGAGGAAACCGCCGGCGGCTGCGGGTGTTTTCAACCCGGGCATCCCGGGAATTGGCAGATCGGCCGTCGCCGGCTTGCCGGGCAGCAAACGCACGGGCAAGGCGGCCAGCATGCGGGCTTCGTCCACGCCGGGCGTGCCGGTGACCGGTTTCAAATCGGCTTCCGGCAGCAGATCCTCGACGGTTTCCAGGAGCGAGGTCTTGATGGCCGGCCAGTCGAGCAGGCAGCCCTGGACGTACTCTTTTCCGCCGACCGGGACCCGCCGGGCAAGGATCAAATGGCCGTCGATCCAAAGCGGCTTCATCAACACGCCCCGGACGTCGGTCGTGGGCATCAACTCCGCAAGCTGAAACTGTTCGAGCTGTTGGAACTGCTGGTCGCGATTCATGGCCATGGTGTTGGCTTGTTGCTGGACAGCAAGATTCCGCTCGCTGAACTCGACGGCCCCGCGGCCCCGGAGCTGGAGATCGTTGTATCGCTGCGTCTTCTGCGCCAGACGCTGTCCGGCGTCTTGTTGCAGCGGTGAGACGACCATCTCAACCGGCTCGGACGTGCTCTCCGGAAGCATGGCGATCAGCTTCTTGCGGTCGAAGAGCGCGGCGAGTTGTTCCAACTGCTTCTTCGCCCGCTGGACGGTCTCTTCGCTGACCTGGTTTGGCACGGCCAGCTTGTAGTTGCCGCCGAGTGGGACCTGGGGCGACGTGAGCCGGCCGTCCGGCTCGAATTGGAAGTAGACCAGAACGTTCGGCGATTTCTCCGTCAACAGGGGGGACGGGACCAGCATCTCGCCGCCGCCCCGGTCGTTGAACATGTTGCCGTACGCCCGGTTGACCGGCACGAACGCGCTGTAGGCGAAGTAAGGCCGAACGCTCTCCTGCGCGACGAACGGGGCCAGCGTCGAGTCCATCCGCCACAAGGCGAGCCGGACGTTCTCCTCCCAGGCGGCCTGGCGGCGGACTTCCGCCTCCTGACGCCGGGCCTGCGCTTCTTGACGCAATGCCTCGGCCTCGTCGCGCCGGGCATCCGCCTGGGCTTCATCCAGCCTCAGTGCCGTCAGCGTCACCCATCCCATCGCGGACAGCACGATCGCCAGGCAGAGGATGAAGCCGATCCAGATTTTGTAGGTACCGGTCATTTGAGGATTTAGGGTTTAGAGTAAAGCCCCGGCACTGCGTGCCGGGGTTCTGCTCGAAGTTTCCACGGTGTCTTCCATCCTGCATCACTACATGCGGCCGCCGGGTCGTTCGACACGACCAACGAGACTGTGACTTTTTGGCGTTTGACACGTTCAGTCTGTAGGGAACGCCCTCTGTGGCGTTCCGGGAAGCAGCAACGAGCGTGTTTTCCGGGTTTCGGAACGCCACAGAGGGCGTTCCCTACAAAAAGTCACGGCCTCAACGGTCGCGGCTTTATGAAAAACGTTTGCTCGTCCGCTGCTTCCAACCCCGGTACACAGTGCCGGGGCTTTTGCTCCAATCTTGCACCAATCCTTCAGACTGCTCACCACTCACTACTCGCTTCCTCCTCCAAACATGTATCCTTTCCCACGCACGGTCAGTATCACGGCCGGTTCGTCGAGGTCGAGTTCGATTTTCTCGCGCAATCGCGCGATGTGCATGTCGATGGTTCTTGTCGTAACGCCCTTGGGGGTGATCCGCCAAACGTTCGCGAGCAGCTCGTCGCGGGAGACGGCCCGGCCGGGGTTGGTCGCCAGATAGCGGACCAGCTCCATCTCGCGCTCGGAAAGCTCGAACCGCCCGCCGTCGTCGAAGCAGACTTCGCACCGCGCGAGATCAATCCGCCCGCCGGGGATATCGATCTCGGTGATGTCGGTCGGCCGCTCGGCCGTGCGTCGCATGACGGCTTCGACCCGGGCGAGCAGCTCCTTGACGCTGAACGGCTTGACCACGTAGTCGTCGGCCCCGTCGTGGAGCCCGCGGACCCGGTCGGGCTCTTCCCCCCGGGCGGAGAGGATAATCACGGGCAAGGTGGGTCGGGTGCGCCGGACCTCTTCAAGGATTTCAAACCCGTCGCGGCCGGGCAGCACGAGGTCCAAGAGCAGCAGATCGAACTGCCGCTTGGTGGCCATTTCGAGGCCGGTTTCCCCGTCGCCCGCTTCCAGGACGTCGTACCCGGCAAACGTCAGCGCATCGACGATCCCGCGCCGGATGGCCGTGTCGTCTTCAACCGTCAGGATTCGTTGTTTCGTCATAGGTCACCTCGCTCCCATCAGGCTACCCGATCCGGGCGGGAGCGGCCAGAGCGGATTCCGAATATCAGTACGGGTATCCGTATACTATTTTAGCCGAGTACGGCAGGAGGAGGTGTAACGGGTTTGTAACAAGAATAGTAGCAGGCACACTCCGGTGCCGTCCGCGGCGCCATTTCCGCGACCACTGGTCGCGGCTTTGTAGTCTCGCCACCACGCGGGAAATCTGCTATCCTACGGGTTGCTCCCATTGTCCGGCAGTCGAAAGGAGCGAGGGAACCATGGAACGCCTTATCAGCTTGCTCGGTTTGTTGACGATGCTGGTCTTGGCGTGGCTGGCTTCGGAGAACCGGTGGAAGATGAACCGGCGGCTGATTCTCTCCGGTGTCGGGTTGCAATTGGCGCTGGCGGCCCTGCTGTTGAAGACCCCTTTGAAGGATTTTATTTTTCACTTCGTTACGGCGATGATGTTGAAATTCATCGCATGTTCCGACAAGGGTGCGGAATTCGTTTTTGACAAGGGATTTCAAGAGCACTACTTCGCCTTTTCCGTCATGCCGACCGTGATCGTTTTCTCCTCACTTACGGCCGTGTTGTTCTACCTGGGTATCTTGCAGTGGGTAATCAAGGCGATGGCGCGCGTGATGGTCTGGGTAATGGACGTTTCCGGAGCGGAATCGTTGTGTACGGCCGCGAACGTCTTTGTCGGCATGACCACGGCGCCGTTGTTCATCCGGCCTTACCTGAAATCGCTGACCCGGTCCGAACTGATGGCGATGATGACCGGGGGCATGGCGACGGTCGCCGGCGGCACGATGGTCGCTTATGTCGGCATGGCCAGAAAAGCCGGCTGCCCGGTCGAGAACCTGGCAGGCCACCTGATGATCGCTTCGTTGATTTCCGCGCCCGCGTCGCTGGTCATCGCCAAGATCATGGTCCCGGAAACCGAGCATTCGCCGACCAAGGGAAAGGTTGAGCTTGACGTCCCGCGGACCGACTCCAACATTCTCGATGCCGCGTGCCGCGGCGCCGGAGAGGGCCTGAAGCTGGTGCTGAACATCGTCGCCATGCTCATCGCCTTCATCGCCATGGTTTACCTGATGAACTGGGTGCTCGAAGGATTCAGCATCATGGCGGATTGGGTCTTTTCCTGGTTCGGTTCTCTGACGGTCGAGCAGTTACTTGGCGGAGAGCTGACCCTTCAACGGATTCTCGGCTGGGTCTGTGCACCGTTGGCCTGGATCATGGGAGTCGAATGGAAGGATGCGCAGGCCGTCGGGCTTCTCATCGGCGAGAAGACCATCTTCAACGAGTTCATCGCTTACCGGAGTCTTGTGGAGTGCCAGGGCCTCTCGGAACGTTCTTTCACGATCGCCACGTACGCGTTGTGTGGGTTTGCCAATTTCGGCTCGATCGCGGTGATGATCGGGGGGATCGGCGGGCTGGAACCCTCGCGGCGGAAAGATTTCGCGAAGTACGGGTTTCGGTCGCTTGTGGGCGGCAGCCTGGCGGCCTTCATGACCGCGGCGATTGCAGGGATGCTGATTTGACCCAAACGTTGCAAACGCAAACTTGTAGGACGGATTGACAATGGGTGCATTTCGTCTCAGTTCCATCATGCGGCCTGCTTTTTTGATTTCTTTGATTTGGACGTTGGTTTCTGATGTCGGATTTTGATGAG
>CAZJRB010000049.1:0-48533 GCA_964547995.1 uncultured Planctomycetaceae bacterium | reverse complement strand
AAACGGTTAGCTCCACTGAACATAAGTAAACGACAAATGTGAGACAGTCGAAGTACTGAGTACTGAGTACTGAGTACTGAGTACTGAGTACTGAGTACTGAGTACTGAGTGCTGAGTGCTGTCCACTACCCACTATCCACTACTCCCTCTTTCCGGTCGCGGATCAGCAATCGCACGACGTCGCGGCGGTGGACCACCCCGAGCAGCCGGAGCGGTTGGCCGGCGTCGATCACCGGTATGCAGTCGTCCTTGCTTGCAGCGAACATGGCGCTCGCCCTGGCAATCGGCTCCTCGGGATAGAGAACGCGGCTGGCGGGCGTGGTCAGGTCCGCTGCCCGGACCAGCGACCCCAGGTCGCGGTCGAACAGCGCGTGGCTCAACTCCCGATACCGGATCACCCCGACCAGCTCCCCGGCTGAATCGACTACCGGAAACGTGTTGTCACGGCTGTGTTCGATACACTCGACGAACTCGTCGAAAGTGGCGGTGTGCGGAACCGTTTGGACATTCATCCGCATGATATCCTTGACGGTCAGGTCCGCCCCGGACCGGTTTCGCCAGGGATTGAACCCGAACGCCATGAGCAGCCTGTTGCACACCGTCCGCGCTTGATCCAGGAGGCTGGCGCCCGGATGGCGGACGGCGTGGGCCAGGGGGACTTCACCCGCTCGAAGCACGGCGTTGCGGATCAACAGCGGTCCGGCAATCTCGAAGACCACCACCGTGCCGAGAATGATCGTCTGCACGTCCGCACAGAGCGCCGGCAGAATCCCCGACATCCCCCTGGTGTTGTCGACGGCGATCCCGGCCAAAGCGATAGCCGCCCCCGCCTGGGCAACCAGCGCGGTTCCGAGCCAGTTCCGCACGGCGGGCTCTTCGTGTTTGCCCCGGCATGCCCAGCGAATACCGAAATACTTGCCGCAAAAGCGGAGCAGCAGATAGCCGATGCCGATCAGGCCGGCTTCCCGCAGTTTACCGAGTTCCAGCTCGGCGCCGTGGGTGACGAAGAACACGACGCAGAGCAAGCCCGTCAAGCGATCCAACTCCGCGAGGACTTGCCGTGTCTGGTAGGAGCTGTTTGCGACGGTCGCGCCCATCGACAGAAAGACGAGCAGATAGGGAACTTCCGTGATTAAGGAGACGCCCAACACCAGCGTAATGACGCCGACCAACAAGGCCAGCCGGCGGCTTTCGGCCACCACGCCGAAGGCGTAGCTGACGGCCAGCCCGGCTGCAATCCCCAACGCCACCGAGCCGGCCAGGTTCTGGCCGAGGCGCCCCAGTTGCGCCAGCGGCGTTTCCAACTGGCCGTGCCGGAAAACGATCGCCAAGAACAGCAACTCGAACAGGACAATCGAAACGAGATTGTTCACGGCCACCAGGGCGTTGGTGTATTCGGTGACCGATCCTTCCGATTCGGTTTCCTTCAGCACTAGGATGGTGGTTGCCGGCGCCGTCGCCAGCGCCAATACGCCCAGCAGCAGGGCAACCTCCCAACTTGCCCCGAGCAACAACATGCCCAAGGCCACCAGCAGGAACGTTGCGCCGAGTTCACCGGCTGACAGCCGGCACACCCGCCGCATGATGCGGCGGACCTGGGCCAAGGGAAAATGGCAGCCGAGATTGAACAACACCAGGGCAATCGCCAGCTTCGTCAGCGGCTTGATCTGCTCGATGTGCTCATGAGAAATCAAAGGTCCCAGCGCCACGCCGATCAAGAGAAACGACGTGACCTTCGGCAGGCGGAAGTACGATCCCGCCAGGCCCGCCAAAAGCGCAGCCAGCATCAGCACACCGAGTGTCAGCATGACGGGCATCAAATCCGCTTTCGTCAGCCAATCTGTCAGCCAATCGGGTGGCGGCATGGACAAGCTCCCTTTTCACAACCTCCCGTTCCGTTTCCGTTGCACCATCCCGGGGACCGTCCCAACGGACGGTAGCGGTTTACATCAACGACCACGTCCCGGTTCTAACGACGTAAATCCCCAGCAGCAGGTTTGTGGTCGCGTGTGCCGTGATGCAGTCCCCGATGCTTCGTGTCTTCACCATCAGCCAGGTGACCATCGAAAACCAGACCGCCGCCGCCAGCAGTTCGCCGGGGTGCATCAGCACGGAAAAGACCGTGCCGATGACGACGGCCGTGGCGTTGACCTTGCCGAAAGGCACCTTCGGCCAATTGCCCGCAACGGCGAAACGCATCAGAAATCCGCGAAGAAACATCTCCTCGATTACGGCTGCTACGACCACCAATCCGAAGAAGCGAACGGCTAGAAACGACCGCGCCATCAGCGGTTGCCCCGCCAGTTGCTCCATCGGATTGTACTCGCTCCGCGCTCCCGAGGTGATGATCCAACCAAGGTCGACTTTTTCCAAAGCCGGTTGGAAACAGGTTTGTTTGATTTTGAGTTCGCAGAGCCCCACCCAAACCGCCGCTCCCACAACACCGACCGCTACGGCCAGCGACCCCACTTTCCATGGCAACGCCGGATAGCCCGGCAGCACAAACCACACCGCCAACAGCGTCAGTGCAATCTTCACCGTGTAGATACACGGGTAAAACCCATACCCGGCATCCGCCGGCTTCGGTTCCAGACCCGTAATCACCATGAAGACGACAAGCGGCAGCAGGAACGTCACCCAAGGATGCTTCGTCAACAGCGCACGACGCCCGTGTAGCGCGGTTCCAGTCTCGTTCGGGGGTTCAGGCATGCTCAACGAAGCTTCCTTATGTCGAGGTCCTCGCGGCTGACTGCCCGGCCGAAATCGACTTCCTCGTGGACGTTTTCCGGCGTAACCTGATCCAGCAGCATGTTGAGATCGTAATCGCTTTTACGGATCGGCACAACAACGATTCGTCCGTTCTCGACCGATACGTCCACTTGCACTCCCTCGGCCAAATGCACATCTTCTGCCAATGCCTTCGGAATCGGCAAGCCAAGGCTGTTGCCCCATTTTTGAATTCTGGTGATCATTGGTTTGGCGTTTGCCATTCACGCCCCATGGACAATACTGTCGTGGTGATGTTCCCAATGAACCCCCGCACGCAGTGCGGGGGCTTTGTGACAGCCAACCGCTCATCTCCCTCTTCCCTCTACTTCTTCATCACTTCAATCATCTTCGGCATAAAGTGCGGCAGATCGGGCCAGCCGCGGGAAGTGACGATGTTGCCGTCGACCACCACCGGGGCGTCGATGAAACGGCCGCCGAGCAGCTCGATGTCCTTCTTGATGCCGTGATAGGCCGTCATCTTCAGGCCCTTGATCGGCCGAGCCGTGTACAATAGCATCACGCCGTGGCACATGGCCCCGACCGGTTTCTTCTTGTCCATCATCGCGCCGATCATTCGCACGAGATCGGCGTTCTGGCGGATTTCCTCGGGTGCCCGGCCGCCGGGCAGCAAAATCGCATCGTAGTCCGCCGGATCGACGTCCTTGTAGGCCACGTCGACGTCGATCTGGTAGCCGAGCTTTTCCGTGTAGCCTTCGTACTTCGGCTCGAAGTCGTGGCAGACCATCTGGAGCCGCTTGGCGGTCGGGGCGGCCACGACCGGTTGGGCCCCCTCTTCCATCAGGCGGTAGACCATGTAATAGACCTCCATGCCCTCGCTGAACTCGCCGATGGCGATGAGCACCTTTTTGCCCTTCAGCGGTGCGCCGGCCGGTGCGGCCATCGCGCCGGTTGCCCCGAGAGCCGCGACGCCCGCCCCCAGCGAGGCGAGTGCCGTGCGTCGTGAGATTTGTGTATTGCGTTCGTCCGGCATGATGTGCTCCTTGTCTGTGATTTCTTGTAGGACAGGTTCGCAACCTGTCCCCGGTGCCAGGACAGGTTACAAACCTGTCCTGCCGCGGACGGCACACGGAGTGTGCCTGCTACGTTTCTTGCTCCTAAGCGTATCGCCTCGGCCCGGCAGGTGCAAGGCTCCCGGCCGGAAATGGACGTCGGCCTTGCAAAATGCGTGGGAATTTGAGACGCTATCACGGTAGGAGAAAACGCATAATGCGGCGATTGTTTTGCGGAATAATATCGACTGCCGCGGCAATGCTTCTCGTCTTTGCCGCGGATTCTGCCCGGGCGGACGGCGCCGAGACCGTCTCCGTTGCCAAGACCTTCAACGACTGCCCGTTCGAGTATCGCATCAAGCCGCTTGGCAAGAAGACCGGCTCGACGGTCTATCGCTTGACCTACCCCTCGCCGGTGAAGACGAAGCTCGAGCGGAACAACACGATCCCGGCCGACTACTACCTGCCCGATGGGATCAAGCCCGGCGGCCCGAAGCGCCCGGCCGTCATCTGCATGCACATCCTCGACGGCGACTTCGAGCTGGTCGAGATCATATGTTCGGTGCTGGCATCGCGGGGCATCCCCGCGATTATGTTCAAGCTGCCGTACTACGGCGAGCGCGGAGAGCCGGAAGGCGCACGGGTCCTGGCCGACGATCCCGAGCTGTTTGCCGAGGCGATGACGCAGGCCACGGGCGACCTGCGCCGGACGATCGACGTCCTGGCCTCGCGGCCGGAGGTCGATCCCAAGCACATCGGCATCACCGGGATCAGTCTGGGGAGTATCGTCGCGGCGACGGCTGCCGCGGGCGATCCGCGCCTGGACCGCGCGTTCCTCATGCTCGCCGGCGGAGACCTGCTGAAGATCATCCACCATGCCGACGAGACCGACCTCCTCAGCCAGATGCTCCGCCGCATGCCCAAAGAGAAGCGGGCCGCAATCGAAGCGAAAATCGGCGCCGTCGATCCCCTCCGGGTCGCCGCGAAGCTCAAGGACCGGGCGCAAGCCGGCCGCGTCGTAATGATCAACGCCGGCGAGGACGAAGTGATCCCGCGCGAGTGTTCCGAAAAGCTCGCCGACGCCTTGGGCATCAAGGATGAAATCGTCTGGCTCGACGGGCTCGGCCACTACACGGCCATGGCCGAGCTGCCACGCGCGATGCGGATGATGACCGACTTCTTCGGCCGGGACCTGCCCGAAAGCGTAAGGCCCCAACCGCAACCGGCAAAACGGAAGACCCCGCTGCAACTGTTCGCCGGGCTCCTCAGCCAACTCGCCGCCCTGGCGACGGACAACCCGCCCAGGGGCCGTTGCCACTTCGCCGATCTCGAAATCTCCGTGACACCCAAGGGACAAGATGCGATCAACGCACGGCTCCGCGTCGTCCGCGGCGCGGGGCACAAGTTCAAGATCGACGCCGACGTGCCGAGTGTCAAAGAGATCGGCCACGTTGCCGTCGGGCAGGGCCGCTACCCGTGGATGGCTTCAAGCCGGAAGGTCGTCTTCAAAGGAACCGAGAACCCCGGCCAAAAGCTCCGCGATCCGCTTGCACTGGCCGATCCCCAGCAGGTAACGAAAATGCGGATGGCCGCCGGCGCCGCCGCCGCAGTCGCCATAGCCCCCGACCTGCTGTTGCGCTGGATCACCGCCGAAGATGCCGATGCCAAGGACGGGTGCCGGGCAATCCGCGTCGCTGCCAAAGACAAGAAATCAAGCAGCGCGACGCTCGTTTTCCAGCCCGACGGCGCCACGCCCGACGTGCTCCGCTTCGAGATCGACGGCGCCAAGGGCATAGTGCGGTTCCACGGCTGGCAGACCGGCACGGTTGCCCATCCCTCGCTGTTCGAGCCGCCGGCCGACCTGCCCCGAAAGACCGTCGATCAGACGGACGTCTACCGCACGATTGCTTCGTTGTTCAACTTTGCCATGGAGTCGATCGAGTGAGAAACATCATAAAGCCGCGACCGAAAGTAGCAGGCACACTCCGTGTGCCGTCCGCGGCGGAGGCAGGCGGCTCACAACCACTCCTCCGAAACAACATAGGAGGGGGCACCCGCCCCCGGACCTTATCCGTGCAGGCGCGACCAACGGTCGCGGCTTTATGTATCCTGCTGTTGGCGACTGCTCTCAGCGCCGGTGTCAGCTTTGGTCAAACGTCGAAAGTCGCGGAACCCGCGGGGTTGAAGATCGTCGCCCGCGACCCGACCGGCTGCGGGATGCTCTGCCGCTCCCAGAACAAGAATGTCCTGCTGGTTGCCGGCACGCCGGCGCAGATGGGCACCGCACACGGAACGCTCTTGCGAGCCGACGCCCGGAAGCTGACCGAACGGGTCCTTTACGTCGTCGGCGGGGCCGACAGCCTTCACTCGGGCGTGTGGTTCTTCGACCGGATGGCCGAAATCCGGCGCCGCACCGAGCCGCACACGCCCGAGCGGTTTCTTGTCGAGTGCGACGCCTTGGCCCGGGCAGCCGGCGTCTCGCGGCGCGACGGCCGTTATGCCAACCTCTTCCCCGAGCGGTTCCACTGTAGCGGCGTTGCCGTCCGCGGCAAGGCAACCAAAGACGGCAACGTGCTGCACGCCCGGGTGCTCGACTACATGCGCAACGTAAGGCTCCAGGACGCCGCCGCCGTGGTCGTCTTCATGCCCGAGGGCCGCAACGCCTGGATCAGTCTCGGCTACGCCGGGTTCGTCGGCACGGTCACCGCGATGAACGAAAAGGGCCTTGCCGTCGGCGAGATGGGCGGGCGCGGCGAGGGCGATTGGGACGGAATGCCCATGAGCTACCTCATCCGCGACGTCATGGAACGGACCTCCACGGCCGAGGAAGCCGTCAAAATGTTCCGCACGACGCCGCGAACCTGCGAGTATTACTACGTCATCAGCGACCGCTCCGGGGATATCAGGGCCTTGCACTGCACGCCGAAGCAAATCGCGGTCCTCGGCCCCGGCCAACAGCATCCCCTGCTGCCGCACGTGCCGGAAGACACCGTGCTGATCTCGGGCGGCGGCCGCGCGAAGCTGCTCAGCAAGCGGATCGAAGACCACTACGGCAAGATCGACGTGCCGGCCATGATCGACATCATCAAGCGACCGGTTGCGATGAACTCGAATCTGCACGACGCGATCTTCGTCCCGAAGGCTCTCGTGATGTGGTGCGCCGACGCCGGCAGGACAACCGCTGCCTGCGACGAGCCGTACGCACGGTTCAAGCTCGACGAGTTGATCGAGTTCTACAAAAAAAACGCGGCGAGTACTGAGGCTGAGTATTGAGCACTGAGCACTGAGTATTGAGTACTGAGTGCTGAGTATTGAGTACTGAGTACTGAGTGCTGAGTGCTGAGTGCTGAGTGCTAAACCAAAGCCCCCGCACTGCGTGCGGGGGTTCTTGTTTGGAGTAGCCACCCTGGTTGCACCCCCCAAAACGGGAGCGTATAATGCCCGTTTCCGGGCCGGAAATTTCCCCTTGGCGAGTGCAGCCATGGCCGCCGCGTTCGATCCTTATTACAAATGGCTGGCGATCCCGCCGGAGGAACAGCCGCCCAATCATTACCGGCTGTTGGCGCTCACCCTGTACGAGAGCGACCCGGATGTGATCGCCAACGCCGCCGACCAGCGGATGGTACACATCAAATCGTTCCAGTCGGGCAAGCACTCTGCCGCGTCCCAAAAGATCCTCAACGAGGTTGCCAAGGCCAAAGTATGCCTACTCGACCCCGAAAAGAGGGCCGAATATGACCAGCAGTTGCGGGCGGAGTTGGCCCCCGTAGTCGATGAACCCGAGCCCGAGCAAGTCGCAGAACGGGTCGAGATCACGCCGGTTCCCCGCGCCGAAACCGTTTCGCTTTCCGGGCGTTTGCATCAGAGCGTGCAACCGTGGCACATCGTTGCAGCCGCCGCAGCGATGGTGCTCCTCCTGGTCGTTGTGATTACGGCCGCCTTCCTCTCGGGCGGCGGTCCCGACGAGGTTGTCCAGACGAAACCCGACAACCCGCAGCCCAAGGATCCTCCTCCGCCGCCACCGGAAGTCGTTGTCCGGCCGCCCGACACCGAGCCGAAGCCACCGCCGGAAGTGGCCGTCAAACCGCCTGACATCAAGCCGAAGCCGCCTACCCCCAAGCCCAAACCGCCGCCCGAAGTCGCCGTTGACCCGCCTGTCCCCGAGCCGGAACCCTTCCTGTCGGGCGAAGCCTTGACGGAAGCCGTCGAGCAGTTCGAAGGATCGCTTTCCCAGGCGAGCTCGCCCGAAGATTTCAAGGCCGTGGCACAACAAGGTCTCACGCTGCTGGACCATGCCATCGTCGACGGCAATCACGAGCTGGCGGAGAAGATTGCCGCCGCGGCCCTTGCCGCCGCCAGAAAGGCCGAAGACGGAGAACTCGCAAGAAAAGCCACGCTGCGGTTCCTCGACGTGCAGAAGCCGCTCACGGAACCGATGAAGGAGGAAGCAAGGAAACGCCTGGACGCTGCCGGGAAAAGATGAGGGATTGCCCGGCGATTCATCGCTGGGTTGCGAAAGGAACCAAAGAACTCCACATGTCCGCAAGCCCGAGGGGTGGCACCCTGGCTGGACAGGGCTTCCGCCCGCTGGTAGAATGATGCTGTAATGGAAGAAAGTGCAAAATGAGAGGAAGGATAATATGGATATAGAAGGTCTTCGCGAAGCGCTTCATCGTCAGCCCTTCGAGCCATTTACGATCTGCCTTGCGGACGGTCGAGACTTTTCCGTACCTCACCCCGATTTTGTTGCGATTGGAAGGCGCCGCATCGTCGTCGTCGGCCCGGATGATTCCTGGCGAGTTGTCGAGCCCTTGTTGGTCGTTTCTTTGGATTACGACGGCAAGAAGCCCCGTGCGACGAAGCCGCGGAAGAAGGACGGGGCGTAGCGAAGATGAATCCGTGGTGAAGTACTCAACCCCACGGATTCAGGCCGACCACGGATGGAAATAAACCGACGGGCCGCACACACCTATTTCGCTACTTCGTTCAACCTGGTTTCTGTCCCGTATGGAAAGGCACGTGTTTTGGAGCGATAAGATGACCATTCACCGGATTCTTTTCACAAGTATCGTCCTGGCGTGTGCAACTCCCGCACAGGCACAAGACACACGAAATCCTGTCCCAAGTGCCGAGGCCCAGCAAAAGGCTTTGGCCCTGGTGCGCGATGTCTACAAGGACGAATACGACAAAGCGAAAACGTCTGCCGAGAAGGAAGAACTCGCCGGGGAACTGCTCGAGAGCGCTGCCGCAACCAAGAAGCCGGCGGATCGCTATGCCCTGCTCCGCGTGGCCAGGGACCTGTCCGTCGAAGCGGTCGGCCCTACGGCGTTTGAAGCGGTTGACGAGATGGGGAAGACCTTCCGGATCGACGCGCTGGAGATGAAAGCCAAGGTGTTGGCACACTGTGCCAGGCTCGCCAAGACTCCCGCACAGAACAAGCTCGTGGCGGAAACGGCCATCGCGCTGATCAAAGAGGCCGTCGGCCGAAGCGAGTTTGCCATGGCAACGCATCTAGGAAAGCTGGGGCTCGCCGCGGCCCGAAAGGCCAGGGACACCTCGTTGCCCAAGCAGATCGCTTCCCTCATCAAAGAGGTTCAAGAGACCGCAGAGGCCCATGCGGAAATGACGGCGGCGATGAAAATCCTCGATGCGAATCCGACCGATCCCGACGCCAACCTCGCGGTGGGCAAGTACCGCTGCTTCACCCAAGGCAACTGGGACAAGGGCGTTCCCATGCTGGCCCTGGGCAGCGACGCGGCGTTGAAGGAAACGGCCGTCAAAGAGCTTCGAGGCGAGACGGCCCCGAAAGACCAGGCCGCGTTGGGCGACGCCTGGTGGGCGCTCGGTGAAAAACAAAAAGGCGAAACAACCAGAGAACGGCTACTCGGCCGCGCCGAATACTGGTACAAGAAAGCCGCCCCGGGCTTGTCCGGCTTCTCGAAGGTCAAGGTGGCAAAACGCCTGGAGAGGAGACAAGCCTCCGCGAAGAAGGAAGTCAAAGGGCACGAGCCTCGCAAACCGCGGCAGGACGTGGTCCGATCGCTGGTGGTCGAGGTGCTCATAGACGGGGACTCGGAGTTTATCGTTACCCCCCAGGGAATCTGCTGGAGAAGCAAGGGGGTTGCAAAACCGGGCCGTCACGGCGGCAAGAACCTACCGACGCTGATCAACGGCAAGCCCTGGATGCCCGTCTGGGGGAAACCCGCCGAAGAAAGAGGGCGCGATATGACGCAGGTGCTGCCGCTGAAAATTGACACAGCGAAGCTGCAACTCCAACTACTGGCCATCGGTCCAAAGCCGGGCGGTAATACGATGGAGAAGCGTGATCCCGTCACGCTTCAACGGGTGGGCAAGAACCTCATCGTGACGATCCCCGATCATCAAGGCGGCTCCCGGTGGTATCGTTTCGCTTTGCGCGAGCCGTAAGGGTCTTCGTTGATGAAAGTCGACATCTCTTCCCGGAGTATTGCCATGCACCGATCATCACGTTTTGCTGCCGTCGTTTGTTTTGGCCTGATTGCCGCGATTGCAGCCGCAAATACATCGCTTGCCGCCGAGAAAAAGACCGGGGAGAAGGCGAAGAAGCGGCCGAACGTCCTTTGGATCATGATGGACGACTGCCGGGCCGATGCGCTCGGTTGCTACGGGCAGCCCTGGGCGAAAACGCCGAACATGGATGCGATCGCCAAGCGCGGCGTGCGGTTCGACGTAGCGATTGTGCAAAACCCCGTCTGCGTACCGTCGCGGTCGTCGATGGACGCTTCGCAATACCCGCACACGCTGGGGATCATGGCGATGGGCCGCCCGGCCGAAGTGCCGCCGCCCTATCTCTCGAAGGAGTGGAAGAAGTACCCGAGCCTGCTTAAGCAGTGGAACACCGTCGGCATCCAGCCGGTCAACGTCGGCAAGATCCACGCCTATCGCCAGGATTGGGCCAGCCGTGGCGACGTGCCGCCGAACATTGCCCACAGCGGCAAAGCCCGCTCGCCGGAGTTGCAAAAGAAGATGGATGCCTTCGCGGCCAAGAATCCCTACCCGGCCGTGATGACCAAGACCCACAACTGGCAGATCGGCGGGGTTATCCCAATCAAGCCGGAAGAGTCGCGGCCGTGGAAGCTCGGCGACAAGGCCGTCGCGGCGCTCGAAGAGTTGGCCGCCGGCGACGAGCCGTTCTTCCTGCGGGTATCGTTTCACGCCCCGCACGTCGCGTGCTCCGTGCCGCCGGAATACATGATCGACCCGGCCACAATCAAGCTGCCGATACCGACGCAGAAGGAACTCGACTCGAAGCCGCCGTTCGAGCGCGACCCCCTTCGGGTCTACGCTGGCGGCCTCGATCTGACCAAAAAACAAATCGGCACCGCCCGCGGTACCTATTACGGCATGGTCTGGCTGGTCGATACCCAAGTCGGGCGACTGTTGGACGTACTCCGCAAATCCGGCAAGCTCGACAACACGATCATCGCCGTCAACTCCGACCAGGGCTTTCAGCTCGGCGAGCACGGGCTCTGGAAGAAACGCGTCCTGTACGAGCAGAACGTCCGCGTGCCGTTGGTGCTGAGTTGCCCGAAGCTCCTGCCGCAGGGTAAGGTGCTCGCCGAGCCGGTCGAGCTGGTCGATTTTCTGCCGACGCTCCTGGAGCTTTCCGCAATCGACGTTCCCGAGGGAATCGCCGGGCGAAGCCTTCTGCCGCTGATCCGCGGCGAGGTAAAGACGTGGCGCGAGGCGTGCTTCTGCGACATCGATCACGCCAAGTCGATGTACAAGGAACTCCGCGGCACGGGCCGCCGCGTGATGGTTCGCACGAAGAAGTGGAAGCTCATCTTCTTCCTGGACCCCCGGGCGAAAGAGAAAGACGGCGCGCTGTACAACCTGGAAACCGACCCCGGCGAAACGGTCAATCTCTACGGCGACCCGAAGCACCGCGACATCGTCAATCGCCTGGAGAAGCGGGCAGGGGATTGGGCCCGGCGCCGTTCCCGGTTTGAATGAAGGTCAGGTTCCGAATTCCGGCCGCCGCTGTTCGAGTTGGCCCTGCAATCGCTGGACGATCGAGCTGTGCATCTGGCTGACGCGGCTTTCCGAGAGATCGAGCGTGGCGCCGATCTCTTTCATCGTGAGTTCCTCGTAGTAGTACAGGATGATGATAAGCCGCTCGTTGCGATTGAGTCCTTTGGTGACCAGCCGCATCAGGTCGTTTTTCTGGACGCGTTTGGTCGGGTCCTCGCCTTTCTTGTCTTCGAGGATGTCGATTTCGCGGACGTCCTTGTAGCTGTCGGTTTCGTACCACTTCTTGTTGAGGCTGATCAGGTTGACGGCGTTGGCGTCGAGCACCATTTTTTCGAGTTCGGCGACGCTGATGTTCAATTGCACGGCGAGTTCGTTTTCGTTGGGTTGTCGGCCGAGTTGGGCCTCGAGGGTCTTGACCGCCTCGTTGAGTTTGCTGGCTTTGGATCGCACCAGGCGGGGAACCCAGTCCATGGTCCGCAATTCGTCGAGCATGGCGCCGCGGATTCGAGGGACGCAGTAGGTCTCGAACTTGACTCCGCGGGAGAGGTCGAAGGCGTCGATCGCGTCCATCAGACCAAAGACGCCGGCGGAGATGAGGTCGTCGAGTTCGACGCCCTCGGGCAGTCGTGCCCAGATCCGCTCGCCGTTGTATTTGACCAGCGGCAGGTAGAGTTCGACCAGCCGGTTCCGCAGTTCCTGGTTGGTTTGGTCCCGTTTGAATTCCACCCAGAGTGCAGCAACGTCATCAGCAGCGACGGTGGTTGCCATGAATTCCTCCATGATGGTGCGTTTTCGCACCGGCTATTTGAGATCCTTCTCGATTTGGCATAGGCGCGGGCCAGAATCAGGCCCTCCGATCGACCATTAAACTCGACGCATTTCATCCAGCTTAACAGCCCTTCGGCTATCGGCACTCTTCCCACCTATATCGGTTGGGGGCCGGCTGGCGGTTGAATCAATTCTCGGTGTTTTGCGGGTTTTGTGGTGGTGTATTGTCTGTGCCTGTAAGGGGTCGCTTGGAAATAAGTTCGGCAATTGGGTCTATAAAGCCGCGACCGTTGCGCCCCGCGTTACCAAGAGCCGTTCCGGGCATCGCTCGGCGCGACCAACGGTCGCGGCTTTATACTGTGCGGCATCTGTACTTGTCGAAGTTTTTTTTGAGCAATTCCTAAGGTAATGCGGTCGGCCATCATCTGTGCCAACCGATCGAACTGTGTGCGGGCGTCATGCTCCGTCGCGGCGGGCATGAGCGGATTCCGGGTGCGGCCGGCGGCGGCGATTTCGGGATCGGCGGCGATATGGCCGGCCGGATGCGGTTCAAATGCGAGGAAACGTTGGCAGGCATGAGCGAGTCGGGCGTGGACGTTCTCGCCCGTCTCACCACAGGGACACAGATTCACCAGCGTGTAGATGGCGCTCGTTGCCCGTGTCCCGGCCATGGCCTTGATTGACGCATAGGTATCCAGGATGGCAGCGGTTTCTGTGGTGGTCACGACGAGTCTGAGATCGGCTGCCTGCCAGAATCGCCGTTTCATCCCGCCAAGACCGTTGCCGGTGTCGAGCACCACGACGTCGGCCCGCTTGCCCAGGGTCTGTAACTGGCCCAACAGTCGTTCGCCGGCAGCGGGCGGATAGTCGCAGCGGCAATCCCATCCCCAGACGCCCGGCAGCACTTCCACGCCGCCGGGGCCCGGTTGCAGCACCTCGGCGACGGTTCGCCGCCCGGCCAGCACATCGGCCAGCGTGTGCTGCTCCTCGATGCCGCAGAGCAGGGCCACGTCGCCGCCGCGGGGATCGGCATCGACCAGCGCAACCCGCCGGCCGCTGCGGGCCATCGCAACCGCGAGCTGAACGGCGATGGTCGTCGTACCGACGCCTCCCTTACCGCTGCTGAGGACGACCGTGCGGGGGCGCCGGCCCGGCGCGGGGACTTCCGTGCCGGCACAGCGGCGAGCGAGGTCTCGCAGATCGTTGGCCTGGTCGTGCATGGAGTCGAGAGTCGAGAGTTGAGGGTTGAGAGGAGAGTTCCAAAGCCCCCGCACTGCGTGCGGGGGTTCTATGTTCATCCAAATATGTCCATCCAATAATCACATCGTGGCCGGCTCCATCCCCAAAATCATCCTTGCCAGGCGATGGGCGTCGGCCGTCTCGATATCGTCGGGCACACTCTGCCCGTTGGTCAGGTAACTCAGCGGTAACTTGCTCGATCGGATGACCGGCAACACGTTACCCAATGCCGTGGCCTCGTCGAGCTTGGTCAAGACCAGGGCGGTGGTGCCGACGGCGGCGAACTGCTCGGCCGTCTGTTCCAAAGTCCGGCCGGCGGCCACGCTGCTGAGCACCAGGTGGACCTCGTCGGCCGCGGCTTCCGCCAGAAACGTCTTCAGTTCCTGGATTTTGACTTCGTCCCTGGGGCTCCGCCCGGCGGTGTCCATCAAGACGAGGTCGAGGCCTCGCATTCGCGCAACCGCTTCGCGCATCTCCCGCGGCGTTGCGACGACGTGCATCGGCAGGTCGATAATGTCGGCATAGGTGCGCAGTTGCTCGACGGCGGCAATGCGGTAGGTATCGACGGTGATCAATCCGACGCGGCGTTTTTCCTTGAGCCGGTAGTTGGCGGCCAGCTTGGCGATGGTCGTCGTTTTCCCCACCCCGGTCGGGCCGACCAGGGCAACCAACCGCTGCTGTCCGGGTGTGACCGCGATCGGGCCCGCTGTCCGGATGTCGGCCTCGATCATTCCCGCCACCCGGGCCCTCAGCAGCAGCGGATCGTCCAGCTCGGCTCCGGGTGTTTCCGTGCGAATCCGTTCGACGAAATCGCGGGCCTGATCCTCGCTCAGCTCGGCGTCGATCAATTCGGTGAACAAGCGGAAGAGTTGTTCGGGCAATTCGTGGTGCGTTCGGCCTTGCGACTGGTGGCAGAGATTTCGAATCATGGATCGCAACTCGGAGATCTGGTCATGGACTTCGACGGGCACGTCCGGCGGCTGCGGTTGCGCCGGCAGGTGGGACGGTTGCGGCTGCCGATGCGACGGCAACCGGCTCGGTACGTTTACGTCCAGCGACGCCGTGACTTCGATCTCCCGGCGCCCGGAAAACCAGCCGAATAGCCGGCGGCCCCGCAATTCCCGCGTGTGAATTACGGCCGCATCCGGACCGAGTTCCCGCCGTATGAGCGATAGGGCCTCGTGCATCGTCGACGCTCGGTAGGTTCGTACTTCCATGGCAGGGGTTGGGGGTTGGGTGCTAGGGATTGGGGATCGGGGATTTATGATTTCAGATTTATGATTTCCAGATTTCTCTATCCGCTGCTCACAACCATTGCGACAGACTCGACCTTGGTGTCGCGGGTGATTTCGTTGTAACTAAGAACGATCAAGTTCGGCAGGTGCGCACTGGTCATCTGTTTCACCGCCGTGCGAATCGGGGGGCTGACCAACAGGACCGGGGGATGGCCGGCGGCGGTCAGAGTCTCTATGTCGTCGGCGATCGTCCGGCACATTTCTTCAGCGACCTGCGGCGGCATTCTGATGAGCAACCCGTCCTCGCCCAGCTCGAAGCCGCCTCGAATCTGCTCTTCGGTGGCAGGATCGAGCATGGCAACGTGCAGGCGGTTTTCGGCGTCCCGGTATCGCGTGCAGATCGCTCTGGCAAGCCGAGTGCGGACGTGCTCGGTCAACAGGATGGGGTCCCTGGTCCGCGGGGCATAATCGCCGAGCGTTTCCAAAATCGCTCCGAGCTGGCGAATCGGGACCGCCTCGCGCAGGAGCATTTGCAGAATTTGCTGCACTTCGGCCAGCTTCATGATGCCCGGAATCAACTCCTCGACGACCGCCGGCGAGGTCTGTCTCAGCTCGTCGATCAGGTGCCTGGCGGCATCGCGGGTGAGAATTTCATCGGCATGTCGGCGGACCGTTTCGGTCAGATGCGAGGCCATCACGCCGCCCGGATCGGCCACCGCACGACCGAGCACTCCTTCGGCAACCGGCATGTCGGCGATCTTGATTTGGTATTGGTTCTTACCGAGCCGCAGGTTGTCTCGGATGCGGATCTTCGGGAGGATGATGCCGATCTCGGCGGCCAGCTCCTGCCGGACGTTCCGGATCCGGTCCAACAGGTCGCCGCCGCGCCGCGAGTCGGCCATCCGGAGCAACCCGATCCCGAGTTCGATTTCCATCGGGTCGATGGCAAGATAGTCTTCAACCCGCGGCTGTTTGGACTTGGCGTCGGTCTGTTTTCTTGCCTCTTCTTCCGCTTTCGCGGTTGCCTGTTCTTTCGCCTTTCGGTTGATCGTAATGGCCAGAGCAACACATCCCCCGCCGATCAGAAGCAGCGGCATCTTCGGCAGGCTGGTGAAGATCAACACTCCCAGAAACCCGCCGGCGACGGCCAAAGCCTCGGGCCGGGAAAAGAGCTGCGAGAGAAACTGTCGCGGGAGGTCGCCGGGGCGGCTGCTCCGCGTGACCAGCAACCCGGCGGCGATGGCGATCAGAAATGCCGGGACCTGGCAGGCCAGCCCGTCGCCGATCGTCAGCTTCGTAAATACCGAAGCGGCCTTCTCCGGAGACCAGCCGTATTGGACGATCCCGATGAACAGCCCGCCGGCGATGTTGATCAGTGTAATGATGATCCCGGCAATCGCATCGCCCCGGACGAATTTGCTCGCTCCGTCCATGGCCCCGAAGAAATCGGCACCGGCGGTGATCTCTTCGCGCCGGCGCTTGGCTTCGCGCTGGTCGATTACCCCGGCGCTCAGATCGGCGTCGATGGCCATCTGCCGGCCGGGCATCCCGTCGAGTGTGAATCGGGCGGCCACCTCGCTGATTCGCGTGGCGCCCTTGGTGATCACGACAAATTGGATCAACACGATGATGGCGAAGATGATCAGGCCGACTACCAGGCTGCCGCTGGTGACGGTCTCGCCGAAGGTTCGGACGACCCCGCCGGCGGCGCCCAGGCCGTCTTCCGCCGCCCGCGTGAGAATCAACCGTGTCGTCGCGACGTTCAGCACCAACCGGAACAGGGTCGTCGCCAGCAGAAGCGACGGAAAGATGCTGAACTCCAGAGGCGTGCGCACATAGATCGTCGTCAACAGCATGATCACGGCGATCGTGATATTGGCCGCCAGCAACAGGCTCATCAGATCCGAAGGGAGCGGAACCATGATCACCAGCACGCTGGCGATCACCGCAACCGGCAGGATCAACTCTTGAAATCGGGTCCAGGAACCCGCCGCCGCACCGCGCGGCGCCGTTGCAGAAGCCATACGCTTCTCCGGACGTGTAATAAGCTAAGGAGCTTCGGTGATTAGGGACGAGGGAGGGGGCAGTCTCGATGATAAGCGATAAGGGACGAGGGCAGGGAGAATACTGGAAACAGGAATGAGAGTCCAGGTCTGTTTCGGCACGATCCGGGGTTCCTGTCTCGTCTCGATCTGTTTTGGTAAGATGGGTGCCTCCAAAGATCGGCCAATATAGCGGAAGTTGGCAATCTGCGAGATTTACAGGGATTTTCACCACGTTTTTGCGGCATCCCAAGGAGTTACCATGGCCGACAGCCCTGCGGAAGCGGCTCCGCGGACCACCGGATCGAAGGATCGCCCCTGGTACCCCCGCTTCTGGTGCGGCCTCACCATCCGCGGCTGGTTCTCCTTGCTGGCGCGCAACCGGTTCGCCGTCACGCCGAGGCGCTGGGCAATGGCGGCAATCCTTACCTTCCTGGTGTTCTTCAACTACGTCTGGTGTGTGCTTCAGGCCATCTTCTACGGGCGGCGGATTGCCCGGACCGAGATCAAGGAGGCCCCCATCTTCATTATCGGTCACTGGCGTTCCGGCACGACGATGTTGCACGAGATGATGGTCCTCGACCGCCGGTATACCTATCCCGACACGTACAACTGCTTCGCGCCGAACCACTTTCTCTCGTCGGGGTGGCTGTTGCGGCCGTCGGTGGGATTCTTGCTGCCGGCGCGTCGGCCGATGGACAACATGGCGGCCGGCTGGCGGCGTCCCCAGGAAGACGAATTCGCCATGTGCAACATGGGCATCCGATCGCCCTACCTGAC
Source organism: uncultured Planctomycetaceae bacterium (assembly GCA_964547995.1). Taxonomy (GTDB): domain Bacteria; phylum Planctomycetota; class Planctomycetia; order Pirellulales; family Thermoguttaceae; genus CAZJRB01. The sequence continues at coordinate 30,680 of CAZJRB010000049.1, read as the reverse complement.
GCTTGCCTTTCCGAATCACCCACCGCAAGACCAGGAGTATTTCGAGTTGGCCGGGATTTCCCGGCAGGAGCTGGCCCGGTGGCGCGGGGCGTTTCTTTGGTTCCTCAAGTGCGTAACCGTCCAGCGGCCTCGGCGGATCGTCCTCAAGTCGCCGTCCCACACGTTTCGGATCAAGGTGCTCTTGGAGATGTTTCCCGACGCCCGATTCATCCACATCGTCCGCGACCCGTACGTGCTCTTGCCCTCGACGGTCAAGACGTGGAAGAGTCTGTATCGCTCCCAGGGGCTTCAAGTGCCCCGGTACGAGGGTCTTCAAGAATACGTGCTCGAGACGGGGCGGCGGATGTACGAGGTCTTCGAGCGCGATCGCGACTTAATCCCCCCCTCGCACATCGCCGAAGTCCGCTACGAAGACCTCGTCCGCGATCCGATCGGCGTGATTCGCAAGGTGTACGAACGGCTTGAACTCGGCGGTTTCGACCAGGCACTGCCTGCCCTGGAACAGTACGTCGACGCCCACAAAGACTACAAGACCAACATCCACGAAATCTCCGAGGAAACCCGAGCGGAAGTCGAGCGGTATTGGGGGGCGTATATCGAGAAGTACGGGTATGGAGTTGCTAACCCACAAAGCCAATGACTGACAACGCCGAATCCGAATTATCCGTGCGGTATTACTTTGTCGACGAAGCAGGGGATGCAACGTTGTTTAACCGACACGGTAAGCTCATTGTGGGCGACGAGGGTTGCTCCAACTACTTCATTTTGGGACTGCTCGACATTCCGGAGCCCAAGTTACTCGAACAGGAGTTGACGGAACTTCGCAAGCATTTGCTGGCCGATCCGTATCTCAAGGGTGTGCCGTCAATGCAGTCGGAAGCGAAGAAAACTGCATTGGCGTTCCATGCCACGGATGATGTACCTGAGGTGCGTCGAGAAGTATACTCTTTGCTAATGCGACACGAGATGAAGTTTTTTGCCTTGGTGAGGGACAAGCGGCGGATTGCTGAACTGGTGTTGAATTCAATAAGGAGAAACGCGGCTATCGGTATCACCCTAATCACCTTTACGACCGTTGTGTGAGTCGGCTTTTCAGGGACCGGCTTCACAAGGACGACGGGTACACAATTCAGTTTGCCAAACGAGGAAACAAGGATCGAACGGTCGCTTTGCAGAGGGCATTGGAGGCCGCCCGGAACAACTTCCGTCGTTCTTGGGGCGTCAGGTCCAATGCTCCAATCGAGATCGTTGCGAGCAGCCCGCCGCAATCCAGCGGCTTGCAGGCGGTGGATTATTTCCTCTGGGCTTTGCAGAGGCTCTATGAGCGGAGGGAAGAGCGGTACTGGCAGTTCGTGTCACCGTCTGCAAGCCTCGTGCATGATGTTGACGATACACGAAACCACGATTACGGCGAATACTATACTAAGAAGAACCCCCTGAGATTGGCAGCGCGAGAAAAGAAATAAGCTGGGAATATAGGACCCTCCCAGAGAAGCCCAGGCGGCCACACGGCATGGAGCCGAATTTCTTTCCCAGCTATTGGAAGTTTATACCACTACCAAAGATCGGTCAATCGACAATGGTTTGGAAAAGGCTTTCGCGAACAGGCGGACCCCACTTATCTGGGGGGCATAGATTGTGCCCGCAAGCCCTGAACGGCTTCTCAACTACCGCTTCCGCATCATCTTCCGCCGGAGTTGCTTTCGCCGGTCGCTGACCTCGCGGCCGGGTTCGAGATTCCTCAGCTCCTCGCGGAGTTCCTGCGGCGTCATGCGCAGGTCGCGCTCGTGCTTCCAGCGCTGGAAGCCGTAGTCGGCGATTCCCAGGATGAACAGCGCGACGGCGATCTTGATCGAAGTCCACACGACGATTTCCAGCAGGCCGGCGGCCATCGTTCGCGCTTCGAGTGTGGAAAGGCCGAGGATCGTCCCGCGCTGCCCGTAGAGACTGACCGCAGCCACGCCCAGGATCACCACGATCTTCAACAGTCCGAAGACGAGCCTGGCGAGGTTGTCGAGCGAGAATATCCGCTCCATACCCCGCATCGGACTCAGCCGGGCGGGGTCGAAGGCGAGCCGTTGTGGCAGAAAGAGAAAGCCGACCTGAACGACGCCGACGGCGATGGCGGTTGCGAGCAGGACACCCAGGATCGGCAGCACCTGGCCGGCCAGGGAATACAGGGTAACGTTCCACTGCGCGGCGGCGTCGCCGGGCCCGAATTGCAGGTCTTCGGCGAGCCACCCGCCGCCGATCTGCTGCTGCGTAAATCGAACGAGGAAAACGAGCAATCCCTTGCCCAACATTAACAAGAAGAGCAGCCCCACCAGAAGAATCAGTGCCGAGCCGAGGTCTTGGCTGCGGGCGACGTGCCCCTGCTCGCGCGCACGCTGCCTGCGGTGCGGCGTGGGATCGAGCGATTTGTCAGCGTCGGCCATGATCGAGGGTTGGGAATTAGGGGATTAGGGGCTGGGGATTAGGGGCCGGGGGTTGGGGATTAAGGGCTGGGGGGTTGGGGATTTATGATTTTGGATTCGCGATTTACTACTCAGTACACAGTACTCAGCACTCAGCTCAGTACTTGTTACCCACTACCCACCACCCACTACCCACTACCCACCACCCACTACCCACTACCCACTACCCACGACTCCCCCTCACGACAACCACGATGTATTCACCGGCGCCCGGAGGGTTTCGATCACCGCTTGCACGGTCGGTTCGATCTGGTCCTGGAACAGCCAGGCAGTGGTGCCGAGCGTGAACGAAACGGCGGCCATCGCGAGCATCGAGTTGAGTCCGAACCCGACCGTCAGGATATTCAGTTGCGGGACGGCCCGGCCGATCAGCCCGAGCACCAGCGTCGAGAGCAACAGCGCGGCAATCACCGGCACGGCCGCCCGGATGCCCAACAGAAAACTCTGCTGGATCAGCGCGACGAAGACCTCGCCGACGCAATGCGGCGATACGCTGCTCCCGACCGGGATGGTTTGAAACGTATCGAGCAACGCCGCCATTACGATCCGGTGTCCTCCGGTGCAGAAGAACACGGCCAACGTTACGAAAAGCAGCAGTTGCGAGAACATGGGGACGTTTTCATTGGAGTTCGGATCGAAGACGTCGGCCAGCACCAGCCCGCCCATCCGCCCGATCAGGCCTCCGGCAACCTGAACGCCGGAGAAGAGGATCACGATTCCCAATCCCAGGCAAAGCCCGATGAAGAGTTCACCGCCGAGCAGCACCGCATAACCGGTCATATTCTGCGGGGGATTGACCGCGGTGCCGCATTGGGTCGGCGCAACTACCATCGCCAGCACCACGGCGAACACCACGCGAACCTGCTTGGGAACGGCCTTGGTGCCGAAGATCGGCGCCGTCATCACAAGTCCGCCCACCCGGGCAAGCACCGTGAGGAAGAGCAGCAGTTGTGCGGTAGTGAGGGGAAGCCAGTCCATGGCAAAATGCCGAAGTTACTTCTGAGCGCTCCTTTAGAACCGGCCCGGAATCCCGCCGATCAAATCGGTCGAGTACTGCAACATCCGGGCGATCAGCCACGGCAGCGCGATGCTCAGTGCGATTATCATGGCCACGATCTTCGGAACGAAAGCCAGGGTTTGCTCCTGGACTTGCGTCAGCGCCTGCAACAACCCGATCAACAGCCCGACGACCAGCCCGGCCGCGAGCACCGGCGAGCTGACGATCAACGCGGTCCAAACGGCTTCGCGGCCGAGGTCGATGGCAGTTTGTGGGTCCATGGCAGTGGATAGGGGCTGGGGGAATAGGGGCTGGGGGAATAGGGGCTGGGGATTTTTGGGGACAAAAGCCCCCCGACTGCGTCGGGGGGTTATGACGTCAAGCAAACACACAGTCAACCACGTCACGTAAACGCAAGGCTTTGCAGCAGCATCCCGACAATGAGATGCCAACCGTCGACGAGCACGAACAACAGGATCTTAAACGGCAGCGAAACCACTACCGGCGGCAGCATCAGCATGCCCATCGAAACCAGCACGGCCGAAATCACCATGTCGAGTATCAAGAACGGCAAATAGATCTGGAAGCCGATCAAGAAGGCCGTTTTCAGCTCGCTGAGCATGAACGCCGGCAGAATCACTTGCAGGGGCACCTCCTCATAGTCGGTCGGCGTCGGACCCTCGGTATAGTCGAGGAAGAGGTAAACATCGTCCGTGTTGCCCGTCCGCTCGATCTGGGCGCTCATGAACCGGTGGATCGGCTTCGTGCCGCGGTCCCAGGCCTCGTCCAGCGATATCTGTTTCGCCGTGTAGGGCACGATTGCGTCGTTGTAAACCTCTTTCCACGTCGGCGTCATCACCAGGAAGGTGATGAAAAGCGAAAGTGTCGTAATCACCTGGGTCGGCGGAAGCTGCTGAGTACCGATCGCCTGACGCAACAGCGACAGCACCACAACCACGCGGACGAAGCAGGTGGTCATCATCAGCACGGCGGGGGCCAGGCTCAGCACCGCCAGGAGCAACATGACCTGGATCGTCGAACTAAGCCCCTCGGGACTGGTCCACTGCCCGGGACCGCCGGCGAACCCTTCCAGCGGCGATGACGCGAGTTTCCCCGGTGTGTTCGGCTCGGAAGGAAGTGCCGCCGGGCCCGCGTTCGGCGTTTCGATCGTCAACGGGCGGTTCGAGGCGTCACCGACGTTCAAGGCACGCGGGCCCCGGGCATCCTGCGCCGTTGCCGGACCGAAGAGGCACAAACACGCCGGCAGGAGCGCGGCCGCGGCCAGTATCTTCCGCGAGCGGCTTCCCCGCCATCGGGCGTGCCGGTTCTTCCCGGCTCTTGCATCAGCCATGTCGTTCCTCCGATTTCTCGGCGGCGCCCGATCGCGTCCATGGTCCGAAGACCTGCCGGAGTGTTTCGGCCGCTTTTGCCGGCGGCCGGCGGCACAGTGCCGTCAACCGCTCGACTTCGTCCGGGTCGGTCACCTCGGCCAGCGTCTCGGCGCCGGTCGGCGTGACCGAGACGAGCAGCAGCTTGTTTCCGCAGCGCAACAGGTGGGCTTGCTGGCGCCCGGCCAGCGGCGCCCGGCCGAGGACCTCGAACGCTTCGCTCGGCAAAACACCCAGCCCTTGCGGAGTGAAGCAGCGCATGATCCACGCCAGCACGAAAAACATACCCAACACGATGCCAAGGCCGCCGGCGACCGTGACCATCGACGGCAGGCCGCGGCCCCGGTTCGCCGGTTTCTCTTGCGTCGTCGGGACCCGAGGCGGCAAGGGCCGTGACGATTCGCCGGCACCCGCGACAACATGAGTTCGGCAAGAATCGTGGCTCGCCGGGACAACAGGATAGCTGCTCTTGCCCGGCGTCTCGTAGTGGACCGGCGCAACAACACCGCCCCCGTACCCCGACTCAACCGGCGCACACCCCGACCGGACAGGCGGATACGTCTGGGCTCTCAACCCGGCAGGGCAGGCAACTGCAATAATCAACACCAGGGTTTTTGCCATCCGTGTCATTCGTGGACTTCCTTACGCGCAGGCTTTCATGCGGTCGATCAATTCCGTAATGCGGACACAGAAGTTGCCGTCCAGCACGAGCACTTCTCCGCGCGCGACGAGCCGGCCGTCGGCATAGACGTCGACCGGATCGCCGGCCGATTGGTCGAGCGGAACGACCGATCCCCCGCACAGTTGCAGCACGTCTGTTCGCGCCATCCGGGTACGGCCGAGTTCGATCGTCAGGTCTACTTCGACGCCGCAAGGCATCGCGATCCCGGCCCACTCGGTCGTGACCTGTCCGCCGGCGAACTCCTCGAACGGGAATTCCGTAATGCCCTCCGGCAACTCGTCGCCTCCGGACGCGTTCGACTGTTCGAGCGATTGGTCCATTTTATTTTCGTTACGGTGTTGCCAGCTAAGCTAAGGAATTGCTCAAAAACAACTTCGACAAGTACGGATGCCACACGGCATAAAGCCGCGACCGTTGGTCGCGCCGAGCGACGCTCGGAACGATTCTTGGTAACGCAGGCCGCGACCAACGGTCGCGGCTTTATGGACCCAATTGCCGAACTTATTTTTGAGCGACCCCTAAGCGTTTGCCTCACTTTGTCTTCGGGTAAAACGTTGCCGGGCAACTTCATCGAGTTGTTTGGTTTCCTGCCGCGTGTCTTCTTGGCGGTGCTGGTCGGCCTGGTGCTCGCGTAGGTTTTCGAGCACGCGGACGTCGCGATGGGCTTCGGCGAATCGCTGTTGCAGACGTTCGATTTCGGCCTTGGCGGTTTCGAGCTGCCGGTGGAGTTCCTCTTGCCGGGTCCGCAAGGCGAATTCCCACCGCCCGGCGTCGGCGAGCCGATCGAGGTCGACCGTTCCCGGCCCGGCGGCGCGACGGTACTCGGCCTGCACGGAGTTCAGTTCGTGGACGACATAGGTCATCTGCTTGGTAATGGCCTCTTCGGCCCGATGTGCCTCGGCGAGTTCCGCCCCGCGCTCGTCGCGAGTCGTCTCGCGGAGCTGAAGCAGAGTCGCCAGTCGGAACTTGAAGTCGGCCACGTCGGTTTCCTATGTCTCGCTTCTTTTTCCTGATTCCAGGGACCGTTTTGCCAGTTGCAGCAGGTCCTCGCGTGTTTCCCGCAGGCCGGACGGCTGTTCGACTGTTTGACGCAGGTAGGCGTTCACCTCGTCGAGCACGTCAATGGCGGCATCCACTTTCTTGTTGCTTCCCGGGCGATACACGCCGACGGAGATCATGTCCCGGTGGTCGCGATAGGCGGCCAATAACTCGCGCACGGCGGCGGCGGCTTCGAGTTGTCCGTTATCGGCCACTTCCGTCATGAGCCGGCTGATGCTCTGGAGCACGTCGACCGCCGGATAGTGGCCCCGCGAGGCCAGATCGCGCGAGAGCCAGGTGTGTCCGTCCAACAGTCCCCGCATTGCGTCGGAGACCGGCTCGGCCGGGTCGTCGTTCTCGACCAGCACGGTATAGAAGGCGGTAATGCTTCCTTCGGGGCTGCGGCCGGCACGTTCGAGGAGTTTTGGCAGAAGCGTGAAGACCGAGGGCGGATAGCCGCGCGAGGTCGGCGGTTCGCCGGCGGCAAGGCCGATCTCCCGCTGGGCCCACGTGTATCGAGTGATCGAATCGATCAGCAGCAACACGTCCTTACCCCGATCGCGGAAGTATTCGGCGACGGCGGTCGCGGTGGCGGCCGCCTGGACGCGGCGGACGGCCGGCTCGTTGCTCGTGGCCACGACGACCACGCTTTTGGCCAGTCCTTCCGGTCCCAGGTCGCGCTGGATGAACTCGTTGACTTCGCGGCCGCGCTCGCCGATCAGGCCGATGACGATTGCATCCGCCTCGGTGTGGCGGGCCATCATACCCAGCAGAACGCTCTTGCCGACGCCGGAGCCGGCGAAGATACCCATCCGCTGGCCCTTGCCGCAGGTCAACAGCCCGTCGATCGCCCGGACGCCCGTCGCCAGCGGCTCGTCGATCCGCGGGCGGTCGCAGGGATGCGGCGGTTGCCGGTGGAACGAAACGCGGTCGCTGGTGGCCGGCTGGGGTCTGCCGTCGACCGCGTTGCCGTCGGCGTCGATCACGCGTCCCAGCAACTCGTCGCCGACCCGCAGCCACCGCGAGGTTCGGGCAAGCCGGACACGGTTGCCGTGGCGGACCCCGATCAGGTCGCTGAAGGGATAAAGGACGGTCCGGTCGCCCCGGAACCCGATCACCTCGGCCAGCAGGGGCGCGGCGGTCTCGCGGTCGATCTCGGCCACCGCCCCGACCGGCGCAGGAAATCCGGCCGCCGAGACGGTCGTCCCCACCGTCTCCGCTACCGAGCCGACCATCGCGGTGGGCATAAGGTTCTCAAGTTGTTCACCGATGTTGAGCATGTGGGGGGCCGGGGGGCCGGAGTCGGAAAGGTCGTCCATGGTTCACCTTCTTCTTCGCACTGTCTTCTGTCCTCTTTTTCCTCACAAAGAATACAAACGCTTGTGGCGAGCGATGCCCGCCTTTTGGGGTTGCTGAGAAATTAGTTCGGCGATTCCGCACTCCCATAAAGCCGCGACCGCTGGTCGCGCCAAGCGCTGCCGGAAACCGCCGCGACTCGTGTTCGGCGCGACCAGCGGTCGCGGCTTTGTGCTTTATGGATCAATGGTGAAGTTATCTCTGAGCGGCTCCTATGTCAGTTCCTCTTCAATCCTCTTCAACTGTGTTTCCAATTGCTGATCGACCGAGCCGAATTGGGTCTCGACGCGGCAACCGCCCGGCGTGATGGTCGGGTCGGAGACCAACTCGGCCGTTGTCAGGGGGGAGAGTTCCTTGGCGAGCAGACCGATCCGGTCGCCGAGGGCCTCGCGGTCGGCCGGGTTCAGGTGGATTCGCAGATGCGAGTTTCCGGCGGCCAACTCCAGGGCCTCGCGGACCAGGCCGACCGTGATCTCGGGCCGCTGGGACAGTTCCCGGCGGATGACGCGCTCGGCGATTGCCGTGGCGACGCGCACTCCACAGGCCTCCCAATGCCGCAGCCAGGCGTGCTTCGCGTGCAGGATGTCTTCGACGGCGTTTCTCAGAGCAGGCAATACCCCGGCCAGCCGGCGTCCGACCATCTGCTCGACCTGCTCCGTCCCGTGCTGAAGCCCCTCTCGGCGTGCCTGTTCACGGACTTCCTCGGCCTCTTGCCGGGCTGCCTCGATGATCAGCTTGGCTTCGGTGCGCCCGCCGTTGCGAGGCGTCTCGGCCTGGACGGTCAGGTCGTCGAGATCGAACGGAACGCTTTGCCCGCTGTGCTCGTGATCGGCAGCTCGGATAATAGTGGCCATGAAACGCGATAAGGGTTGTTCAAGGACAAGTTCGGCAATTACGGACTTGCATAAAGCCGCGACCGTTGGTCGCGCCGAGCGCTACCAGAAACCACCGCGGTCCGTGTTTGGCGCGACCACCGAGGCTGTGACTTTTTGGCGTTTGACACGTTCAGTCTGTAGGGAACGCCCTCTGTGGCGTTCCGGGAAGCAGCAACGAGCGTGTTTTCCGGGTTTCGGAACGCCACAGAGGGCGTTCCCTACAAAAAGTCACAGCCTCAACGGTCGCGGCTTTATGGGTAGTTGGCGAAGTTGCTTTTGAGCGGCTCCTAAGTGTAGGTGGATTCAAAAACGGGGGAGTAGCCGTCGGCCGGCAACGTGACGCGGCCTTCGGCGGTCAGACGGCGGGCCTGCCCCACAATGCGACGGCGGGCTTCTTCCATGTCGCTCAGCCGGATCGGACCGGGGTGCTCGATTTGGCGGCGGACGCGTTTGCCCTCGCGCGAAGGGAGCCGGCGCACGATCCGGTCGACCAGGTCGGGCGGGGCGCCCACCAGTGCGGTCGTCAGCACTTCCGGTTCGACCGATTGGCAGACTGCCGTCAGGGATTCGTCGTTGAACCGGGAGAGGTCGTCGAACCGAATTGCCGTCCCGCCGAGTTCTTCTGCCAACACCTGATCGTGGGCCGCCAGGTTATCGCGAATCTCCTCGCCGAGGCCGCCGTGTGCGGCATCGAGGATTCCCGCGGCGGCCTTCATTCCGACGCTGCGCTGCGGCCGAACGCCCGGATACTGCGACAGGCGCGCCTGCAAGGTTTCTTCGACGTCACGCAGGATTTGCGGATCGGTCCGTTCGAGATCGACGAGCCGGTGAATGACTTCGGCCTGTATCGCCGGATCGAGTTGCCCCAACACCCTGCCTGCCTGATCGGGCGAGAGATGGGCGAGGATCATCGCGATCGCTTGCGGCCGTTCGCCCAGCAGCACTCCTGCCAGCCGGTCGTCCTCAGTCTCTTCCAGGAATCGGAACGGTGCGGCGCCGTTGGAAGGCGGGGGAGGGTTTTCGCCCGGCCGCTCTTCGAGGTCGATTCCGGAAGGGTCCGTGGTCGAGGGGTCGGCAGCCGCTATTTCCTCATCGTCGCCGGTTTCGATGGAGGGGATATTTGGAGGGTCTTCTTCGCGGGTGGCGCACTTGGCCCGGATTACCGACCTCGCGGCCAGCAGCCCCAACAGCGCCGCCCCCAGGACACCCAGCAGCAGTGCCCGATGCCTGCCGATCCGTGCGGCGAGGCCCTTGTCGCCGCTCGACTCGGCGGCTTTTCCCGGCGGCAAGTCGGGAAAAGTCGAGACATTGACCAACCTGGTCGGATCGCTGAGGCCCTCGACCGGCGGCAGCAGCGCGGCGACCTGCAAGCGGATTTTGGCGGTTTCTTCCATGCGGATTTTCTCCAGATCCGCGGGATCGGGAACTCGCGGGTTCCGGCCGTTGGCGGCCGGATTGCGCTTCTGCCACACCTTTGCGAAGTAGCTGCTCGGGACGGCGACCGAGACCGAAATCCGCGCCGGCGTGCAGCCGGCCGTTGGCATCGCCGCGGTTTCGGCGGACGGGATCCCGGTTGCCGGACTCCGTTCGCTTTTCTGCTGGAAGCGGCGGGAGGCGGGTCTGAGCGATTGCGAGACGTTCGCGCCGTTTGTGTGATAATCGGCAGCAACGGGCGGCCTATCCGATGTTTTCGGCCGGTCTTGCCGATCGAGAACGACATTGGTTGTCACGACCGCGCCGGGGACATAGGACAAGGCGCCGAGGATTTTGGCCTTCCACTCGCGCTCGTAGATCTTCGTCAAAGCGCCGTGGTCGTTGCGATCGAGGCTGCCGCTGCTGTCGGAAATCTTGACGTTTTGCGATTTCAGGCCCGCCACGGCCCCGGTCATGAATTCCCGGATGCTGGCGACCTGGCCTGCGGCGAGCCGCTTCGAGCCGGCCGGCACGATGCTGACCGACGCCGTGATGATCTTATCCCGCCGGAAGCGGCCCTGCGATTCCGTGTCGATGATCACCGCCGCGTCGGCGATGAAATCCCAGGTACACAGGATTCGGACGAGTTCCTTCTGTTTCGCGTTCAGCATGCGTAGTTCCGTCATCTGGCTGCCCTCGAAGAAGCTCGACTTTCCCAGCAGTTCGTCAAGACACGTGCCGGGCCGCCCGGGCAAGGCATTTGCCTCGTCCAGGGCGCTGACATACAGATCGAGCTGCTTGCGGGGGACGCGAATCCGGTTGCCGTCGATCGTGTATGAATTGAGCTTCTTCTGGGCGAAAGCCGTTCGCATTTTGGGGAGATCTTCGGGCAGGATCCTCGCATCTTCGAACAGATACACCTCGTCGCCGGACGCCCGGAACGTAAGGAGATAGCCGGCGCCGACGGCCACGGCAATCAGCAACAAGCCGGCTGCCACCCGGGTGCCGGGGGGCGTCGACTGCAAACGGCTCTTCAGTTGGGCAAGCGTTTGGCTGAGGAAATCCATCCGAAAGGCTCCGTGCGTCATGCGGCGGCCCTGCGTGCAATGACTTGCGGAATACGCAAGGTGAAAGCGGCTCCGCCCTCGGGGCAGTTTACCGCGGTGATGTAGCCCCCGTGGGTTTCCGCGATCTGGGCGGCGACGGTCAACCCGAGCCCCGGCCTCTTTTCCTTGGTGGTGAAAAGGGGTTCGAACGCCCGGCGCCGCACCTCGTCGGAAAGACCCTCTCCCGAATCGGCCACCTCGAGTTCTGCGGCCCACGGTGTCGAGACCGATGTGATCACGAGTTCTCCGCCGCGGGGCATGGCGTCCAGGGCGTTGAGCATTAAGTGCAGCACCGCGCGGCCAAGCATCTCCCGGTCGGCCGAGATGAACTGCTTGGGGGGAACGTCGATTTCGGTCCGGATCGCATGCGATGCCAATTGCGGGGCCAGACTGCCGCAGACCTCGGCGATCAACGTCCGGAGCGAAAACATCTGCCACCGGGGAACACGGTTGAGACTCAATTGCAGCAACTCGTAGCTGTGTAATACCGGGGCGGCAGAAGTCGGTTGTTTGCTCATAAAGCACCTCGGGGAATGCGGGTGTGGGGGGGGATTCGTGCGAGAGCACGTGGCCGGAACGGCCACAACGCCGGCGCGGCTCGACAGACATGGGGAAAAGTCGGGGGGGTTCTACTCGAAAGCGTAAGGCGATGTCAATGGACGTTTGACCTTCGCGGTCCCACAAGATGGGTTTGGGGGCCTTGGCTTCCGACACCCCTGAGAGAATAGTGAAGCGAGGCAGGGTGGGCCGTCTACTCGGCCTCGGGCGTCCACTCGTACCCCTCTTCCACACGGCGCCCCTGGCCCGGGGCGATCTGCTCGATGATCCAACGGTCCATGTCGGTGAGCATCGCGGGCGCGATCTCATGCCCGCAAGGATATTGTCGCAGCATGATCGACAGCCCCGCCGTATGGAAAAGCCGGAGATTTTCACAAACTTCCCGGGCGGGATATCGGCAACTGTCCCGGCCCACCGCCATGAAGATCGGCAACCGGCGTGCTTCGTTCAAGTTCCCCAGCGGTGTGCCCTCTTGCGGAAACCCCCCGCAAAGCGACAACACGCCGGCAAAAAGGTTCGGGTGATTCAAAGCCACGCGGAAGGCCATCGTCCCGCCCGAGTCGAAACCCGCAAGGAAAACGCGGTCCCGATGGAAGCGGTACTTCTGCGAAACCGATTCTATGCCGTCGAAAACCCGCTGTTCCGCCTGTTGAACGACGGCCTCCGACTGCTCCCATCCGTAGCACTGCCGATGAACGCTTTGGGAATCACCGGCCCCGGCGAGGCACACTCCCCGGGGGGCAACCGCCACGTAGTTCCGAATGCTCACCAGCGGCATCACCCGCTTCAATTGCCGTTCGTCGTCCCCGTCTCCGTGCAGCCAGACGATCAGCGGATAAGGATACCGGGCCTCGTAGTGTACGGGCGCAAAAACCGCACACGTCGTGTCGTGCGAGGGCGCGGAAAACAGCCCCGATTCGATGTGTGACGCTGGCCGATGCCCCAATGCGTGAAAAGGCTTAAGGAAAGAATCTGCATTGCCCATGACAGATCGTTCCTTCTTGGCGGGAATGATGGGATGAAAATGGATAATTCCAAAAACCCTTGGGACCGTCGCCGAATTTCTCCGTCACCGGCGGGTCCCGGGCGCCGAATATCGGGACTCTACTCCATCGCACGGCCTGTTGTCAACGGCATCGGGCAGAAAGTTGAAAAAATCGTGTCAAGCCCACGAAGTATGCTACCAACAACGAGCACCAGCGGGGGATGGGGGCGCTTCGCTTCGAAACGGCGCAACCTTCGAGGCCTTTCGCCGCCAGGCGGTTCCCCTTTTTCGGCCATCACTTGCCAGCAGTGCATGCGGCTTCCCCCCGCAGCGGTTCCGCTTTGCTCGGACCGATATCCTCCAACTCGTTTGAGAATTTGGACTTACGTATCCTTCTGCGAGCCGCCGCGTCAATCCGAGAGCTTCGCCATGGCGGCTACCAACTCCTTGACCGCGTCGACGCTCCGCTGAAACGCCGCCCGCTCTGCCTCGGTCAGTGCAACCTCGACCACCCGTTCTACGCCGCCGCACCCCAGCACCACCGGCACGCCGACGTAATAGCCGCCAACTGCGTATTCTTTGTCGCAATAGGCCGCGCACGGCATCAACCGCTTCTTGTCGCGGACAATCGCCTCGACCATCTGGGCAGCAGCGGCGGCCGGCGCGTAGTAGGCGCTGCCGGTCCCGAGCAGCGCGACGATTTCCGCCCCGCCGTCCCGGGTCCGCCGGATAATCTCCTCGAGCCGGTCCTGCCCGATCAATTGCGTAACGGGAATCCCGCCGACCGACGTGCAGCTCGGCAGCGGCACCATCGTATCGCCGTGGCCGCCTAAGAGCATTGCCGAGACGTCCTCCACGCTGACGCCCAGCTCCATGGCAAGGAACGTGCGAAACCTGGCCGTGTCGAGGATCCCGGCCTGGCCCATCACACGGTTCGGCTCGAAGCCGGTCACCTGCCACGCCTTTTGGACCATGGCGTCGAGCGGGTTGCTCACTACGATGACGATCGCATGGGGGCAGGTCCGCTTGATCTGTCCGGCCACCGTGCCGACGATGCCGGCGTTAGTCGCCAGCAGATCGTCGCGGCTCATGCCCGGCTTGCGGGGCACGCCCGCCGTGACCACCACCACGTCGCTGCCGGTCGTCTCGTCGTAGCTCGTCGTGCCGGCGATCGCGGCGTCGAACCCGCCGATGGGCGACGCCTGCAACAGATCGAGAGCCTTTCCTTTGGGCATGCCCTCCGTCTGCGGGATATCGAGCAGGACGATATCGCCCAGCTCGGCCGCCGCACACCACAGCGCGGTCGTTGCCCCGACGTTTCCGGCCCCGACAATTGTGATCTTCGCACGTCTCATCCGCAACACCTGCACTTACGGGTTCCCAATGCCAGCATCGTGAGTATGCCGGTTTCGGCCGCGAAGTCAAGCGAGCGGTGGGTAATGGGTAGTGGGTGGTGGGTAGTGGATAGTCGTGCCCATTCACACAATTTTCAATTTACAATCTACAATTTTCAATTTTCAATTCCCCCGCTCCCCCGCTCCCCCGCTCCCCCGCTCCCCCGCTCCCCCGCTCCCCCGCTCCCCTGCTCCCCTGCTCCCCTGCCCGGCCCCTTGCAAGCTGGCGCGGCATAGCCCATAATACCGGCGTTCATCAGGGGGGCAGGAAAATTCCGCGAGGGCCCGTACCATGCCGCCGCCGGCCATCGTCGCCGAACTCGTCGAGCGGTTCGACGATCATCTCGACCAATACCGCTCGGGCGGCTACAACGAGGCCCAACTCCGCCAGGAGTTTTTTGACTAAGCCGAAAGGTGATTGACATGGCGAGCAAAGAGTCATATGTGCAGGGGTCACTTTTTGAAGACGATTACCTCATACGAACCCTCGGGCGGTTGGCCCATTCCCCGGATGTTGCGATCACCGAGCTTGTCGCCAACGCCTGGGATGCTGGTGCTTCCCAGGTCGATATCGTTATTCCAGATCGCAAAGACGAACTGCTGGTGATTGAGGACGACGGTACTGGCTTGACTAACGAGGAGTTCCACTCCCGGTGGATGAAGCTGGGATACAACCGCGTCAAGCATCAAGGAACTAAGGTAAAGTTTCCGGAAGGACGAACCGGCACTCGCGTTGCGTACGGACGTAACGGAGTCGGAAGGCATGGGCTATTGTGTTTCAACGACGAATATCAGGTCGTCACGTGCGCCGAGGGGAAGAAATGGCAATTCATCGTTACTACCGATAGCCGGGAGCAGCCGTTTGTCCTGAAAAAGGAGCGTTCCTCAAAAAGCAAGAGACATGGAACACGCCTTGAAGTGACCGTTGATCGGCATCTGCCAAGTGCGGACGGGATACGCGACGTTGTATCTGCGAGATTTCTTCACGATCCGGAGTTTCTTGTCCGGGTAAACGGTCGAGACCTTCCCTTGGAGGACTTGTCGGGGCTTGTCGATTCAAGCACGGTGCGAGTCAATGGCATGGCTTTCGATGTGTGTTTTGTTGACACCCAAAAGGCGGCCAGGTCCACGATCTATCAAGGTATTGCTTTCTGGCAAGCGAGTCGACTTGTGGGAGAACCATCGTGGACACTGGGAAAAGAGAGTGTCATCGACGGGCGAACTCGATTTGCAAAACGCTACACGTTTGTTGTCAAGACGTGTGACTTGGCGGACCAGGTCAAAGACGACTGGACAGGCTTCAAAGACACCGATGTCATGCAAAGTGTGTATTCACATCTGGGCGAGTACATCCAAGGAGCATTTGCCACGATTGCGAGGGAGAATCTCGACGAGACGAAGGCTCAAGTCCGAAAGGATTATCAGGAGCGATATGCGTCTTTATCACCCCTGGGCAAGTACGAGGTGGATGAAACTGTGGAGCATCTCGTCAGCACACATCCCACGGCTACGCCCGAGACTGTAGGCATTGCTGTCGAAGCTGTCATCAACCTGGAGCAAACACGCAGCGGGAAAGAGTTACTGCACAAATTGGCCGCGCTATCTGAGGAGGACGTCGAAGGACTGAACCAGCTTCTGGGCGAGTGGACGATCAAGGACGCACTTCTGGTATTGGATGAGATCGACCGGCGATTATCTGTCATTGAAGCGATCTCGAAGTTGTGTGGCGATCCAGAAGTCGATGAACTGCACGTGCTTCATCCGTTGGTTACGGAATCGCGTTGGTTATTTGGCCCGGAATTTGACTCGCCAGAATATGCTTCAAACAACCAACTGCATACGGTTGTAAAGAAGCTGTTCAAGGTCGATGGGACGAACACATCGTTCCTCAACGAGAAGAAACGCCCGGATTTGGTCATTCGGCCTGAGTCGTCTGTTTCCGTGACGGGTACAGAGTCTATTGACCGAGAAACTGACCTGGCAGGCATAGATCGCATTCTAATCATCGAATTGAAGAAGGGTGGGGCAAACCTCACCAGGAAGAACCGCGATCAAGCTGTCCACTATGTCGAGGACTTCATTGGGTGTAGTGAACTGACATCGAAGCCATTCATCACCGCCTTCGTTGTTGGGGAGACGGTTTCGGACAAGGTTACGGCGAAACAGGACGTTGATGATCGCGGGCGTGTTTTCACTACGATCTACTCTCAGTTGGTCGATACGGCAACGAAACGACTGTTTAGTCTCGGCAAAAGACTCCGCGAGAGATACGACGATGTTCCCGGAATAGAACTGTTCGAACGTGCCAAACAAATGAACCTATTTCAGGAATGATAAAGAACGCGAATGATACATTCCACCCTCTTACTCAGACGTCAGATCGACGCCATCGACCGCCGGATCGACCGGCTCGTCTGCGAACTGTACGAGTTGACCGCCGAGGAGATCGCGATTGTGGAAGAGGCGACGGACCCGCTGAGGCAACGAATTCCTGCTAATCCCGAAGCGAAGAAAGGAAAGATCATGGCCGCGCAAAAACTGACAGCAGAACAAATGAAAAAGTGTGTCTTCAAGCAGTCGTATGTCAAGAAGGGCCCTGATCAATTCGTTCCGGAAAAGGCAGAGATCGATCTTGACGCGCCGGGTAAGGACTATCCCGACAAGTACAAGGAGCCCGTCATCGAAACTCCGGACGATGTGGCACTAAAAGACCTTTCCTCGGGCCAAAGAGTTATCGTCCGCGTGTACGATGAGAGCGCCGTCAATGCGAACAACACAAAAACTCTGCTTGGCGATTGCTCCGACGCACAGGACCGGTGTGACAAAGCCCTCAAAGCAAAAGGAATGTATGTCATACCGTAGTCTGTGTAACATTGCGCGTGCCGGCGGCCTTAGCCTGCAAATCGTTTCCCATCGGCACGGGGCCGGTGGGGATTGTTCGCGCGGGTGACGTTTGGCTGTAGTTGCCAAACCAGAAATCCACCGGCACGAGGCCGGTGGGGATTCTTGATTGTGGAGGACGCCACCACGGGGCTTGTCCCCGTGGAGCGATGATTGGCCACTAAGCGAGGGCCGGGGTTTCCCCGCTCTTCCAGGCGCCGCCCGGCCGGCGTGGCCGGAAGGAAGGGGGCTGTTCTTGCGGGCCGGTAGTGGTCAATCAGCGTCCCACGGGGGCGAGCCCCGTGGTGACGTGCGAATATCGAATATCGAATGATGAATGGTGAATGACGAATAGGGGGATGGGGAATGGTGCTGTGCGTCCCGGAGGGGCGGCGTGGGAATAGCCCAGCGATTTATCGCTGGGGTTTGGGCGACGTTCAACCCCCGGGCAGTCCCGTAGGGACGATTGAATTGGGGGAATTCGGCGGCGGGGTTCAGCCGTCCCTACGGGACTTGCGGGAGTTGGCCGCGACCGCCAACCCAGCGATAAATCGCTGGGCTATTTTCAATCGCCCCTGACGGGGCGAAGAGGGAGAATTGTAAACTGCAAATTGTAAATTGTAAACTGCAAATTGTCCCGATCCGCACTCGGAGGCGAAGACCTCGCACGACAAGGAGGTGCTGAGGAATAGCGAATAGCGAATGAAGAATAGCGAATGGGGATCGACCGGCTTGTCTACGGAGCTGTACGAGTTGACGGCCGAGGAGATCGCGATTGTGGAAGAGGCGACGAAGTAGGTTTCTTCGAGCCCCAATGGGGCGGCCTGAAGATAGCCCAGGGCGCAGCCCTGGGGTGCGAGTCGCGATAGAACAAGCCGAGCCCCAACGGGGCGACCCCAACCGACCGGCGAGAGACCGTGCTACAATCATTGTCCAATATCGTGTACAATTAGGGTCGCTCCTTTGGGGCTTTGGGAGCTTGGCACATCCGATACCCAGGGCTGCGCCCTGGGCTATCGCAGGGTCGCCCCGTTTGGGGCTGGAGAAGCTCGCCGCGCCGCAGCGGGTCAGCACGCTCAACTCGCCACGCTATGGGCCTTTACCGTACACGCACCCCTTTCCGACATGGTGATGACATGCGTATCCGGATCGTTGTGTTTTCCATTTGCGCGGCAACCGTCTTGGCAGCGGTTCCCGGTCCGACCGTGCTGGGAGCGGCCGAGGAGAAACTGCCGGAACAGACGCGGGCGAGACAGATTCTGGCAACGACCGGAATCGAGGGCGGGTTGGTCGTCCACCTCGGCTGCGGCGACGGGAAACTGACCGCCGCACTGCGGGACGGCGACCGTTACCTGGTCCACGGCCTGGATGCCGACGCCGGGGACGTGGAGCGGGCACGGCGATACATCCAATCGCTGGGGATCTACGGGCCCGTCTCGGCCGACCGGTTGGACGGGGAGCACCTGCCCTACGTCGACAACCTCGTCAACCTGGTCGTCGCGGAGGATTTTGGCGGGATTTCCATGGACGAGATCGTGCGGGTGCTGGCGCCGGAGGGCGCGGCGTATGTCAAGACGCAAACCGGCTGGACGAAGCGCGTGAAGCCCCGGCCGAAAGAGATTGACGAGTGGACGCATCACCTTCACGGCCCGGACGGGAACCCGGTGGCGGAGGATTGGGTGGTCGGGCCACCGAAGCACTACCAGTGGATAGCGGGTCCGTTGTGGCAGCGGGCGCACGACACGGATTCGAGCCTCAGCGCGTTGGTATCGGGAGGCGGCCGGATATTCTACATGGTGGACGAAGGGCCGATCAGTTTGCCCGGCGATCACCCCCTGCCCGACAAGTGGTTTCTGGCCGCCCGGGACGCCTTCAACGGGGTTCTGCTGTGGAAGGTGCCGGTCGAGCACTGGGGCTGGCGCGAGTGGAAGCCCTATTGGTTCAAGCGGCGGCCGGGGAATTTTCCGATCAACCTGCACCGGCGAGTCGTCGCCGCCGCGGACCGGGTCTATGCAACCCTGGGCTACCACGCCCCGGTCAGCCGGCTCGACGCGGCGACGGGAAAGGTGCTGCGGACCTACCAAGGGACGGAAGACACGCGCGAGATCCTCTACCGCGACGGCCTGCTGATCCTCTCGCTGTTTCGCCAGGGGCGGTTGAAACTGGCGGTCGTCGATGCCGAGACGGCCGATGTCCTGTGGAAGACCAAGGAGAGCTACGGCGGATCGACGACGGAATACATCTATTTCGACAAGCGGATGCCCAAGATCAAGCTCGATCCCGTTCTCAGCGCGGCTGTTGACGGCGAGGTGGTCTGCTTTCTCGACGGTCGGGAGATCGTCTGCCTGGACTTCAAGACGGGCGAGCAGCGCTGGCGGGCGAAGGTCGAGGGCGAGCAGTCGGCCCTGTGGGTCGGCACGCTGATCGTACACAAGGGCGTCGTCCTCTATGCCAACCCCGAGAAGCTCGTGGCCTTTTCCGCCGAGACGGGAGGGCAACTCTGGTCGCAACCCAAGCGGAACCTGGGCTGGCTGTGGTTTCAATGGAAGGACGTCTTCGTGATTCGCGGGCTCGTCTGGACGTGGAGCGCCGAGTGCGGCCGGCCCGAGCGGCCCCAAAAGGGCAACCCGTGGCCCCTGTACGTCAACGGCTACGATCTGCGGACGGGCAAGCTCGAAAAGCAGATCGACCTGGGCGGCATCTTCAAGACGATACACCATCACCGGTGCTATCGGAACAAGGCAACGCCGCGCTACATCCTGGCGAGCCGGCGGGGGACCGAGTTCGTCGATCTGGAGACCGGCAAGCACACCGTCTACAACTGGGTTCGCGGGACGTGCCACTACGGGATGATGCCGGCGAACGGGCTGCAATACGCGCCGCCCCATCCGTGCCGGTGCTACATCGACGAGAAGCTCAACGGGATGAACGCGCTGGCCGCGTCGACGACCCGGCCGGTTGCCGAGGGACCGGCGCAGCGGAACCGGCTCGAGAAAGGGCCGGCGTACGCGAAGGTTCCGCAGGGCAAGTCCCGAATTGCGGATCCGGAGGACTGGCCGGCCTTCCGCCACGATGCAATGTGCAGCGGTTCGACGCCGACGGCGGTGCCGGGCAAAGTGACCCCGCTGTGGAGCGTCGATGTGGGCGGCCGCGTTTCTCCGCCGACGATTGCGGCGGGCAAGGTCTTCGTTGCGTCGATCGACGAGCACCGCGTTGTGGCCTTGGACGCGGAGAACGGCAAGACCCTCTGGCAGTTTGTCGCCGGGGGCCGCGTCGATTCGCCGCCGACCTATTACCGGGGGGCCGTGCTGTTCGGATCGGCGGACGGCCGGGTGTATTGCGTGGATGCCGCCGACGGGAAGCCGGTTTGGCGTTTTCGGGCCGCGCCCGACGATCGGCGGATCGGTGCGTTCGGGCAGCTCGAATCGGCATGGCCGGTCCACGGCAGCATTCTCGTTCACGAGGGGGCGGCCTATTTCGCGGCGGGCAGGTCGTCGTTTCTCGACGGGGGGATCTATCTGTTCGGTCTCGATCCGAAAACCGGTGAGCCGATCCATGAAGCACGTGTCGAGGGCCCCCGCATCGAGTTCGATGATTTCGTCGACAACTTCTCACCCGTCCAGGGCGCGCTGTCCGACGTGCTGCACAGCGACGGGGAGGACATCTACATGCGGCACCTGAGGTTCGATGCCGGGCTGGCACGCAAGAGCGGGCCCGCGAAACTCAGGGCCCTGGGCGGATTGCTCGACGACACCTATTTCAAGCGGGCGTTCTGGTACTACGGCGACCGGGCAAACTGGGGGCAGCTCCTGGTTCACGATCAGCGGTCGGCGTACATCGTGAGGATGTTCGACTCGCCGCAGATATTGCAGCCGCATCTGTTCTTCACCCCGGGCAAGGAGGGCTACCGGCTTTTCGCCCAGGACCGCGGGCAGAAAAAGCCCCGGTGGTCGGTCCGCGTTCCCATCAGGATACGAACGATGGTCGCGTGCGGCGAATGGCTGTTTGTGGCCGGCCCGCCGGACGTCGTCGATCGGAAGGACCCGCTCGGTGCGTTTGAAGGGCGGCAGGGGGGGATTCTGCGGGCGATCTCCACGGCCTCCGGCGAAACGCTTGAAGAATACCTGTTCAAGAGCCCGCCGGTCTTCAACGGCCTGGCCGCGGCGGGCGGGCGATTGTACCTGGTGACTGCCGATGGCAAGGTCGGCTGCATGGCCGGCCGTTGATGCTGTTCGACCTGATGGCCGGGGCAAAAAGAGCAAGAAGAAATGACCCCGCATCTGAGTGGCTTGACAAACCGCTCCCGTTTGTAACAATGGGCTGTTAGGCGAGCGGCAGGTGAAGTTCTCCCCGTAGCCACCGTCGCCAGACGGTGGAATGCCGCTTGATCCACCGTCTGGCGACGGTGGCTACGGGTAAATTCTTTTTTGCTGCTCGCGTTAGGCTTTGTCAGAGAACCCGTAGGATGGCCGTCCAAGGTCGTCCAGAACTCACGGGAGTCCGTATTCGACGACCTTGGAAGGCCATCGTACAACGGCTCCCAACGGGTTTTCCGATAAAGCCTGGTGTGCCGGTGTGCGCCGGGTAGTCTCCGATGATCGCGGTCCGAAGTTGCTGCCATGAGCCCGAGTGAGAACGAGTTGAAAAAGGTCGCCAAGACCGTTGGGGCCATTGACATCGGGGCGAATGCCTTGCGCATGGTCATCGCGGAGGTTTCTCCCGCGGGCGGGATCGAGACGCTCGAACGGCTCCAGCGTCCCGTGCGTCTCGGGCAGGACACCTTCCGGCGGGGCCGTCTCGGCGGCGAGAGCATGAGGGCGGCCGTCAACGTGTTGCGGGACTACAAGCAGCGGCTCGATCTCTACGACGTCAAGCTGATCCGGATGGTGGCGACCACCTCGGTGCGCAATGCAAGCAACGCCGACATGTTCATCGATCACGTTTTCATGGCGACGGGTCTTCACCTCGACGTGATCGATCCCGCCGAGGAGAGCCGCCTGACGGTTTCCGCGGTGCGGCGTGCGGTCGTCGGCGCTTTGGGTATCGACCGCAACGAGGCCCTGATCGTCGAGGTCGGCGGCGGAAGCACCTTGTTGACTGTTTTGCAGAGCGGCGAAATCGTCACCTCGCAGAGTCTCCAGCTCGGCTCGATCCTCTTGAAGGAAGCGCTTTCGACCAGCGAGGAGCCGCCCGAGCGGACGGCCGATCTATTGCGCCACCACATCACGAATTCGTTGGGGACGGTACGGTCCTCGCTCCCTCTGGACCAGGTTCAGTCGTTCATTGCCATCGGTGGCGACGTCCGGTTCGTCGCCCGGCATGTCGGCAAGCCGACCGAGTCGGCCGACCTGGTCATGGTGGAGGCGGGCGAGTTCGACCGGTTCGTGGACCGTTGCGAGCAATACACGGCCGAAGGGCTGTCGAAACGGTACGGCTTGTCGTTTGCGGAAGCCGAGACCCTCAACCCGGCCCTGCTGGTTTACCAGATCCTGTTGCACAAGTGCCTGGCCGATTCGATGATCGTTTCGCACGTCTCGATGCGCGACGGTCTGCTCTTGGACATGGCTCGGGAGGTGACGGGGGGGGAGGACGAGGCCCTGCTGGCCGGCGTGATCCATTCGGCGTTGTCGATTGCCGAGAAGTACCGGGTCGATACGGACCATGCGCAGAACGTGGCCGAGCTGTCGGTCCGGCTCTTCGACGAGCTTGAGTCGGACCACGGACTTTCGTCGCGATACCGGCTGCTTCTTCGGATCGCGGCGTTGTTGCACGAGGTCGGCAGCTTCGTCAGCGACCGGGCCCACCACAAGCACAGCTATTATCTGATCGTGAATTCGGAGATCTTCGGCCTTAACCGTCAGGAAACGGAAATGGTGGCCCAGGTTGCCCGGTACCATCGACGCAGCGTGCCGAAGGCGTCGCATTCGGCGTACGTGGCGTTACCCCGCGAAACCCGCGTCGCGGTGACGAAGCTTTCCGCGCTTTTGCGTGTGGCCGATGCGCTTGTTCGCGGCGGCACGGGCAATGTCGCCGACTTCCATTTTGCCCGCGAACGCGACGATCTGATCGTCTACGTCCCCGGCGGATCCGACTTGCTCCTGCAACAGCGCGGCATTGCCGCCAGGGGCGATTTGTTTGAAGACGTGTACGGGATGAAAATCCGACTGGAGGACATGTAGTGGCCAAAGACCCGCTGAAATCACCCGACCTCTACTTCAATCGCGAACTCAGTTGGCTGGAGTTCAACGACCGCGTCTTGCAGGAAGGGCTTTCCGGGAATCTGCCGCTTGTGGAGCGACTGAAGTTCCTGGCCATCGTCAGCTCCAACCTCGACGAGTTCTTCCTGGTCCGGGTGGCGGGGTTGATGCAACAGCGCTCGGCGAAGGTCCGCCGCCGCGATCTTTCAGGGATGACGCCGGTCGAGCAGCTTGCCGCGATCAGCCGGCGTGTACACCGGATGGTCGAGGAACAGACGGAGGGCATTCGCGACGTGTTTGGGAAGCTTGCCCGGCGCGGCCTCCACGTCCTCGAATCCGGCGATTGGACCGCCGGTCAGGGCCAGTTTCTCCAATCGTACTTTTCGCGGGAGATCATGCCGATACTCACTCCCCTGGCGGTGCAGGACCTCGATCCGCCGCCGCTGTTACCGGGGTTGCAGTTGTACGTGGCTGCGGTAATCGTGCCGTGCGGCAACGATGCGTCGCGGCGCAACAAGGCGAAGAAAAGGACCCGCAAGGAGGAAGAGAAGATCGTGGTCGTGCCCGTGCCGGGCCAGTTGTCCCGATTCATTGACGTTCCCTGCGACGAAGGTGTTGGTCTGGCGACCCTGGAAGACGTGATCGCGGGGAATCTCGGGTCCTTGTTTCCCGGATGCGAGGTGCTCGCCACGGCCCCGTTCCGCATCATCCGCGATGCCGATGTGACGATGTTCGACGAGGACGCCGACGACCTGCTCCAATCGGTCGAGGCCGCCGTTTTGGATCGCCGTCGCCGGGCAGCCGTCCGCCTGACCATCTCTGCGGACCCCGACCGCCGGATCAAGCGATGGCTCACCGGCCAACTCCAACTCCGGAGCGACGACGTCTACGAAATCGGCGGCATTCTCGACGCCGCCGCATTGTGGGAGATCGTCGGCCGGCCGGGGTTCGAGGACCAGAAGGTCCCCGAGTGGCCGCCGCAAACGCCTCGCGACCTGATCGGCGCCGACGATCTTTGGGCGGCCGTCGCGGATCACGACGCTCTCCTGTTCCATCCCTACGAGAGCTTCGACCCGGTTGTGAAACTCCTCGAGGAAGCGGCCGGCGACCCGCAGGTCCTGGCCATCAAGCAGACCCTTTATCGGACCAGCGGGGATTCGCCCATCATCAAGGCCCTGACCAAGGCGGCCGAGAACGGGAAAGAGGTGACCGCGCTGGTCGAGCTTCAGGCGCGTTTCGACGAGGCGCAGAACGTCGGCTGGGCACGCCGGCTCGAAGACGCCGGGTGCCACGTCATCTACGGGATCGCCGGGTTCAAGACGCACGGCAAGGCCCTGCTGATCGTCCGCCGCGAGTCGAACCGCATTGCCCGCTACGTCCATCTCGCCACCGGTAACTACAACGACAAGACGGCGAAGCTCTACAGCGACATCGGACTGATCACCTGCGACCGCGACGTCGCCGGCGACGTGGCCGCGTTCTTCAACCTCCTGACCGGTTACTCGGAAGCCGTCGGCTGGTCGAAGCTCATCATCGCCCCGACGGACATGAGGCAACGGTTCGTCGACATGATCGAGCGTGAGATTCAAGTGTCGACCCCGGATCGCCCCGGTCTAATTATGGCCAAGATAAATTCGCTCCAGGACCCCACGGTGATCCGGGCGTTGTACCGGGCCAGCCGGGCGGGCGTGGAGATCATGCTCAACGTGCGGGGTATCTGCTGCCTGAAACCGGGGGTGCCGGGCGTTTCCGAAAACATCGAGGTCCGCTCGATCATCGACCGCTTCCTCGAACACGCCCGAATCTTCTACTTCCGCAACGGCGGCTACGAAGAAGTCTATCTCAGCAGCGCCGACTGGATGACCCGCAACCTTTCCGGGCGGCTCGAGATCCTTTTTCCCGTCACGACCAGGCGGCACCGTCAGCGGCTGATCGACGTGCTCAGGACGTCTTTTGCCGACAACGAGAAGGCCCGGCGCCTGTTGCCCGACGGCACGTATGAAGAGGTTCCCCGCAAGGGTCGCCGCGTCCGCGCCCAGGAGAAATTCTACAGCGAGGCCGTTGATGCCGTCCGCGCCGCCGAGCAAACCGAAATGCAGTTCCAGCCGCTTGGCCGGCCGAAGGAGTAATGCCACACGGCATAAAGCCGCGACTGCTGGTCGCGCCGAGCAACCTTAGTGCTGTGTCAGAATTAAGATTTGGGGTGCCACTGCTGGCTAGTCCAGCAGTGCCAACGGTTTACGACACGGACAACCCCAAAATTAAGACTTGACAAAGCACTAGGAACGGCTTTTGGTGATGCGGGGCGCGACCGACGGTCGCGGCTTTATAGGTCCGATCGCCGAACTGTTTCTGAGCGATCTCTTATTCGCCGGGGCCCTCTTCCCGATTGGGAATGCAGGCGTTGACGATGCTGTAGAGAATCAGCAGGCAAAACGCACTGACGCTGGCCGCCAAAAAACCGAGCGGGCTGATCGGGTTCAGTTGCGATTCGTTCAGCAGGAACGAGAGAATCAGCAGGCCGATCACGCTACCCAACGCGCCCAGGAACAGCGACGCCATCGGACCCGACGGCTCGCGGATCGGCAGCACGACCCTGGCCACGAGTCCGGCCAGAGTGCCGAAACCCACCCAGATCAGAACGACGTTGACCCACTGCTGGGCATGTTCGGCAAATTCGAGTCCGGGCATTGTTTCGGATGGCTTCCGGCCAGGGTAAAGTGGTTGGCTTTCCGCTGTTGGCATCCAAGAGCCGTGTGGCTGCTTGGACGCCAACAACGAAAAGTGCCGTCCCCCCAGATTCCGACACCGGCACAGCGGTTGGTGGGTCCGAGCACTCGCCACAGCGCCGCTGGGTGTCGTTCGGCAAAAATCCTCACCCGAAGGCAGTGATCCGCCTTCAGGCAACCGTTATTCTTGTAGCAACGCCTCTTCTTCGGCAGCTTGTCTGATGGCGGCCGCTTCGCGCGCGAGCTTGAATTCCGGCCCCGGCGGGAAGTACTGAACATCGTCCGACATGTAATAGGGGCTCGGCAGCACTTGGCCGCCGATTTCCACCTGGCAACCCGTCAAACCGACGATTGCCAAGAGTCCCAATCCGAGGACCACACGTTTCATAGCCTTCCTCCGCCAGAATTTCGGAAACGCCTATATTCCCTATTTTGCCTAACTATCCTTGCAGGACAAACTGTCACTATCGACAGAATCGTCACGGCCTTTATCGTCAGGCAGGATAGGGGAACTTTAACGACAGATCGTCCCAACCAGTTTTCTTGCATCCTTCCCCCCAATAGAACAACGCTCGAAGAGGCTGGGAGAGCATTGTGTGGCACCAGCGGATAGCCGGGGGAACCCCCACGGAGGGAGATGCTGGAAAACATCTCCGAATGAGCGTAGGATGATAGTATGATGGAACTTGTACGGGCCGGTTCGCGTATAGGGCAAGAGGACTCGAAGGAACCGAGAATCATGGCATGTTCCGTCCCCAACACCACGTGGCCCGGGTTCCGGCCGAGTCGGCGGGGATTCTCTTTTGGCCCAGCTTTTTCCGCATTCGTCGGCAGCCTCCTCGTCCTCTTGGGATTGCTGAGCGGCACGTCGGCCAGCGCCCAAGAGCGCGAAGTCCCGTCGCGAGCTTACTACGGGGCATTCTCTCCCTATTTCGATGGCGAATACCGCGATGCACTGAAGGCCTTTCAAGACGCCGGTCGCGGATCGATCAAGACGACCCTTGCCCGCTGGATCGACTCGATCTGCTACGAGACGATGGTCGCCGAGTGCTACTATCAGATGGGCCACCTGAGCGAGGCGCTGGACCATTATACGGCGGCGTTGAAGCTGTTTGTAGCGTATCACGATTGGATGATCCGGGTGCGGTTTCCGCCCACAGTTCAGATATCGCGCTACAGTCCTAACATACCTTGGGGGACGAGCACCCTGACTGCCCGGCGGGGCCATTACCCCCAGCAGATGCTCATCGCGCAAGGGCAGATCAACAATAACGA
This sequence comes from uncultured Planctomycetaceae bacterium, assembly GCA_964547995.1. GTDB lineage: Bacteria > Planctomycetota > Planctomycetia > Pirellulales > Thermoguttaceae > CAZJRB01. The sequence goes on along the minus strand of CAZJRB010000049.1, from coordinate 3,333 downwards.
GGTCATCAAGAAGGGCGGCGTGGTCCAGCAGGCGATATTGCGCCCGATCCACGCACAGGAAATCGTCCGGTGTACGACGCTGGCGATTCGCCGCCGGGCCGAGTTGCTGGGCCCGCTCGGTCCACACGATCCGCTTACGCAACAATTGATCGGCGCGTTATCGCGGCGTCCCGGACCCCCGAACCATTGGTCGGAAGCATGGATCAACGTGCAATTGGGGCTGGCCTACCTTGCCGGAGGCAATATCCCCAACGGGATGCAATTCTTGAACCGGTCGCTGGTGGCGGCAGGCGAGTATCAGCACCCGTTCACCAGCATTGCCTTTTTGGAACTCGGCCGGCTCGCCATGCAACAAGGGCACTACGCGAAAGCGGCCAAGTTGTTCGCCGAGGCAACCTACGCGGCGATGCACTATCCGAACCTCGGCGTCTTGGAAGAGGCCTTTCGCTTGGGGGCCCTGAACCATCTGGCCTCGAACCAGCGCACGGTCTATCCGCCGCTGGCGACCGCCGCCGCCTGGGCCCGGCGGCAGGGGGCAAGACAATTGGAGACCTCGCTACTTCTGTGTGCTGCCGAAAACTACGCCATGCTGGGGCAAACCGCCGAGGCCTCCAAGATGCTCGATGCAGCCAAGAAGACAACCGGCACCCGCGACATGCAGCGCGGACGAATCGGCGCGCGCTGGAAGTACCTTGCCGCGCTGGTCTTCTTTCAGCAGGGCAAAATCCCCGAGGGAACCGCTTCGCTCAAAGCCGCGATGGGCTACATGCAGCCTGGAAAAGGGTGGGGAGGCGGATCTCATTGGCTCTTCCACATCGCGCTGGCCGACAATTACTTCGCCAACAGCAACATGAGAACGAACTGGCGGGTGACGACGGACCTCTTCACCAAGGTCCTTCGCGACCCGCAACCGTCCGACTGGATGTTTGCGCCGATGGAATCGTTGGCTGCGCTGAACACGCCGCACTTCCCCGCCTTCGAACACTGGTTTACCGTGACCCTCGAATGCACCATGGAACACGAAAAAGCAATCGAGATCGCGGACCGTGCACGGCGCCATGTCTTCTTCAGCTCCCTGGCGTTCGGGGGGCGGCTGCAATCGCTGCGGTGGATCCTCGAGGGACCGGTGGAGTTGCTCGATCAGCAGGCCCAGTTGCAACGCCGCGATCTGTCGGCACGGTATCCGAAATATGCCAAACTGTCGCAACAGGCCCGGGCATTGCGGAAACAGTTGAAGGTGATGCCGCTGGTTCCCCGGGACCAGGCAACACTCCAAGAGCAGGAGAAGGCCCTGGCCGCACTGGCATTGGTCAGCCAGGGCCAAGAAGCGATTTTGCACGAGATCGCCGTTCGCCGCGAGCCGGCGTCGCTCGTCTTTCCGCCGCTGCGGTCGGTCAATGAAATCCAGAGGTCGCTTCCCAAGGGGCACGCCGTCCTGGCCTTCTTTTCCACGCGACGGCAAATGTACGCCTTCCTGATGAACAACGAGCGTTACGCGTACTGGCCGGTCCAGTCACCCGCCATGATTGCACAAAAGGTGACAACCCTGCTGCGGGAGATGGGCCATCTTCAACGGAATCACGAATTGTCGCTGAAGGACTTGACCAACCAGAAATGGCAACGGTCGGGGCAAGAGGTCCTCGATCTGATCCTCAAGGGTTCCCAGGCCGATTTCTCGCTGCCGTTCGAGGAGCTGGTCGTCGTACCCGACGGATTGATGTGGTACGTGCCGTTCGAGGCATTGCAGGTGAAGGTTAACGGGCAGTTGCGGCCGCTGATCAGCCGGTGCCGGATCCGCTATGCGCCGACGGCATCGCTGGCAACGGTGACGTGGCGCAGCGAGACGCCGCTGGCCGATACGGCGGTGGTCTGCGGCCAGCTCTTCCCGCGCCACGACGCCGACGCAACCAAGGCAGCGTTTGCGGAAATTGCCCGAGCGGTGCCCGGGGCCGTCCAATTGCAGACGCCCCCGCCGGCCCCCTCGCGATTCTACGGTTCCCTGTTCGACAGGCTGATCGTCTTGGAGGACCTCAACATTGCCGACAAAGGCTGTTACGCCTGGACGCCCGATCCGATCGACGGCAACAAGCCCGGAAACACGCTGAGCGACTGGCTGATGTTGCCGTTCAACGGCCCCAACGAGATCGTCCTGCCGGGCTACCACACGGCGGCGGAAGACTCGTTGAAGTCCCGCCATGCGGTTCCCGGTCAGGAGATATTCCTGCCGGTCTGCGGGTTGATGTCGAGCGGCGCGAGGACGATCCTCCTGAGCCGTTGGCGGACCGGCGGCAAGACGAGCCTCGACCTGGTGCGGGAATTTACCCAGGAGTTACCCCATACGTCGCCGGCCGATGCCTGGCAGCGGGCCGTTTTCCTGACGGCCGCTTCTCCGCTCGACCTCGAGGCCGAGCCGCGGATCAAGCGCACCGTGACCGACGAGAGCCCTCAGGCGAAACATCCGTTCTTTTGGGCCGGTTACATGCTGGTCGATTCGGGGCTGCCCCCCCCAAAGCCGCCGGCGCCGGCGCCGGGAATGTTGAAGTTCAAAAAGCCGCCGCAACCGGCGCCCGCTCCCGGAAAACCCGTTCCCGGGCAACCCGCCCCCGGAAAGCCCGCCCCCGGAAAACTCGCTCCCAGGCAACCCGTTTCCGGGCAGCCCGCCTCGGGACCGCGGAAATAGATGCCGCCCGGCACGCCTGCCGAAAGACACCTTTCCCACTTTTCGCCCCGGCCGATCATCCGTATAATTCAAGGTGCGTTCGCCCAGCCCATGAAAAGGGAGCTTGACATGACCCCCCGACCCATCTTCTCGGCCGCAACCGCCCTGCTGCTGGCGGCTGCTATCCTCCCCACCGGCGTCCGGGCCGAAAACGACGGTCAAGAGGACCTCGATCGGGCAACCGAGGCAAAACTGACAGCCAAGAACCTCGGCGATCTCGACAAGGTAATCTCGCTGACCGAAAGCGCCCTGAAAAAGGGACTCGGCAAGGAAAACAAGACCTTTGCCGAGAACCTGCTCGTCTCGACGCTCTGTCAGCGGGGTACGATGATGGCAGCGGTGATCTTCAAGACGTTTCCGCCGGACGCCCGATGGCCGCAGTTTCGTAACGTCGCGCTGAGCGACCTGGAGAAGGCCGTCAAGCTCAACGACAATTTGCCCGAGGCGCACTATTTCATCGCGAGGCTGAACCTCTTGCCCGGCGGCGATCGGAAAAAGGCGGCCGACGCCCTGAACAAAACAGTCAAACTGGCCGAAGACGACAAAATGAAGGCCGATGCCCTAGTCCTCAAACAAGCGAAGCCAAATCGCGTTTCTTGCGCTGAAGTTGCCGA
>CAZJRB010000048.1:0-48727 GCA_964547995.1 uncultured Planctomycetaceae bacterium | reverse complement strand
ACCAAGCTTTCGCCCGCTTCCTGACGCCAAATCAGCCTTTTTCCGACTGGCACTATCTAAGTCCGGGTTGCGTGACAAGCGAGCAAGTGCAAGAGGGCCAAGATACTGCCCGTTTCCCATCGGTCGCTTACTGCGGTATCATAGACTACCATATTGCCGGGCGCCGCGTGCGGCAGACGATCGGAACACATTTACATAAAGGAGCCAGGAATATCATGTCTCAACGTTTTAGTCGACGCAGTCTCCTTCGCCGGGGTATCGCCGGCGGAGCCGGTTGCATGGTCCTTTCCCGCGGCATCTTTGCGCGCGGGGCGTCACCCAACGAAAAGCTCGATATTGCACTGATTGGCATCGGCGGCCGCGGGGGCGCAAACCTCGGCGGCGTTTCCGGCGAGAACATCGTCGCCCTGTGCGACGTGGATGATAATCGTGCCGGCAAGGCGTACGGCAAGTTTCCCAAGGCAAAGAAGTACTACGACTTCCGCAAGATGCTCGACGACATGGGAAAGCAGATCGACGCCGTGGTCGTCAGCACACCCGACCATACGCATGTTCATCCCGCGGTCAGGGCCCTGCGGATGGGTAAACATCTCTACTGCGAGAAGCCGTTGGGCCATGCCGTGTCGGAGTGCCGGTTGATGGCCGATATCGCCCGGGAGAAGAAACTGGCCACGCAACTCGGCGCCCAGCGACACGCAATTCCGAACATGCACCGGGTTGTCGAATTGGTCCAGAGCGGCGCGATCGGCGAAGTCCGCGAGGTCCACGCCTGGATCGGCGGCGACCGGGGGATGCCCAAAGTGCCGACCGAGTTCCCGCCCGTGCCGGAACACCTGAAGTGGGACCTGTGGCTCGGCCCGGCCGCCGACCGCAAGTACAGCCCGGAGTATTGTCCGTACAAGTGGCGGTTCTGGTGGGACTTCGGCACCGGCGAGACGGGCAACTGGGGATGCCACATTTTGGATATTTCGTACTGGGCCCTGGGACTGAAATACTGCACAAAGGTCGCCGGCTCCGGACCGCCGGTCGATCCGCAGCGGACGCCCAACTCGATGAAGACCCGGTTCGAGTTCCCCGCCCGGGGCGACAAGCCGCCGGTCACGCTGCACTGGTATCACACGAAGTCGGCTCCGCCGGTCGTGGCCGAACACAAGCTTTCGGCGAAGGGAGCCAACACCGTGTTCGTCGGCTCGAAAGGGATTTTGGTCTGTGGGTTCGGATCGCGGAGACTCTATCCCGAGGACAAGTTCAAGGACTTCGAGTCGCCGAAGCCGTACATCCCCGACTCGCCCGGCTTCTACAAAGAATGGATCAACGCATGCAAAGGCGGCGAACCGGCCACGTGCAACTTCGACTATTCCGGCCCGATGGCCGAGACGGTCCTGCTGGGCAACGTCGCGTATCGCGTCGGCCGGGAATTCGATTGGAACGCCAAGACCATGACCTCGCCGAACTGCACCGAGATCGAGCCGTACATCCGTCCCAAATACCGCGAAGGCTGGCCGCTTTAGGCGAGCAGCGGAAGCGAACTTCAGTAGTTCCAAATTATCCCGTAAAATACTTCTGGATGATCCCCCGGAGTGCTTCCAGGTCGTGCGTTCCCCCCTTGGCGCCGCGGAGGATGTTGCGGTCCCGGGTCCAGTGTTCGCGGTACCAGGTGCAGTTGGCAAACGTATCGTTGAGCCCCTTCATCCGCTTCTCGAGCATGTTCCGGAAGTGCTTCATCCGCTCGGTGCCCTGGGCATCCTCGGCAAGGTTCTTCATCTGATACGGGTCGTTTTTGTTGTCGAACAGCAGTTCCGAGCCGTCGCGCCGGTAGGTGGCGTAGGTGAATTGCTTGTCGCGGAGCGCCCGCCATTCAAAACCGTCCTGCCAGGCGGCGCATGCGCCGGTATTCTGCATCAAAGCGGCCTCCGGCTCGGGGCCTTTCTTGCCGAGCGCGCAATGGCTGAGGTCCATTCCTTCGGCGGCCTCCGGAATCGGCAGGTCCAGCAAACCGAGCACCGTGGGCATGATGTCGGGTGTGCTGATGCAGGCATCCGATACCGTGCCGGCGGCGATCTCTGCCGGCCAGTGGACCAGAAACGGCACCCGGGCGGCCTCCTCGTAGAAGATATTCTTCGCCCGGCGGCCGTGCGAGGCAAACATCTCGCCGTGATCGGAGGTAAAAACGATAATCGTGTTGTCCAGCTCACCCGCCTTGTGCAATGCGTCGACCAGCCGCCCGATGTTCCAATCGAGGTTCGCGGTCATTGCGTAGTAGCCGCGCTGGTTCTGCTGGAGATTTTCGAGGTAGCGTTTACCCATCGTTCCCCAGCCGTCGGCATACGGGTCTTGCTTCGCGGAGTAGTTCTTTCGCTTGGGAAACTCGACGTCGCGAAACTTGTCGATGAAGCGTTTCTCGCAATTATTGAATCCCCAGGGATCGTGCGGCGTGCCGTACGAAAGGAACAGCGAGAACGGCTGGTCCTTCTCGGCGCCCTCGGTGCCGATCTTCCCGTTGATGAAATCGATCGCCATGTCGGTCTGGGCGTCGGGCTCGTACGGTTTGTCGATGCCGGGCCGGCGGTAGTGGATCTTCTTCGGTTCGTCCTCGTAGTAAAACGCCCCGAAGTAGTTGTGGTGGAAGTTGTAGGCCGCCCAAAGGCCGTCGAACCCCAACCGGTACGGCCCCGGCGGGATGAACCCGTTGCGGTCCGCATGGTGGTGCCCAAGCTGGTTGGCCCAGAGGTGCCACTTGCCGATGTAGCCGGTCCGGTATCCGCCGCGGGTCAATGCGTGCCCGAAACACTCGTGGTCGGGGCTCAGGCGCAGCTCGTTGATGACCATCCCGGTCGTGGTCGTGTACTTGCCGGTCATCAGCGACGCGCGGTAGGCGGAGCAGACGGGCGTCATCGACGCGCAGTTTTGGAAGTCCGCGCCGCCGGCCGCCAGCCGGTCGATGTTCGGCGTCCGGGCCAGCGGATCGCCGGCGTAGCCGCAGGAAAAATATCGAAGCTGGTCCGCGAACACGTAAATCAAGTTCGGCCTTCGCTTGGGCTTCTCTTCCGCGGCGGCGGCAACCGTCCCAAGCGAAAGCGCCGCGGCCCCGGCGGCCGATTGTTGAAGAAAACGACGGCGCGAAACGGTCATGGTGTGTCCTCCTGGTGTTGGAATCCGTTCATTATAACCAACCCCATAGCCGGGACGCAACGCATCGCGGAACGTTGCAAAGCCGCGACCAGTGGTCGCGGGAACGCAGGGGAAAACGGTTGCCGACGTCTTCCGGCGATTTACCGCGAGTCGTTGCCTCCGGGGTCATTTCCGCGACCACTGGTCGCGGCTTTACATTCGATCCGATGCTCCTTCGGACTCGCCAGAGGTTTCCAACAAGGGATTCTCTCGTTTCAGCAGCCATGGTATCCGCCGGATTGCCAGAAACACGACAGCGCTGACACCGAACACCCAGACGAAGCTCACGGCAATTCCCAGCAATTGCAGAACGACCTGCTTGTCGTCGAAGTAGACCCCGCTGTCGCCGAGCACGGGGCGGACGATCGCGACGGGAGACTTGACGAAGATGCCCCAACTGATGGTCCCCCAAACGCCGGCTGTGCCACAGACGGCAATCGCCCCGCCGGGGTCTTCAACGCGCAAGGCATCGAGAATCCAGGCAACACCGACCATCCCCAAGCCGCCGACCAGGCCGAGCAGCAGACCGCACAACGGGCTGAGTTGCATAGTCAAAGACATTCCGGCCAGCAGTCCGGTCAGCGCACCGCCCAGGATGATGGGAAGATGCAGTCTTTTGAGCCACGCCAACGACGCAGAAAACGCCCCAAACATCCCGGCAAGGACCGTAGCCAGCGGGGTGAACGCAAAGTGGATCAACGGGTTGCCTCCCGCGAAGGGGTCGTTGCGTATTTGCAACACCCAGTACACCGAGGGCACGATCCCAAGAAGCACGCACAACGACCCAAGTCCGATACTCACAATAACTTGACTGGACTGGGGAGAGTGCAACGCCTGGCATCGACCGGCCGGACGCGATTTCCGGCCGAAGATCAGAAGACCGGCCAGGGCCGCCCACGCTGAGACCCAGAGCGCCGGGAGCAGCGGGAAGGTTCTGTTGCTTGCGAAGCCGAGCCGCCCCAGCCATCCGCACTGGAAAGGGCCGAATGTCCAGCTTCCAAGAAGTGGATAGACGAGTCCAGCCGCAACGGACCAGAACAGCACATAGCCCGTCAGCCGAGATCGCCCCGCCAGTGCCCGGTGGGCTATCACCAACGCAATGACACACCAGAGAACGCTTGTTGAGAAGAGCAATTCGTCGAGTGTGCGGACCCCTTCCAAGCCAAAGAAAGGATCGACCGAAGTCCGGAACAGATCGGCCGCCTTGCCCGGCAAGGAGGACCATCGGATACCGGAAACGGAATTCTCGGCATCAACCGGACCTCCCTCCCCATCGCCGAACGGATCGTCGCCGAATGGATCCGCATCCGGCGGGATTGGTACGGTGTTCCCGGCGGCACTCGTGCCTCCGAAAGGATCGTCTTCGTCCCCCTCGGACGAATCCGTGGCTTCGTCCTCGGCAAACGGGTCTGGGACATCTTCAGCAAACGGATCTTCCGGGTCCGTGGCAAACGGATCGACAAACGTGCCTTCCGCGTCGGCACTCGACTCGGCAAAGGGATCTGGAACATCGTCGGACGGATCGATCAGCACAACGTCCGGTCCGATTGGCGCACCTTCACCCGGAGCAACGAGCAGCTCGGGCGGGGTCTCTATCTCGACAATCGCTTCCTCGGTGGGAGATTTCTCCAAGTCCAAGGGGGAGTAGAGGAAAAGAGTTGTGCCGAACCACCCCGTCGGATTCTCGCCCCGCATCAACCCGAATCCGACCAACGCAAATACCAATGAGACGACGAAATAGGCGAACAGATTGCGGACCAGCACCCCGAGCAGGTTGGTTCCTTGCGTACACCCCCCTTCGATCAGGGCCAGCGCGGCCAGGGCAACGAGAATGGGAATCCCCGACGACCCCGCCCAACCGCACAACCACGCCACCAGCGCCGTCAGGGCCAGCATCGTTCGCAGGTCGTACTGGAACCGAACGTGCGGCTCGGGCAGTTCGGCAGTCGGGCCGGAAGAATCGCTCATGGCGCAGCAAACGGGCAGCGGTGTCGCAGGTAGTGGATCGCGGATCCCCAGTCAAGATACTCCATCGCACGGCCGGGGACAATCTATTCCCGCGCAAGCATCCCGGCTGCAGAGAGCAGCCGGGATGCCGAAGCTACCTTGGCCCTGGCCGCCCGAGTCCGGCCAGCCTGCCAAGGATCAGCCAGACTGCGACGAATGCAATCAGGAACGGGGCGGTCCACGCCAGCGCGGACAAAACGCCCACAACGGCCTCTGTGCCCCCTGCAAAGAGAGACCCGGCGATCGGTAACAAAGCAATTACGGCCAGCCATCCACCCCCGTCGTTCATTTTTTTCTCCCTCAATCTTTGGGTGTGCTTTCTCTATCCCCTCTATGATCAGCCGGCACCACCGTCCGACATCTCCATGGCGGATTTCCGCCGACCGGCATCAAACGGCCCCCCACTTGTCATGCGGAGAATCCCGGCTAGCATGCAGTTGGGGTCCGCGACCGGGGAAACACATCCATTGCCCCCCACACGGGTGGCCGCGGCGTGGAGTACGGCAGACAGATTGTTATCTGAAAAGGGACGTAGCATGGCACGCGTTAATCCGTATGGCGATGACGTCAAGAAGGAACAGGAAGAACTCGAATCGGACAGGGCCGCAAGGGAAACGCTCCGAGAAACCCTGACAAAAGTACAGCAGGAAAAACGCGCCAAGGCCGTCGAGCTGGCCAACCAGGTCTTCGAGGACATTGTGGTCCCGGCGGTGGAAAGGCTGTTCGGCGATCTCCAGGAAGCGACACCCAGAATGGCCGGCCAATGGGAACGACGAGAGGATCATTTCGATGGCGGCACCCGACTCTTCGCGTTCTGGACGCCCAAAGAGGGAGACCCCAAGTTCAAAGTCACGGCGCTGGTGATGCCCGAAGACGACGTGTTGCGTGCCACCGTCTATTGCGAACCCAACGACAGCCCGCGTGCCAGTGTGTTGCCCGTGACTTCCGAGCCGAAAGCATTCCAGGTGGCAAACTTCCGTCAAGCGGGATTCACGGAGTGGCTGCACGGCCGGCTGCAAAAGTGCGGTAACATCGGCCTTGCGGTTCTGCGACCCCAGTCTCACAGCGATTGACGCCGCCGGGGCATTCGAGTCATTCTCGTGCAAAGGAGAAATCCATGAGCTATTCCAGGTTTCTCGCGTCGGTTTTCCTGATGACCGCTGCGACCGTCGCGACGGGTTATGCAACAGCGGATGACAAGGCGTCCTGGCCGGCGGACGTGCCGGGTTTCACGCCGCCGAAGCCGGGCGAACACCCGCGATTGTTCTTCCGCCAGGGCGATCTTCCGGCACTGCGAGCCCGCGCCAAAACACCCGAAGGCAAAGCCATTCTCGATCGACTGGCAGTCCTGCTCGGCGGCGGCGACGCGATGCCGGAACACAAAAACCCCATGACCTCGGCCTACGGCAAGAGCGGTGGTCCGAAACCCCAGAAGCAAGAAATGCCCGTCGGCGCCTACAGTATCTCCCACGCCGCCGGCTTCGGATTGCTCTACCAAATCACCGGCGACAAGAAATACGCGGATCTCGGGAAGCAGTGCTTCGAGTGGGCGTTCGAGGGCGCCCGCGACCGCGACCGTGAAGCCAGGTATTCATGGAAGCAACCCGGCGGGGCGCTCCGCGCCGGCCCTTCGCTCGGCTGGTATGCCGTCGGCTACGACCTCTGTTACGATGGATGGGACGAGGAGTTCCGCAAGAAAGTTGCACGAGCCATCCAGAATTACAACGAAGGCAAGTACATGAGCCTGGCGGAATTGGCGCAGGGAAAACGCCACATGCCGGGCAGCAACCATTGGGGAATGCAGGTCGGCGGCGGGGCTCTGGCACTGTTGGCTATCAAGGGAGACCCCGGCGTCGATAACGACAAGATCGACAAGCTGCTTCAGGAAAACGCAAAGTGCATGATCCGAAACCTGACCGAAGGCTTCGGCGACCACGGCTGGTTTGCCGAGGGCGACGGCACCGGCTGCATGTCGTCGAACATCGCGTTCATCCCCGGCTTGCAGGCGTGGCGCGTCGCCGGCGGAAAGGACTTCATCACGCCGCGGCCCAACGCCCCGTGGATGACGCTAAAGTGGGTCCTGTTGACAATCCCGCGGAACGGAAAGCCCGACTTCCCCAAACGCGGCGCCTATCCGCACAACGTGTGGGACCGCACCGGCATGAGCGGCGGCGGCACCTTCAGCCAGGGCTTCGGCGCAGTGACCGAGCCCGAAAAAACAGCCTTGCTGTGGTTCTACAACCACGGGTTCAAAGCAGCCGACGAAAAAGCCGGCGGACCGTTCGACACGATCAACTTTTACCCGGGCCGCGCCGTGCTGGCCTTCGTCAACTGGCCGTTCGGGATGCAGGAACGCAACCCGGTCGAGTCGGTTCCACCCGCCATCGGCGACGAGACGTTCGGCTTCTACATGTTCCGCAATCGCTGGAAAGACGAAAACGACATCGTGGTCTCCGTCCAGACCCGAAACACCCGCGGCTGGCACAAGGCCAACACCGACGGCAGCGTTCAGGTGTGGGGGCTCGGCAAGAAGATCAAATGGGGCCGCGTGAAGACCGACATCAAGGATTTTCGGCCCGCCACCGACGGCTCGGGCATCTTGACCGGGGCCGACGGTACGTGCCTGGCCGTCGACTTCTCGAAGACCTCCGGGGCCGATGCCATGCTGGTGATGACCGGCCCCGGGGCTCCGGGCACCGACACGGTCAAGCTCGACAACACGACCCTCAGCTTCCTGTTTCTGACCACCGGCGCCAAACCCGTCCCGAAAGTCGAGGGCGACAAGATCGTCGTGGGCAGCCAAACCGTTTCGCTCAAAGACGGCAAGATCGTATTGGGTAAAATGGCCGGCCCATGGCACCCGGCGAAGTTCTAGGTAATCCGAAAACACCCCATTTCCGTTCGGGGGTTTCGACCTGACGAAGCATTACCTACAATAGAGTTATCAGCGAAACGCAGACTTCCTGCGGCCGATGTTGGAGCGATACCACACTCGACACCGGAAAGCACCCATGAAACGACGTGAACTTCGACTCGCTTTGATGACGGCCGTTATCCTCGGCGGCGTGGCCGCCGTCGCATGTGCCCAACAACGAGCCGCCCCGCCTGCCCGGCCCACCCGCCAGCAGCAGGCCGGCATCAACAAATGGGTCGCCGCATTCCGCGCGGCAAGGAAGGATCTGCCTCGCCGGCAGCAACTGGTCCGGGAAGCGACGAAGCACGGCCGGCCGCTGGTCGAGGCCCTCGCCGGGGTCATCGAAAAGGAAATGCGGCCCCAGTTGAAACGATACTGCAATCAGTTCACCGCCCAGGCAAAAACCGCCACGGCAAAGCAAGCCACCAAGGCAAACGTGGCCGAAGTGGCTAAGCTCCGCCAGCAGGTCCTCGGCCTGCAAGGCGGCGCCAACTTCACCAAGGAAAACATCGTCGCCGTGGCCGACCCGGCCATGCAGCGGCTCGCCCAGATCATCCTCGTCGACCGCAATGCGGTGCTCGCCCGGTCGAAGAAGCTTCAGGCCGAGCGGGACCGCATCACGCAGTTGGGCAAGCTATGGGAACAGTGCGGCGTGTACCTCTTCAAAACCGCTGCCGACAACAACGAGCGGACCAGGGAACCGCCCAACTTCGAGAAGTACCTGCAAGGCGAAGAGGAGCTGGCCGTCGGAATGGCCGCCCCCATGCCCGCTCAAACCCGCGCCGTCCTGGCAGCCAACGCCAAACTGGCCGGGCAGGTCGAAGCGGAAGAGGCCCGCGCCATCGCCGCGCTGAACCTCACGCGGATGCTCCTGGGGCTCCCGCCCGTCGTGATCGACCTGAAGCTCGCCGCCGCCGCCCGCGGACATTCCCAAGACATGAAGCGGCTCGCGTTCTTCGGCCATGATTCTCCCGTCCGTGGCAAGTCGTCGCCCTGGGACCGCGCGGCGCTGGCCGGCACCAAGGCCAACGCCGAGAACATCTACCGCGGTGTGACCGACGGCCACGCCGCCAACGAGGCATGGTTCCACAGCCCCCCGCACCAGAAGAACATGCTCGGACCCTACACCCGTGTCGGCATCGGCCGGGCAGGAACCTACTACACCGAGATGTTCGGAAAGTAGGCAATCGGGTACAAACAAGGTAGCAAGCTATTCGTCCATGGCGAGGAGTGCGAGCTGTGAAGACCGTTACCATCCCTCCACAGGCATCCGACGCAAACGCACTCTTGGAGCAGGCCCGCGACGAGGACATCCTGGTGCGGGCCCCTGACGGCACCGAGTTCATGGTCAGCGTTGTCGATGAGTTCGACGAGGAGATTGCCTGCACCCGCCAAAACGCCAAGCTGATGGCGCTGCTCGACGAGCGAGCAAAACAAACCGAAACCGTCCCGCTCGACCAACTAAAACGGCAACTCGGCTTGAACAAATGAAAGGTATGCCATGTCAACACTGCCTCTGACGAAGTGGTGGGCACACTCTCGATCATGGGCACCCGCACGCTGCTTCAATCTGAGCCAGTTTGGCGTCATCACACTTGGCAACGTTGACACGACATGGCTTAGCCAGAAAAGGTGCTGCGTCAGTGCTCAACAACCATTCCACGGCGCGCCTCGTCACAAAGCCTTGATCCGGACCAGTTATGAAATCGTTACCATCCCATTTGTGACCTTCGAGTATCATGCTCTGATCTGAAACCGCAATCGCTACAAACCGCGGGTCATTGGCCCCGCCATGCTCGTGTTCCGTTACAACAATCTTCTTCTTACATTGGCTGCACTCCACTGTTATGTTCTGGCATCCCGGACATATCAGGGGCCCCCACCCGCAAAACGGGCATACATTCGGATCAGGAATATGCATCGTGGGCTCGCGAACGCATTCACTCCCATCGAAACTGAGAACGAACAACTCCGGGTCCGGCACTTGAGACTGATTGCATCCGACGGGCAGTGGAAACGTGGAGAATCCGGTCAGACCGCTGTTGTGGAGATGCTCGCGGAACATCTTGTTAATAACAACCACTATGCCAAACAGATCGCATACGAAGCTGCAGGGCGGTGTTGTCGTCCCGAACAAGTCGACGGTCATGCCCTCTTTCTTGATTACCGAATCGGTTACGTGACGCTTGTCTATCGGGCAATCGTATTCGTTGTGGTAGTCGTACAGGACTTCAGCGTACATGTGACCGCTGTAGGGATACTCTGCGTCTGGAACATTGACAACCCAGTCGTCCTTCGGGTTGTCCAGAGAGATATCGAAAGGGATCTCAAATATGAAGAACGCCCCAGAAATCAGATTTCCCGACTCATCATTCGATCGAATTATTTGCATGGCAATGCCTCGTTCACGGGCTTGGCTGACTTTGCCGTTTTCTATCCATGAGTTATCCCGTAAAGCGGCCCCAGCTTCGCCCGCAGGTGCTCCATCAGCGGCTCCGGCCCGAGCGGCTTTCCGGTGACCCGCTCGACCAGCTCGGCGGCCGACCACCGCCGGCCTTGCCAGTGGATTTTCTCGCCGAGCCACTGGCGCAAGGGTAGGAACTCGCCCCGGGCGAACTGGTCGTCGAGGTTGCCGAGGTCCTGCTGCGCCTTCGCGAAGAGTTGCGAGGCGTTGAGGTTCCCGAGCGTGTAGGTGGGGAAGTAGCCGACCGCCCCGCCGCTCCAGTGGACGTCCTGCAATACGCCGTCGGCGTCGCCGGACGGTGCGACACCGAGATACTTGCGGTATTTCTCGTTCCACGCCCCCGGCAGGTCGGCCACGGGCAGGTCGCCGTCCAACAGGGCCTGCTCCAGCTCGAACCGGACGAGGATATGCAGGTTGTAGGTGGCCTCGTCGGCCTCGACGCGGACCAGTGACGGCCGCACGTCGTTGATCGCGAAATAGAAATCATCGAGCGGCACGTCGCCCAGCGCATCGGGGAAGTGTTCCCGGGCGTCCGGATAAAAATACTCCCAGAACGCCCGGCTCCGCCCGACCAGGTTTTCCCAAAGCCGGGATTGCGATTCGTGGATCCCCAGCGAGACCGCCTCGCCGAGCGGCAGGCCGTAGTGCTCTCTCGGCAACCCCTGGTCGTAGATGCCGTGGCCCGACTCGTGCAGGATGCCGAAAAACGCCCCGTTGAAATAGCCCTCGTCGTATCGCGTGAGGATGCGGCAATCGTTCGGCCCGAGCCCGGTGCAGAACGGATGGGCGGTCACGTCGAGCCGGCCGCGATTGAAGTCGAACCCGATCGCCGCGGCGGCCTTCCGCCCGAACGACTCCTGGCGATCGATCGGAAACTTTCGGGTAAGGATGGAAACGTCCGGCTGCCGGCCGCTCTCGCGAATCGCACCGACCAGCGGCACGAGCTGTTCCCGCAACCCGGCCAGGACCTTGGCCGCGTCGGCCGTGAGCATCTCGGGCTCGTACTCGTCCAACAAGGCGTCGTAAGGGCATTGCGGGTAGCCGAGCGCCTCGGCCTCTTGGCGTTTCAGCCCGATCGTCTTCTCCAAGATCGGCCTAAACGCGGCGAAATCGTTCTCCGCCCGGGCCTTTTCCCAGACCTGCTGGCCCAGCACGGCGGTTCGTGTCAGTTCCTCGACGAGCGCCTGCGGCAGCTTCGTTCTTTTGTCGACGTCGCGTTTCAGGCGGCGGATGTTCACCGCGGCGTCGCTCTGCGGCTCGTCGATCAACGGGCTTTCGGCCAATTCCCCAACCTGCTCGACGAACTTCGGATCGACCCATCGCTTGTGGCAGAATCCGGCGACGAGCGTGATCTGCTCGGCCCGGTTTTCGCCCCCGGCCGGCGGCATCATCGTCCGCTCGTCCCAGTGCAACACGGAGGCAATCGACCCCCACCGCGAAGTCTCAACGGCATATCTGCAAACTTCCTCATAAAGCCGCTTCAAACCATTCGCCATCCGCACACCTCCTCTCACAAACCATCCAACAGCCGGGCCTTGTGCCGCAAACACTTTTCCACGAAAATCCATCCTAACAAAACCCCGACACACCGCCACCCCCTCCACCACTCACCCACCACCACCAACTCCTCCATGAAAATCATCTCCGGCGGTCAAACGGGCGTCGACCGCGGCGCCCTGGACGCGGCAATCGACATGAACGTCCCGCACGGCGGCTGGTGCCCGCGGGGGCGCCTGGCGGAAGACGGGCAAATCCCGCCTCGTTATCAACTACGCGAGACCGAATCGCCCGAATATCACGTCCGGACGGAGCAGAACGTGCTCGACTCGGACGCAACGCTGATCCTCTGCCACGGAACCCCCACCGGCGGAACCGCCCTGACGCTCCGGCTGGCCGGGCAGCACGGCAAACCGCACCTGGTCGTCGATCTCGACAACCCCATACCACCCGAAGAGGCGGCCGGTTGGCTCCAATCGAACAAGATCGAGATCCTCAACGTCGCCGGTCCCCGCGAGAGCCAGAGCCCCGGCGCCGCGGCCGAGGCGGCGGCCTTGGTGCAAAATCTATTGCAGCGCAAGGAAACGTAATCTCGTGCTGCAAAGCCACGACAGGGTGGCCGGGGCATAGCGAAGCGGCACCCCGGTGCGTTGCAAACTGGCGTACCGCTTCAGAGTCGCCCAAAAACAAGTTCGGGAATTGGGCCTATAAAGCCGCGACCGTTGGTCGCGCCCCGCGTTACCAAGAGCCGTTCCGAGCATCGCTCGGCGCGACCAACGGTCGCGGCTTTATGCC
Organism: uncultured Planctomycetaceae bacterium; assembly: GCA_964547995.1. Taxonomy (GTDB): domain Bacteria; phylum Planctomycetota; class Planctomycetia; order Pirellulales; family Thermoguttaceae; genus CAZJRB01. The sequence continues at coordinate 35,879 of CAZJRB010000048.1, read as the reverse complement.
GTGCGGCATCCGTACTTGTCGAAATTGTTTTTGAGCAATTCCTTCGCCATGCCCCGGCCACACGTCGTCAAAACGGGTTCAGTGCCTCCTTGACTTGCTTGGTGCCCCAGATGCTGACTTCCTCGATGAAGGAATTGTCGGGCACGTCGACGCAGTGGACCAGGGTCCGGGCGAACTCGGCCGGGCCGGGGTAGCCCTCCAGCCAACTGTCGTCGAGGCCGGCCGCTTCGCAGAAGCCGGTTCTCGCGGCGCCGGGGATGAAATTGGTGGCCTTGCCGCCCCACTCGGCCATCTCGAGGTGCAGGCACCGCGTGTAGACGACCATGCCGGCCTTGGCGGCCGTGTAGACGGCAAAGCTCGGCCACCCGTGATGGGCACAGCCGCTCGAAACGTTGACGATATGGCCGCTGCCCTGGTTCTTCATCACACGGACGATCTCGCGGCAGCCCTTGATGACCGACGTTATGTTCACGTCGATCACGGCCTGGATGTCTTCGTCCTCCATATCCTCGACGTTTGCGATCTTGATGCCGGCGCCGTGGTTATTGACCAGCACGTCGATCCGGCCGAAGCGGTCGAGGACCTCGCCGATCATTGCCCGCCAGTCGTCGGTGCTGCACGCGTCGGCCCGGACGGCCAGCAGATTTTCGCTATGGAGGTTTTTTTCGGCGCTGGCCAGCCGTTCGGGGTTTCGACCGGTAATAACGACCTTGGCGCCCATTTCGAGGAGCATTCGGGCGGCTTCGAGCCCGAACCCCGAGCTGCCGCCGGTGACGACGACGACTTTGTCCCGCACGTAGTGATCCATGATACGCTCCTATTGTAATTCGCTATAGCAAGTAGGTTTTTGATATTTTCGGACACCAAATTACCCATCTTAACGGAAAAAGGTTTCAAAATAGGGTTTCAAGCTGGCTCGTCTTTTGGTGCTGGCGGTTGTCCATTACTGTAAAGGTATCGCCATGCCTCGCAATTACAAGCTGACGTGGATCGCCGGATCAAAGAGGTGGAAGAAAAAATACAAGGGGGAAGCAACTCTACTACCCTCTTCGACCGGGCGAAACAAAGGAAGCTAGACACCGGCAATCCTATCATTCGGGATCCAATGCTTGCAGTCGAGTTGGACGATTCTGCGAAGTCGCCACTGTCTTGGTTCAACGTGAATTGGAAAGCCGGGTGTTTTGAGTTAGCGGGTTGATGGGTGGGAATTACGGGTTCCTCTTCTCTGTTACCGATTTTGCCGTGGGTGTCAAGTGGGGGGTGAAGGTTTCCGCCAGTTGGCGGGCTGCTTCGGCAATGGGCAGCCGATGATAGGCGGCCCAGAGATCCAACGTGTTGCCGGAAGCCTGGCACGGCGGATGGAAGCAGCGGAAGACGCCCTTGCTCAGGTTCACCGAGAAACTTCGGTGACGCTCTGTGCGCGAGTCGTGCAGTGGACAGGGGCCGCGGCGTTGGGGGCCGGTGCCGCGCAGACCATCAAAGTAGCCGAGGTGTTTCAGCACTTCCTCCATCGAGACACTCCGGCGAAGTGTGCCGAAGTCAAGGCCGCCTGAGGCCGTCACACGCTCAGTGGGGGCAGCGTCGTTGCGATCCTCGCGAGCGGCCTGACGGCGCCTGCGTCGGATCTCGCGAGCCTCTTCCAGTTTTCGGTCGCGCTGGCGGTGGATGACCGGCTCCAGGCCCAAACCGAAACGGTCATGGGCAGGTGCAGCGTTTGCACAAAACGATATAGCGAGCCGTATCAATTCCCACACCCAGGTGCAAAATCGGTGTCGTTTGTTTCTTGGACATTATATCCTCCCCATCGGTGCTGCATGTAAACGCACTAATTCGAAGTACGCAGCCGCGAGACTCCCCCGCGTATCCTTTGGTACAGGAGGTCCTTGTGATAAGCGGTCAAGCCGCATGATGTACCAATTCCTCAAACCAAAGGTCGGAGGGCGAAATCTCCCAAAAGAGGTCCAGGCCCCAGGGACAGGATACCGCTCCTCGCGACTCCACAACCCCCCAGTCTGCCACGACTGCAGTGGATTGGGTATAGGGTTAGAAATCACCATACAAGGGACAGGGATACACGGGGACAATCGCCGTGATGCTCTACGGTGATCTCGCCAGACCAGACGTCTTGAAATTCGACTTTTTCCTTGGGCTGTGCTATTTCATGTCCGTGACAGGAGCAGGTCTGCTGTTGGCCGGTTGCTTTTACTTTTTGCACAAGAGCAAGAGCCAACATGCCTCTTGACAGCCCACCGGCAGTTGGGCAAATGCTTGAAGGAGACCCCGAGCATTTGGGGAACGTTTCTGGACACCAAAGCGAGGGGGATTGACAGCAGGCCCTGCCGTATCTTACTATGTTGGGAGAACATCCCTCATCCTTCGCGAGAGACAGTACGAATGTTGGACTCCTTGACTCCGGAAGACCAAGTCATCGCCGCGCTGCGGCGCATTACTCGGGCGATTGATCTGCATTCCCGACTCTTGTTGCAGGAACACGGTCTGACCGCACCACAACTTGCGGCGCTGCAATCGATCAGTCGACTTCAGCCCGTCACGGTTGGCGTGCTGGCAAAAGCAATTCACCTCAGCCAGGGTACCGTTACCGGCATTCTAAACCGCATGGAAACCCGGGGGTTGGTGACCCGTACCCGGGGTGACAAAGATCGACGGAGTGTGGTGGTGGAATTGACTGAAAAGGGAACTGCAGTAGAAAAGGCAGCTCCCTCGCTGTTGCAAGAACGGTTTCATGGCCAGTTGGCCAGACTCGATGAATGGGAACAGACGATGATTCTGGCGACACTTCAGCGGATCGCCTCCATGATGGACGCTCAAGAAATCGAGGCTGCACCTGTGCTTGTTCCTGGTGCAGCCGGCGCGGCGGAAGAAGATGTTTCGCGATATCTCGAGAAAGCGGTGGTACCGAGTGATGCGGCACCTCTTGCTGAAGAGGTTCCACCGACTATCACGCAACCTGCACGCGAGCGAAAGCGATAGGATACTGAGATGTCTAGGTTGAAGGTTGTTGCAGCACAGATTGCTCCCATCTTGGGTCAACTGGCAGAGAACGTGGACACACACCTCCGCCACATCGAGGGGGCAAAACGCGAAGCGGCCGACGTGATTGTATTCCCGGAGCTTTCTCTGACGGGCTACGATTTGACCGAGAGGGTCCCCGCGGTCGCACGCCGACTCGACAGTGATGAGGTTCTGGCTATTGCGAGAGCGAGCCAAGGGATTACCACCATCTTTGGAATGGTCGAACTGGGATTCGCTGCGCAGCTTCACAACTCTTCGGTAGCGGTGCGCGACGGGGATGTTCTGTTCGTGCATCGGAAGTTGAACCTGCCAAACTACGGCAAGCTGGCCGAGGGCAAACTCTTTGGCGCCGGTAGATATATCGACACTTTTGATATCAAAGACCCGTGGCACGCATCCATCCTGACCTGTTCCGACGCCTGGAATCCGGGGTTGGTTCACCTGATCGCCGTGGGAGGGGCTACGATCCTGACTATCCCGATTAACTCGGCAAGCGGCACAATCGACCACCGTTTCTCGAATCCCGATGCGTGGCATATGGTGATTCAGTTCTACTCGTACATCTACGGCCTGCCGACCGTCGTTGTCAATCGAGTGGGAACGGAAGGGGAATTCGAGTTCTGGGGCGGGTCGAAGATATTTGGCCCCCATGGTGAGGTGGTCGCCGAAGCGGGGACGGAGGATGAACTCATTACGGCCGAATTTCAGTTTGATGACGTCGTCCGTGCCAGAGTGAGCTTGCCAACTGTTCGGGATTCCAACCTCGATCTGATCTACCGGGAGACCGTCCGATTACGGAACCAAATAGGTCGTCTTCGTTTTGATGACGATTAGAAGTCTCAAGTGAGACGTTTCAGCACCGCACCCTCGGCGAGAACGGGCATCCGCCCTGGAAAGGTTCTCCTATGGAATACGGTCTTGCGGGTGGCCGATACCGTCCGCTGACACAGGATCAGGTGGGCCGCATCCACGCCAGCGCACTGCGAATCCTGGAAGAGATCGGCGTACACGTGGAGTTGCCCGAGGCCGTGGATGTCTTCCGGAACGCGGGAGCCGTGGTGGACGCCGCCGAGCACCGTGTACGCATCCCCGCGAGGCTCGTTGAAAGGAGCCTGACCTCTGCTCCGTCGACGGTTTGTCTGTACGGACGTGATTTCGGCTACGACCTGACGCTCGAAGACGCCAAGGTCCACATGGGCACCGGCGGCGCTGCGGTTCGTGTGATCGCCCCGGATACCGACGAGGTCCGACCGGGAACGCTGGCGGACATCGCCAACCTTGCTAGGCTCGTTGACGGCCTGGAAAACGTACATTTCTTCATCCGGCCGTGTGCGGCGCAGGACGTGCCGGCCGAGGAGCTCGCGGTCAACGAGTTCTACGCCTCGTTGGCCAACACCGGCAAACACGTCATGGGCGCCGGCTATACTTTGCAGGGTACCCATGACGTGCTGGATATGGCCGCGCGGATCGCCGGCGGCGAAGAGGTACTCCGCCAACGGCCGTTCATTTCGTTCATCGCGAGTTGGATGATCAGTCCGTTGACCTTCGATACGGAAACGACACGAGTGCTAATGGAACTCGTCCGGCGGCGGATTCCCGTCGCACTTTCCGCGGCGCCCATGGCTGGGGCGACGTCGCCCCTTACCATGTCGGGGACGCTGACACAACTCCACGCGGAGGAACTCTCCGGCCTCGTCTTGAGTCAGCTTATCTGCCCCGGCGCCCCGGTTTTGTACGGCGGCATACCCGGCATGGCCGATATGCACGATCTCAGCTACCGGGCCGGAGGCGTGGAATTCGGACTGATGAATGCGGCCATCTCCCAACTCGCGGCCTACCTGGGCGTTCCCAACTACTGCTCGGCCGGCATCACCGAAGCAAAGATCCCAAGCATCCAGGCGATCTACGAGAAGACCTTTTCGATCTGCCAGGTGGCGCTGGCGGGCGGGAACTACATTCACCACGCAGCGGGCGTTCTCGACTCGATCATGACGGTGGATTACGGGCAGTTCGTGATTGACAACGAGATCATTGGGATGGCGATGAAAATGCTGCGCGGCATCGATGTCGATGAGGAGCACCTTGCGATTGACGAGATCCGCGAGGTGGGCCCCGGCGGCAACTTCTTGTCCCTGGAGCACACCGTACGGCACCTGCGCCATGAGTATTTCGAGCCGATGCTCGCATCGCGGCAAGAGCGATCGGGTATGGCGGCCACTCCGGACGATCGGCACCGCGACATTCTTCAAAACGCCCGCCGGCGGGCCGAAGAGATCATCGAACAAGCCCAACCGCCCCGGATTCCGCCGGAGATCGACCGTGATATTCGCGACCGTTTCGAGATTCTCTGCCCCGAGCCGCCGGCGGCCGGAGCTTAGGGTGCTATTAACTTGCGTGAGAGTAAGAATTCCCTTACAACTTCGGCCGGGTTGCGTTTCTCATGATCGACGGCGAAGTTCAGTTGCTGCATGGTCGCATCGTCGAGGATCTCTCCCAACGACAGCAACACCTCGCGGAGTTCCGGATACTCGGTGAGGATCTGGTTCCGTACGACCGGGGCCGCGTAATAGGGCGGGAAAAACTTCCGGTCGTCCACAAGCGGCATTAGATTGTACGCGGCGATCCGGCCATCGGTTGCGAAGGCGGCAATGACATCCACTTCGCCGCCGGCAATCGCTTTGTACATTAACCCAGGGTCCAGGTCTTTCGCATTTCCGAACTCGAATCCGTAGGCTTTCCGGAGTCCGGGATAGCCGTCGGGTCGCTCCGCGAACTCGGCGGTGAATCCGGCCCGAAGCTCTTCGGCGAACGGGGCGAGGTCGGAGATCGTTTTCCACCCATGTTCCTTTGCGTCCTTGGCGCGGACCGTTATCGCGTACGTGTTGTTCATGCCGAAAGGCGTAAGCCACCGGGCGTCGTAATCTCGCGCGTACTCCTGCGAGACGAGTTGGTAGACCTCGTCCGGGTCGGCCGATCCTTCCCGGCCGAGAACCGTCTTCAACGCGGTCCCGGTATACTCGGCGTACAGGTCGATTTCTCCGTTGACCAGCGCCCCGTGGCAGATCATGGTCCCTGCCAGACAGAATCGGCGTTCGACCTTCAGATCGGTTTGGTCCTCGATGACTTGCGCCATCATGTGGCCGAGAATCAATTGCTCGGTGAAGTTTTTGGAGCCGATAACGACGTCGGGGCGGGTCTCGAAGTAGGCGCCGAGCCCACCAACAAGAAGCACAAAGGGAAGGCAAATGACCGCAGCGCGGATGGTCGTATCTTGACGGCTTTGCCGTTTGGCCTTTTTTCGTGGGTCGAGGGCCCAACCGGCGGCGCCGATCGCGAAATCGACGAGCAGGGCAAGCAAAGCGGCGGGGATCGCCCCCAGCAGAATCAGCCGTGTATTGTTGAGGGCCAGACCGCGATTGATGAATTGTCCCAACCCGCCGGCGCCGATAAACGCCGAAAGCGTTGCGATCCCGACACACACGACCGCCGCCGTCCGGATACCCGCGATGATGACCGGTAGGGCCAACGGCAGCCGCACCATCGAGAGTTGCTGCCAGTGCGTCATTCCGATGCCCCGAGCCGCCTCCAGCACCTCGGACGAAACTTCCTCCATGCTCGTCAGCGTGTTGCGGACAATCGGCAACAGGGCGTAGAGTGTCAGCGCGATCACCGCCGGGACCGTCCCGATCTTCCCCAGCAGGGCCAAGAGCAACACGAGCATCGCCAGACTGGGGATGGTTTGCAGGATGCCGACGACACCGACGATCGGAGCGCGAATCCACCGCACGCGAAAGGCAAGAATCCCCATCGGCATACCGAGCCCAATGGCCAAGCCGGTGGAAACGGCGGTTAGCACGACGTGCTGCCCTGTGCGCAGCAGGAGTTCTCCCGCGTGATCGGCCAGAAATGCTGCCCAAGATGGGTCATTCATCAAAGAATCCCCCGAACGCGGCCAGTTGTTTGGCAGGCTTCTCGAACAACTCTCGGACAAAGGGGGTGGCCGGGACACGGAGTATTTCTTCCTTCTCGCCCACTTGCTGAAGTTCTCCCTCGTGCAAAACCGCGATCCGGTCGCCCAGGGTTAGGGCCTCGAAGATGTCGTGTGTGACAAAGACGATTGTCTTTCCCAACACTTTCTTCATCGACAGCAATTCTTGTTGTAGCGTGTCCCGTGTGAGCGCATCGAGGGCCCCGAACGGCTCGTCCATCAGGAGGTAGGCGGGATCAGCGGCCAGGGCGCGGGCGACGCCGACCCTCTGTTGCTGCCCGCCCGAGAGTTCCTCGGGCAACCGCCCCGCATATTCTCCCGGGGACAGGCCGATCAACCCGAGAAGGTCTTGTGCTCTCGCCCGCCGCTCTCTGGGCGGCCAACCCAACAGGCGAGGAACGATCTCAATGTTCTGCCCAACGGTCATGTGTGGAAACAACCCAATTCCTTGGAACACGTAGCCGATAGACCGGCGTAGTTCGATAGGATTCTGGGCCAGAATGTCGCGGCCGTCCACTTCGATTTTGCCGCTGCTCGGCTCCAAGAGCCGGTTGATCATCTTGAGTGTTGTCGTCTTCCCGCATCCCGAAGAACCCAACAGCACCAAGGTCTCACCGTCCTTAATCTCCAGGAACAGGTCGCGAACCGCAAAGGTGGTTCCGCCATCAAACGACTTACTAACCTGTGAGAGGGTAATCACGTTGAATCCTCGGAAAACGATTCCCTGGTTTCGCTGAACATGCCGTAATGAGAGTGTTCAAGCGTTGTGCCTTCTTCGGTTACCTGCCCCAGTAAGCCGTCAATCGTCTTGTCGAGTTCCTCGCGACTCCATTTTGTGTAAGCGAAGTCCCGGCACGCTTTTGGACGAAACTCGTAGTACCTGCAACGTAATCTCTTCTGGTCGAACCAGAGGCACGGGGAGTGGAACAGTTGAGCAAAGCCAATAGCGATGTCTCGCACGTTTCCGCACTTGCCGGCAGTCAAGCGGTCGAGGTAGTCTTGGAGTTCTTCAACAGCTTCTTCGGGCGGTTGTTCGTTTACAGGCAAGTCGTTGAACGGCCGCCAGAACGGGGGAAGGGATTGGATCATGCAGCACTTGCCACATCGCTGACAGATAGTGTCCATCTTGGTACCTTGCGTCGGAAACTCTCAAGTGATCCTAATCGCGAGTGTCTTCTCCGGCCGGCAAATCGGCATCATCCGCCACGATCAAGTCCGGATTCCTGCAAAAGACCTGCAAGGTCCGAGGTCATTCCCTCGGTATCAATGAGATCGCACAGGGCAGTGGCAGCTCTTTCAACCATCCCGTAGTTGCGAAGGAAATCGATAAGAAACCCTAGAGCATCGTCCGCATCCAGGCCGGCCTGCTCTCGATATGCGCACAGAAACTCGGCTGCGGTCTCCATGTTCTCGCTCCCCAGGCTAAGTCTTGTCCACTTCGAAGATTCCCACCAGACCGTGTGCGCAGCCAAGTCCCTGCTGGAGATTCATCTCCAGATGACGCAGGGCATAACCGAGTTGTGGCTCGATAATATTCTCGCGAGGCAGACCAAGACCAAGCCAGCCGACCCCGTCGACCACCAGTCTCATCCGGTCCATCATTTCTCGAAGCGCGGGAGGGTATGAAGCCGGGACGGGTGGCGGTTCTGACGAGAAGGTCCGCGTCTGCACGTCGTAGGCTTGCATAAGTTCGTCGACATAGAGCACCAACGTATTCCAGCACATCTGAAGTTGTTCGAAATAGTCATTGATGAATTCAAAACCCGATTTCGGCATGTAGTCGACCAGCAGAGAACTCGGGTCGGTACGCACGTTCGGCTCGTGCAACGAGTTGACCGCCTGGCGGATAGGCTGAGCATGAGGATTGTATTCGGCCGTATCCATGTGCCGGCCGGTGAAAATCGAGCGGTCGAAGTACCCCAGCGATCTAATATCGACCCCCGCCCGGTTACTCGCTTCGGCAACGACGTTTTCGGCTTCCTGGCGGCTGACCAGACGGAGGTGGAGGTGTTCGAGTTCGTCACATCTCTGTTCCCGTTCTTCCTTTTCGTAGATGTAGGAAACCACGTAATCCATGTTGCGGTTTTCCGAGAGGTCGTTGGTCCATAGCGATTGCCACTCGTAGGAGTATCGCCCGAGCCAGTCACATACGATTACGCAGTACTCATCCACGCGTTCGGCGACCTCTACCAGCAGTTGAATTAGGGTTTCGTCGTCGTTGTGATGGGAACAGGTGCCGTACGAGGCGAAGTACAGGTCGTAGGGTTTCTCGTTCTCAAACAAGGGCAATCCCTGGGAGAAATCGGCCTGCTCGAAATAGAGTTTGGGGCTGTGGTCGTAAATGCTGCGGGCCTGCCGGATGAGTTCTTCGTTCAAGTCCACCCCTTTGTAGAAACCGAGGATGTCCGGTGTCAGAAGGGCTACCTCAAACTCCTGCAAGTCCGCGTCGCGATGCCGGATACCGGTGAGCAACTCGTAGCCGTCGGCACTTCCGCAGCCCAGATCCATGATGCGCACGCGTTGCATGGAGGATTGCTTGCGCTCAATGAGCCGTTCAAGGTGGGGGTGCAGGAAGAACCGCGTGATTTCATCTTCCCAGTATCGCCGGACATTATCATACTTGCCAACCAAGCCCGACTGCTTGGCGTAGAGACCGCTTTTGGCGGCCTCGCTGTACGCCTTCATTTGTGCCGTGTGCGTTTCTTCGTTCACGTGATTGTTCCTTTGAATTAGCGGCTCATGGCGGTTGCCAGAATGCCTGGGATGTTCGACCAGATGTCCTGCTGCAAGTGTATCGGCATGACATTGCGGGGAAGTTCCAGTATTTCCTGATATCGACGGTGTGCTGCGAGCAAGGCTCCGCCGTCAGCATCTTCAAGCGGATAGCAGGCATACACGGGATCGCGACTTGGCAGCGGCAAGTGATACATATAGGTCCTTTGAGCGGAGCCCATCACTTCCCGAATCAACGACAGCGTTTCCTTCTGCCGGCGCTCGTCAACCCGGTGGCTTTGCAGGGTTTGCTTGACAAGATCGATGTGCGCGTCGTCGAGGATCGCCTGCTCCGGGCAGAAGACGTTGGTTCGCTCAAGGAGGCCAAATGCGTAATGAATATACTGAGCTCCTGCCGCCGGTGTGGATAGCAGCGTGAGCATTTTCTCGGCAGTGGCCTGGATGCCCGGTACCGACGCATCCCCCACTCCGGCGGTCGAGTAGCACGGAAGGCCGTAGAATCGGGCCATCTGGACACAGTCGAGGTTGTAGTGGACAAACTCGGCCGCCGCGTACATGTCGTTGAGGTTGTCGAGCCGGGTTCTAACAGGTACGGCACCGTATAACACCGGTGTACCCGGCGCAACCAACTGGCCCAGCACAACGCCCGCTAGCACCTCGGCGTTGACTTGGGCAACCATCCCCAACTCGTCGAAGGGCGCTGTCGCGCCTCCCATCGGACAACTCGATATGACCACCGGAACACGGTGTTTGGAAATCTCGATCAGTTTCGACGCAGTATCGTCGACCATTTCGAGGGGGCTCTTGATCACACAGGTGATGAAGGATAGGACGGGATTACAATCAAAAGATGCTTTGCCGCCTGCAACGATGTGCCCCATTCGAACAATATCTTCCAAGGCTTCCAGGCTCGTCAAGCCGGCCTGTACGTGTTTCGCGGTATTGTTCAGGCTAACGAAGAACTTGTTTACGTCCTTGTTTTCCGCCGTGATTTCTTTGTCCTGGATGTTGACATTGCGGATAAAGAAGTCGAGGTTGTCCAGGTTGTCGCATAGATGTGCGGATTTCCCCAGCCGCTCGATGGTACCGGGCTCCCGGGTAAACTGCGGGGTGAAGTCGTCAAACTGCACATCCAGCCAGAAATTCGTCTCCGCTCCGGTCCCGAAACGCACGCGAGGCTCGTCCGCGTCGAGCACTAGCCGGTTCTCCGGGTCCCGAGCACCGAGGACGATTTTCGATGGGGCACTCGCCAAAGCCTTGTCGACGACCTTCGAAAGCAAACGAACCCGAAATGCATCAGAGGTCACTTCAACTTCTGCCCCCGCATTGCCGAAGACCTCGGCTGCGCGGACGTTGTGGCACACGATACCCGGATCCTTGAGCAACTCTCGAGAGATACCATCCACCAAGCTGACCTGATCGTTCGTCAGTCGCTCATGTGGCGAGACCAACATTCCCTCACGTTGCTTTTGCAGCATCGATTCTCCACCTGCTTATCGAATTTCGGGGAACGACTGCAATACTTGCCCCCGCACGTCGGCGGACAACAGGCTCGTCTTCGTGGACGACCGGATCTCTTTGACCCGCATTCGGGCGCGGGCCAGCGCGCTGTCGCCGGGCGACATCGATCCTCGCTTCTGGCGGTTGGCCAATTCCGGAGTAAAGAACTCCTGTCGCATGTGTCGCAACGTGTGTTCGTCCGACATGAAATTCTTGCCAGGGCCCTTTTCGATGATAAGTTCGGCGGCCAGCGTATCGCCGGTTACTTCGATCCCGCGAAGCACTCGCTGGCACATGCCGAGGATCTCGTTGTCCATCGCCAGTTTTTCGTACGAGACGGTGAGGTCGGACTCCATGAGCCCCGCGCTGTCGTGGATGTAGTTCGCCCCGGACATGGCCACCAGCAAACTCGACATGGCACTTTCGTAGGCGGCTTGGATATCCACTTCCTTCGAGTCGGTGGTCCCGCCTGTGGAGTACAACGGAATATCGAAGTGCTGGGCCATCTGCGCGACGGCGGCGTTGATCATGGCCCGCTCAATCGGACCGCCGAGATGATCCATGGTCTGCAAGTTCGGGATCGAGCCGACGCTTCCGCAAATGCCGGGGGCCCCCCGGTGGACGCACTGAACCAAAGCGATGCCCCCGAGAGTTTCCGCCACGTGGGTCAACACGTTTCCGGCGAGTGTCACCGGGGCGGTCGTTCCGCAGATCGGCTCGGTCGGCACGACAACCGGTAGCCCTTCCTGCGCCAGATAACAAGTTATCTCCCCGTACTCTTTGTCGATCTTGAATGGGCTGATGATCAGCGTGATGAACGAGACGAACGGCTTTTCTCGCAGCGATTCCGCACTTCCTGCAATCATCTGCGCCATCCGGGCCACCTTCCGGCAGCCGTTCAGAGAGTAGATCCCGCCCATGACGTGTTTGTTCGTGTTGTCCAACGCGTGGAAGAAGCGGTTGGTGTCGATGTGGTCCCTCTCCTTGATCTCGTTGGGAAAGACATTGATCGTGAATGCGTGGATGTTCTCAAGGGCCTCGACCATCCGGGTGCTGAGGATGACGTCGTCCACGGTCGAAGGCCGGCGCTCGCCCGTGTCCGGGTCGAGTACGTAGATGGCTGTCCCGCCGGTCGCGTAGTGAACGCGATCGCCTTCCAATACGACGTCGTACTCGCCGTTGCGGGAAAAGAGCGTAATCGACGATGGGGTGGAGTCAATGGCGTCTTCGACCAGCGAGCGGGGGAATCGGACGATGCGGCTCTCGGCGTCGACGCCCGCACCGGCCGCCCGAAGTGCCTCGAACGCCGTATCGGAATAGACGGCCATTCCAGACTCCGCCAAGACCTCAAAAGCCGCGTCGGCAAGTTTCCGAACGCCGTTTTCGTCCAGCGGCCCGTAGGGCGAGGCCGGTATGCCGGGCATCTGGTGCTTGAGTCTCTTCAACAATATGCCCTCGTGCGTTCGTCCTCTGCTAAGTGCAGCAATGCCACACGTTACTTTCCCCATTTCCTCCGTCAATCGAAGGAATGTTGGTCGCCCGTCGATTACAAGCTGACCCATTGCCCAACCGTCTCCACCGCCCGCTCCGCTCCGAAATGCTCGGTGAAGATGCGGAAATAGTAGAACTCCTCCTTGCTGCGGATAAGCGGATGCTTCTCCTTCGCGTCAGCAAGTTCCTCATCGTCGATGGCGTCCTCGAAGTAGCGGGGAAGTACGTCGGCAGATCCCGAACCCTGCGAGAACTCTTGTTTTCCCCGCCACGTGATGGCCTCGGGCAAGACCGATTCGTATGCCTTCCGGAAGATCCATTTTTCGATCTTCTTGTCTCCTTCCGGCTTCTGTTTGTACTGCGGGGGGATCCGCAACGCATAGTCGAGCAACTCTCCGGAAATGAGAGGAGCCACCACTCGTACCGAGTGACACTGGTTCATCCGGTCCAACCGCAACGAGGCGTTGCTGTGCAAGTAGCCCAGACACTCCATCTGCCTGGCGGTCAACTCTTCCAGCGGGAAATCCTTAAGGTAGGTGTACCCGCAGAAAATTTCATCGCCCCCTTCGCCCGAAAGAAGCACTTCAATTCCCTCTTCACCGGCGTGCTTCGAGATCAGGTAGTTGGACACCGAGCTTCTTACCAGCGAAGGGTCGAACGATTCGAGGTAATAAACGACATCCGGCAGAGCAGCCAGAATCTCCCCCAGTTCGACAATCAATTCTTGATGTTCGGAGCCGATGTGCCGGGCCATAGTCCGGGCATGACGGATATCGTTACTCTCGCCAATCCCCATCGCAAAGGTCTTTAATCGGGCATGCTCGCCGAGTTTCTCCTTGTAGAGCTTGTTGGACAGGTAGGAGATCACGCTGCTGTCCATGCCACCGCTTAAGAGCGCGGCCGTTGGACGCGCAAAATCGACGCGGCTGCGAACACTCCGTACGATAATGTCCTTAATATCCTCGATAATCTGTGGAAACTCGGTATCCATGACCTCTGGTGACGTCGGCAATTCGGCAAAACGGGCTAGACGACCGTTGGCCTCCATGAAGTGGCCCTCGGGGAATTCGCGAATGTCATCGGTCACCGTTCGGAGGCTCTTCAGTTCCGAGGCCAGATACAAAGTACCGTTCTCGCGGCCATAGAAAAGCGTCTTGATCCCCAGGAGGTCCCTGGCCGCGAAGAGCTTTTCCCCGTCGGAAATGACAAAGGCAAAGATCGCATCCCCCAAGTACCGGAGCATGTCCGTGCCGTAGTTGCGGTAGAGTTGCAGCAACAACCGCTCTTCTCGAAACGGACCGTCCGGGACGCCGTGGTCCGCGGTCAACTGGGCCCAGTTCCCCATCTGCCCGTCGTAACAGATCCTCAGATCGTCGCCCGGCAAGTCACCGAAAGGAATCTGTGCGTTTTCGCCGCCTTGGGCAAGGTCAGCTTGGGCATAGTTTTGGCCCAGTATTACCCGGTGCAACTGACGGACCCCCGAAAGGGCGGGGCCGCGATGGCCGATTCTCTCGAACATCGTCTCGGCACGTTCACGATTTGGCTGGCCATAGCCAACTACAAAGCCACTCATACTCGATCTCCCAACCATAAAAGTAGGTTGTACTTTCGACAGCAAAGCACCCGTCAATGCCACCAGCTTAGGGGGGAATCATTGACCATATTCAACGCACAGAAAGAGGTTTACCGTGATTCTGAGGCTAAGAGCCAGCAGTTTACTTTGTCTGCAAACGTTCCAACTTCAACAGCGAATTCCTGCCTGAATTTCATAAATCTATACTAATAAGGTGAGTCTGTCAACAAGACCTGGACAAGAGGTTTTTTGGTTGAGGGTTGACGAATAATGATTTTTGTAGATAATAATTCACCACATACTTTATATGCGTGTGTGAGCAACGGTTCAACTACCCCATAAGGAGGGAGTGCGCTCATGTTGGCCTCTTTGCCCCTGGAAGACCAGGTAATCTCCGCCCTGCGGCGGATTACTCGGGCAACAGACCTTCACTCAAGGGTTCTCCTCCAGAAGCACGGACTGACGTCTCCCCAGCTATCGGTGTTGCAAGCGGGTTCGAAGCTGCTTCAACCCGTTTCGGTTGGAGCCATCGCCAGGGAAATCCACCTCAGTCAGGGAACGGTGACAGGCATCTTGGGGCGGCTGGAGAAACGGGGATTCATCTATCGAAGTCGGGATGACCGAGACCGCCGAAGTGTCGTTGTGGAATTGACGCCCAGCGGTGCTGAACTGGTGAACGAGGCCCCTTCCTTGCTACAAGATCGGTTCCACAGGGAGTTGGCCAGACTTGAGGAATGGGAACAAACAATGATTCTGGCGACGCTTCAGCGGATTGCCTCGATGATGGATGCTGGAGAGATCGAGGCCGCCCCGGTTCTCGTTCCCGGTGTCGCAAGTGCCCAGGTGGAAGACCTATCGCGATATCTTGAGAAGGCGGTGGTGCCGACGAATGAGACTCCGCTTGCCGAAGAGGCGTCGCATCCGGTTTCGGCGGTCATACGCGAAGAGAACTAGACCCGAAAAGGAGGAACCACATGAGCGATAAGCGCACCTTGAAAGTAAGAACCGGCATGTGGGTCAAAGTGAGAGGCGCGATATTAGGTCAAGAAACGTTCGAGGATGTGTACCAGTTCGTGCCCATCGACGAGGTGGACATTACCCAAAACAAGATTTCGATGGACAGCCCCTTAGGGCAAGCACTGGCGGGTGCGAAGGTTGGAGAAACGGCCAAAGTCGAAACTGGCGGTGGGGTGCTGGATCTGGTAGTCCTCGATCTGGGACATGGGTGATCCCGTTGCCCATGAGGCAGACAACGCAGACCTATAACAAGGAGATTGGACTGATGCTCGAAATCGCGGAGATTGCAGCGCAGGCATTGAAGTCCGCTCTTGCAAAGAGCGAAGGCAAAGGTGATGACAGCATTCGGGTCATAGTAAACAAGCAGGGGGCCCTATTGAAGTTCGATCAACAACGCCCTCGCGACACGGTCCTTAAGTATGATGAGGAATTGGTAGTGCTGATGGATCCCGTATCAGCCAAGTGCCTTGAGGATCGGAAATTGGTCTATGACGAGGAGAGCGAGTCCTTGGTCTTCGTTTGATTTTCCAAGGGTAAACAAACCAACGTTACCAAGAAGGAAGGGGCTATGTCATGCGAGTTCAACACAAACAACGAATCATGATGATCTCGACCCACGGTTACGTTTCGGCGTCTCCGGAATTCGGGATGCCGGACACCGGGGGACAAGTCGTCTACGTGCTCGAACTCTCGAAGTGTCTGGCACGCATGGGGTATCGGGTCGACATTCTGACTCGGCGATTTGAAGAGCAGCCCGCGACGGAGCACGTCGACAGAGGCGTGCGCATTCTCCGGTTTCCTTGCGGCGGCAAGAGATTTATCCCGAAGGAAATCCTCTGCGAGTCCATCCCGCAGTGGGTTGCCAACGTGCAGCGTTTTGTCGAGGCCAAGGAACTTCGATACACGTTTATCAACAGTCATTATTGGGACGCCGGACTGGCCGGGCAATCGTTGGCCAACTTCTTCGGTATTCCGCACATACACACCCCCCATTCCATCGGTGCGTGGAAACGCGACAACATGGATGGTGATCCCGAAGAACTGGAACACCGGTACAACTTCCGCCATCGCATCCGTGAAGAAAAGGTAATCTACGACGAGTGTGATGTATTGGTCGCTACCACACCCCAACAAAGGGACATCCTGGAAGCCAGCGAATACGATGTTCCCCGGGAGAAGATACGGGTTGTTCCACCTGGATACGATGACACGCGATTCTTTCCAGTCTCGCTGGCTTCCCGGCAAGCGATCAAGCAAGACCTTGACATTCCGGGCCGAATCGTGCTGGCGATCGGCAGGATGGCCAAGAACAAAGGTTATGATCTGCTGCTCCGCGCCATGCCTGTCGTTTTTGAGCGAGTGAACGACGCGCGGTTGTTATTGGCGATCGGTTCGACGGAACCCACGGAGGACGAGATTGCGCAAGTCAACCAGTTGCGGCGGCTGGCTAAGGAGTTGGGAATCGATGACCGCGTGTTGTTTCGCGACTACATCCCAGATGACTTGTTGGTCGATTACTATCGAGCGGGCAACGTGTTCGCCTTAAGTAGCCGCTATGAGCCGTTCGGCATGACGGCCGTGGAAGCAATGGCGTGTGGCACGCCAACGGTCGTTACTAGCGAGGGTGGTCTTTGGGAGCAAGTAACGTGGGGGCTCGACGCGCTCTATGCCAATCCATTTGACCCAGAAGCCTTCGGACACGCCATTGCCACGATTCTTATGCACTCTCGGGTGCGGGATCAACTGGCGAAGTTCGGCTCGCAAAAGGCAAGGGCGCATTTCACGTGGACAGGCGTGGCTCAACAAATTTTGCGCGTCCTGCAAGATGCCGAGCTACCCATTGCGGTTCGGGACGCCGCGTCAAATCAATACGGTGAGGAATCGGACGGACAAGAGGCGGAGCAGCATTCCCTTGCTTTTGGTGCTCAAGATTAGCTCATGGACCAGCATGCGGTGTGGAGAAAAAACCATGAGAGGCAGATACCTGCTTGTTACTGATCTCGACGGTACGCTCCTGGGTAACGATGAAGCACTGAGGCAGTTCGCCGAGTGGTATCAGGCCCAACGGGAACAACTGCGATTAGTCTACAACTCCGGTCGTCTGTTTCAATCGACCGTTGACTTGATCAACTCGACGGCACTACCGGAGCCGGATGCGGTCATCGGCGGCGTGAGTACCGAAGTTCGTTACTACCCTGACGGGGACGACGTCCTTCTTGGTTGGCCCACATTCCTGGGGCATTGGGACATCGACGACATACAGGCCATTCTAGCGGAATACGACGAGCTTCAGCTACAGCCGCCAGAATTCCAGACGCCGCTGAAGCTTAGCTTCTACGCATATGACCTAGCTGCCGACTTTCTTGCGAGACTACAACGGAGGCTGGCAACCGCCGACTATCGCGTCAACGTTGTCTACAGTTCCGGTCGCGACTTGGACGTGATGCCGACGGGAGTCAGCAAAGGTTCGGCCATTGTTCATCTGGCCTGCAAATGGAAATTGCGGTCTTGGCAGGTGATCGTATCGGGGGTCACGGGCAGCAACCTGTCAATGTTCTTGCGCGGGTTTCGGGGAATCGTCCCGGCCAATGCCCACAAGGAGTTAAAGGGACTTCGGTCCCCGCACATATATCATTCCGAACACTCCTATGCTGCCGGTGTGTTGGAGGGAATGGAATTCTGGTTGAAGAATGCAAAGCAGTTCACGGCGACGAGGGTCGGGCCGATGTTGGAGAGTCCTGGTGATAAGTGCCGTTGCTGCCGGGCGAGAGGAGATCTGTAATGAATGATCGAACCGTTGATAAGGTAGCTATTGGAACATGGGTAAGAGTACGTGGTTTTGAGCCGGGCATTGATACTACGTTCCACTTTGTGCCGCATAGTGAGATCGACTATTTGAAACACAAGGTTCCAGAGAGCGGGCTGTTAGGAAGTGCCTTGATTGGTGCGGAAGTTGGACACACGGCTGTCCTTGACGTTCCAGGTGAGTCGATGAAACTGACAGTTTTGGGCCTGGGGCGCGACTGGTAGGATACCGCACGCACGTGAACGATAGGACCGCTATGACTGAAAATGAAATCGTGCAGGATGGTCCTGCTTACAAAACCGTTACTTGAGCTTCAAAAGGAGGGGTGGTGCAATGAAGAAATTTGCTTTGATGACAACATTATTGGCTTTCGGTTTGTTTCTCATAGGTTGTGCTCCACAACAAACAAAGCCGAAAAGCAACGGTAAGACTCCACCGGCAAGTGAGGACGCCAAGGAAACACCAAAGCCGGACGAAGCGGTTCCTAAGGAAAGTGAAGAAGCTCCCGCCGAGGGCGAAACCGCTGCAATTGACACCGAAGAGGCTGGCGAGGAAACCACGAAAACGGCCGAAGGAGCCGGTGTAGAGGACGAGGAAACGGTTGAGGGAGATGCGGAGGTGGCGGGGGCCGACGCAAAAGATGACCAGACAGCCGAAGGGGATAAAGACGCTGCTAAAGAGGCCGCTGCAAAGGATGAAGAAGCGAGTAAAGGAGTGCCGGAAGCGAAACAGCCTGACACAGAGGGTGAAGAGAAGTAAGCAGCAAGGTGGGATCTTTGATGGAAAAGGATCGCCGATAGTAGCCATACGGATTCAGAACGCAATAGAACAGGAGGTGACGTAACCATGGTAGATTCGGTTGAAATCTACAATCAAGGTGTAGACCATATGAAACGGAACGAGTATGAACTCGCCATCGAAGCCTTCACCCAAGCCCTCGAACTCGACCCAGAATTGGCCCACGCCCACAATGCTCGGGCGGCTGCCCGTACGTTGCGAGGCGATGTCGACGAAGGGCTCGCCGATAGCCATGAGGCAATTCGTCTTGATCCGAAAGAGCCCAAGTTCTATCACACACGGGGGCTGGTCTACAGGGAAATAGGCGATAAAGCCAAGGCTGAAGACGACTTTGCAAAGGCTGAAGCCCTCGGACTCACCTTTTGAGATCCCGACATCGGATGAAATAGCCAGACGAGGATGTCAATATAGGCTATTGGACCGACTGTCTGTCCGAAGTGACAATGTGCAGTGTCGAAAACCGGAAGTGAAACGCATGGTTAAGTTGACATTGGCCCAGGATGAGTCTATCCACCAAGCCTTGCGACGTTTCCGTAAGCTCGTCGAGCGCAGCGGGCGTCGAAAGGAGATGCGCCGCAGGGAATACTACCAAAAGCCAAGTGAGGTCAGGCGCGTCGCTCGCCTTCGTGCCGAACGCCGTGCCCGCCGTTTGGGATTGAGGTGAGCGGCACGAATAGTTGACGAGGAGATTCATCGGGACCGAGCGTCAAATCGAGAATTGCATGATAGATACAAACTCAGTTGTCGCTGCTGTTAGATCAATCTTCGAAGAAACGCTTCGTTGTTTCGACGAAAACGACACGGTTCTGGTTGAAAACGACCTTCGCGATCTGCGGGTTGTCTACACTTCCGGGCGACTTTTGTGCGGGGCTCGCGACGTGACGTGCGTGGAATGTCGCATCTACACTGACACAAAGCAAATGTGGATCGGGGCCCTCCGGGTTACCAGGGCTTTGCGTTCGAGGGGACTTGGACGACAACTCGTAGTGGCTGCGGAAGAAATTGCCTCGTTGTTGGGGGTTCAAACAGTCAGCGCTTTCGCATCCGTATCTGCACAGGGCTTCTGGGAGAAGATGGGCTATGCCCCGCATTCCAAGACAGCGCGCGTTGTGACAAAGGATTTGGATGAAGATTCCGTAGCAACACCGGACTCTCGTGCGTCGGTCCCAACTTTGTTGAGGGACCCTCGTTTCTTCGACTACCGGGACTCTACAGAAACGAAATCTTCATATTGAAACCTTCGAAACCTATGAGTGGGGTGCCAGTATGGCAAAGACAACGCAACACAGACGAATAGACCGCGATACACGATTTACTTGTTTGTCAATACCACGAGATAAGATCTCTGGCGAGCAAGAAGAGGCGATTGTCATGGCTTTCAAGAAAAAGGGATGGGGCGTTCTCACCGAAGAAACCAAGTATCAGCTCATTCATTTTCGCCATCATACCAGAGAAGAATCGCTGAATGTGATGGACGGCATCGATTGTGACAAGAGCAACTGGTTATGCTACGGGTTGAGCTTTTATAGTGCAGAAAAGGCAAAAGAAACCGTTGAGTCTGCAGAGTGGGAGTGACAGGTACGTTGGTGGCGAGCGATTTGGCCGCATCGCGGCCTTGGGGCGGTCGCACTTTGCACCAAAACTCTCTCGGTGCCTCAACGAAGCGAACGATAGCGGTACTCTATCTTAAGGACAAAAAAATGGTCGTGGAAAGAGAAATTGCCAAACTGGCGCAGACGAAACTGGCCTTGGCGAAGAAATATGACAGGTTAGCCAAGATCGCCAAGAGCAAGCCGAAAAAACGCAAGTTCGCCTATCGGACCGAGAAGTTTCGTCGTCAGGCCGAACAACTGCCTCACAAATGACCGCTTCCCGTTCCAGGGGAGAAGATGGCCAGCAGGATCTCCGTGGCCGCTAGCGACAGTTTGGTTGTCCTGCCGGGAAACCAGTTCCATCGATTGTGGAAAGGAAAACCAGACCGTGAAATGGACATTGGCATCGGATGTGGACGGCACGCTGACCGGAGATCGTGCTTCACTCGACCGGCTCGCAAGTCGGTTAGAGCAGAAGCGAGTTGTCGGCGAGTTGTACCTAATCGTTTCCACGGGAAGGCGGCTGGAGCAGGTGCTCCAGGGAATTGTTGACGAAGGCTTGCCCAAACCCGATGCCGTCATTGGCCAAGTAGGTACCGAGATCTACCGGCCGCCATTTGACAACGAGACCAGGCCGATGGTGGCGTGGCACGATCGACTTCTGGCAGGGTATTCTCGAGAGGAAGCCGTCTCATTTCTGGATGGTATTGACGGGCTGGTGATGCAGCCGGAGATGTACAACACCAAACTGAAGACCAGTTGCTATCTGGACCGGTGCGCCGATCCAAAGGCCGCAGCAATGCTGATCGGCCATCGTGTCGCGCCGCATGCCAACCGTTATCAAGTGGTCTGGTCAAGCGGGCGGGATTTGGATATCCTACCGGCGGCGTCCGGGAAAGGGAAAGCGATCCGCTTCCTGGTCGAGCAGCAGGGGCTCGACCCCGTTCAGGTCGTCGTGGCCGGCGATACCGGCAACGACGCCAGCATGTTTGAGGAGTTCGACAAAGGAGTCGTGGTCGCCAATGCCAAGCCGGAACTCATCGCCATGGCCCACACCTTGGCCGACGGACGGGTCTACTTCGCACAAAAGCCACATGCCGCTGGTGTGGAGGAGGGCCTGGAGCACTACGGCGTGCTGGATGGTGGCTCGTAGAGTTGCCGATGTGCTTGAGCCGACCGCAGCCTGTTTCACGCTCCTTGATTACCCAGAGACGTTGATGGAGGTACGATTGTGCCTCCTGTCAGGAGGACAGCCTCTTTGGGGGAACAGAAAGGACTATTGATGTACCATTTCGAAAACGACCCCACGCATCAAGCGTTTACCAGCTTTGAAGCACCGCACATCCTGATGATCACCAACCACGGCGTTCACCAGTGGGACGTGATTCCCGGTTTGCCGGACACTGGCGGGCAGAACCTCTTTGTGAACATGTTCACCGAGGCGCTCGCGGCGCTGGGTTTCCGCATAACCATCGCCAACCGCGGCGGCTATCCTCACCCCGTCACGGGCGAAATGCACGTGGGGTTGCGGTACAAGGACGCCCGGCAGCGGATTCTGTATCTCGAAGATGGTACGCCGGAGTTCGTTCGCAAAGAGGACATGGATTCACACACTCCCCGGCTGGCCCAATTCCTTTGGGATTTTCTTGAAAGTCCGGCGGGCGGCCACGTGGACATGGTCATCTCGCACTACTGGGACGGTGCCAAGATCGGCGCGTTGGTCCGGCGGAACTTCCGTACCCCAGCCCAACACATCTGGGTACCCCACTCGCTCGGGACGGTGAAGAAGCGCAACATGCCGCCCGACACGTGGGCCGATCTTCGCGTCGACGAGCGGATCGCCCTCGAGAAGGAACTGATCGGCGAGCTGGACAACGTGGCCGCCACGTCGCCGCTGATTCGCCAGACCCTGGTCGAAGATTACGGTGTGCGGCAGCCGCTGTTCTTGCCGCCATGCATTGATCCGAGCCACTTTCACCCGAGGCAGATTGATCCAGAGCACAAGATATACGACTTTTTGGGCCGGCACTGCGGTATGAGCGCCCAGGAGGCCCGCCGCTCGCGGATTATCACCGAAATCAGCCGCACGGACCGCACGAAACGCAAGGACGTTCTGATCCGGGCGTTCGCAAAGCTGCATGCGAGACATCCCGACACACTTCTGGTCGTATCCATCGACTCCCACGAAGAAAAACTCCACAATGAACTCTGGAAGCTGATCGGCGACTTGGGTATCACTCCCCATGTGGCGGTCATGGGGAACATCTGGGAGTGGCTACCCGACCTGTACGCCGTCACCAGTGTCTACTGCTCCCCGTCGGTGATGGAAGGATTTGGGATGGCGGTCCAGGAGGCAGCCGCAACGGCAGTCCCAGTGGTTGGCAGCCACCTGATCCCCTTCGTGACTGAATACTTGCTCGACGGCTCCGGGGAAGAAGTCTCCTGTGACGGTGCCCAGGCCCCGCTAAAGGTCGGCCGTGGGGCCATCGTCGTCCAGGCCGACGACGTGGAAGGGTTTGCCGGCGCCATCGAGAAGCTGTTGGTCGAGAGGGACCTGCACGACCGAATGGGACAGGACGCCTATCAAATCACGATCCCGCGATTCACGTGGGACGGGATGGTGCGGCGCTTCCTCGAAAGCGCAGAGTTCGGCGAGATGGAACGGGCGCGATTCCTGCCCGTGCAACGGTATCATCTTGATGAAGTAACACTCCGAAAGATCCTTCAAGCGGAACGAGTTGATGACTTGTCGAGCACACAGATCGAAGACCTGTTCCGCGGTGAGTCGGCGTTGCAAAAGTTCCTTCCCGACGGGTACTGGCAGACCGACCCTCGCGATGGGGCGGTGATCGTTTTCAACGCCGCTCGGGCACGCCGCCCGCACGACAACGCTGAACCGCCGACGCAGCCGGAGGAGGACGGCGCCAGCGATCCCGTCTGCCGGGGCGAAACGACCGGCGTCATCGATGTCGCCCCGTTGAGCGAGGGCTTCACCTTCATCAACAAGAACCTGTTCCCGGCACTCTATCCGTTCCAGCGACAGTCGGCGGCGGAAGCGAAGGGCGGCAACGGAGACGACGCACGCCCCCGCGGAATGCACTTTCTCCAGTGGACCTCCTCCTTTTTCGACCGCGATTGGTACAACATGCCCCAATCCGATCGGCTGATCGCCTTCAAGCGTCTGGCTGCCCTGGAAGGCAAGCTACTCTTGGACGATTCTTCAGGATATCCCGTCTCCGGCGCGACTGCCGACGGACGGTCCACACACGGGCATACACTGATCATCAAGAACTACGGTCGCTTGGTCGGTGGATCGCTGGCCCATGGACACCAGCAAATCCTCTACAGCAGTCTCAAGCCCCGCCATCTCGAACGGAATGAACGGTTCGAGCAGGAGCGTGGCGAGACCTTCGCTGCGTACATGCTCCGCGAGAACCCCGCCGAACTGTCGATCAAGGACTACGGCCCGGCCGTCCTGATGATTCCTTACTTCATGCGAAGGCCCTACAACGCTCTCTTAGTGCTGAAAGACCATCGCAAACGCTTTCTTTTCGAATGCACCGAGGAAGAGTTGGGAGCACTGGCCCAGGCATGGGGCGAGGTGACCGCGGCCATCATGGCCTTTATGCCTACAATGGGCAAAGCCACGGCGTACAATATCACGTTTTCCAACGGTCCCGGGGCCGGACTGTACTGTGAATTTCTGCCCTATACGCAGGAGACCGGCGGGTTCGAGCACTTGGGCTTGTGGGTTTGCCAGGACAGCCCCCAGCGAGTTGCTGAGCACTTGCGGGAATTCCTGGCCACGGCAGCTATCGCATCTGGCTCGAAGTTCGGTGTGTCCGAGGAGCCTGTGCCAACCGATTGACGTCGGTGACACTTGGTCGCAATTGTCATGGGGTACCCTCTGCACAGATCCCTCAAGCAGCCACGATCGCAAGCGGCTATAAAACGCCTGAAAGCTGGGCAACAAATCTCGTCCCATCGACAGCCGTTTTTAACGCGCCGCGAACTTAGCTTGTTTCAACTCGTTGGCCCCCCAGGCCGACCAGCAGTCGCTGCCCTCCGGGAGGGCCTACTGGATCATTTGGGCTGCACGGAATCGGGCTGCAACGCGAGGTCCCACCAGTCGGCTCGCTGGAAGTGATTCAACGAAGAACCGAGATAGCTTCCCGCCGTTTCATAGTGCGTGTCAGGTAGTGCGGCAGCGGACTTGATCGCATGGTGTCGCGCGAGGGCGTGATGGGCACGGGCGAACACAGGCCTCAGCTCCCCAATAGAGGGGATCGCTCCACGGGAGACGTTGTCGGCCAACCGGTCCAACTCGCGAGCCGAGCGCATCAAGGCGGCTTCTGCTGGTTTCGAGGCGTTCCCATGAGCGATATACAGGAACGACGCGGCACTGCGCAGCGACTCCTGCGCCTCACGATACTGCTTCTTTTTCAGGCAATCATGTGCGTTTTGCATGTGCCTGCCTGGCTCGCCAACAAGCCGAAGCCAGATGCTTTCGTCGATGACGATGGAACCGTCAAGGGTCACGCCCGGTACGACTTCCTCGGAGGGGATTCCTAACATCCCTTCCGGCTCGGCTGACCGCGCGTCCCGGATGCTACAAATGCAGAAAATAACCCCGGTCGAAAACCACAGGGCAACCGGTGCAAAAAGGCCAGCAGGTTGGCGGCATATTGCCCGGCAGCGTCGACGCGAATGTAAAAGTGGACGTTGGGGTTTTGGCGTGCCAATTTGGCGAAGGCATTTTCCAACCGTTGGTAACCGGAACGGGATTCCAGGAACTCCAGCGGTTTGGCGGCCACCTGCCGGTCTTCACGCAAAAAGGTGGCATGGTGGCCGTAGCGGGCCGTGTCGAAGCCGACGCCAATGGCGGGGCTGGTACACGTTGCGGCGGTCATTTACAAAAACTCCTTGATTCTTCCGGTGCATGTCCATGACGGTATCGGTAGCCGTGAGCGTCCTCCGATAATCCTCTGACACGATATCCTTGTGATAAATCGGTCGAGCCGTAAGATGTAACAAAGTGTTGGTCAAAGGTCGAAGGGATCAATCTGTCCCAAACAGGTCAACGCCTCAGGTCTTAGAGAGCATCTCCTCACGACTTCCACAACCGATCAGTCTGCCATGACGCAACTCGGTTGGGTATTGGGTTGTCGACGAAGCGTGCGATTACTTGAACATACAAGGTATCAAGGATTTTCAAACGTCTTCGCAACCATGGTCCGATCAAAAAAGTAGCCAACGTTTACAAGTACTATTTAACCTCTGGTGGTGTCGGATTTGGGATTTGGGGGAAGAAACCATCCCACTCAGCAACACAATCTGACACACCCCAAAGGTTTCAGAGATTGGTTCAAAAAACACCTGAAAACAAGGGGTGAAACGGCTTTTCGCCGGTTCTTTCTACGATACGCTCCTTCAAGAGACCGTCAAAAAATGGTGAAACCAAAAAGGAGAGTCCAAGGCATTTCGATTGTCGCCGCAAGGCCCTCCCGGGCATCGTTGTTGGGGCACTGACGGAGCTTTCCCACCGTTGCCTACCAAGTCCACACGCATTCTTGCCGCCGATCCCCCGGCAGGATAGAATCAACTCCAACAACCACCCCCCAACCACAGCGAGAAAGACCATGATCCGCCGTATACTCCCCAACGCCCTTCTCTCCGCGTTCTTATGTTCAACGGCATTGGCAGCCCCGCCAAACGTCCTGTTCATCGCCGTCGATGATCTTCGGCCGGAACTCGGCTGCTACGGCAAAGACCACATTCGTTCCCCGAACATCGACCGTTTGGCGAACAGCGGCTTCCTGTTCGAGCGGGCCTACTGCATGGTGCCCGTCTGCGGAGCCTCACGAGCGAGCCTGATGACTGGCATCCGTCCGGCCCGACATCGCTTTGTGAGTTATTCGACTCGGGCCGAGAAGGACACACCGGGGACCACGACTCTCAATACGCAGTTCAAGAAGAACGGATACTGCACCGTTTCGTTGGGCAAGGTGTTCCACCACGCAGATGACAACGCTGTGGGATGGTCGGAACAACCGTGGCGCCCCAGGGCTCCCACCTACCGAAGTCCGGACAACACTAAACTCCAGTCGGAACGTTCCAAGAAACTCGGCCGCCGGGGGCGGGGGCCGCCATACGAATCGGCAGACGTTGCCGACAATGCCTATGGAGACGGCGTGCTGGCCGAGCGGGCCGTTGCCGATCTGCGGCGATTGAGCAAGAAGGACAAACCGTTCTTCCTTGCAGTCGGTTTCTACAAGCCGCATTTGCCTTTCGTCGCACCGAAGAAATACTGGGACCTCTACGACCACGGCAAGATCGAGATTCCCGACAACTACCATGTTCCCAAAGACGCCCCCAAGCAGGCGATTCACAGCTTCGGTGAGCTTCGTTCTTACGCTGGCGTTCCGGCCAAGGGGCCGGTTTCCGACGAGATGGCCCGAAACTTGATCCACGGATACTACGCTTGTGTCAGCTACACCGACGCCCAAATCGGGAAGCTGCTGGATGAACTTGACCGCCTCGGCTTGAGGGACAACACCATCGTCGTTCTTTGGGGCGACCACGGCTGGAACCTTGGAGAGCATACGCTGTGGTGCAAACACTGCTGCTTCGAGACCTCGATGCACGCCCCGCTGATCGTGCGGGCGCCGGGAATCAAGGCCGACCGGAAGACCCGCGGCCTGACCGAGTTCATCGACATTTATCCGTCGCTCTGCGAGCTGGCCGGTCTTTCGTTGCCCGACCACCTTCAAGGCAAGAGCTTCGTTCCGTTGATGAAGGAACCCAACCTGCAGTGGAAGCCCGCCGCAGTAGGCCGGTATCGCAGCGGCGATACAATCCGCTCGGACCGGTTCCGCTTCACCGAGTACACCGATAACGAGGGCGGTCTTGTGTCACGGATGTTGTACGACCACTCCGCCGATCCTGGTGAGAATGTGAACGTGTCGGAGCAAGAGGGGCAGAAGGAGGGTGTTGGGAAGTTGGCGGATCAGCTTCATAAGTTGATGGGGCGGGATGGGAAGTGAATGCTCTCCCTCGCATTCCAATTCATTCCACGTCTCCCACGTCATCCAGCCAAAACCATCGCTGCACGGGGCGTACAACCTCAAATTCCGATGGGGGTTGTGCCGATATAGAATGATGCGGAGACTACTATGGCAGCACCCGCCAACCGATTTGTGGAAGGCGGGTGCTTTTCTGCGCCTTACTCCCCCGCCGCCGCCCGTAGCAACCACCGCATTGGCGCGTCGGTTGCCATGCCGGTGAGTTTTGCGATAATGGGGATCGAGCAGATGTTCGCACTGCCGCCTCTGGGCGGTTCTGGGCGGTTGAACCGGCTGAAGCCGGCACTACGAACCAGCCGGTTCGGGTCTGTTGCGCCACTAGCCCAGGTTTGAGTGGCCACCCGCTGAATCCATTGAAACAACGAATTGCAGTGAGACCGAAAGGAGTAAGACTATGACCGGGAAGAAGCGAAAAAGCGGGTCTTGGAGTCTACGGGGGTTGCTTGCCGTGGCCTTGGCCCTGGGGGCGGCGGCTCCGAACGCTGCTGAAACCGCCGCCGATCAAGCCGAGAGGGCGCTGGCCCGCGAGATTCTCGATGCCACGGGCGTCAAAGGGGGATTGATTGTGCACCTGGGTTGTGGCGACGCCAGGTTGACCGCTGCGCTTCGGGCGAGCGACGGCTACCTGGTCCACGGTCTGGACACAAACGCAGATGAGATTGACAACGCACGGGAGTACATCCAATCGTTGGGACTGTACGGCAGAGTATCGGTGGAGCCGTTCGAGGGCCGCCGGTTGCCTTATGCCGAGAACCTCGTCAACCTCGTCGTCGCGCGCGATCTCGGTAAGGTGCCGGCGGACGAGGTGATGCGCGTGTTGTGCCCCGGCGGCGTCGCGTATGTCAAGACCGGCGGCGAGTGGACGAAGACGGTCAAACCCCGGCCGCAGGAGATCGACGAGTGGACGCACTACCTCCACGACGCGAGCAACAACGCCGTGGCCGACGACACGATCGTCGGCCCGCCGCGACGCTACCAGTGGGTCGCGGGGCCGCGATGGGCCAGAAGCCACGACCACCTGTCCAGTCTCAGCGCGTTGGTCTCGGCCGGCGGGCGGATCTTCTACATCGTCGACGAGGGGCCGATCGCCTCGGTCGCGATGGAGCCGAAGTGGTCGCTGGTGGCGCGGGATGCCTTCAGCGGCGTGCTCCTGTGGAAGCAGCCGGTTGCTCCCTGGGAAGGACATCTGCGGGACTTCCGAAGCGGGCCCTCGGAAATTGCCCGGCGATTGGTTGCCGTCGGCCAGCGCGTCTATGTCACCCTCGGCTACGGCAAGCCGGTCGTTGTTCTGGACGCCGCCACGGGCAAGACGATCAAGACCTATGACGAGACCAACAACGCCCTGGAGATTATCTGCCGCGACGGCGTGCTGTTCGTCCTCGTCGGGGATCGTCCACCCGACAACACCGGCGGCGCCGCAGTGCCCGTCAACCCGAAGAACATCTGGCACTGGTGGCCGATCTACGAAGAGACCCCGCCGCGCAAGCATCTCGTCGCGATCAAGGCCGACACGGGCAAGGTCCTCTGGAAGAAAGACGACGCCGATACGGCCGAGCTGATGCCGACCACGTTGGCGGCGGCCGACCGGCGGGTCTTCTTCCAGAGCGACAAAGAGGTCCTCGCCCTGGATGCGTCTTCCGGCCGCGAGCTGTGGCGCGCCGCCCGGGCGGTCAACCGGCACCGGCCTTCCTGGTCGGCACCGACGCTCGTGGTCCACGGCGGCGTCGTACTGTGCGGCGATCGCGCGGCCGACGCCCCGCCGCCGGGCGTGTCCAAATCGCCCAAGCCGAGTCAGTGGGTCGTCAACTCGGTCGGCGGGATTGCTCCAAAAGGCCGGATTATCGCCTTCGCGGCCGACTCGGGCAAGCGGCTCTGGGAATCGGAGTGTTACGAGTGCTACAACGCCCCGGTCGACGTGCTCGTGGCCGACGGCCTCGTCTGGTCGGGTCAGCTCGTCAGCGCCCGGCTGCCGGGCATCACCAAGGGCATCGATCTGAAGACCGGCGAAGTCAAGCGGACCCGCCCCGGCGATCAGAAGTTCTTCCGGATTATCATGGGCCACCACCGCTGTCACCGGAACAAGGCCACCGAGAAGTACCTCGTGCTGGGACGCGACGGGATCGAGTTGATCGACATTGCCACGGGCAAGGGCTTCGGCTACGCGTGGGTGCGAGGCTCGTGCCAATACGGGGTCATGCCGTGCAACGGGCTGATCTACGCCCCGCCCCATTCGTGTGCCTGCCATACGGAGTCGAAGATCAACAGCTTCAACGCCCTGGCCTCGGCGGGGGAAGAGAATGAGCCGGTCGCCGACGATGCGCGGCTCCAACGCGGACCGGCATACCAGGAAATCCGAAATCCGAAATCCGAAATCCGAAACAAATCCGAAATTCGAAATGGAGAAGACTGGCCGACGTATCGTCACGACGCCGGGCGGACCGGCCGCAGTTCGTGTGAGGTGCCGGCCGAGTTGAAGCCCGCGTGGGAGGCCGAGCTGCCCGGCCGGCGGCTCAGCAGTCCGGTGATCGCCGGCGGAAAGGTGTTTCTCGCCGCTATCGACACGCACACCGTCTACGCCTTGGATGCCGAGACGGGAAAACGCCTTTGGAGCTTCACGGCGGGTGGGCGGGTCGACTCGCCGCCGACCATCTACGACGGCGCGGCAATCTTCGGCTCTGCCGACGGTTGGATCTACTGCCTGAATGCCGTCGACGGCCGTCTGGCGTGGCGATTTCTCGCCGCACCGGAAGATCGACGCATCGTCTCCTACGACCAGGTCGAGTCGCCTTGGCCCGTCCACGGCAGCGTGCTGGTCGAGGACGGCGCAATCTATGCGGTGGCGGGCAGGTGCTCGCACCTCGACGGCGGCATGGTCCTGTGCCGCCTCGACGCCAAGACCGGCAAGAGACTCTCCGAGACGCCGATCACCGCCGCCGGCCTGCCCGATGTCCTTTCCAGCGACGGCACGTCGATCTACCTGCGGCACAAGCGGTTCGACAAGAAAGGCGTCGAGCAGAAGCCCACCGTGCCGCACCTGTACAGCCCGGCAGGATTCCTCGACGGGTCGTGGTGGCACCGCACCTACTGGCTGGTGGGCACGGGCATGAGGTCCGCTTGGGGCGGCTGGCCGATTTCGGGCTCGCAGGTGCCGGCCGGGCGGCTGTTGGTCCTCGGCGATTCGAACGTCTACGGCTTCGGCCGGTTCAACCAGTACCACCGCAACGGCAGCCATATCGGACTCGGCAGGATGCAGTACCTGCTCTATGCTTCCGGGCGGAAACCCGCGGCCAAGGAAAAACCCGGCCAACCGAAGCGGCGCGGCGGCAAACCGCCGGCGAAGGTCGCATCGCTCTGGGCCGAGCGGCTGCCGCTTCTCGCCCGGGGCATGGTCCTCAGCGACCAGACGCTTTTCATTGCCGGCCCGCCGGACGTCTTCCCTCGTGCCTCCAAGGAAGGCGTCCACCCGTACCACGTTGCATCGGCCGATGCCCTGCGCGAGCAGGCCGCCGCCCTGGCCGGAAAGCGCGGTGCCCTGCTGTTAGCCGTCTCGGCCGCCGACGGCAAGCGGCTCGCCGAGTACAAGCTCGACGCCCCGCCCGCATGGGACGGGATGGCCGCCGCCGGCGCCCGGCTCTACCTATCGACCACCGACGGCAAAGTCCTTTGCTTCCACGGCCAGTGAAACTGTGAGCCCTGCGATGAAAGTCTCCCGACGCACTTCCACAAGGGGCCGGGATCGGCCGGCAGAATCTCCCTGTCGCACATCACCACCGGCGTAGGAGAACCCTTAGTCCCCGGTCAGCTTCTGGAATTCCGAAGGCGTTAATACGTCGATGACCCCGCTGGGTTTCTCGACCAGGTAAACGAACTCCTTTTCGACGAGACCCGGGTCGCCGTCGATGATCTCGCCGGTGGTGCTAAAGGTGGCGGACTTGCCGCCCGGCAACAGAAGTCCGACCCATTGCGGATTGCCGGAGTTTGCGTCCCAGGCAAAGATCGTATTGTCGCGGCCGCCGCACATAATCCGGTCGCCGGGCCAGATAACCGAATAGAATTGCTTCTTGCCCCAACGGAGCACCTTGCCTGCGGCGCCGTTGGCCTTCCAGATTCGCACACTGTCGTCAGCGGCCGAGGCCAGGCGGCTGTCGTCAGGGCTCCAGGCGACGGAGTTGACCGGTTTTTCGTGGCCCTCGAGCACGGGGCCCGGCTTGCCGTCGAGTTCCCACAACCGCGCGGTCTTGTCGGTGCTCGCCGAGGCAAGCTGCGTGCCGTCACTGCTCCAGGCAACGCAGTTGACGCCGGCAGCGTGTCCCTTGAGCACCGGTCCGGCTTTGCCGTTCTCCTGCCACAGCCGCACGCGGTTGTCGTCGCTCCCGGAGGCCAACCACTCGCCGTTCGGATTCCAGGCGACCGTCCGGACGGGCTTTTCATGCCCTTTGAGCACCGGGCCCGGCTTGCCGTCCGGTTGCCACAATCGCACCGTCGTGTCTTTCAGCGCGGCAGCAACCCGCTTGCCGTCCGGACTGAAGCAGACCGAATGGATTTCCGTGTTATCAGGTTTGTCGCCATCCTTCAGAAGCAACCACCTTTTTTGAGTCTGCCCGCCCCAAATGACCACGGATGAAGGTGTTCTTGAGCAAGCACGGCAACCATTCGCAAGGAGCTTTCCGTCCGGGCTCCAGGCGATGGCAAAGTTTAGCTCCGGCATCCCGATCACTGGTCCGGGGGTGCCGTCGGCGTGCCAAAGTCTCACGGACTTCTCAAGATTCGACGCCGCCAACCGGTCGCCATCGCGACTCGTCGCCAGCGAGACAACCTGATACGGAGTATGCATCTTGAGCGATCCTCTCCCAGAGAGGTCGGCATTCAAGAAGCGTACTGAACCGTTGTGAACTACTGATGCCAGTTGTGTGCCGTCAGGGCTCCAGGAAACAGCTTGCGGATAATAGGAAGAGCCAAATTCAACGTATGGTCCGGGTTTGCCTTTTGCATCCCAGGAGAGGACGTGGCGGCCGCCAGCTATAACAAACCGATTGTCGACGGGGCTCCACGAGACATAGTGACCATTTTGAGGGTTGCCATCCTTATTCTTGACCGGTGCTTCGGACATGTCGTCCGTCTTCCACAGTTTTACAGGTGAATTTGCTGAAAGCAAATGTTTGCCATCGGAACTCCAGGCAACGGAAGGGACACCCTTGGGATGCTCAAGCACAGGACCCGGCTTGCCGTCCGGTTGCCACAACCGCACGGTTTTGTCATTGCTTGCCGACGTGAGTCTGCCGTCGGGGCTCCACGCGACACTTCTGACGGCATTGAGGTGTCCTTCAAACACCCGCTCAAGGGCGCCGTCCGGTTTCCAGACCCGGACCGTGTTGTCACCGCTTCCGGAGGCCAGCAGCTCACCGTCGCGGCTCCAGGCAACGGAGTTCACACCTTCGGCATGCCCCTTAAGCACCAAATTCAAGGTGCCGTCCCGGTTCCAAAGCCGTATTGTCTTGTCACGGCTGCCGGACGCCAGCAGTGTGCCGTCGGGATTCCAAGCAATGCAAGGGACAGCCGCCGTATGGCCGGAGAGCAACTGTTTCAAGCGGAGGTCCTTCGCATCGTAAATCCAGATATGGCCGGTCTTTGTTCCACAGGCAATCCGGCTCCCATCGGGGCTCCACACCAACGAGAGAATGCCGCGAGGGCGACCCACCCGATCCAACTGGTAGCGTCCAATTCCGCGCAATTTTACCGGGCCGGGAAGACAGCCGGGAAGCCGATCGGGGTCTCCGCTAACGTCGAACTCGGCCGCAAAGTCCCACTTGAGCAGACCGTAACGGTTGAGTGCGAGTATCACCCCCAGCAGGACAACGCCCGCCACCGCGGCGACTATCGCAATCCGCTTCCACCGTCGGCGGACGGGTCGTTTCGTAGGCTTCGTCGCTGCCGAAACCTGCATCCTTGTCCCGGCAAGCGGCGATGCACGGTACGCCTCGGTGCGGCCCGCCAATTCACCCTCGGCTTCGGGCGCAGGGATCTTCGCCTGCTTCAAGAGGCCGGGTAAATCACAACCTGCGGCAAACGGCTCCAAGGCGGCGGCCACTTCCCCCGGCGTGGCAAACCGCTCTTCAGGGTCCTTCACCAACATCCGGTCGATCACCGCGATAAGCTCATCGGGCGAATCCGCACGCAAACGCTCGATCGGCGGCGGCGTGTGGTCCACATGGCCCTTCTGCTTGTCGAACGCGGTCTTATACTCCGCACCGCCGAACGGCGGGCGCCCGGCCAGCAGCTTGTAGAGCGTACACCCCAAGGCATAAATATCCGCGCGGATATCGACCGTGTGCGTATCCGCGATCTGCTCCGGCGCCATGTAGTCGGGTGTTCCCACGGCCTGCCCCGTGACCGTCACTTCCCGGCCGGCCGGTTGGCCGCCGACTTGGAACCGGGCCAGCCCCAGGTCGAGCAGCTTGATCTGGCCGCGCCGGGTAATCATCAAGTTCGACGGCTTGACGTCGCGGTGGACCAGCCCGTGTTCGTGGGCGTACTGTAACCCGACGGCCGCTTGCAGAATCAGTTCACAGGCATCGGCCACCGGGAGCGGGCCTGTCCGGCGGATCAGTTCATTGAGATCCATGCCGTCGACGTATTCCATGACCAACACGGACGTGCCCTCGATCTCGCGGGCGTCGTGGGCCTGGACGATGTTGGGGTGATCCAGCCGGCCGACGGCCTTCATTTCGCGTTCGAATCGGGCAATCGCTTCCTGGTCCTCGATGCGGCCCTTGGCAAGGATTTTCAGGGCGACCACCTTATCGAGCTTCGTCTGGACGGCCTTGTAGACCGCGCCCATGCCCCCTTCGCCGAGCTTCTCCTGCAGTCGGTAGTCGCCCAGTTCGGTGAGCACGGCGGTCTGGCTCTCCGGTTGTTTCGCCGACGATTCGACCGGTGGATGCTCCTTGCGTTTCAATCTCTTCCGTTTCTTGCCGGTCGGCCTGGCCGGGCCGGGTCGCGCTAAAGTCGGGCTGGGCTTCGCCGAGGTCGTCGGCGGGCGCACTTCACTGCGGAGCCCCTCGTCATAGGCGGCCTTCTTCTGCTCGTTCAACAGGCAAATCCGGGCGGCAGACAGTTCGGTGAGTAACCGGTGGCACTCTTCTCCGTATGGGCCGCGCTGGAATCCGTGGACGTGCGACATCTGCTTATCCGCGGCCGAATCGATCACGTCCGCGTCATCCTCAAACAGCTTGATCCCCAACAGCCGGTAGTGATTCGGCGGCTGTTCCTCGGGCGGAATGCCAAGCCATTTGTGATACGGGTCGAACGCTTCGGGCATTGGTCCCCTCGCAGTTGAAGCCGGGGCGCCGTTCCTCGTTGGGAACAGATGCGAGCGGGGCATATTATGCCCCATCCGGCAGGGAATTGCAAGGGATCGCCAAACGGGGGGGGCCGGTTTACTTTTCGCGCTTCTCGGGCGGAAAAGACTGCATCAAGATCACGCGGTGCTCGTCGTCAATCTGGGTGTAGACGCGGAAATGGACCTTGCCGGGTTGCGTCTTGAAAGCCTCGTACAACTTGTTCAGTTTGGCGAATTTGGCCAACTTCTCCTGGATCGGCTTGAGCTTTTTGTTGAGGTCATCCTTCCGGCGATTGTCGCCGGTCATTTCCAGGTCCCGCACCAATTTCTGCTGCTCGGCGGCCATGGGTTGCAGGATGAGTTTGGCTTCTTTGGCTTTGAACCGGGTGGGCTGAAGACCCTGCAACTGGTAGTCGATTTTGGCGGCGACCTCGACCGAGGGGCGCGCCGCCCTGGTGCTGAAGGTCACGTGCAGCCAGAACTTGGGGAAGTTTGTTTCGTCGAATTTGATATCCATTTCCCCGCTGGGGACGACGGTGTCGCCGGGGACGAATTTGGGCTCGGGGAAGCCGCCTTCCGGCTCGACCACTTGCACCCGCAACGACTCCCGTTCGGGCAGGCGATCACCGGGCAGCACGGTCGCGCGTACCCCGGTATCCAAGTTCACCTCTACCGGATTGACGATCTCCGGCTGTCCCAACGGCAAGAAGCAGCTTTGCTCGTCGACGGTGATATTCAACCCGCAATTGAGGAGGGGATTCGCCCGTTGGGGTGTAAGGCCTTGCGCCCAGCGGAAGTAGAGTTTCTCTTCCAGAATCGCAACTTGAGCAATCGGCGCCTCCGTGGTGGGCTGGCCCGTCCGGCTTTCTGCGACGAGATCAATCCCCCAGAGGTTCTTGTTTTCAGCCTTTTTTATCGCGAAGTATC
>CAZJRB010000047.1:0-48994 GCA_964547995.1 uncultured Planctomycetaceae bacterium | reverse complement strand
CGATCAACGTATGCGCCCATCTAAAAAAGCAAATTCGGCCATGACAGTGCTTTTTTATCCAAGGTCAGACAGGTCTAATTATTGACAATGGGGGCGACGAGTGTTAGCATACCGGCATGCCTCGAACCGCACGCATCGCACCGGGAGGAATGGTTTTCCACGTTCTCAACCGTGGCGTCGGGCGGATGCGCCTCTTCTTGAAGGAGGGCGATTTCCAGGCGTTCGAGCGGACCGTCGAGAAGACGCTCGAAAGCTGTCCGATGCGGATATGTGCCTACTGCTTGATGTCGAACCACTGGCATTTCGTGCTCTGGCCCGAACGAGACCGCGATCTCGGCCGGTTCGTGCAGGGACAATTAAACGGGACGGGGCGACAGGTCTAATTTTTGACATTTTGGGCAACGTGTGGTAGCATAACAGCATGCCTCGAACTGCACGCGTCGCACCGGGAAGAATGATCTTCCACGTTCTCAACCGTGGCGTCGGAGAAAATAGGGGCAGTCCCGTGACGGTCCCTATTTTCCTGGACAAGCCAGCAGTGGCACCAGTGGCACCCGCGCGGGAGTGTTTTCGATACAATCTTCCCATCGGGGTGGAATCCATGCACAATCACCAAGCAACTCGCCGCGATTTTCTAAGAACCGTGGCCGCGGCGGCCTCGACTGTCGCCGCGCCAATCTTCATCCCGTCTCCCGCGTTGGGCAATGCCGACGGGCACAACTGGGACTTGGGGCCGTTTGTCAAACGGAAACAGCCGATCCTGTGGCCGACGCCGGATTCCAGATTTCAATGCCCAATCCGCGGCAAGGAAGTCCGGTGGGAGGAGCAGAATGTGTACAATCCGGCTGCGGTGGTGCGCGGCGGTAAGGTCTATTTGCTCTACCGGGCGGACGACAAGAGCCCGGACCTCAAGTGGGGAAGAACTTGCCGCATAGGTCTGGCCCATAGTGAGGACGGCATCAACTTCACCCGACATGCGAAGCCGGTCCTTTACCCGGACAACGATCCCTGGAAGAAGTACGAGTGGGAGGGCGGCTGCGAGGACCTCCACATCATCGAGGGCGAAGATGGCGTCTACTATATGAACTACACCACCTGGAGCGGCAAGCGGGACACCATGTCCGTGGCAACGTCCCGCGATTTGTGTCACTGGACGAAACACGGACCGGCCTTCCGGAAGGCTGCGCCGGAGAAGGTCTATGGATCGCGGAGCGGAGTGGCGGTTTCCCGGCTCCGGGGCAATCGCCTGATCGCCGCGAAGATCAATGGCAAGTACTGGATGTACTACACGCATCCTTGCGCCCTTGCCTGGAGCGACAACCTCATCGACTGGACGCCGGCAGGTAAATCGGTCTGGGGGGGCTCACACGAAGCCGGCGCCTTGGCCCTTCTGCGCGAGGACGGCATCTTGTTAATGTTTCAAGGTCCGCACTCATCCCTCGGCGCCTGGACGCTCCGCCAGGCGTTGATCAACCGCAACGACCTGACGACCGTGCTGAAACATCAGGACCAACCGTTCCTCTACCCGGAACATGACTGGGAGAAGAAGGGATTCACCGGCCACACGACGGTTGCCAACGGCCTGGTTTACTTTAAGAGCCGGTGGCTGCTTTACTACGGCGCCGCTGACCGTGTGATCGGTCTTGCCACCTGCACAAGAGAAGATTGAGTCCGTTTACATCTCCAAGGTAGTCTATCACTTGATGGTCCGGGGCGGCGGATAGCGGATTCTCGGGTGTCGCGAAGCCCCACCGGGTTTTCGAGCAATCCCGCAAAAGGACCGAAATACGGCACTGCCCCTGAGGAGCGGCAGGATGGCGTCGGGAACTCGTCTACCGGCCAGCTCCTCGGACGCACCGCATTTCGAACTGTTACCGAGCACAGTAGAACGGGTTGGCATCGCCAAGGTTAATTGCCACGAGAAACCCGCCGAAATTTTCCTCGCGTTGCTCCCCTTTCCAAGCGACAGCCTGAATGGTATAAGGTTCGTAGCTCTTGCCGCTGGAATACCCCTGCCACAAGGAGAGAAACGATGGCTTCAAAGAAACTACGCTGCTCACTTTTAGTGATCGCCTTTCTGGTGGCAACCATCGGCGTAGTGCAAGCCGCTATGACCGAAGCCGCACCCGCGGATAACCCGGGCAGCACACCGAAGGAGACTGCGACACCGAAGCGAACGAAACCGGCGACTTTCTACGTGAGCCAATCTTCAGGCAACGACAAGTGGACCGGAGATGCCCCGAGTCCAAAGGGCCCGTCACGCGGGCCCTGGAAGACGCTGGCGCGGGCATCGTCGGTCGAGTACATTCCCGGCGACCACATCTTGCTCCGATGCGGGGATACCTGGAACGAGGATTTGCACCCGAAGGGCAACGGAACGTCCGAGCGGCCGATTCTTATCGGGTCGTATGGAGAGGGCAAAAAACCGGTCATTGACCGGCAAGACTACAACAAGGACCTGACCGGCATCCGCCTGGCCGACCAGGAAGGTTTCAAAATCGTCGGGATCGAGTTCAACCGCTGCATGACCGGCATCTACGCGGAATACTCCGACGGTTGTCCGACCAAGCGGTTCCTCCGGATCGAGGACTGCTATTTCCACGACTCGCTGCTGTACCAGCATTACGAGGACTACCCGAAACGGAAGATCGGCCTTGGCGTTTGCCTCTTCTCGTACGAGCGGGAGAACAAGGTGGTCCTCAAGGACGTCACCATCAAGAATTGCGTGTTCCGGCGCCTGGCCTCGGCCGTGTGGACCAACAGCCCGGACAATTTCAACAAAAAGGCCTCAAATATCTACAACTTCGCGAACATGACGATGGAGGACTGCTTGTTCGAGGAGGGCTACCAGTGGCAGCAGGGCATCCGCGGGGTCGACGGGGGCCTGATGCGCAACTGCGTCACACACGACATCGGCCGGGGATTCCGGGCGTGGAACGGCGTGGCCGGGGCCATGTTTTTCCGCTGCAAGGACTGGGTATTCGAGGATTGCGAGTGGGGATTCATCGACATCGGCCTGGGCAGTTGGGACGGCGAGGCATTCGACTTCGAAGGCAACTGCGATCGGATGACCATGCGGAACTGCCTGTTTCACGATACTGACGGCCCCGGCTTTCTGATCTGCTGCTACGCCTCCGATTGGCACCCCAACACC
The DNA here is from genome assembly GCA_964547995.1 of uncultured Planctomycetaceae bacterium. GTDB lineage: Bacteria > Planctomycetota > Planctomycetia > Pirellulales > Thermoguttaceae > CAZJRB01. The sequence goes on along the minus strand of CAZJRB010000047.1, from coordinate 45,840 downwards.
GGAATCCTAATGGAGAATTGCGTCCTGAACGGGAAGGCCAAGCGTCCTATGCGAGGTATGCCGCGATGTGAAATCATCAACACAACCGACTGGAACGAAGTGACCTGGAAGAATTGCCGGTTCTACCTCGCCAAGGGCGAAATCCTCATGCGGGTGATGGATCCCGAGAAGGACAAAAAGTCGTCGTTCGTCGATTGCGTGCTGAAGGATCTCAGCAAGGCGTGCAGCACGCCGAAGCTGGCCGCCAAGAGCACCACTTCGTCTGAGACCTCCGGCCATGAAGCCGCCCAGGCCGCGGACGGCGACGCCGCAACCTCCTGGAAGGCGGCGACTGCCGAGGACGAGTGGATTCAACTCGATTTCGGCAAACCCGCCACGGTCAATGAGTTCAAGATCAAGGAAGCCCCGTCATCCTCGGTTGTTCGCTACGTCATCCAGTGTTGGGACGACAAGCAGTCGAAATGGATAGGTTGCTTCAACGGTCGGGGTATCGGCAGCGAGTTCGTCGCGCCGATCGTCAGCCGAAGCACGCAGAAGGCGCGGTTGTTGGTTATGAGGACCAAGAGCGGCAATCCCGGCATCGCCGAATTCGCCGCCTACAACGACACGAGCGGCGAAGTGTTCAACGTCGCCCGCGGCGGCGTGCCGCCGGGACGCGCCGGTAAGTAAGGAAGGAAGGAAGGAAGGAACAATATGAGAAATGCTGGTTTCGTCGGGCTGTTCGTTCTCACGATCTCGGCCGTTGCCCCGGCCTGGTCGGCGGACGCGAAACCGGGGAAGCGCGTCGTTCCGTGGGATGTTTCCTCGCTCGAACAGGTCCCGAAGATCCATCCGGCCCGGGAATGCAACGTGCCGGGGATGCGGTCGTTCTTCTACGAGGGCGCGAAGTACAAGGACCGGCCGACCTGGGTGTTTGCCTACTACGCGGCTCCGAAAGGGAAACCACCCGAAGGCGGTTGGCCCGCGGTGGTATGTGCCCACGGCGGAGGCGGCACGGCCTATCCCGAGTGGGTCAAGAAATGGAATGAGCACGGCTACGCGGCCGTCTCGATGGACCTGGAAGGGCACCTACCCGACCGGCGTTCGCATAAGAATGCCGGGCCCGCACGCCAAAACTGGTTCTCCGACATCGGATTGCCCGACAACGAACAATGGTTCTATCACGCGGTGGCCGACGTGATGCGTGCGAATTCGCTGCTGCGCTCTTTCAAGGAGATCAACCCCAAGAAGATTGGCCTAACGGGCATTTCCTGGGGCGGGACTATCGCGGCCACCGCGGCGGGCGTCGACCCGCGATGGGCCTTCGTCGTGCCCGTCTACGGCTGCGGCTTTCTCCACGAAAGCGACAACGAGGGCCTCACGCAGTGGTTCCGGCCGGAGGCGATGTCCGCCGAGCAGTTTCGGCAGTACCGCACGAAGTGGGACCCGTCGGCCCACTTGCCCTACGCGAAGATGCCGATGTACTGGATCAACGGCTCGAACGACGGCACGTTTCCCATGGACATCTTTCAGCGGTCGGCGCTGGCCGCGGGCGGGACGAGCACCTTGCACGTGCGTTTTCGATACTTGCACGGTCACGAGCCGGGGTGGCGGCGGCCGGAAATCTACGTCTTCGCCGATACCATCGTCCGGGGGCGAAAACCGCTGCCGACGGCCGCCCGTCCCGAATTGGACGAAAAAACCCGCCGCGTGTGGACCAAGACAACGGGAGAAATTCCCCGGGCCGCGCTCTGCTACACGCTCCAAGGCGGCAAGTGGCAACGCCGCTACTGGGAAAACGCCGCGTGCGAGTTCGGCAAGAACGAAATCAGCAGCCGCCTGCCCGAAGGGGCAACCGTCTTCTACTTCAACGTCAAGGACGAGCACGGCAATCTCGTCAGCACCGAGTTCGTCGAACTCAAGCCGAAGAAAGCCGCGACGGAAACGCCGCGAAAACAGTGAATCCCCCGGGGCGTGAACCACTCCAGCATGCGAGGTAGACGATGAAACGACGAAAGGCCCCAACCGCACGCCCGATGTCGGTTTGCACACAGTTGTTGTTGCTGTTGCTCCTGCTGCCCGGGACCCTCCATGCCTGGGAACCGAACGCGAAGGATCTGGACGCGGCGATCACCGGCGGCAATTTCGCCGGGTATTTGACCAAGATTTCCGCATGGCTCAGTGCGAAAGTGCCGGCCGACCCGGCCAAAATCTCCGAGCCGACCCTGAAGGCCCTCCGCCAGCAGCCCGTCTTTGCAAACACCCTCGATCAGCGGCAACTGATCGCCGGGCACGGCGCCGCCGAGTTGGATGCGTTTGCCAAGGCCGACCCAAAAAACAAGAAGTTCCTGGCCTGGTTCCTCCGCGACACGCAGACGATGGATCTGTACCTCGAGGCGGCCGCGGGCAAAGGCAACGTCGGGGCGTTGGATCGTCTGCGGCAAATCATCGCCGCCGATCCGGACGCCAAGCAGGGCGTCTACCTCAAGCTGGCCATGGCCATTGCCCTGTGGCCGCCCGGCGGAAAGAGCTACGGCAGCGAGCTGCCGATCGACTGGATGGGCCGCTACAAACACTACAAAGCCGCTCGCGAAAACGAGGAGCTGTTCCCCAGCTTCGACACGCTTTCGGTCTGGGACATGCAGCACGTCGTGGCCGGCTGGTCGTCCGATCAAGACCGGGCGTGGGTGCGGCAAATGATCAGCACCTGGCGGCCCGACCTGCGGACCGATACGAAGGTGATCAACATCGTCAGCGAGGTATGGCGGCGCTGGTCGCCCTTCCCGTTCAAGGACGGATTCGTTTCCGTGATGGCCGGCGGTGGCAAATGCGGGCCCCGGTCGTGGTTCGGCCAGACGACCTGCCGGGCGTTCGGCCTGCCGTCGATCGCGATGGGCCAGCCGAAACACTCCGCCGTGGCCTACAAGTCGCCCGATCCCTCCTGCGAACCCCAGCCCGGCAGCTCCTGGAAAATCTGCTACGGCCGCGGGTGGCACGTGACCCACGGCGGCTACAACCTGCTGACCGAGGCCGCGGCGCGCGACCAGGTGGCCCTGTTCTCCCGGATCCAGCATCTCAAGTGGCTCGCGGCCGCGGTAACCTCGAAGGACCGGGCCGACACGGTCCTGCGCATCGCCGACAAGCTTCAGCAAGAGATTCCCAAGCCCGGCAAGGGCCCGAACCCGGCGGTCGGCCCCGACGGTAAAATCATCCCGATTGCGGTACCCAACCCGACGAAACCTCTGCCCGTGCCCGCGAACGTGCCCGAGCCGCCGTTCGAGCCCAAGCCCGGCGTAATCCACATCGAGGCAGAATCGTTTCGTAAGTCGGCCGGCGTGGAAGTCCACGACTGTTTCACCGGCGGCAAGCAGATCTACTCGCCGAAATACGGCGAAGGCTGGGGAACGCCGCCCCGGATCGAATACGTTGTCGAAGTCCCGGAAACGGGAGTCTACGGCCTGACCATGAGGGCGGCAGTGGTGAACTTCGAGCAGTCGATCGACGTCGCCGTCGGCGCGGAGAAACCCGTATCCGTCAAGGTGCCCAACACGCACGGCCTGTGGGGAACGACCCCCGAGGTGGACGTAAGATTGCAAAAGGGAACGCAAACGTTAACACTGACGCGCCCGGCTTCGCAAAGGGGACTCGCGCTACGGTACTTGGAATTGAAAGCGAAGAAATAACTTTACAGTTGCACAACAAGAGTGTAGGGCGGGTCTCCAGACCCGTCTTTTACAATGAAGAATGATCCTTTTGCTGCTGTTTGCAGATCTCAGATCTCATATTTCGTGAGTTCTGCAAAGACCGGATCAAATACGGTTTTGCGCTTCAACGGACGGTCTGGAGACCCGTCCTACATTTTCCTTCTGCAACGTTTGGGATAATACAATGAAATCCATTCACAATTCCGTACACAGCCTGCTCATAGCCGGCGTGGCCGCCGTATTGACGGCGAACGCGGCCGCACCACTCCTGGCTGCTTCGAAAGACGAGAAACGGCCGCCAAACATCGTGCTGATCATGGCCGACGACCTGGGCTACGAGTGCATCGGTGCCCACGGCGGGACCTCGTACAAGACGCCCGTGCTCGACCGGCTGGCCGACGGCGGAATCCGCTTCGACCATTGCTACTCGCAGCCGTTGTGTACGCCGTCGCGGGTGAAAATCATGACGGGTATCTACAACGTCCGCAACTACGTGCGGTTCGGGCTGCTCGACCCCAAGCAGACGACCTTCGCCCAACTGCTCAACGAGGCGGGATACGCAACGTGCGTCGTCGGGAAGTGGCAATTGCTCGGCGGTTTCGAGGGTCCCAAGCACTTCGGGTTCGACGAATACTGCCTTTGGCAGCTCACGCGGCGGCCTAGCCGCTACGCGAGCCCCGGGCTGGAGGTCAACGGCAAGCAGGTCGACTACCCGGGCAAGTACGGCCCGGACGTGGTTGCCGACTTTGCCTGCGACTTCATGCGGCGCAACCGGGCCAAGCCGTTCTTGGTCTACTACCCGATGATCCTGACCCACTGCCCGTTCGAGCCCACCCCCGATTCACCCGATTGGGCCCCGGGCAGCAAGGGATCGAAGAGCTACAAAGGCAGTGCAAAGTATTTCGGCGACATGGTCACCTACATGGACAAGATCGTCGGGCGACTCGTCGATCAGTTGGACGAACTCGGCTTGCGGGAGAACACGCTCGTGATGTTCACCGGCGACAACGGGACCGACTCCCCGATCGTCTCGAAGATGGGCGACCGCGACGTCCCCGGCGGCAAGGGAAAGATGACCGACGGCGGAACACACGTGCCGCTGATCGCCAACTGGCCCGGCACCATTCCCAAGGGGAAGGTCTCCGACGACCTTATCGATTTCAGCGATTTCCTGCCGACTATCTGCGGGTGCGCCGGCGTGGCGGTGCCGGAGAAGCTGCACATCGACGGGCGGAGCTTCCTGCCCCAGTTGCAGGGCAAAAAGGGCGATCCCCGCAAGTGGATCTACTGCTGGTATTCCCGCGGCGGCGGCCCGACCGGCAAGGAGTTCGCCCGCAACCAGCGATACAAGTTCTACCGGACCGGCCAGTTCTACGACATCGAAAACGACGTCCTCGAGAAGACCCCGCTGGCCGTCGACGCCCTTGACGAGAAAACGGCCGCAGTCCGCGACATGCTCCAAGCCGCCCTCGACCAGTACAAAGACGCCCGCCCCGAGAACCTCCGTCAGGGAAAACCAAAGACAAAGAAGAAAAAGAAGGCGAAGTAGCCAAGAACGCTCCGCCCCCTTTTTCGCTTCGCGGCGGACGGCACACGGAGTGTGCCTGCTACTTTGGTTACAGCGGCTCGCGGCGCTTTTCGCCGTTTAGCTCCGGGCCGACCTTGCGGCGCTTGTAGGTCACCGTGTAGGTGACCACCCGCTTCTGGCCGGGGGTGAAGTCGAGGAAGTACTTGACGTGGTTCTGGTCGACCCGTTCGACGCGGCCTTCTACGGCGTGGAGATCGACGTAGGCCCCGGCCTCGTCCGAGTTCCAGTCCTTCGGCCAGCCGTCGCTTCCCCAGAGCACGACGTTGGCGTCGAAGCGGCGCTCGATCTCGGTCTTCACGTCGACCGGCTTGCCCGAGATGATCTCTTCCTCGTAGACAAATGTCTCGTCGTAGTCCACCAGATCGTAGTACCAGACGAACGTGTTGTCGAGCCGGCGCTTGTACTGGCGTGCGACAACATTGGTGATGTGCTGGTCCACAAGCCGCCGGGTCATGGTCACGTCGCCGTCGCGGCCGACGTTGACCTCGACGCGGTCGCCGATCGGGACGTATTTTGTCGCGGTCCCGCCGACGTAGGCAAGGTCCTTGTTCTCATACTCCGAGAAAAGCCGCACCATGCCGTCGGGCAGCGGCGAGAGGCCCAGGTTTTCCATGGCCGGGAGGTCTTTCTCTTTGCCGGCGTCGTCCAGCAGCTTCTTGTTCTTGAAGCGGTAGTATTTGGTAAACTGCGTGCCGCCGTCGCGGTCGGTCAGCTTGTACATGCACTCGAGCGGGACGGCGTCGACCTCCATCGACACAAGCCGCTTGGGCTCGCGGTCTTTAATGTCCTCGCGGCCTTCGATCGTAAACAGGAAATACTCGGAAAGCCCTTGCTTGACGACTTTCTTGGCCTCCTCGGGCGCTTTGGCTGGGGCGTCGACTGTGGCTGCGGCTTCGCCGGCGGCGACACCCCGGCGAAAACGCTCCCGCATCTCCTCCCGCACTTCGTCCCCCTTTCCCTTGTAGCCCTCTTTCCCGGTCGGCCTCTCCGGTGGGGGGCGCGTCGCAAGGTCGGCGATCTTCTCGACCAGGTTGATCGTGCCGACCACCATCCGCGTCTGGGCGTTGTCGTACAGCTCGCCCGAATTGTTGAACACCCGGACGTAGCCGGTCAGCTTCAGCTCGGTCTCGTCCTGGTTGGCGATCCCCACGTAATCGGCCTTCCAGGTAATGCCGCTGGTGAAGTAGCGGATTTCGACCGGGATCTTGCCCGCCATCTGACTCTTGACGTTCCACTGCAGCGCGTCGTTGCGGCCGCTGGGGAACGTCGTGTCGATCAGGTCGACCTTGTCGGCGTGGTCGAGGATCCGGAAGTCGATGCTGGTCGGGTCGATCAGGGTGTTAGCCCAGGTGAACTGGATCCGGTTGACGCCCTGCTTGACGGTCAGCAGGCGGTTCTCGCGGACCATCGTGACGTCTTCGGAGTTGTAGATCGTAAGCTGCACGCCCTCGCGCCGCGGGATCGTCACCAGGTCAACGGCGGCGAACGATTCGGCGACGAGCAGCACGGTTGTCAACAAGCAGATTCGTGCGGTCATGGTTGTTTCTCTCATCGAATTCAGTGCGACATCGGGTTGTTCTATAAAGCCGCGACCGTTGGTCGCGACCGGGGTCTGTGATAACGTTGCCTTATCGTATTTTAGTACGGTGCCCGGTCGCAAGATCAGTACCCGTCAAAGGCGCGACCAACGGTCGCGGCTTTATGAAAGAGCCGCTTCGGCCACTTTGTTACTTCTAGCGGACGGCACACGGAGTGTGCCTGCTACTTTTCTTGGCGTTGGTCTTCTATCATAGCTTGCGGCGCATCGATTCGCTACTTACGAGGGATCGATCCGCCGGACCTCGGGCAGTTCGGCCAGTTTTTCTAGCTGTTTCACGTCGATGGTGCCGATCACGAGCTTGACCGACTTGGCCTGGGCGAGGACCTTGAAGCCGAGCTTCTTGAGCTTCGCCACGACCTCGTCGCCGAGTGAGGCCAGTTGCACACGGACCTCTATGCGGCCGTCCTTGACCTTGATCTTGCCCACGGTAAGGTTGCCGTCTTTTCCTTCCTTGGCGAGCTTTTCGGCCAGGCCGCGGAGTTCGGGAGCCATCTTGGCGTGGATGGCCGCTTTCGGGTCGGGTTCCTTCGTTGGGGCATCTTTGATTGGGAGCACCAAGTCGGCCACTGGGCGAGCAGGACCTCTTTGCGGTCGGGCTGCCGCTTCGGACGCGGCCCCGCGGGATGCCAGATCCAATGATTTGTAACTTTCCTTGCGCCGTGAACGAAGCGCGGTCCCTCCGTATGCTCTTGCCTGGCCTCCCATTTTGCCGGCTAAGGCAAGGCCGCGCTGATTCTGCCCAAACACGCCCTCGTAGCTGACTCCCTCGGGCATCTCGACCGGGACATCGACGGTTCGCGGCTTGCCGCCTTCGGTGATGCGCAACTGCTCGACGGCGACGAAACTGGTGAACTGCGTGAGCAGTTGGAAACGCAGCCCGAGGCCGAGGATCTCTTCTTTCATGGCCGGGTCCGGGTTACCGCGTTGGATGCCTTTGAGGTCCTTTTGCATCAGGTCCTCGACTTTGGCCCGGGCCCAGAGCGGGGCGAGGACTTCGTTTTTCGGCTCTTCATCGGGCAAGGTGACGTCGATCTTCCGCTCGAACTTACCTTCGCCCGTCTTGCCGCGGAGCGTGATCGTGCCCTTCCCGCCCTTCTTGTATTGTCCTTTGACGACCACCGGCGTCGAGCTGAACAAGTCGGGGACCTGCTGCGGGTACAACTGCGAGACTTCCAGTTTGCCGAAGTCGAGTTCGATGTCGGTCAGCACGGGCGTTCTTACGCGCTCGTAGAACCGCTCGGCGGCGCCTTTGGCCTGCTGTTCGTTCAGAATGTAATGCACTTCGCCGCGTCCGGCGCGGGCCATCCCGTCCATCAGGTAGCGGTTGACCGATCTTCCGATCCCGAAGGAAAAGACCCGGGCGACGCCGGCGTTTTCCTTGACCGCACCGATGATCGCCATGTCGTTACCCACGTAGCCGTCGGTCATGAAGCAGACCACCCGGACGCGTTCGGGATCATCCTGCCCCGCGAGGCACGCGAGGATCGCTTTCATCATTTCCGTGCCGCCGCTGCCCTGTAGATTGCCGAGATAGGCCAGGGCCTTCTTGCGGTTCTCGTCGGTGTTTTTCACCGGCTTATCGAAGCAGAATCCGACGCCGCCGGCGAAGGTCATCAGGTTGAAGGTATCGTTTTCGTGCAGCCCTTCGATACAGAGCCGCATGGCCTCTTTGGCCGTGTCGATCGGGAACCCCCGCATCGAGCCGCTCTTGTCGATCACGAAGACGATCTCCTTCGGCACGATAAGCTGCTTCCGCACTCGCTTGGGCGGCTGGAGCACCATGGTGAAGAACTTGCCTCGTTTGTCGGTGTGGGTTAGTATGGTGTCTTCGATCTTGTCGGTCGCCGTTTCGTAGACCAGGACGAAATCCTTGTTGGGGATGGTCTTGGCCTGCTTCAGCTTGACGACCGCTTGCGACTTGTCCGGTTTGGTGTAGTCGACGGTCACCGCGTGCTGCTTGCTGTCGATTCGCCGCAGCGGCAACCCGGCGTTGAGGTTCACAGTGACTGAGATGTCATGCCCTGCCCGGGTGCCTTCGGGAGTGACGGGCGGGGTAATGCGGTCGGCGTCGGGGACTTGCGGCGTGGGTCGGCCCTTGGTCATCGGCGCCGGTGCGCTGCCGCCGCCGGGGTTGTATCGCGGGCCAACGACCATCGGGAAATCGAACGAGTACTCGCCATCTTTCCAATCGAGGGTCTCGCTGTAGGAGATCGTGATATCGACCTGCTCGCCCGGCTCGATGTTGGCGACCGACTGGGTGAAGATGTTGGGCCGCTCCTGGTCGAGCAGGCTGGCTACCTGGCCGCGGGCCTTGGCCTGTTCGTAGATTTTTCGGGCCTCGCCGCGTTCCTTGATCTCGCCCTGGATAATCCGGTCGCCGACTTTCATGGTCATCTTGTCGACGGCCGCATCCTGCGAGAGCGGGAAGACGTAGACCGCCTCGATCTTGTCCTTGAAGGGGTTGTGGAATTGTTGCTTGACGGTCACGCGGGCGATAAAGCCGGAGATATCGACCGAGACGTCGGTGTGTTTCAAGGGGCAGGAGCCGAGCGGCTTACCCTTGGCGTCGATGGCGTCGAGCCGGCCTTCGGTAATTCCTCGGTCCGACTTGGCCTGGGCCGTAGAGCCGGCCGCGAACAAGATCAGAGCGGCCAAAGTGACACGGAGTAAGTTGGTGGTTTTCATGGAAATCTCCTTCATAAGAAATAAGAAATGACCGCCGGTCGCGGCTTTCTGGGCAAAATGCCGAAAGTTTAGACGCACGGGCCGCACGGGCAGTTCCCTGAAAAAAGGGCCCCAGTGGAAAAGACGCGGATTTTTTGAAGGGAAATTATTACATCTGCCCGCGACCAACACGGCACTCTTTGGCTAACCCATTTTAGCTGCACCGTTTCTTGACGCAAAGCCATGATCGAGTTGAGCCGCGGGGCTCCCCCTTTGACGATCCCAATCGGGGCGGCCATAATAGAAACGAGATTGTTCCGGCGGCCGCGGCAAGGTAGGCACAGAAGACCTGCCCCCCATCGGAGCCCCCCTCCGCCTCGGGAGAAGCCGAACGATTATTACGACCCGCCCAGACCAATCTCGTTTTCCGTGGTTGCGAACGATTCGACGTTTGTCGGGAACTCTTTCAGGTCGATCAAAGTTCTTGTGCGGATTGGGAAGTCCCGCGCGACGGACTTCGCTCGACTTGGCTAGAAACCGGATCAGTTATGGCTGTGGATCAGTTGCCGGGCACGTTCTTTGGTCCCCCTACCTTGGTTGATCTGGTGCGCCATCGTGCCAAGTATCAACCGGATGACATTGCTTTCACGTATCTGGTCGATGGAGAAGACGAACAGATCCACTTGACCAACCGCGAGTTGGATCGCCGGGCGAGGGCCATCGGGGCCTGGCTCGAATCGTTGGATCTGGTTGGTGAACGGGCCCTGTTGCTGTATCCTCCGGGCCTGGACTTCATCACCGCCTTCTTTGGGTGTATCTATGCGGGGATCGTGGCGGTGCCGGCCTATCCTCCGCGGCGCAACCGTTCGTTGGACCGCATCCAGGCCATCGCCGATGACGCCGAAGCCAAGATCGCCCTGACGACCAACAAAGTGCTCAGCCGCATCGAGTCGCTCATCGACGAGACGCCGCGTCTGAGGCGGCTCACCTGGCTCTCGACCGGCCGCACGCCCGAGCGCATTGAAGAGCAGTGGGAAATCCCAGACGTCGACGGTGAGACGCTGGCCTTCCTTCAATACACATCCGGCTCGACGGGCACGCCGAAAGGGGTCATCCTCAATCACACGAACCTGGTCCACAATTCGGCGGTGATCGCCCACGCCTTCGAGCACACCCGAACCGGCGTCGGCGTATTTTGGCTCCCCAGCTATCACGACATGGGGCTGATCGGCGGGATCCTGCAGCCGCTCTTTGTCGGGCGCCCCAGCGTGCTGATGTCGCCGATGGCGTTCTTGACCCGGCCTTATCGCTGGCTTCGGGCGATCACTCGCTTCGGCGGCACCACCTGCGGCGGCCCCAACTTCGCCTACGACTTGTGCGTCCGCAAGATCAGGCCCGAGCAGCGGGCCAAGCTCGACCTGAGCAGTTGGGAGATCGCGTTCAACGGTGCGGAGCCGGTCCGCGAGGAAACCATCGAGCGGTTCTCCGAGACGTTCGCCCCGTGCGGATTCCGCCGCGAGGCGTTCTATCCCTGTTACGGGCTGGCGGAAGCCACGTTGCTGATTTCCGGCGGATATGCCAACAAGAACCCGGACATCCGCGCGTTTGACGCGACCGAGATGGCAGCGGGGCGCGTCGCCGAACGCAGCCTCGACGCCTCCGGCACGCGCAAGCTCGTCGGTTGCGGCTGCGCCATGCCCGACGAGAAAATCATTATAGTCGATCCCCATACCATGACCAAGTGCCCGGACGACCGCGTCGGCGAGATCTGGGCAGGAGGCCCCGGCATCGCCCAGGGCTATTGGCGAAACACGGAAGCCACGGAAGAGACGTTCCGCGCCCACCTGAAAGATACCGGCGAGGGCCCCTTCCTCCGGACGGGCGATCTCGGCTTCCTGCGCGACGGCGAGCTGTTCGTCACCGGCCGGATCAAGGACCTTGTTATTTTCCATGGAGTGAACCTCTACCCGCAGGACATCGAGTTGGCCGTCCAAAACAGCCACGATGGACTGCGGCCCGACGCCGGGGCAGCCTTTACCGTCGAAACCGTCGGCCGCGAGAGACTCGTCGTCGTCCAGGAACTCGAACGCCGCACAAAAGACAAATTTGACGAAATCTTCGACGCGGTGCGCCGCGCCGTCTCCGTCGAATTCGAAATGGCCGTCGATGCAATCGTCCTGGTCAGGTACAACAGCATCCCGCGGACCTCCAGCGGCAAAATCCAGCGACACGCCTGCTGCAACGGCTTCCTTAACGGATCGCTTGAGGTCGTCGCTCAGTGGGAAGCGGGCGACGAGCCGCCCCCGATCGAGAAGCACCCCGCGCCTGCGGAAGTCCCACGGTCCGCAACGGACGCCAAGAGCGTCGCCGAGTTGGTCTTCCAGGAGGTCTGCACCGTTGCCAAAGAGCGCGCCGACGGGCTGACACTTGACTCGCCGATCACCGAGATCGGGCTCGACTCCCTGGAACGCATGGAGATTCTCGCATCGATCGAGGAACGCTTCGGCGGCCGGTTTCCCATGGAAATCCTCCCCGAGCTTGAGACCTGTCGCCAGGTGGTCCAGGCGGTGGAGGAGCACCTGGGCACGGAACCGCGGACCCGCGCGGCCACGACCGCCGCCGCCGAAATCCCCGAGGAAAACCACCGCTTCGACAAACTGCCAGAATACGTCCAATTGCGCCAGAGCCTTGATCTGCTCGATTCAACCGGACTGGGGAACACCTTCTTCACCGTCCACGAGGGCATCACCAACGACCGGACGATGATCGGCGGCTGCGAGTACATCAACTTTTCGAGCTACAACTACATCGGGATGTCGGGCGATCCGGCCGTCATCAAGGCCACGCAGGAAGCCGTTGCCAAGTACGGGACCAGCGTGTCGGCCAGCCGGCTCGTTTCCGGGCAAAAAGACCTTCACGTCAAACTGGAAGAAACCATCGCCGAATTCGTCGGCACCGAGGCGGCCGTTGCTTTTGTCGGCGGCCACTCGACCAACGAGACCGTGATCGGACACCTGCTCGGCCCCGGCGATCTCATTCTCCACGACGCCCTGTCGCACAACAGCATCCTCCAGGGCGCGATCCTCTCGGGTGCACGGCGGCGGCCCTTCGAACACAATAATTTCGAGGCCGCCGATTGGCTGTTAAAGCGATACCGACACGAGTATCGCCGCGTGTTGATCGTCATCGAGGGCGTCTACAGCATGGACGGCGACATCCCGAACCTGCCCGAGTTCATCGACCTGCGCCGTCGGCACAAGACCTACTTGATGGTCGACGAGGCCCATTCGATGGGCGTGCTCGGCGACCACGGCCGCGGCATCAGCGAGTATTACGGCGTCGACCGCCGGGACGTCGACATCTGGATGGGTACGCTCAGCAAGTCTTTCGGGGCCTGCGGCGGTTTTATCGCCGGGTGCAAGGAACTGATCGAATACCTGAAATACACGGCCCCCGGCTTCGTCTACAGCGTCGGCCTTTCGCCCCCGAACGCGGCCGCTGCCCTGGCTTCGTTTGAGTTGCTCGAAAGGGAACCGGAGCGGGCCGTCACCCTCCAGCAGCGATCGGAACTGTTCTTGGAGTTGGCGAAAAAGCAGGGCCTCGACACCGGCATGAGCCACGATTCGCCGGTGGTGCCGATCATTCTGGGCAACTCGATGCACTGCCTGCGGTTGTCGAAGGGCCTGTTCTCGCGCGGTGTCAACGTCCAGCCGATCCTCTACCCCGCGGTCCCCGAGAGCGCCGCCCGGTTGCGCTACTTCATTACCAGCCTGCACACCGAAGAGCAAATCCGCTACACGATCGACGCGATGGCGGACGAACTCCGCAAGATCGACGCGAAGTACCTCGGCGCCCGGAAGCCCGAGGCCCCGTCGCCGGTCGAGTCAAAATAAGGGATCGCTCAAAAATACGTTCGGCAATTGGGTCTATAAAGCCGCGACCGTTGGTCGCGCCCCGCGTTACCAAGAGCCGTTCCGAGCGTCGCTCGGCGCGACCAACGGTCGCGGCTTTATGCCGTGTGGCATCCGTACTTGTCGAAGTTGTTTTTGAGCAATTCCTAAGAGCAAAAAAGACTAATATCCCTATTCGTACCAATCCTCGCCCATCTCGACGAGTTCCTCCTCGTCGGCAAGATAGTCAGGGCGGCGATCGGTACTGGCCCACTCCTTTTCGGCCATGAGGTACAACTCGTGAATAAGTTGTTCCGCAGGGATTTCCTCGGGAAGCTGCCGCAGCAGGTCGAGGACATCTCGCTTCTTCATGGCTGATCTCCACTAAAGTCATGTGGACATCGAAAACGCTCTCCTTTGAACCATTTAGTATAGGGCCTGGGGCATCCGTACACAAGTAACTTCACGAGTTTGCGCCCCCCAGAAATAGTGATTGACATGCGCCAAATGGCCCAGCTTTCCGGCCAATTGACGTTCCGGCCCTCGCCCCATAGAATCGGTGGCTTAGATTGCGCGAAATGCAACCCGTGTGGGGGTCAGGGGCCAGACTATTTGTACGTGACAGGTGGATATATGACAGACGCAAATCCTTCGACCGAGATCTTGGCGATCAACACGATCCGAACGATTTCGATGGAAGCCGTGCAAAAGGCCAAAAGCGGTCACCCCGGCACGCCGATGGCCCTTGCGCCGGCGGCCTACGTGTTGTTTAACGAAGTGCTCGATTACGATCCTGCCCGGCCCGCCTGGCCCGCGCGCGACCGGTTTGTGCTTTCGTGCGGCCATGCCTCGATGCTGCTCTACTCGATGCTGCACCTGACGGGCGTCAGGCAGCTTGGCCCCGATCGCCGGCCGACCGGCGAACCGGCCGTTTCCCTGGACGATATCAAGAACTTTCGCCAACTCGACAGCCCCTGCGCAGGCCACCCCGAGTACGGCGAGACTTCCGGCATCGAGATCACGACCGGGCCACTCGGCCAGGGCGTTGCCACAAGCGTCGGCATGGCGATTGCCGCCCGCTGGCTGGCCGCCAATTATAACCGGCCCGGGTTCGATTTGTTCGACTACAACGTCTACGCCCTGTGCAGCGACGGCGACATGATGGAAGGCATCGGGGCCGAAGCCGCTTCACTCGCAGGGCACCTGAAGCTCTCGAAACTCTGCTGGATCTACGACGACAACAAGATCACCATCGAGGGCGAGACGTCGCTCGCCTTCAGCGAAGAAGTACCCGCCCGGTTCTCCGGATACGGCTGGAATGTCCTTGAGGTCGAAGACGTCAACGATCTCGACGCCCTGCGCGGGGCCTTAGGCCACTTCAAGGAGAACAACGACGCCCCGACGCTGATCATCGTCCACAGTGTCATCGCCTACGGTGCGCCCAACGCCGCGAACACGGCCGACGCCCACGGCGCCCCGCTCGGTGAAGAGGAGATCCGGCTCACCAAGGAGGTGTACGAGGGCATCGATCCCGACGCCTCGTTCGTCGTTCCCGACGAGGTGCTCGAGTTGTTCCGCAACGGAATCGGGACCCGCGGCAGCAGATTGTACGAGGCCTGGACCGCGAAATTCGCCGAATACAAAGAGAAGCACCCCGATTTGGCGGGGCAGATCGAGCGGATGCAGGCCCGCGAGTTGCACGACGGCTGGGACGCCGATATCGCAGAATTCCCTGCCGACCCAAAAGGGATGGCATCCCGGGCGTCGTCCGGCAAAGTGCTCAACCAAGTCGCCAAGAACGTCCCATGGGTGCTCGGCGGTTCGGCCGACCTGGGCCCGTCGAACAAGTCGGTTATCAGCGGCTCCGACGACTTCTCGGCCGGGAACTACGCCGGACGGAACTTCCACTTCGGCATCCGCGAACACGCGATGGCCGCCGTCTGCAATGGCATGGCCCTTTCCGGACTGAAGGCCTACGCGGCCACCTTCTTCGTTTTCACCGACTACATGCGGCCCTCGATGCGGCTGGCTGCGCTGATGCGGCTGCCCGTCTTCTACATTCTCACGCACGACTCGATCGGCGTCGGCGAGGACGGCCCCACTCATCAGCCGGTCGAGCACCTCGCTTCGTTGCGTTGCATTCCCAATTTCGCCGTCTTCCGGCCTTGCGACGCCAACGAAGTCGCCGAGTCGTACAGGGCGATTCTGCAACTGAAAGAGACACCCGCTGCGCTGGTGCTGACGCGGCAAAGCCTGCCGACGCTCGACCGCACGAAGTTCGCCCCGGCAGCCGGCGTCCACCGCGGCGCTTACGTCCTGCTCGATGCCGAAGATTCCACGCCCGACGTCATCCTACTGGCCACCGGCAGCGAAGTCTCGCTCTGCATCGAAGCGGCCGGGCAACTCGGCGATGACGGGATCAAGGCCCGGGTGGTAAGCATGCCCTGCTGGGAACTCTTCGATGCCCAAGATGCGGAATACCAAGAATCCGTGCTGCCTGCCGATTGCACCTGCCGCGTGGCGGTGGAAGCAGGTGTCGAACAAGGCTGGCGGAAGTACATCGGCATCGAGGGGGAGTTCATCGGTATGACCGGCTTCGGTGCATCGGCCCCGGCCGACGTCCTGCTGAAGCGATTCGGCTTCACCGTCGAAAACGTCGTCGCCGCGGCGAAGGAGCTTTGTTCCTGATACCCTCCCCGGCGGCCGTTCCGGGCCGGAAAACACCAACAAGGTGGAGGAAAAGCCGAGATGTTCTCAGAAAACGACCGGAATATCGTCCGGGAGCTGGCCGCGAAGTGGATGGAACTCGCGTCCCTGCCGGTGATGAACGAGCGGAAGCGCCTGTGGAAGGCGGTACACGACCTCGAGGCAGAACGTCCGGTGATCCTCTTTGAGACGGGTTGGATCGACGGATTCGTTTCCTCCCGCGAGATCCTTTGCGAGGACCCGTTCCTTCAAGCCGTAGAACGGGACATGCGGATTGCCATTCGGCACGCCGAAGAGTTGGGGGACGACCTGGTCATCGAGCCCTACTACCGGGTCGGGTGGAAGATGAAGTTCTCGGATTACGGTGTGCCCGTCGACATCCACTCCGCGAAACGCAAGCAAGAGTCGATTGCGTACAGTTTCAGTTTCCCCATCGTTGCACCGGAGGATATCGATAAGCTCAAGAAGCGGACCATGGGTGTCGATCGGGAAAAGACCGTGCGACTGAAGGAGATGCTCGAAGACGTCATCAGCGACATCCTCCCGGTCAAGCTCGGCAACTACGATCCCTTTGTATACGAATTCGACGTCGGCGAATTCGGGGATTTGGGATTCAACGGGAATTTCTTTTTCGGTCTTACCTGGCAGGTCTACCGGTTCATTGGGAACAATGGTTTGCTCTACTGGGTTTACGATGCCCCGGATGCCATACACAAGCTGATGTCCTACATGCTCGACGATCGGATTGCGCTATTCGAGTATCTCGAAAAGGAAGGTTTGCTTGCGCTGAACACCGACAACCAGATGGCCGGTCCCCGCATGTACGGGTACGTGTCGGACCTGCCGGGGCCGGACTCCCGGGACAAGGTCGCGTTGAAGGACCTGTGGGGATGGGCCGAATCGCAGGAATCCGAGAATATCTCGCCCGAAATGTACAAGGAGTTCGTCCTCCCCTATCTGGCTAGGCTCAGCGAGAAGTTCGGCCTTGTCTACTACGGCTGCTGTGAACGGGTGGACGACCGGCTCGCGCCGATTATCGACGCAATCCCCAATCTCAGGTCCGTTTCCGTCTCCGGATGGTCCGATTTGAAAAGGACCGCCGAGATGCTGGGAAACGACTATGTCTATTCCCGCAAGCCGACGCCCGCTTACATTAGCGGACCGAGCCCCGATTGGGACCTCCTGGAAAAGGACATAAGGGAGACCTATGCCGCCGCCAGGGACTGTAACGTGGAAATCCTCTTCAGGGACGTCTACACGACCAACGGCGACAGATCGCGGCTGGGCAAGTGGGTCGACATGACAAAATCCGTCTTCCAGATGTAACCGTGGCCCATCAGTCGAAGTGGCCGGTTGACAGGTTTGTAGGGGTTGACCCGTTCTCCGTCCTTCTCGTGTTACCCAGGTTACCTGTCCGGGAAAAAAATTTTTGAAAATTGCAGATTTGTCGGCTCCTTGGACGGAAGCCTGTCGGAATCGCCAAAACGCCGAAAAAAACGGGGTTTGCGCGCTGTCAATCCCCTCGGGTTTGCTAGCAGTGCCATCAAGGGCGATTCAGCGCAACCCTTAACGGCACAACGTGTTAGAAGAAGTTTCGCAAGTCTTGTTGACCAAACAAAAGAAACCAGTACACTTTGACGATCTCACCTGTATATTGTGGCCGCGAGGGCATCAGGGTACAATATATGGGTGTTTCACCTCGCATTCGGTACCCCCCGGTATAGTTACACGGGGGGGATGCGGTCGATCGGGAACACTTGGTTCCCCAACCGCATCGCTGATCAGGGAAATATATGGATTTGGTAAGGATGCCCGTCCGCAAACCAAAGAAGGAACTTAGTAATGGACTATGGCGAGAACGACGCCGCCAAACCCCCGGTAATAGCAGTGGAGGATGCGCTGCACACGGGGGCCGACAACACCTCCAGCGGCCTGAGAATCGAAGAGACTTTCTGCCCGACCAATGTCTCGGACCCCTTCGATACGGTCGAATGGGACTTGCGGACCGCCGCTATCAAAGGCGAGGGGGGCGAGGTCCTGTTTGAGCAGACCGACTGTGAGGTCCCCGCTACTTGGAGCCAACTGGCCACCAATGTTGTCGCCAACAAGTACTTTTACGGCGAAGTGAATACCGGGGAGCGGGAGAAGAGCGCGCGGCAGTTGATTCACCGCGTTTGCCGGACGATTGCCGACTGGGGGATCGAGGACGGTTACTTCGCCACGCCGGAAGACGGCGAGCACTTCTATCGGGACCTCTCGTGGCTTTGTCTTCATCAACACGCGTCGTTCAACTCGCCCGTCTGGTTCAATGTCGGCCTGTACCATCAGTACGGCGTAAAAGGTGCGATGTGCAACTGGCACTGGGATCGGGAAACGGAGCAAGTCGAGCAGCCGGAGAACCCGTACGAGTATCCCCAAGGCTCCGCCTGCTTCATCCAGAGCGTGGACGACAACATGGAAGACATCATGGAGTTGGCCCGTTCCGAGGCGATGCTCTTCAAATTCGGCTCGGGCACGGGAACCGATATCTCGACGTTGCGTTCTCACCGGGAAATGCTTTCCGGCGGCGGGAGGCCGTCGGGCCCGCTCTCTTTCATGCGGGTGTACGACCAGATTGCCGCCGTGGTCAAGAGCGGGGGAAAGACCCGCCGCGCTGCAAAAATGCAGTCGATCAAGGACTGGCACCCCGACGTGATGGAATTCGTCGAGTGCAAGAACCAAGAGGAGAAAAAAGTACGCCTGTTGATTGAAGAGGGTTACGATCCGCAGGAAGCCTACGATACGGTCCCTTTCCAGAATGCAAATCTTTCCGTGCGCCTCAGCGATGAGTTGATGAAAGCGGTCGAGGGAAACAAACCCTGGAAGACGCATTGGGTTACCGATCCGGCCAGGGAAGGACCCACCTATCAGGCACGCGAGATGCTCGACCGGATATCGAAGGCGGCGTGGAGCTGCGGCGACCCGGGTGTGCAGTATGACACGACCATCAACCGCTGGCACACGTGCCCGAACTCCGGGCGGATCAACGCCAGCAACCCGTGCTCCGAGTACATGTTTCTCGACGACTCGGCGTGCAATCTGGCAAGCATCAACCTGATGAAGTTCCGGCGCGAAGACGGTGCGTTCGACGTTCCGCGATTCCGGGCGGCGGCCCGGCTGGTCTTCATTGCCCAGGAGATTCTGGTCGACCACGTCAGTTATCCGACGGCGAAGATCGCCGAGAACAGCCATCGTTTTCGCCCCATCGGATTGGGCTACTCGAATCTGGGTGGCCTGCTGATGGCCAACGGACTGCCCTACGATTCGGACGCCGGGCGGGGGCTCTGCGGCGCCATCACCTCGCTGCTCCACGGGACGGCGAACCTGACCAGCACCGAACTGGCCGCAGCCGTTAAACCCTTTGAAGAATACCGCAAGAACCGGGGGCCGATGCTGCGGGTGATGGAAATGCACTGGGAAAAGGTCGAGGAGATCAAGGCCTGCCCGAAGTATCTCAAGGAGGCCGCCCGCAGCCTCTGGGATGCCGTCGTGACCCAGGGCCGCCGGCACGGGTTCCGCAACGCCCAGGCGACCGTTCTGGCCCCGACCGGCACGATCAGCTTTATGATGGATTGCGACACGACCGGCATCGAACCGGATATTGCCCTGGTGAAGTACAAGCAGTTGTCCGGCGGCGGAATGTTGAAGATGGTCAACCAGACCGTGTCGTTGGCGCTGAATACACTTGGTTACGACGACTCCGAGATCGAATCGATCGTCGCTCACATCGACAAAGAGGACACGATCGAGGGTGCTGTCGATCTGAAAGTGGAACATTTGCCCGTATTCGACTGCGCCTTCCAACCGCAGGGCGGCACCCGCTCGATCCCCTGGAAGGCCCATATCCGGATGATGGCGGCCGCCCAGCCGTTCCTCTCCGGGGCGATCTCCAAGACGGTCAACATGCCCAAGGACACCACGCCGGAGGACGTCGCCGAAGCCTACACGGAAGGGTGGCAACTGGGTTTGAAGGCCCTGGCAATCTACCGCGACGGCTCGAAGGAGATCCAACCCCTTTCGACTAAGAAAAGGGAAAACCAGGCGGAAAAGGTCGTGGGCGGACCACGCCGGGAGCGGCTGCCCGATACCCGCCAGTCCGTCACCCACAAGTTCAGCGTTTCCGGCCATGAGGGCTATATCACCGTGGGGCTCTATCCGGACGGGCGGCCGGGTGAAATGTTCATTACCATGGCCAAGGAAGGCAGCACGGTCGGCGGCATGATGGACTGCTTCGGCACCTCGATCTCGATGGGCCTGCAATATGGGGTGCCGCTGGAGGTCTACGTCGAGAAGTTCTCGCACACCCGATTCGAGCCGATGGGCTATACGAAAAACCCCGACATACGGCTTGCCAAGAGCATCGTCGATTACATCTTCCGTTGGTTGGGTATCACGTTCCTTTCCCAGCCTCACGAAGACGACAGAGAAAACTCGACCACACCCGTCGCGGCGGCGGAAAATTCGGCGGAGGACGGGCAAGCAGAGCGACGGCCCGCCGCCACGAAGGCGGGCGGGCCAGATGCCGGGCATGGAACTGCCAAAACCGGCGGCTCCAACGGGGCTTCCAAGAAAACGACCGGCAGCAACGGGACTTCCCGGCGCAAGGGCGACTCCGCCACCGTCGTCCTCGAACGTGTCGCCGTCGCATCCCAATCGGAGGCCGCCGCCGGCCATTCCGCCCGAAGCGAGCAGTTCGCCGAGTTCCAGGCCGACGCCCCCGCTTGCGACAACTGCGGCGCTATCGCCGTCCGCACCGGAAACTGTTATCTGTGTCACAATTGCGGCAACAGCATGGGGTGCTCTTGAAACACTCCTCATCCCAACCTCTGAAACGGGTCCTCGTGACCGGCGGCGCCGGTTTCCTCGGCTCCCATTTGTGCGAACGGCTGATTCAGCAAGGCCACGACGTCATTTGTTTGGACAACTTCTTTACCAGCCAGAAGTCGAACGTAGCCCACCTGTTGAGCCAGCCCAATTTCGAACTGGTCCGTCACGACATCACCTTGCCGATCTTCCTTGAAGTCGACGAGATCTACAACCTGGCGTGCCCCGCCGCGCCGGGACACTACCAGTACAACCCGATCAAGACGATGAAAACGTCGGTCACCGGTGCGATCAACGTGCTGGGGATGGCCAAGCGGTGCCGGGCCAAAGTGCTTCAGGCCTCGACCAGCGAGATCTACGGCGACCCCGAGATCCATCCCCAACCGGAAAGCTACCGCGGCTCGGTCAACACGCTCGGCCCCAGGGCGTGCTACGACGAGGGGAAACGAGCGGCCGAAACCCTCTTCATGGATTACCACCGCGCCAACAACGTCAACATCCGCATCGCCCGAATCTTCAACACCTACGGCCCGCGGATGCACCCGTTCGACGGCCGTGTGATCTCGAACTTCATCCGCCAGGCGCTCCACGGCGAGAACATCACGATCTTCGGCGACGGGCGGCAGACCCGCTCGTTCTGCTACCGCGACGATCTCGTCGAAGGGTTGATTCGCATGATGGACGGTCCCGACGACTTCACCGGCCCGGTCAACCTCGGCAACCCCGGCGAGTTCACGATCCTCCGCCTGGCCGAGCTGGTCCTCGAACTGACCGAATCCCGATCGAAGCTGATCTACGAACCGCTCCCGGCCGACGATCCGGCCCAACGCCAGCCCGACATCACCCTTGCGCGTGAGAAACTCGGCTGGGAACCGAGCGTCGAGATTCGCGCGGGCCTCGCCAAGACGATCGAGTGGTTCCGATCGATCGAGATGAGCGACTTCCGCCCCCCGACGCCGAATTGCTGAGGTTGCGGAAGTGATCGGCCCCGGTGGTGCTAGCACTCTTCCTCCCATAACCGCCATTTATCCCACATTTCCGAAGCTGTTTGTCTTCCTGCTCAAATAGCGGGTGTCGCGAGCAGCCCGGTTCCGTTTCTTGCCGCTTAGGCTCGCCTTCTTGGCGAATTGAGGCCCGATTGCCAAATCCCGTCTGGACTTCGGTGGCTTAATGGGAGTACACTCCCGCACGATTTTTGCGGTATTAGACCCTTATCCGGTCACCCGGCCCAGCCGGTCAAGTTCAAGGAGGAACTAGAATGCGTTTTAGAATAACGAAACAGTCGGGGGGCGTCACTCTTCTCGCAGTGTTGCTGGTGTTGTCTGCCGGGACGGCGTTTGCCCAGACGAAAGCAAGGCTGTTGCTGGCGGAAGACGAATCGGTTGCCCCACAACTCCGGCCCACCCCGGCGGTGCGCCCGGACGCGCGCTTGCGGCGGGCGGAGGATGGCTCGCTGAACGTGATGCCTTCGATGGAATCGCCGAGACCGACGCCAGCGAGGCAACTCGAGCCGGCCTCCGATCCCAAGCCGGTCCCCGCACCCTCGGTGCCCGTTCCGCTGCCGCTCGCTCCATCCGATGCGGCACCGCTTGAGCCGATTCCCGATTCGCTCGAGATCAACAAGGTGAAGGTCGAAACCGCCGCGTTCAACCGGATCACGCCCGGAGAGTCGACCTTGGCCGACGTTGAGAAGGCCTGGGGACAACCCCAAAGGGCGCGAAAACAAGGCAACTCGCTCTTGCACCTCTACGCCATCAAGCCGTTCGAGCAAATCGAAGTCGCTTTCCGACAGGGCAAGGTGGCGTCGATCGTGGTCCGCCTTCACCAAATCCTCCCGGCCAAGGAACTTGCCGGGCAGTTGGAACTCGGCCATTTCCGGCCGGTGCTCGTATCGAGCGATCTCGGGGAGATCCTCGGCCAGGTCTACCCGGAACGGGGCGTCTTGTTCTCCTTCACGCCCAGCGACACGGCGGGTACGGCTACCATGAACGTTGCTGAAATCATCATCGAGCCCGTCAACGCCGAATCGTTCATCCTTCGCGCCGAGACAAACCTCGACGCAGAACCGGCGCTGAGCCTGCAAGACATCGAGCAGGCCTTGAAACTCGAGAACGGCGGCGCCAAAGCACACTGGCTGCACGGCCGTGCCCTCGCCGCCCGGGGGAATCTCGACAAGGCCGTTGTGAGTGCGACCCGTGCGGTCCGCTTCGATCCGAAGAACGTCCAATACCGGCTTGCCCGGGCGCAGATACTCGGCCACATAGGCCGACTGAATGAAGCGATTCAGGAAGCGAAGAGGGCGATCAAGATGAGCGAGGATCGCCCGCAACTGAAGGCCCGCGCGCTCTGCCTCGTCGGCGATCTGCTCGCCTCCGGCCCGGTTCCCAACTACAACGCCGCCATCGAGTACCACATGCGGGCGGTCAAGACGGCCGATTCGCTCACGCGCGACCCACATCCCGCCGTCCGGCTGATTGCCAAGGAGGTCCTCGTCGACGCCCATCTCGGCGCCGCTCACGACATCGCCTGGGGAAATTGGAAACAGAAGGAAAAGGCCGTCGATCGCTGGCTGAGCCGGGCAAACCGCTGCGCCGACGACCTGATCGAAAACGAAGCAGCCACCGAAGAGCACCGGTTCCGAGTTGCCACGCGGGCCTTGGCCGCTTGCGTCGGCGTGCGCGGCGGGCTCGATTGCACCGGCTGGACCAACGTCGCGGTCCGCTCCGGCCGCAAACTCCTCGACGGCTGCCGCGATCCGCATCGCAAGGCACAACTCGAATGGGATTTGGGTATGGCGCTCTACGACGCCTTGCAGGTCTGCCAGATGCGGGAAGATCAAACCGGCGCGTTGAAGTACGGCAAGCAGGCCGTCGTATACCTGACCATGACCGACGACGGAAGCCGCACGGCTACTGCCGGCTACCTGCTCGGCCGGCTCTACTTCCGGCTGGGCGCTATTCATGCCGTGACCGATGACAACCACGACGACGCAATCGTCTGGTTCGAGAAGGCGCTGCCGCTGCTGCGGCGCCCCATCCCCGAAGAGGCAATGCCCGACCTCGGCCGGCACGGCGAAACGTTCGTCAGCATGGGTGTTTCGTACTGGGAGGCCGGCCAACGCGACAAGGCCCTCGAACTGACGCAAACCGGCGTCGACCTCATGCAGCGGGCCGTCCGGCTGGGCTACCTCGACGAGTCCGCCCTGAGCGTCCCCTACAATAACCTCGCCTCGATGCACCGGAAGATCGGCGCCCAAAACAAGGCTATCGAGTTCGAGGAAATGGCTACAAAGCTCAACGGCACAACCCGGCTGCGGTAGTGCCATGCTATTGCGGCTATTCCTCCTGTTTACCTTGATCCCGCTGGTAGAGCTGTGTCTGCTCCTGCTCCTGGCGAACGTAACGAATTGGTGGTTCACGTTGGGGTTGGTCGTTCTGACCGGCGTGGTGGGGGCATGGCTCGCCCGCCGGCAAGGCCTCCGCTGCTGGCGACGGGTACACGAGACGATGGCCGCAGGGCGGCTTCCAGCCGATCCGCTCATGGACGGCCTGATGATCCTGGTCGCCGGCGCCCTGCTGGTCACACCCGGTGTCCTCACCGATCTCGTCGGCTTCGCGCTGCTGACGCCGCCGTTCCGCCGCGTGGTGAAAGACCGGCTCAAGCGGCGGTTCCAGGCGCAGATCAACATCATCACACCCGGCGATCAACCTCATCCCCACGACGAGATCATCGAAACAAAGATCATCGACGTGCCCTCCGAAGACGCGGGGGACGGGAAGTAGCGTGGCCCGGCACGCACCTTGATCTTCCCCCTGGAATATGGTAGAATAATCTGCGTGGTGGATTTCAGTGTCTCCTTATTTCCAGACACTTGAAAAGGCCGGTGTGGCCGGGTAGCGTGATAGGTTAGCCGAATAGTGAAGGAGTCTATGGTGACGTTCTTCCGCCCCTCAACCAAAAAGATCATCCAAGCAGTGGGGGTCTTGCTGAAGTGCGAAAGAGACCACCACATGAGCTACTTGCGTCTTCTCAAGTTACTGTACATTGCCGACCGGGAGAGCCTCCGGGAATCTTGCCGGCCGATTCTCGGCATTCGGCCCGTCGCCATGAAGTACGGCCCGCTCCACAGTGCGGTCTACGACCTCATCAAGGGCGAGCACATTGATGAGCCGGCGTGGTCCGAGCACTTCCAAAAGGACCGCTACCAGATCGAAATGGTTGAAGACCCCGGCGTGTCGGAGTTGTCCCGCTATGAAATCCGCACACTGAACGCGACTTCCGAGAAGTTCGCGGCAGTAGACGACATGGATATTGCGGAAGTGACTCACACATTCCCCGAGTGGATCAATCACTGTTCCGATCCGGCGGCAAACGCTTCGGAGACAATCCCGCTGGAGGACATTATCGATGCCGTCGGCAGATCGGCGGACAAGGAAGCGATCCTCCAGGAAGCGACCGAGGAAGCAGAGATAGACCGCATGTTTTCCGAAGCATAATGCAGGTGAAAGCATGGAAGCCGGGGATACGTTCAAGTTCGGCTCCCTGCCGCATCTTTGGGTCGTAATATCTGACCCTGCCAAAAACCCGGAGAACGTGTTGTTCGTGAATTTCTCGACGGATCGCGGCCTGGACCCCTCGTGCATCCTTCATCCCGGAGACCACAGGTTCGTGCGTCGGCGAACATGTGTCGTGTATCGGCGGGCGCGAGTCGAAAGGAATGCCGACTTGGACTGCCTTCTGGCGAGCGGTCGCCTGGTGCTCGACGACCCGGTCTCCGGCAAAGTTCTCGAACGCATCCGGCAGGGGGCGGCAGTCTCTGAATTCATGCCCTTGGGTAGCCTGCGAATCCTAATCGACCAAGGGTTGGTGGAACCGAGCTGACTCGTCGCTGCGACGCGTACTCCTCCATATGTTTCTTTGAGAGACTCCCCGGCAGTAGGCTGCGAAGCCCCTCTGTTCTTTGACCGGTTATCTGGTATAATTCCGACAAGCAACGAACGCCACACATCCACAATTCCCCATGAGCACGCAAATCGACCCGACAACGCCCCCGGCGTACGAATTTCCGCCCTACAAGTCGCTCGACAACGACGTGCTCACCGAGCGAATCCGGAAGGTCCGCGACGCGATGGGCCCGCGGCTCTTGATCCTCGGGCACCATTATCAGCGGGACTCGGTCATCGAGCTTTCCAACCTGCGTGGCGATAGCTACAAGCTCAGCGCCACGGCCGCCGACAATCGCGAGTGCGAGGCGATTGTCTTCTGCGGAGTCCATTTCATGGCCGAAACGGCCGACATCCTGGCAAACCGCCCCGAGCGACTGGCCGAGCGGAACGGCCGGCG
The DNA here is from genome assembly GCA_964547995.1 of uncultured Planctomycetaceae bacterium. Lineage (GTDB taxonomy): Bacteria > Planctomycetota > Planctomycetia > Pirellulales > Thermoguttaceae > CAZJRB01. The sequence continues at coordinate 19,503 of CAZJRB010000047.1, read as the reverse complement.
CATCCCGGTCGTACTGCCCGACCTCAAAGCCGGATGCTCCCTGGCCAACATGGCCAATCTCGATCAGGTCGAAGACTGCTGGCGCCAACTCGGCAACGTGATCGATACCGGCGACCTGACGCCGATCACCTACGTCAACTCGACCGCGGCGCTGAAGGCGTTTTGCGGCCGCCACGGCGGGATCGTCTGCACCTCGGCCAACGCCGAGAAGGCGCTCCGCTGGGCCTTCGAACGGCGCAGCCGCGCACTGTTCTTCCCCGATCAGCACCTCGGGCGCAACACGGCCCGCGCGATGGGAATCCCGCTCGAACAAATGCCGGTGTGGGACCCCCGCGAGTACGCGCTCGGCGGCAACAGCGAGGAGGCGATCGGCGCCGGACGCGTGATCCTCTGGCGCGGCCACTGCAATATCCACCAGATGTTCCTGCCCGGATATGTCGATTACTTCCGAAAGAAATATCCCGGCATCAAGATCATCGTACACCCCGAGTGCCCGATGGAGGTCGTCGACCGGGCCGACATGAGCGGTTCGACGGGCAAGATTCTCCAAGCGGCGGAAGCCTCGCCGCCCGGGACGCGATGGGCCGTGGGTACCGAGTTGAACATGGTCACCCGCCTGAAGCGGGACTATCCCGACCGGGAGGTTCACTTTCTCTCGCCGATGGTCGCCATCTGCCCGACCATGTTCCGCATCACTCTCTCGCGTCTTTGCTGGTCGCTCGAAAATCTGGCCGCCGACACGCCGGTAAACGTCGTCAAGGTTAATGACGAAACGGCCGCCGGTGCGCTCGAAGCACTCAAACGCATGCTCGAGTTGGCCTAAGGGACCACACCGAAATAACGTCGGCATTTTCCTTATAAAGCCGCGACCGGTGGTCGCGCCGAATCACCAGCCGTAGCGGTTTTGGGCAACGCCCGGCGCGACCACCGGTCGCGGCTTTATAGTCTTCGCTGACCCTTGCCCGTGTTTGCGGCTATCCCGGGTTGGGGATCTGTTCCCGGCGCATCTCGAAGCGGGATTTGGTGAACTCCTCGAACCCCTCGACCAGCGTCGAATCCAACCGGGGCTGCTCTTCGAGCGTCCACGGCAGCCGGACGGTGAAGGTGCTTCCCTTTCCGAGTTCACTTTCGACGGAGATGCTTCCGTCGAGCAGCCTGCACAATTCCTTGACGATCGAGAGCCCCAGGCCGGTCCCCGAGTATTCGCGGGTCATCGTGTCGCCGGTGGGAACCGCCGTGCGCCCCTGGCGGAACTTCTCGAAGACCGTCTGTTGATCCTCTTCGGCGATCCCGACGCCCGTATCGCTCACCTGCAATACCAGTTGATCCTCGTCGTCGCGCCGCGCGGCAACGGTAATGCGTCCGCCTTCGGGCGTGAACTTGATGGCGTTGCTCAACAGGTTGTTGACGATCTGTTGCACCCGGGCCTGGTCCTGCTGCATCGGCGGCAGGTTGTCCGGGGCGTCGATCTCCAGGTCGATGTTTTTCTTTTCGGTCAGCGGCCGTGCCATGTCGCACTGGGCATGGATGATCTGGGCAATTTGGAATTCCGTCGGCCGCATGTCCATCTTCCCGCTCTCGATCTTCGCCAGGTCGAGAATGTGGTTGATCATCTCCAGCAGCGTTCTCCCCGAGGTGCGGATGTTCTCGACGTACCGCTTCTGCCTGTCGCTGAGCGCGTCGATCGACCCGAGCACGTCGCTAAACCCGAGAATGCTGTTCAGCGGCGTCCGCAGCTCGTGGCTCATCGTGGCGAGGAAATCGCTCTTGATCGTGTTCATCTCGTACAGCCGCATGTTGACCTGGGCCAGCTCGTCGACCTTCCCGTCGAGGTTGGCGTTCACGTCGCGAAGCTCGTTCTGGATGGTGACCAGGTGCTGCAACATGCGGTTGAACGCCACGGCGAGCGATTCGAACTCGTCGCCCGTGTGAATATCTGCCCGCTGCGAAATATCGCCGTGGCTGATCGCGTCGCTCACGTTGCGGAGGTGGCGCAACGGTTTGACGATCACGTAGCGGACGATGGCGTACGAGGCGACCATCGCCAGGAAAACCGTCACGATGGCCGTCGTCAGCAGGACCGCCCGGTTCCAGTTCAGCGCCGTCTGGGTAGGTTTGTTGGAAATAGAGACTTTGGCGACAGCCATCAAGTCGCCCTTGTTCAACGGGACACCGCCCGCCAGAAACGTCCCCGATCCCAACGCGTTGTGGCACGTCACGCACGTCTGCGACTCGGCATAGATCGGCTGGTAGTACTGGTACTCGATCCGGTCGTCCGTGAACCGCTCGACAAAGGCCGGTTCTTCCGGGTGGAGCGTCTGCCCGGATCCGGCCTTCAGGAACCGGGCCAACACGTCCTTCTCGAATCCGTCCAATTTCTGCGCCGGCCGTTCGGCGTCCTCGGGATCGGTCGCACCCCTGCCGACCGGGCCGGGTTCGATAACAGGTTTCCCGTTCGGGTCGGCCTTAATGAAGCTGGACGAGTAGTCCTCCTTGCTAAGACTCGCCGTAAGCTCCTTTACCAGCACCTCCTCTCCTTCATCAGTTAACAGCTCCTCCCAATGCTCCTGAAACATGCTCTGATCCACCAGCAAACGTCCCATGATCGGGTTGCGCTGATTGACCAACTGCTCCGTCTGGCTCCCGAACCACGCAAAACTGGCCAGGATCAACACCAGCAGCATCCCCCCGAACAGAAAGCGGCACTTCCGCTCCAGGCTGGTCTCGCCGAGGACGCGCTTGATCGATTGATACGACATGGCTGGGACGCCTCTTCGAGGGGCATTCTTCCCGAACTCTTTATTTTATGCGAACCGGGCCGGAAATACCAAGCCCACTCGTTAATATTGGCTCGGGATTGCCCCCCGCTGCCCTACAGCATGTCCAACGGGTCGACATCGACAATCCATTCGACCTCCTCCGGCGGCTGCAAATCGGCGGTGGCCGCGCGGACCGCCGACCGCAATCGTTCCCCGTCCGCGCCTTGCACCTGAACCTGAAAGCGATACTTCCCCCGCAATCGCGCGAAGGGCGCCGGCGCCGGACCGAGGATCCGAGCGGCGGCGTCATGCTCCTGCAAACAGGACGACAGTCGCCCGGCAACGTGCGAGGCAAACTCGCCCGTCACCTTCTCGACCGGGCCCCGGATAACCAGCCGGATCATGACGGAGAACGGAGGATAGTGCAACATCTCCCGGATCGGCAGCTCCCCCTTGGCAAACGCGACGTAATCGTGGCGCACCGCCGCCCGGATTGCCGGGTGATCCGGATTGTACGTTTGCACGAGCACGCGCCCTCCCTTTTCGCCCCTACCCGTCCGCCCGGCGACCTGCGTGACCAGATAAAACGTCCGCTCGGCCGCGCGAAAATCGGGGAAGTGCAACGCCGTGTCGGAATTGATCACACCCACCAGCGTAACGTTCGGAAAATCGAGACCCTTGGCGATCATCTGCGTCCCCAACAAGATTTGCACCTTGCCGGAACGAAATGCATCGAGCGCCCGTTGATGGGCTCCGCGGCCTTGCATGGCGTCGGTGTCCATCCGCACCAACGGAACGTCGGGGAACCGGCGGCGGATCTCCGACTCCAGACGCTGCGTGCCCAAACCCCAGTAGCGGATGCCGGCGAAGGTACATTCCGGACACGCCGTCGGGGCCGGGCACTGGTAGTCGCAGTAGTGGCACAACGCAATCTCCTCGGTCCGGTGATGCGTCAGAGCGATGTCGCAGTCGGGGCATTTCAGCGCGTGCCCGCAAGCAGGACACTGAATGTGCGTCGCGAAACCTCGCCGGTTCAGCAGCAAGATGACCTGTCCGCCCCCGTCGAGCGACTCCCGGATTGCCGTGTGCAATTGCCGGCTGATCGCCCCGCCGGTCTGCGAACGCCGCAGGTCGCTCCGGAGATCGATCGTGCCGACCCGCGGCAAGGGACGGTCGAACACCCGGCGCGGCATCTCCACCAACTCGTACTCGCCCTCTTTCGCACGCAGCCAACTCTCCAGCGACGGCGTCGCCGAGCCGAGCACCAGCGGCACATCCTCGGCGCTCGCCCGGGCGATGGCCACGTCGCGGGCATGGTACCGCGGGGCCGATCCCTGCTTGAACGACGACTCGTGTTCCTCGTCCAGGACGATCAACCCCAGGTTCGGTGTCGGGGCGAAGATCGCGCTGCGGGCCCCGACCACCACCGGCACCTTCCCCTCCGCAATCCGCTGCCAGTGCCAGTGCCGCTCGGCGTCGGTCAAGTGGCTGTGCAGCACGGCCACCTCGCCGAAACGCGACCGGAACCGCTCGACCGTCTGCGGCGTCAGGCTGATCTCCGGGACCAAAACAATCGCCTGACGCCCGAAATGGATCACCTCCTGGATCGCCTGAATGTAAACTTCCGTCTTACCGCTGCCCGTTACACCGTGAATCAACACCGTCTTGTGCTTGCGGGCATGGAGTTCGGCGAGGACGGCGTTCAAGGCGACCTGCTGATCGGCATTCAGCGTCAGGTGGGATTCCCGCGGCAGCGGCGGCTCGGTCGGACACAGGCTTTGCACCCGGCCGGTTTCCGCACGGATGAGTCCCTTGCGGCGGAGCGACGTAATCGGCCCCTGCGTACACTTTGCCGCCCGGGCCAACTCGCCGGGGGTCATGGGGCGATCCGATGCGGCAAGGATGCGCATCACGACCGCCTGCTTCTTCGGTAATTCCAAGTGCGAGAGCCGCCCGGCCACCTCCGGTTCGATGCTCAAAAGCGTCGTCAGCCGCGTACCGGCCTTGACGCGGACCCCCGCCGGCAACACCGTCTCGAGCACCTGGACCCAACTGCACAAATACCGCTCGGCGATCCATTGGGTCAATCGCAACATGGCCGGCGAAAGGAGGCTACGCCGGTCGATCAGCTCCCCGATAGGTTTCAACCGCCGCGAGCCGACCGTGCGGTTTTCCAGCCGGACACAGTATCCGACAACGAGCCGATTCCCATGCCCCAGCGGCACCTTCACCCGGCACCCCGGTTCGATCCGGTCGCGGATTCCGTCCGGCACGAGATAGTCGAATTCCTGCCGCGGCCCCCGAACGGGTACCACGGAGGCCACCAGTTGCTCCGACTGGTCGTCTTCCTCCCAAGGATCGGGGTCGATGTCGAATAGTGTCTGTTGCCGGGACATCTCGAAAAACCGTTCAACTCATGGTATGATTGCCATAATATCCCACCATCGATACAACCTTTCAAGGCAGTCCGGTACCCAATGCGATTAGGTGTCTTCGGCGGTACATTCGATCCGGTTCACTACGGCCACTTGCTTTTGGCCGAGTGCTGCCGCGAGCAGCACCGGCTCGATGAAGTCTGGTTTCTGCCCGCCGCGGTGCCACCCCATAAGCAGGGGCAAGACCGAACCCCCGCCGAAATGCGGATCGAGATGCTTCAGTTGGCGATCGCCGGCCACCCGGCCTTCTCGGTCTGTTCCTATGAAACCGACCGCGGCGGCGTGAACTTCACCCACGAGACGCTTGCCCATTTCCGGCAGGAAGCCCCCGATCGCGATTTGTTCTTTCTGCTGGGCGCGGATATGCTCCTCGACTTGCCCTCGTGGCGCGAACCGGCCCGGATCTGCGACCTGGCCATGCCCGTCGTTGTTCGGCGTCCCGGGCCCGCGGCACTTGACTTCGATTGTCTTTCGGAGCTGGCCTCACCCGAGCAAATCGGAGAAATCCGCCGCCACCAGGTCGAGATGCCGGAAATCGGAATCAGCAGCCGGGAAATCCGCTCGCGGGTGGCCGCCAGGGAAAGCATCCGCTATCAAACCCCCCGCGCAGTCGAAAAGTTCATCGAGACCCACCGACTGTATCGCTCAGACGCGTAGGACAGGTTTGCAACCTACGCGATTTTCCGTACACCGAGCAGATTGCGGAGTTGATCCGATATGGGCAAGGTGGCGATTTCCGGCGAGAACCGCAAGGTATCGAGCACCTGGTCGAGTTGATCGTCGGGCGCCAGGGCGAGATCCATAAACAGGACCTTCTGACCCCTTAATTCGCACCCCCCCCCTCCGTTGCCACCCAGCCATTCGTAGCGGACTTGGTATCCCAATCGCCCCGCGAGATGGAGCGCCTGGTCCAACATGTCTACCGTGTGCATCCTAGCTTCTCCAGTTTCAAGATCATCCGTGATAAGGGGGGCGGATTATAGCAGCTTAGCTTACAGTTGCCCAGGCGAGTTCGACGATAGGGAAAAACGTGGCTAACTCCTTTTCACACAACGAGTTAAGACACGGAACTACGGGAAGAGAGTAAGAATGCCGACAATGCGGGCAACCAGATAAACGTGGTATTCCACAACAGAGTGTAACAATCAGGTACTTCAGCCAGAGTTGGGGGAAAACAGTGGCGGAAAACGACCGTAACGACGGCCCAAGTCTCCAAGAACAAGTCGATCTGCTCCAACAACAACTTGCCCAAGCACAAAGGCTCACCGCCTTGGGGGAATTGGTGGGGACGACCACCCATGAATTTAACAACGTCCTGATGACCATCATCAACTATGCCAAAATGGGGATGCGCCACAAGGACACCGCCACGCGCGACAAGTGCCTCGACAAAATCTTCCATGCCGGCAATCGAGCAGCCAAAATCACCAACACCGTCCTGGGAATGGCCCGCAATCGGGCAACCGGCCAGGAGCCGACCGACCTGAAACAACTCCTCGAAAACACGCTCCTGCTGCTCGAACGCGAGATGAACAAGTACCGCATCTCCGTCGACAAGGACTTCGATTCGATCCCCGAGGCGTACGTGAACGGAAACCAGATCCAGCAGGTGCTCCTGAATCTCCTGATCAACGCGCGGCAAGCCATGCCCGGCGGAGGCCGCCTGCTCATCAGACTACAACACGACAAAGAAAACAACATGGTCGATTTGATGGTTCGTGATTTCGGCTGCGGCATTCCGGCCGAGAAACTCCCGCGGATCTTCGATTCCTTCTACAGCACCAAGAGCGGACCGGACGCCAGCGGCAAAGGCGGTACGGGGCTTGGCCTCTCCATGTGCCGCGACATTATCGAATCGCACCACGGCCACATTCGCGTCAACAGCACCGTCGGCAAGGGGACCGCCTTTACGCTCAAGCTGCCCACCGCCGCCAAGGACAACCGCCCGTCCGTCCCCGCCCCGATCACGCCGGCCCCAAACCTGCCCCAGCGATCGCAACTGAAGTAGCCGGCGCCAGACCGTGGATCGAACCACATTCCACCGTCTGGCGACGGTGGCTACGGGGGTAAATTCTCTTCCGCCGCTCACCTTATCTGCATCATGGGCGGTTGCGCGGCAACTTGGAACCGCTCTTGCAGGCGGGCAATGATCTTCTGCTCCAACAGCACGTCGCGGCCTTGTGGAATCCAGCCACAGACGATCTGCTGTTCGCCCACCGGGTTGGCAATCCGGCGAAGTGAATCGTCATAGCGGAACGTCGCCGCCGCGGCCGTGGCGCGTTCGGGCCGGGCCACGTCTTCCAGCTCCTTGAATACCACCACGTTAATCCAGTAGCCGTCTTCGGCCGGCACCACGCGGAGTATCGCCCGACGACGCATCGACTGCAACGTGTTCTCCATCCGCGCGTATACCCCGGCCTTGTCGCGCCGCCACGGTTCCAGGGCTGTCGGGCTACCCTGGGGAAAGGTCTCCAGCCGACCCTCGGTCAGCGTGCTGCCGATCAACCGAACCGGTTCCTCGTACTCGATCTTGAAAAAGTTGTCGACTACATCGACCACCGTCTCCCACACGAACTCATGATTGGCGACGGGGACATGAAGCGGGTTGCCGCAGTAGGCAACCCCCGGCTCCGGAGCCGCCTGATAGGGAGCGGTCCCGTACTGTGGTCGACGGGCGCAGCCTGTAAGAACAAGCAACAGTCCAAGTGCGAGAAAGGTCCGCATGGCGATTCCGCCCGGAAATCCAAAAAGACGTGTACGAAACGGGGGCGGTAGTGTCTACGAAAAAGATTTTCAGGGCAATAGCAGATATCGCAAAGTGCAACTGCGACACCCGAGGACCCTTCTAACCAGAATGGGGGGCAACCGGACGTGTTTCCCCCTTCCCTCTGCCAACTCCAAGGACTATCGCGCGTGTGCCGGCCGCCGCCCGGGGCGCTTCCGGCGGGAAGTATGGCCCGTTTCGCCCAATACCCGCTGTGCCTTGGCCAAATCATTCACCTTGATCACCGCCACTTCGACGCCCCGCTGGCCGTTGTTGGAACTGCACGAGCAATAGGCATAGTCGATATTCAGGTGTTCGCTCGCCAGTCTTTCACAGATATTCCGAAATGCCCCCGGATGGCTGGGAACCTCCGTCAACAGCACCTCCGAACTATCGCACCGGATGTTTGCCTTCTCCAAGACTTCCTTCGCCGCAGTGTAGTCGTCGGGGACAAAACGCAGTGTCCCCCGCTCCCCCGAATCCATCAACGACAACGCCCGAAAACCCACTTTCTCCTTGCTCAACGCCGTCAGAACCGCTGCCAGTCGCCCGGGCTTGTTCACCAACGAAACCGAAAGCTGCTTCGTCATTTGCATCCCATTCTCCTTTTATGCGGTGTAGAGAAATGAAGGGCCCGCACTCCGCGGGCGAAAAGAAAGGCCTCTATATTGATCATAACAGGTTGGCACCTTGGGTCAACTCTAAGTCCCATCTGGGGGGGAGGAATCCGGCCGGATATTTTCCTCATCTTACCCAACCCGCACATTATAACCCGTACAGGGGGGTGGCTCACCGGGACACACTTTTCAAGGTAGAATAGTGCCCATAACGGCGGCGGGAACTCTTCTCTTCCCAAATGCGTCCTAATCTGTGAAACGAATCCCCGTTCCGTCCGTTATCCCTTTGACACACAACCCCTACAGTCTTCCCAATTCAAGGAGGCCCGAATCATGTCCCGACCACTGGTCAAACTCCTCGTACTCATCTTGCTGCTGACACCGGCGATTGCCCAGGCGCAGGGCCTGCTGATTGTGACCGACCCGGACCAGCATGTCCGGCTGCCGCGTCCGATCATCATCTATCCGCCGCACCCGCGTCCGCCGCATCCGGTGATCATCCATCGCCCGGCACCTCCCCCGCCCGCCCGCTACAAGATCAAGGAGCTGGAGATCAACGCCCGGCTGGTGGATCAGGTGGCCAAGGTCCAGGTCTCCCAGACGTTCGAGAACACCGGCAGCCGGCAGTTGGAAGTCGCCTTCGTCTTCCCGCTTCCCTACGACGGGGCAATTGACCAGATGACGCTGCTGGTCGACGGCAAGGAATACCCGGCCAAGCTGCTCGACGCCAAAGAGGCCCGCAGCATGTACGAGGCCATCGTCCGCAAAAACAAGGACCCCGCCCTGCTCGAATGGATGGGTACCGGGTTGTTCAAGACGAGCGTCTTCCCCGTCCCACCGGGCGCCAAACGGACCGTCACCATGCGCTACTCGCAACTCTGCCGCAAGCAGGACGGGCTGACCGATTTCATCTTCCCCCTGAGCACCGCGAAGTACACCTCACACGCCGTCGAAAAGGTCGACATCCGCGTGACGATCGAGAGCAACGTCGACATCAAAAACGTCTACAGCCCGTCGCACTCGGTGAAGGTCAAGCGACCCGACGATCAACACGCCACGGTTACCTTGACCAAGAAGAACGAGGTCCCCTCGACCGACTTCCGGCTCCTGTACGACGTCGGCAAGGGCAAGGTCAGCACCCGCGTGGTCTCGTATCGTCCCGACACCGACAAGGACGGCTACTTCCTGCTGCTTTCCAGTCCCAAGATCAAATCGCCCGGAGAGAAACCCAAGAAAACGGTCGTCTTCGTGGTCGACCGCTCCGGCAGCATGAGCGGCAAGAAGATCGAGCAGGCCCGGGCGGCGCTGAAATCCGTGCTCAACGGCCTCCGGGAGGGCGATACCTTCAACATCGTCGCCTACGACAGCGAAGTCGAGACCTTCCGCCCCGAGTTGCAGCGATACGACGACAAAACCCGCAAGGCCGCACTCGGGTTTATCGAGGGAATCTACGCGGGCGGGAGCACCAACATCGACGGCGCCCTGAAGTCGACCCTCTCCCAACTCAAAGACACCGACCGCCCGACCTACATCCTCTTCCTGACCGACGGCCTGCCCACTGCGGGTGAAACCAACGAAATGAAAATCGTCAAGAATGTCAAGGGAGAGAACAAGGTCCACGCCCGGATCTTCACCTTCGGCGTCGGCTACGACGTCAACAGCCGCCTGTTGGACAAGCTGGTCCGCGAGAACTTCGGCCAGGCCGAGTACGTCCGCCCCAACGAGGACATCGAGGACCGCGTCGGCCGGCTCTCCCGGCGGATCGAATCGCCCGTCCTGACCGGCGTACGCCTCCAGTTCGTCTTCGACGAAGCCAAGGAGGAGCAAGGCAAGCCGATCAACCGCGTCTACCCCAAGGACTCCTTCGACCTGTTCGCCGGCGAGCAGCTCGTCGTCGTCGGACGGTACAAGAAGCACGGTACCGCCAAGGTCATCGTCACCGGCAAGATTGGCAACAAGAAAGAGAAATACGACTTTCCGGCCAAGCTGGTCAAGAAGAGCGATAACGAAACGCACGCGTTCATCGAGAAGCTCTGGGCGGTCCGCCGCGTCGGCGAAATCATCGACGAACTCGACCTCAGCGGAAAGAACAACGAGCTGATCGAGGAGCTCGTGAAACTCTCCAAGCGGCACGGCATCCTCACGCCCTACACCTCGTTCATGGCCGATGAGAACACGAACATCCACGACGTGGCGGCGAGCACGCGCCGGGCCGACCGGCGGCTCGAGCAGTTGGCGGCCACCTCCGGCGCCGGCGGTTTTGCCCAACGGGCGTTCAAGGGGAGCATGAAAGCCGCCAACGCAGCGCCCGCCGCCGCCGATCTGGCGATGGATGCCTTCTCGGCGCCCGCCGCCGAAGCCGCACCGATGATGCGCCATCGGGGTGGAGGACTCGGTGGTGGTGTCGGTGCCGGCGGTCCCAGACCCGCTCGACTACCGGCTGCCACAGCCCCTGCCGGGCAAGCGGCCGGCGAAAGAGTCGCCGACAGAGACGACCTGGCCAGTTCCGTCGAAGAGGCCGAAAAGGCCAAAGAAACCGTCCGCAACATCGGCAACCGGACCTTCTACTACCGCGACAAGCGATGGGTCGACTCGAAGGTCACCAAGGAGCAGGAGAAGAAACCGATCCGGATCAAGCAGTTCAGCGACGAGTATTTCGAGCTGGCCAGCCGCTACGGCAAGAAGATGTCGCAGTACATGGTCTTCGACGAGCCGGTGCTGCTGACCCTCGACGACAATGCCTACCTGATCGAACCCTAAGAAGCCCATAAAGCCGCGACCGTTGGTCGCGCCCAGCCTTACCCAAAACCGCCACCACCGGTGTTCGGCGCAACCAACGGTCGCGGCTTTATGGGGGAGTCTGGAATTGCCGAGTTTGTTCTTGAGCAACCCCCTAAGCTAAGCCCTCGAGCGGGCCGCCGCGGCGGCGGCTCGACGCTCATCACCGAAGGAGCGGCAGCCCTGTTCACTGCCGCTCCTTTTTTTCGCCTCGGCAGCCCCGGTCCCCGTCGTCAGGATGCCACGATCACCAGGGCAACATAGGGGACGAGATTGAACACCAGGACAAACATCTTGAACACACCGAGGAACGAGTAGATCGCCACGTAGAAGGCCTCCCGGGAGATCGGAAACCACTGGCTGTGTACCCGGTGGATCCAATCGCCGGCGGACGCGCAGAACAGGAACGCAAGGATCAGCAAGGCCCCGTTTAAGATCGTACACCACATGAAAAATGCCCGGACGGTGTCGATATCCATTGTGTTTCTCCTTTGCTCTGTGTGCATCTAAGGATGTAGCGGACTTGGGCGGCCGCACATGCGACCACAGCCGTATTGTCCCCTTTGCGCCGGACACGTCAAGTGGAGCAACTGCGGGCAATGCGGTGCTTCTTTTGCCGGGGGAAAGCGTCCCCCATGCAGCTTATGTGCATGGAGCGTCTGTCTGTCCCCTACATACGCGGGCGAATGAACAATTCGATTATGTTCAAAAGTCGGTTTTTGGCGAGCGGCAGGTGAGTTTTCCCCGTAGCCGCCGGCCAGCCGGCGGTCGCGCCGAATCGCCGGCCGTAGCGGTTTTGGGTGACGCTTGGCGCGACCACCGGTCGCGGCTTTATAAGGGAAATGCCGAAGTTATTTCTGAGTGGCCCCAAACCCTCTCGGGCGCCGAAGAAACTACTCGTGGAAACTGAACGAGTAGATCTTTGATTCTCTCAGCTCGAATCTCAGCTTGATTTCTTTCCCTTCGAGTTTCTCGATCGAAAATCCGTTCTTCCACTGTACTTGGGCGTCGGTGACGGTCTTGGTTATCAATTCGCCCTCACCCAATTCCTTGTCGTCGCGGTCGAGGACCGCGACCTTGACGTAGCCGGAAGGGGCGACGTCGGCGCTGACACACAGCGAGCCGGCGACGACCGAGACGGGCTTGGTTGTGACGGACGCCGTCTTGTTGCTTCCGCCGGCGATTTGTTCGTAGCCTGCAAACCCGTCCGGGCGCAACCGGGCGAGGCAGAAGAACCCGTTGCGCCAGGCCATGAACCGGCCGTCGTTGGCGCCGTAGTACATGAGGATCTCGTCCTTGCGGACAATCGGCACCGAAGCAAAGATACAGCCCCAATCGCAGTTGCCCATGACCGGGCCGTTGGGAATCAAGGGCACCCCGGGCTCGATCCGGTGCCACTCGATGCTGTCCGGGCTCCAGGCCAGCTCGCACCACTGCCGGCTTGCCTCGATGTCGAACAGCCCGACCATGCCCAGGTAGACACCGGCGTGGCGGACCACGGGCATATCGTGAATCTGCATGCGGAGGTCAAGCCCCTCGATGACAAGCTCCGGTTTTGACCACTTCAGGAAGTCGGACGAGGTGCTCCGGACCTTCTGGCGATGTCCATTGCGGCCGTAACGGCCGGTGGTGTTGGCTCCGCCCCAGCGACGCGTGATGAGCACGTACTTGTTGATATCCGGATCCCACCACACGGCCTGGTTCGTATCGCCATGGGAGATCGCCCCGGCATTGTGCTTTTTCCCCCAGTGAATGCCGTCCGCGGAGAACCATACTGCGCTGTTTCTCCGCTCCGGGTGAATCGCCTTGTAACGCTTCTGGGGATCGGTCTCGTGCAGGTCCTTGATGACCGCCACGCCGTGGGTGTATTCGATGACGATGTTGTTCTTCTTGCTGCCGCCAAAGTCGATCAGTCCCAGCTCGGGTTTCTCCCAGTGGATACCGTCCTTCGACGTTGCGTAGCAGAGGCCGAAGCCGCGGGCCCCCTCCCGCCACTTGACCCACGCGCGTTTGTCCGATGCCAGCCCCTCGCCGGGGAAATCCCCCCGGCCGCCGGACCTGGTGAAAATGCTGTACCAGCACTTGTAGATCTTTTCCTCCTCATCATAGATGACGCTACAATAGGGGTTGTCGAACCGGGGTTCCCACGGCTTGTCCTCTTTGAAGAGCGGGCTGTTCTTGTCCTTCTCGACGACGCCGACGGTCAGTTTCGCGTTGTCGGTGCTGTCGATGATACGGGAATCGAGCAGAAGGTACCGGTCGCGGCGCGTGTCCATCTTGGACTGCCCCGCGGCCAAGCCGGCACAAACGACCACTCCAAACACGGCCGTTGCCGCGATCGTCACTTTCGCATTTGTTTTCCTGTTGTCTGGATTCAGCATTGTATTCTCTCCTTCTATTGGACCCGGAATGCATAGAGCCGGGCGTTGCGCAGACGGAACCGAATTCTCACCACTCTGCCCTTTAGTACCGATAGGTCTTTGTGTTTCTTCCAGGCACATTTCAGGCGCAGGTCGTCTACCGCCTGATACTCGGGGGCGTCGTTGCCGGAGAAGCCGGGGATGGGTTTGCCGTCGGCGTCGAGCATTTCGATTTGAATTCGGCCGGCTCGTGCATCGACGTTTACTTCCAGCCGGTTGCCTTCGAGCTTGAAGGGTTTCGTGACGGCCGTACCGGGCTTGTCTCCGGCTGCCAGACGGACGAAGCCGTCGAGCCGCAACTTTGCCAGTCCGATATTCAGGTGCCGGCCGCGGCTGTAGTGGCGCTCGTCCATACCGCCGTAGAAGATCCAGTGCTCGTCGTCGTGGGTCACAATCTGGGCGGGCGGCTTTACGCCGTCCTTGTCAAAGCTCCCGGCCGGACCGCGCGGCACCAGCGCCTTGCGCGCGTAGATCCAGCTTTTGTCAAAGTTCATGCCGTCCCGGCTGGTGCCGATGTAGAAGTCCATGTAATCATCGTCGTGCTTGGTCTTATAGTCGTACCCGTCGAAAAAGTGGGATTTTCCCATGGTGTAGACGTCCATCAGCCCGAAGTAGACGCCTTCGTAAATCCACATGGTCATCCCGTTGAACTGCAACCGGGGGTTACCCCAGCGGTTTTTTTCTTTTTTGGGGTCATCCACTTTGATCTTATCGATCACGGTCTTCCACGCTGCCGGATGTTTCATCACGTCGTTTTCCGCCGCGTGGACCATGATGCGTGTCGAGCGGCTCTCACTGGCGCCGCCGGCGCCACCCAGATCTGTGCGGGTCAACAAGCGGTAACTTCCGGAGATCGGGTCCCACAGGAATTGGTTGTGCGTGTCGGCCGCCCGATGTGAGACGGGCTTTCCGCCGTTGTAGTCCGACCAATGGATGCCGTCCGGCGAATGGCACAGCGCGACGCGAGCGTTGCTGTTCTGGAAGTCGCCGGCCCCTTTGTATTTCTCGGCATGACCCCAGGGCAGCGTGGGATCGATCGTGCAACTGAACCCCTGACAGCGGTGGACGATGTTCGTCTTGCCGTCTTTTCCGACCAGCGGCCTGTTCCAATGGATGCCGTCGGTCGATTCCGCATAACCGACGCCCGCCAGCCGCCACGCCATGTACCACATCTGGAACTTGTTGTCCTTTTCATTGCGCGCGACGCTCGTGTAGTAGCCGAAATCCAAAGCCACCCGCGAGCCGTCCGGCTTTTTCCAGGAAGGATGGAAATCCGTGTCGAGAGACGGCTTGAGCACGATGCCGACTTTCTTCACGTTACCCAGTTCCCGGGTCAGATTCCGTTTTTCCGCCACAACATAGTCGTCCACGAACAGTTGCTTCTGCAATCCAACCGGAACCGGTTCTTCAGCCACAGCGATTGAAGCTGCTAACGTTGTTGCTGCGACGATGAGCCAAATCATATTCTTCATATCGAATCACCCTGTTTGGTCCGGTTCTTTCGTAAGACGGTCTTCCAAGGCCGTCGGAAAGACGGGTTTCTCGGTAGCGACGGCCTTGGAAGGCCATCGTACAACACGGCTGGTCACTGCTACTTCTGCGCCTTGGTCGCTTGCTTCTGTGGCTTCGACGCCGGGGCCAGTTGTTTCAGCCGAATGTCTTTGAATTCGACCATCATGCCCTTGTCGTGGATCTGGAGGCCGATCGCTCCGTGGTCGAGTCGTCCCTGCTTCGCGTTGTCGGTGAATTCGGAAGAGAGCTTGCCGTTGATGAAGAACTGGAAGCGGCGTCCGCGGGCAATGACGTGGACGTTGTTCCACTCGTGCCGGCGGACGTCGGCCGGGGTGAGCGCCCCGGGGATCTTGCTGGAATGTGCCTTGCCGTCCTCGTCGATGACCAGCCGCGTCCCGCGTTTGCACGGGTATTCCTTTCGCTTGGCGAAGTGAAAATCCCACGCCCCGAGGATGTGGGGCCCGATGCCGACGTGGCCGAGGTCGGCGTGATAGCCCTCGAAAGGCCGCTTACCGCTTTTGTCTACTTGACTGCGGATTTCGATTCCAGTGTTGCCCTTGCCCGGCAGGCGGTAGCGCAGCTTCAGCTCGAAGTCGGTAAGCTGCTCATCCTTCCAGACGAGGTAGGAGAGCCGGTCAGCGCTGCCGTGGCCAACGATCACCCCGTCGCGAACGGTCCAGTCCGACGCACTCTCTTTCGGCACTGCGTGCCAGCCGGCGAGCGTCTTGCCGTCGAAAAGGGAGACGAGGCCGTCGCCGCCGGACTGTCCCACAGGTTTTGACTGCTGCTGGGCGCAGATCGCCGGTGCAGAAGGCCCGACAACGCTCCAACAAACGAGAAACACGGCGATGGACCGCGGACGGAATTGCACTGTGGAATTCTCCTGCCTCTACCCGCTGCGGGCGTCAGACGACGGTTTGGCCTGGTTGGTTCCGCTTGCCTGGCCCCTGCCGGCCACCAGATCAAACGGCTGCCGTCATGATACCAACGTACCCGGCACTTCGCAACCAGCGGCCCATTGCGGGCAGCCAAGGGAAGGTTGGCCACCAGATGAAACGGCTGCTGCCAGCCCAGCACATCGCGGCCTCTCGCCGCCCGCTGCGGCGTTGCCCGATTTGACAAGAGGTGTATCTTTCATCTAACATCCAGAGTTACTATAATGAACGTCGCTCCAAGGGGCTCATTGGAGGAAAAGGCCGTTCTTTTCTTGCAGGAGGACTTGCGATGAGAATCGAATCGTGCCTGCCATGGCAGTGTCGCCCGCTGGCGTTGGTGGTGCTCGCCGTGGCGTACGTTGCCGTTTGCAGTGTTGCGTTCTCCCCGGTACCCGCCGCGGCGAAACCGGCCGGATCGTTCAAGATCGACGCCTGGACCTTCGACCGGGGCAACGCCAGGGTTTCCGAGAATCCGGGCCAATATGGCGATTACCGCGACAAGCATCCCGAACTCATGCTGACCGGAGGCAACGAGTTGCCGTGGGTGGTCGAATATGACGTCGACTTTCCCGTCACGGCCACCTACACGCTTCGCGTGCGCTACGCGTCGGCCGGGCCGCGGCCGATGGAGGTCTGGCTCGACAACAAGCGGGTGGGTGAGTGTTGCGGTCGGCAGACTAACAATTCACCACCCTATATGGACCGCCATCCCAACGTGTACGAAGGGCTGCCCGAACGCACATGGGGCATGCACGGCGCGGAGTGGGAAGACAATGCCTGTACGGTGCAGGCCACCGCGGGCAAGCATACGCTGAAGTTCACCCGGAACGGCCCGCCGCCCAATCCGATCGAGTTGCGGTTGGAATCGCCCGTGGCGTTCCCGAAGGGTTGGAAGCCGACCAAGCGGGAAGTGAAGCTCGAAAGAATCCCGGTCCGGTATCGTCCCGTGTTTCTGCCGCCGGACGCCGTGAACGTGCCGACCTTGCGATTGGCCATCGAGGATACGATCAGAACGTTCGGCCCGCAGTATTCCAAGGGTCCGGAGTACCTGAAGCAACTGGCTGATTTGGAGAAGAAACAGATCGCCGCGGAAAACGCCACGCCGGAGCAGTTGCAAGAGGTTGACAACGCATTGAAAACGCTTCGGCGCCGGGCCATGCTCGACCATCCGGCGTTGAAGTTTGACAAACTCTTGTTCGTCACGCAGATGAGCCGCAGTGTGAGCACTTACACGGGGCACCTGAGCAACGGCAATCCGGGCGGTAATCTCTGCGTCCTTTCGCCGGTGTCCCCGGAGGGCAAAGTCACCGAGTTGGCGCCGGAACTGGCCGGCGGTGTGTTCGGGCGGTTCGACCTGTCGTTTGACGCCGCCAAAATCGTGTTCTGTTACTGCAAGGAGGGCGAGCGGTACCACATCTACGAAATCGACATCGATCCTTCGACCGGGCTCAGGACAGGCGGCAAAAGCCTGCGACAGCTCACCTTCGGGACAGACGAGGAAGTGGAGGCCGGGCTACGCTACGGGGGCCATTTCTCCAGCGGGTATAACGATATCGACCCGTGCTATCTGCCCAACGGCAAGATTATGTTCGCTTCCACGCGCTCCCAGCGGTCGGTCCTCTGTTTCCCTGCAACGGTAACGACGTTGCACGTCATGGACGCCGACGGCAAGAATATCCGCTGTATTTCGAGCGGCCAGGTCAACGAAATCAACCCTTGCGTGTTGGACGACGGCCGGATCGTCTACATGCGATGGGAGTACATCGACAAGGGTTTCGGCAACGCGCAGAGCCTTTGGGCGGTACGTCCCGACGGCAGCGGCTCGGACCACGTGTATAAAAACACGCTCGTCCGGCCGGCCGCGATGACAAACGCTCGCAGCATCCCGGGCAGCACCAAGATTGTCGCGATCGGGGCGGGACACCACGGGGGGCTGGCCGGCCCGGTGGTGCTCGTCGATAGTCGCCGAAATCGGCGCACCGCCGAGGGAATGACGAACATCACGCCCGAGATCAGCTATCCGGGCATGTTCCCCATGCCGGGCAACGGCGGCCGCTTCAGGGAGCCTTACCCGTTCTCGGAGAAGTTCTTCCTCGTCTCTCACAGCCCCGGCGGCATCAAGTGTAACAAAGGGGCGGAATTCGGGATCTACGCGCTCGACGCGTGGGGCAACCGGGCAGAGCTTTACCGCGACCCGAATCTATCCTGTCACCAGCCGACGCCGCTTTGGCCTCGCCAGACGCCCACGGACATTACCACGGTCGACCCGCCGGAAGCGGAGGAAGACGAGAAGCTGGCCACGATGTTCGTGCAGGACGTCTACCAGGGCCTTACGGGCATCGAGCGCGGAAGGGTCAAGTATATCCGTGTGATGGAAGCCATGAACCTGTCCTGGTACGACACCTGGCGGGCGGGTAAGCAGGGGGATACCGCGGGCTTGCAGGCATCGGCAGTAAGCTACGGCGGCGATGTCGCGAGAAAAAAGGTCTATGGCATTGCTACAGTCCGCGACGACGGGTCGGCCTTTTTCACCGTGCCGGCGAACAAAAATCTCTTCTTCCAGGCGCTGGATGAAAACTACATGGAATTGCAGCGGATGCGGACGTTCTTGAACTTTATGCCGGGCGAGAAAAGGTCCTGCATCGGCTGCCACGAAGTCCGCCGCAAGGCGCCCAAGGTGAATGTCGCTCATCCGCTGGCCTTGGACCATCCCGTCGAGGCGCTCTATCCCCAGCCGGGCGATACCGGCCCCCGCGCGGTACACTACGCCGCAGACGTTCAGCCGATTCTCGACAAGCACTGCCTTGGCTGCCACAGCGGCAAGGCGCCCAAGGGCGAGTTGGATCTCACCGGCGAGTTGACAACGCTGTGGAACCGCTCCTATGAAAACCTGGCCAAAAAACAGTTGGTCAGCTACCTCCAGTGCGGTTTTGGCAGCTCCCATGTCCCGGCCGAGCCGCCGCTGACCTTCGGTTCGCACCGGAGCAAGCTGGTCGAGCGGATGCGCCACGACCCCTGTAAGGCGGATCTCACCCGCGAGGAGTTCATCCGGATCGTCACCTGGATTGACGCGAATGCCCCGTATTACGGCACCCACGAGGGCAAGAAAAACCTCAAGTGGAAAGACGAGCCCGACTTCCGGCCGCTGCCGCTGGCCGGGAAGTAGACGGTGACGATGGCAGTGAACGGCTGCGGTCGCAGTGATTCCGGATTAAGAATCAACGCTCGTCCGGGATTTAGGTGGGTTGGGGTAGCAGGTCGAGGTCGCCACAATGGAAGTAGA